>JAADJJ010000001.1:3324592-3989511 GCA_010092695.1 Enterobacteriaceae bacterium 4M9 | reverse complement strand
TGCTATCAAAGCCGCGAAAAAAGCAGGTAACGTTGCAGCTGACGGCGTGATCCTCACTCAGATCGACGGCAAGTTCGGCGTGATTCTGGAAGTTAACTGCCAGACCGACTTCGTTGCTAAAGACGGTGGTTTCCAGGCTTTCGCTAACAAAGTTCTGGCTGCGGCTGTTGCTGGTAAAGTGACCGACGTTGAAGTGCTGAAAGCACAGTTCGAAGAAGAGCGCGTGGCGCTGGTGGCGAAAATTGGTGAAAACATCAATATCCGCCGTGTAGCTATTCTGGAAGGCGACGTGCTGGGTAACTACCTGCACGGTGCGCGTATCGGCGTTCTGGTTGCTGCAACCGGTGCTGACGAAGAGCTGGTTAAGCAGCTGGCTATGCACGTTGCTGCAAGCAAGCCGGAATTCGTGAAGCCGGAAGACGTGTCTGCTGACGTGGTTGAGAAAGAGTACCAGGTTCAGCTGGACATCGCCATGCAGTCTGGCAAGCCGAAAGAAATCGCAGAGAAAATGGTTGAAGGCCGCATGAAGAAATTCACCGGCGAAGTCTCTCTGACCGGCCAGCCGTTCGTCATGGACCCGAGCAAAACCGTAGGTCAGCTGCTCAAAGAGCACAATGCTGACGTGACCGGTTTCATCCGCTTTGAAGTGGGTGAAGGCATCGAGAAAGTTGAGACTGACTTCGCAGCAGAAGTTGCTGCCATGTCCAAGCAGTCTTAATGAAGTAAAAGGAGCCGCCTTCGGGCGGCTCCTTTTTGCACGTCATAATTCGCATTGTGGGTGCGTTGGCTGCATCTGCTCACCCCAGTCACTTACTGATGTAAGCTCCTGGGGATTTGCAGACTTGCCGCCTTCCCACAATCCGAATTATTTAGTGCAAACCGTTGTTCAATGCAGGCGAAAGTATTGCGAAATCGTGTGGGCTTTTAGTCGGCGGGGTTTGTAAACTGTATGCCTTGCCGGTTTTGGACAAGCGGTTGTTTTACGGGATGTGCTGAAGCGATCTGATGGATCTTACAATAATGCGCTCCCTCCGCCCGAGCCTTTCGGGCCATTTTAGCTCTGACGTTCAGGGCATTTTCGTATCAAGGCCGGGTACTGGCCATCCTCAGGCTCTGGGCCTGACAGAATAATCAGCCGGATCTGATTCAGATTTGGCCGCAATGCGACAGACTATGTCGTCAATATTCACCGTCCCATTTGTTGACTGTTCCAGGAAAGAAACATGGCTACCAATGCAAAACCCGTTTACAAACGCATTCTACTCAAACTGAGTGGCGAAGCGCTGCAGGGAGCAGAAGGCTTCGGTATTGACGCGAGCATACTGGATCGTATGGCTCAGGAAATCAAAGAACTGGTAGAACTGGGCATTCAGGTAGGTGTGGTCATTGGCGGCGGTAACCTGTTCCGCGGCGCAGGCCTGGCTAAGGCCGGCATGAACCGCGTAGTGGGCGACCACATGGGGATGCTGGCGACCGTGATGAACGGCCTGGCAATGCGTGACTCGCTGCACCGCGCCTATGTGAACGCTCGCCTGATGTCAGCCATTCCGCTCAACGGCGTGTGCGATAACTACAGCTGGGCAGAGGCCATTAGCCTTTTGCGCAACAACCGCGTGGTTATCCTGGCCGCCGGTACCGGTAACCCCTTCTTTACCACGGATTCCGCAGCCTGCCTGCGTGGCATCGAAATTGAAGCCGACGTGGTGCTCAAAGCCACCAAAGTCGATGGTGTGTTCTCTGCTGATCCGGTCAAAGACCCGACGGCCACGCTCTATGAGCAGCTTACCTATCAGGAAGTGCTGGAAAGAGAACTTAAAGTGATGGATCTCGCCGCCTTTACCCTTGCCCGTGACCATAACCTGCCAATTCGCGTGTTCAATATGAACAAGCCGGGCGCACTGCGCCGTGTGGTGATGGGTGAAAAAGAAGGCACATTGATTACAGAGTAATTTTCGTTTTACGGGAATCAGGGTAATATTCGCCCCTGAATCGATTTCTCAATACAGGCAGCTGAACGGGCTATACTTAACCCGTCGTATTTTGGGTAATGCATGCGGTGGCTCTACGCTGTAGCGGCCGTATCAGGCAGGCATGGCGCCTGGCCTAAGCCCATACCGCGCGACTCGCCCGGGGCTGTCTGACAACCAGTTTTCAAGGATTCGTAACGTGATTAACGACATCAGAAAAGACGCCGAAGTACGCATGGAAAAATGCGTTGAAGCGTTCAAAAATCAGATTAGCAAAATTCGCACCGGCCGCGCATCTCCAAGCCTGCTGGATGGCATTATGGTGGAATACTACGGTAGCCCGACGCCGCTGCGCCAGCTCGCCAGCGTGACCGTGGAAGATACCCGCACCCTGAAAATCAACGTGTTTGACCGCAGCATGGGCCCGGCGATCGAGAAAGCGATCATGGCTTCCGATCTCGGCCTGAACCCAAGCTCTGCCGGGACTGACATTCGCGTGCCGCTGCCGCCGCTGACTGAAGAGCGTCGTAAAGATCTCATCAAAATTGTGCGCGGCGAAGCCGAGCAGGCGCGTGTTTCCGTACGTAACGTGCGTCGCGATGCGAACGACAAAGTGAAAGCGCTGCTTAAAGATAAAGAAATCAGTGAAGACGAAGATCGTCGTTCTCAGGATGACGTGCAGAAGCTGACTGACGCGGCCATCAAGAAAGTGGACGCGGCGCTGGCTGAAAAAGAAACGGAACTGATGCAGTTCTGATTTTCACAAGGCAAAGAAAAACGCCGTACAGAAGAGCCGCACCTGCGGTTTTTGCTGGCGGCGTTTTGCTTTGAGCATGCGGTACGCCGCATACAGATGACTACCACCCAGGCCTCAGAACGCCAATGAAACAGTTGACCATCCTTGGCTCAACCGGCTCGATCGGTTGCAGCACGCTCGACGTGGTTCGCCACAATCCTGACCAGTTCGCGGTGACGGCACTCGTGGCCGGTAAAAACGTGGCCCGCATGCATGAGCAGTGTCTTGAATTCAGCCCGCGCTATGCGGTGATGGATGATGAGCCCAGCGCGCGTGCGCTTCGTGAAAGCCTGAGCGCTTGTGGCAGTCGCACGCAGGTACTTGCCGGTCAGAAAGCCGCCTGCGAAATGGCGCAGCTTGATGAGGTGCATCAGGTGATGGCGGCTATCGTGGGCGCTGCGGGTTTGCTGCCGACACTGGCGGCTATTCGAGCGGGCAAGCAGGTGCTGCTTGCTAATAAGGAGTCACTGGTTACCTGTGGCAGACTGTTTATGGATGCTGTGCAACAAAGTGGGGCACAGCTGCTGCCGGTCGACAGTGAACACAATGCGATTTTTCAGAGTTTGCCTGAAACAATCCAGCGGAACCTGGGATACGCTGACCTGGAGGAAAACGGTATCCAGTCCGTTATCCTCACCGGATCTGGTGGCCCGTTTCGCAATTCGCCAGTGTCTGAGCTGGCGGCAATGACGCCTGAGCAGGCCTGCAACCATCCGAACTGGGCGATGGGACGTAAAATCTCTGTCGACTCTGCCACCATGATGAATAAAGGTCTTGAATACATTGAAGCTCGCTGGTTGTTTAACGCCTCAGCCGCGCAGATGGAAGTGCTCATCCACCCGCAGTCGGTGATCCACTCTATGGTGCGTTATCGCGACGGCAGCGTGCTTGCCCAACTCGGTGAGCCAGATATGCGCACGCCAATTGCCCATGCAATGGGCTACCCGGCGCGCGTAAATGCCGCAGTTAAGCCGCTCGATTTTTGCCAGATAGGGTCGTTGAGCTTTATGGCCCCGGATTTCGACCGCTATCCGTGCCTGAAACTTGCGATAACGGCCTTTGATAATGGCCAGGCGGCAACCACGGCGTTGAATGCAGCCAATGAAGTGGCCGTTGAGGCATTTCTCAATGAGCGCATCCGCTTTACGGATATTGCCGTACTGAATGCCGCCGTGCTGGATGAAACCGATTTTGCGCAGCCACAAAGCGTGGACGACGTGCAGGCGGTGGACCGTGAGGCGCGTGCGGCAGCCACCAGTTGGCTGGCGAGTTATGCAAAGTGTTAAATTTAGCGCAGGCACAACCTGCGATATTTGTTAGCTCTGGGCTTCGGTGATATAGTCTGCGCCACCTGATAAACACATCAACGATGTGTATCTGGTGGTAATGCCGTGGTTTAACACGGCTTTTCTACGTGAAGGCTTCTGTATTCCTGAACCGCTAAATCCTTATCAGGGAAATTAAACGCGTTATGTTGTCTGCTAATCAACCATTAAGCGAAAACGCACCCGCGCACGGTGCACGCCATGTTGCCATTATTATGGATGGCAACGGCCGTTGGGCAAAAAGACAAGGGAAGATGAGAGTCTTTGGCCACAAGGCAGGCGCAAAATCCGTGCGGCGCGCGGTGGTTTTCGCAGCGAACAATGGCATTGACGCGTTGACGCTGTATGCTTTCAGTAGTGAAAACTGGAGTCGCCCGGCGCAGGAAGTCAGTGCGCTGATGGAGTTGTTTACCTGGGCGCTCGACAGTGAAGTCAAAAACCTGCACCGTAACAACGTTCGTTTACGCGTTATCGGTGACACCGGTCGATTTAACTCGCGTTTGCAGGAGCGCATCCAGAAAGCGGAAGCGCTGACCAGCCAGAATACCGGGCTGACGCTGAATATCGCCGCCAACTACGGCGGTCGTTGGGATATTCTTCAGGGAGTAAAGCAGCTTGCGAGTCTGGTTCAGAAAGGGCAGTTAAGCCCGGACCAGATTGATGAAGAAATGCTGAGTCAGCAAATCTGCATGAGCGAACTGGTCCCTGTGGATTTAGTAATAAGGACAGGGGGAGAGCATCGCATCAGCAATTTTTTGCTGTGGCAGATAGCCTATGCTGAACTCTACTTTACTGATGTTCTCTGGCCCGATTTCGATGAACAAGATTTTGAAGGTGCACTACATGCCTTTGCAAACCGCGAAAGACGTTTTGGTGGAACGACACCGGGTGGCAGCAATGCCTGATGGGGGTCGCTTTTGCTAAAGTATCGCCTGATTTCCGCGCTCGTGTTAATTCCCGCCGTTATTGCCGCCCTGCTGTGGCTACCGCCGGTGGGTTTTGCTATTACCACTCTGATTGTCTGCATGCTTGCAGCCTGGGAGTGGGGCCAGCTTAGCGGCTTTGCAAGCCGTTCGCAGCGCGTCTGGCTTGCCGTGTTGTGTGGTCTGCTGCTGGCAGCCATGTTGTTTGTTCTCCCCGAATATCATCAAAGTGCCGGCGTGCCGATTATTGACGGCGTGCTGTGGGCATCCCTTGCCTGGTGGATAGTGGCGCTGCTGATGGTGCTGACGTACCCCGGTTCTGCCGCCGCATGGCGAGGATCTCGCGTTCTGCGTCTCATTTTTGGCTTACTGACCATTGTGCCGTTTTTTCTGGGGCATGGTGGTGCTGCGCAACTGGCACTACGACACCAATCATTACACGGGCGCTATCTGGCTGCTCTATGTGATGGTGCTGGTCTGGGGCGCGGATTCCGGCGCATACGTGTTTGGCAAAATGTTTGGCAAACATAAGCTCGCACCGAAAGTCTCGCCAGGTAAAACCTGGCAGGGTTTTGTGGGCGGTTTGCTGACTGCGGCGGTGATTGCGTGGATCTTCGGTGCGCTGACGCATCTGGATATTGCGCCATCTGTGCTGCTGGTGTGCTCTGTTGCGGCGGCTCTGGTCTCTGTGCTGGGTGACCTGACGGAAAGCATGTTCAAACGCGAAGCGGGTATTAAAGACAGCGGACATCTAATTCCGGGGCACGGCGGCGTGCTTGATCGTATCGATAGCCTGACGGCGGCCGTGCCGGTCTTTGCCTGCCTGCTGCTGTTGGTTTTTCGGACCTTTTAAGGACATATCCATGCTGAGCATTCTCTGGAACCTGGCTGCATTTATCGTTGCACTGGGGATTCTTATCACCGTGCATGAGTTTGGCCATTTCTGGGTTGCCCGGCGCTGCGGCGTGCGCGTTGAACGGTTTTCGATAGGTTTTGGTAAAGCGCTGTACAGCCGTACCGATAAGCGCGGTACTGAATTTGTCCTCGCGCTGATTCCGCTTGGCGGCTACGTTAAAATGCTCGATGAGCGTGTAGAGCCGGTGGTACCGGAGTTGCGCCACCAGGCCTTCAACAATAAAAGCGTCTCTCAGCGTGCAGCGATTATCGCCGCCGGTCCTGTTGCGAATTTCCTGTTTGCTGTCTTTGCATACTGGCTCGTCTTTATGATGGGTGTACCCAGCGTTCGCCCCGTAATTGGTGAAATAACCGCCGATTCGCTCGCATCGCAGGCACAAATTGCGCCCGGCATGGAACTTAAAGCGATTGACGGTATCGAAACGCCAGACTGGGATGCTGTACGCCTGGCATTAATCGGCAAAATTGGTGATGCGTCAGCGACGGTGACTGTGGCACCCTTTGGAACCGATGATCGCCGTGAAAAACGTCTCGATCTGCGCAACTGGCATTTTGAGCCGGACCGCCAGGATCCTGTGACATCGCTGGGGCTTATTCCGCGCGGGCCGAGTATTGACCCGGTGCTGGCAGAAGTTCAGCCAGACTCTGCGGCCAGCAAAGCCGGTTTGCAAGCCGGGGACAGGATCGCTAAAGTCGAGGGGCAGCCGCTCACAACATGGGCGGTTTTTGTAAACCTGGTGCGCGACAACCCAGGGCGCGAGTTACAACTGAATATTGAAAGGCAGGGTAACTCCTTGTCTTTGACGCTGATACCGGATACAAAACCGGGTAAAGCAAAGGCAGAAGGGTTCGCCGGGGTGGTCCCTACGCTGATTCCTCTGCCGCAAGAGTACAAAACTGTGCGCCAGTATGGGCCGTTTAATGCCGCAATCGTTGCTACGGAAAAGACGTGGCAACTGATGAAGCTGACGGTGAATATGCTGGGGAAATTACTAACCGGTGATGTTAAACTGAATAACCTCAGTGGGCCTATCTCCATCGCGCAGGGGGCAGGTGTTTCAGCGGAGTACGGGGTCATCTACTTCCTCATGTTTTTGGCGCTTATCAGCGTCAACCTGGGGATAATTAACCTGTTCCCGCTGCCTGTTCTGGATGGTGGACACTTGCTGTTTTTGGCGATTGAAAAGCTAAAAGGCGGACCGGTTTCCGAGCGAGTTCAAGACTTTAGTTATCGCATTGGCTCAATACTGCTGGTGCTGTTAATGGGGCTTGCACTTTTCAATGATTTCTCTCGGTTATAGAGAGTTGGGTTAGGAAGAACGCATAACAACGATGGCGATGAAAAAGTTGCTCATAGCGTCGCTGCTCTTCAGCAGCGCCACCGTTTACGGTGCAGACGGGTTCGTAGTGAGAGATATTCATTTCGAAGGCCTGCAGCGAGTCGCCGTTGGTGCGGCCCTCCTTAGCATGCCTGTTCGCGTTGGCGATACGGTCACTGATGATGACATCAGTAATACTATCCGTTCGCTGTTCGCCACAGGTAACTTTGAGGACGTACGTGTTCTGCGCGACGGTGAAACACTACTGGTTCAGGTCAAAGAACGCCCGACAATCGCCAGCATCACCTTCACCGGCAACAAGTCGGTCAAGGATGACATGCTCAAGCAGAACCTTGAGGCTTCTGGCGTGCGCGTGGGGGAATCCCTTGACCGCACCACCTTGTCCGATATCGAAAAAGGGCTGGAAGATTTCTACTACAGCGTCGGTAAATACAGCGCCAGCGTGAAAGCGGTTGTGACACCGCTGCCGCGTAACCGCGTAGACCTGAAGCTGGTGTTCCAGGAAGGTGTGTCGGCGAAGATCCAACAGATCAACATTGTTGGCAACCACGCCTACAGCACCGAAGAACTCATTTCCCGCTTCCAGCTGCGTGATGAAGTGCCGTGGTGGAACCTGGTCGGCGATCGTAAATACCAGAAGCAGAAACTGGCGGGTGACCTTGAAACCCTGCGCAGCTTCTACCTCGACAGGGGCTATGCCCGTTTCAATATCGATTCCACTCAGGTTAGCCTGACCCCGGATAAGAAGGGGATCTACGTTACCATCAACGTGACCGAAGGCGATCAGTACAAGATTGCAGGCGTTGCGGTGAACGGCAACCTGGCGGGCCACTCTGCCGAAATTGAAAGCCTGACTAAAATTCAACCAGGCGAGCTGTATAACGGCACTAAAGTGACCCGCATGGAAGACGACATCAAAAAACTGCTGGGTCGTTATGGTTACGCCTATCCGCGCGTAATGACGCAGCCAGAAATTAACGATGCCGATAAAACCGTGAAGCTGCACGTCAGTGTGGATTCCGGTAACCGTTATTACGTGCGCAAAATTCGCTTTGCCGGTAACGACACCTCAAAAGATTCCGTTCTGCGCCGTGAAATGCGCCAGATGGAAGGGGCGTGGCTCGGCAGTGACCTGGTTGACCAGGGTAAAGAGCGTCTTAACCGTACTGGTTACTTCGAGACGGTGGATGTCGACACGCAGCGCGTGCCGGGCAGCCCGGACCAGGTTGATCTGGTCTATAAAGTCAAAGAGCGTAACACCGGTAGCCTGAACTTTGGCGTGGGTTACGGTACGGAAAGTGGCGTGAGCTTCCAGGCGGGTATTCAGCAGGATAACTGGCTGGGCACTGGCTACTCTGTCGGCATCAACGGTACCAAAAACTCCTACCAGACGTATACCGAACTTGCCGTTACCAACCCGTATTTTACGGTTGATGGCGTGAGCCTCGGTGGTCGTATTTTCTATAACGACTTTAAAGCGGATGATGCAGACCTCTCAACGTATACCAACAAGAGCTATGGCCTTGACGGTACGCTGGGCTTCCCAATCAACGAGTACAACTCGCTGCGTGTAGGTCTGGGTTACGTTCATAACGACCTGTCCGACATGCAACCGCAGATTGCGATGTGGCGTTACCTGGATTCTCAGGGCAAAAACCCGAACACCACGTCAACGAATAATGACTTCTCGGCAGACGACTTCACGTTTAACTACGGCTGGACGTTTAACAACCTCGACCGTGGCTTCTTCCCGACCAAAGGGAACCGCGTGAACCTGAATGGTAAAGTGACGATTCCGGGGTCGGACAACGAGTTCTATAAAGTTACGCTGGATACGGCAAGCTATATGCCGCTCAATGAAGACCGCACTTGGGTTGTGCTGGGGCGTACCCGTTGGGGCTATGGCGACGGTCTGGGCAGTAAAGAAATGCCGTTCTACGAGAACTTCTACGCAGGTGGTTCGAGCTCAGTGCGTGGCTTCCAGACCAATAACATTGGTCCAAAAGCTGCCTACTACGGCCCGAATACCAACAACTGTAACAGCGCATCGCTGTGTAATTCCGATGATGCTATCGGTGGTAACGCCATGGGTGTTGCCAGCCTTGAGCTGATTACGCCTACGCCATTCATTAGCGAGAAATACGCCAACTCGGTTCGTACTTCTCTGTTTGTGGATGCCGGTACGGTCTGGGATACCAACTGGGAAAACACGGCAGCAACCCGTGCAGCAGGTATTCCTGACTACAGCGAACCGAGCAACATTCGTATGTCTGCCGGTCTTGCACTGCAGTGGATGTCGCCATTGGGGCCGCTGGTCTTCTCCTACGCCCAGCCGTTCAAGAAATACGATGGAGACAAAGCAGAGCAGTTCCAGTTTAACATTGGTAAAACCTGGTAATTGCTCGCGACAAGGGAATGTGAATTCAGTGTAGCGACATTTTCGGGCGGAATTTTCCGCCCGATTAAGCTGAAACGTACCTTCGGGTATATATGGCATGGTAAGGAGTTTATAGTGAAAAAGTGGTTAATTGCTGCCGGCGTAGGCCTGGCCATGGCGACCTCTGCGCAGGCAGCGGATAAAATTGCCATCGTGAATATGTCTAACCTGTTCCAGCAGGTTGCGCAGAACACCGGTGTCTCCAAAACTCTGGAAAATGAATTCAAAGGCCGTGCAGGCGAGCTGCAGCGCATGGAAGGCGATCTGAAGACCAAAATGCAGCGTCTTCAGCGTGATGGCGCAACCATGAAAGCGAGCGAGCGCAGCAAGCTGGAAAAAGACGTGATGACCCAGCGTGAAAGCTTCTCCAGCAAGGCGCAGTCTTTCGAGCAGGATCGTGCACGCCGTTCTAATGAAGAGCGTGGCAAGCTGGTAACGCGCATTCAGAGTGCGGTGAAGAAAGTGGCAGATGACCAGAGCATTGACCTGGTTGTTGACGCCAGCACCGTTGCTTACAACAGCAGCAGCATTAAAGACATCACTTCTGATGTGCTTAAGCAGGTTAAATAATTCATGCCATCCATTCGACTGGCTGACTTAGCCCTCGAGCTGGATGCTGAACTGCACGGTGATGGCGATATTGCCATCACCGGCGTGGCTTCCATGCAGTCCGCTCAGGCAGGACAGATTACTTTTATGGTGAATCCGCGCTATCGCGAGCACCTGGCAGACTGCCAGGCGTCAGCGGTGGTCATGACTCAGGACGACTTACCCTGGGCCAAAGGCGCGGCACTGGTGGTGAAAAACCCCTATCTGACCTACGCGCGCATGGCGCAAATTCTGGATTCAACGCCGCAGCCGGCTGCAAATATTGCACCCAGTGCGGTTATCGACCCTACGGCAAAACTGGGCGTGAATGTTGCTGTGGGTGCCAATGCGGTTATCGAGTCTGGCGTAGAGTTGGGTGATAACGTTGTGATTGGCGCAGGCTGCTTTGTGGGTAAAAATACCTGCATTGGTGCCGGTACTCGCCTGTGGGCGAATGTGAGCGTATATCACGAAATCACGATTGGTGAGCACTGTCTTATCCAGTCGGGTACCGTGATCGGCGCAGACGGTTTCGGTTATGCTAACGATCGCGGCAACTGGGTGAAGATCCCACAGCTTGGTCGCGTTATCATCGGCTCTCGCGTCGAGATCGGCGCCTGTACTACGATTGACCGCGGCGCACTGGACGACACGCAGATTGGCAATGGCGTCATCATCGACAACCAGTGCCAGATTGCACACAACGTTGTGATTGGCGACAATACTGCCGTTGCCGGTGGCGTAATCATGGCAGGCAGCCTGAAAATTGGCCGTTACTGCATGATTGGTGGTGCCAGCGTGATTAACGGGCATATGGAAATCTGCGACAAGGTTACTGTGACCGGTATGGGCATGGTAATGCGCCCCATTAAGGAACCGGGTGTTTATTCCTCGGGTATTCCGCTGCAACCGAATAAAGCCTGGCGTAAAACAGCAGCCCTGGTCATGAATATTGACGAAATGAGCAAACGCCTGAAAGCGCTTGAGCGTAAAGTCAGTCAGGATACCAGCGGCGCATAATACCTGCGTCCAGCAATCAGTTTCGCGGCCTGTCAGCGATCTCCGGAGCGCGGCAGGCCGTGTTCGTGTTATATTGCGTTTTATTTTTTATATTAGACAGGAAGAGTATTTTGACTACTGACACTCATACTCTGCACATTGAAGAGATTCTTGAGCTTCTGCCGCACCGTTTTCCTTTTTTGCTGGTCGACCGTGTGCTGGACTTTGAAGAAGGTCGTTTTTTGCGCGCTGTAAAGAATGTTTCTGTCAATGAACCGTTTTTCCAGGGCCACTTCCCTGGCAAACCGATTTTCCCCGGTGTGCTGATTCTGGAAGCGATGGCTCAGGCTACCGGTATTCTGGCGTTTAAAAGCATGGGTAAACTCGAGCCGGGTGAACTCTACTATTTTGCGGGCATCGACGACGCACGCTTCAAGCGTCCGGTTGTTCCGGGCGATCAGATGATTATGGAAGTGACCTTCGAGAAAACCCGCCGTGGCGTAACGCGCTTTAGCGGTGTGGCGACGGTTGACGGTAAAGTTGTCTGTGAAGCGACGATGATGTGTGCCCGTAACCGGGAGGCCTGATACGTGATTGATAAATCCGCCTTTATTCATCCTACCGCCATTGTGGAAGACGGCGCCGTTATTGGCGCTAACGTTCGCATTGGCCCGTATTGCCTGGTTGGCCCTGACGTTGAAATCGGCGAAGGTACTGAGCTGAAATCACACGTTGTTGTCAATGGTCACACCAAAATTGGCCGGGATAACCAGATCTATCAGTTCACTTCCATTGGTGAAGTTAACCAGGATCTGAAATATGCTGGTGAGCCGACCCGTGTGGAAATTGGCGATCGTAACCGCATTCGCGAAAGCGTCACCATTCACCGCGGGACCGAGCAGGGCGGTGGGTTAACGAAGGTGGGTAGCGACAACCTGCTGATGATCAATGCGCACGTGGCGCATGATTGCCAGGTCGGTAGCCGCTGTATCCTCGCGAATAACGCAACGCTTGCAGGCCACGTTAGCGTGGACGACTTCGCTATTATTGGCGGCATGACTGCGGTGCATCAGTTCTGCATCATCGGTGCGCACGTTATGGTTGGCGGCTGTTCCGGCGTTGCCCAGGACGTACCGCCATATGTTATTGCCCAGGGCAACCATGCTACGCCGTTCGGTGTGAATATCGAAGGTCTCAAGCGTCGTGGCTTTAGCAAAGATGCCCTGCACGCCATCCGTAACGCGTACAAGCTGCTCTATCGCAGCGGCAAAACGCTGGAAGAGGCGAAGCCGGAGATTGAAGCGTTGGCAGCACAGCATGAAGAGGTGAAGCTGTTCACTGACTTCTTCGCGCGCTCCACCCGCGGCCTGATTCGCTAAATGAAAGCAGGACGACCGCTGACTATCGCCCTCGTCGCCGGAGAAACCTCCGGCGATATTCTGGGCGCTGGCCTGATTCGTGCGCTGCGTGAGCAGGTGCCCGATGCGCGCTTTGTGGGCGTAGCGGGCCCGCTGATGCAGGAGCAGGGCTGTGAGGCCTGGTACGAAATGGAAGAGCTGGCGGTAATGGGGATTGTGGAAGTCCTCGGTCGCCTTAAGCGCCTTTTGCATATCCGTGCTGACCTGACAAAGCGTTTTAGCGAACTGCAACCGGATGTGTTTGTCGGCATTGACGCGCCGGACTTCAACATTACGCTTGAAGGCAATCTCAAAAAGCACGGCATCAAAACCATTCACTACGTCAGCCCGTCCGTCTGGGCCTGGCGCCAGAAGCGTGTTTTCAAAATTGGCAGATCCACCAACATGGTTCTGGCCTTCCTGCCTTTTGAAAAAGCGTTTTACGACAGATTTAACGTTCCCTGCCGCTTCATTGGCCACACGATGGCCGATGCCATGCCGCTCGACCCGGATAAAAACGCCGCCCGCGATGCGCTGGGGATTTCCCACGACGCGCGCTGCCTTGCCTTGTTGCCGGGCAGTCGCGGTGCAGAAGTCGAAATGCTCAGTGCCGATTTCCTGAAAACCGCGCAGATTCTGCGTGAGCGCTGGCCGACGCTGGAAGTGGTGGTGCCGTTGGTTAACGCGAAACGGCGCGAGCAGTTTGAGCGCATTAAGGCCGAGATTGCGCCGGAGTTGACGGTACACTTGCTCAATGGCCGTGCGCGTGAGGCGATGATTGCAAGCGATGCAGCGCTGCTGGCCTCTGGCACCGCAGCGCTGGAGTGCATGCTGGCGAAATGCCCGATGGTGGTAGGCTATCGCATGAAGCCGTTCACTTTCTGGTTGGCAAAGCGGCTGGTCAAGACCGAGTTTGTCTCATTACCGAATCTGCTGGCCGGGCGTGAGCTGGTTAAAGAGCTATTGCAGGATGAGTGTCAGCCAGAAAAGCTGGCGGCAGCGCTCGCGCCACTGCTCGACGGTGGCACAAAGAGCCATCAGATGCACGATACGTTCCGCCAGTTGCATGAGCAAATTCGCTGTAACGCTGATGAACAGGCGGCGGCAGCGGTGCTGGAACTCGCACAATGATTGAATTTATTTATCCTCATACTCACCTCGTTGCGGGTGTGGACGAAGTCGGGCGCGGGCCGCTGGTCGGTGCCGTTGTGACGGCTGCCGTCATTCTCGACCCCGAACGTCCTATTGTCGGCCTGGCCGATTCCAAAAAACTCAGCGAAAAGCGCCGTCTGGCGCTCTATGACGAAATCCGTGATAAAGCGCTGAGCTGGAGCCTGGGCCGTGCCGAGCCGCACGAAATTGACGAACTGAATATTTTGCACGCCACCATGCTCGCGATGCAGCGCGCCGTGGCAGGCCTGCACGTGGTGCCGGAATATGTGCTGATTGACGGCAACCGCTGTCCGGCGCTTGCCATGCCGAGCATGGCGGTGGTCAAGGGCGACAGCCGGGTACAGGAAATCAGCGCTGCGTCTATTCTTGCGAAAGTGACCCGCGACCGGGAAATGGCAGAGCTGGATCTGCACTTTCCGCAATATGGCTTTGCGCAGCACAAGGGCTATCCAACGGCGCTGCATCTGGAAAGGCTGGTTGAGCACGGTGCCACCGAGCACCATCGCCGCAGCTTTGGCCCGGTGAAGCGCGCGCTGGGTCTGGTCTCCTGACGTTTAACATCGGGAATCGAAATGGCTGAACCACGTTTTATCCATCTGCGGATACACAGCGACTATTCCATGATTGACGGGCTGGCCAAAGTCGGCCCGCTGGTCAAAAAGGCCGCGTCTCTTGAGATGCCAGCAATGGCTATCACGGACTTTACCAACCTCTGCGGCCTGGTCAAATTCTACGGCGGCGCCCACGGCGCAGGCATGAAGCCCATCATCGGTGCAGATTTCCAGATGCTCAGCGAAGCGCTGGGTGACGAATACTGTCATATCACCGTGCTGGCGATGAATAACGTCGGCTATCAAAACCTGACGCTACTGATTTCTCGCGCTTATCAGCGCGGCTATGGCGCGGTTGGCCCGTGGATTGACCGCGAATGGCTGGCCGAGCTTAACGAAGGACTTATCCTGCTTTCCGGCGCGCGCATGGGCGATGTGGGCAAAAGCCTGCTGCGCGGCAACGCAGTGCTGGTCGAACAGTGCGTGGCCTTCTACGAAGAGTATTTCCCGGACCGGTATTACCTGGAGCTTATCCGTACTGGTCGTCAGGATGAAGAGCGCTACCTACATGCTGCCGTCGAACTGGCAGAGCAGCGCGGCTTGCCGGTCGTTGCCACTAACGATGTGTGTTTTCTGGTTGCGGATGACTTTGACGCGCACGAAATTCGCGTTGCTATCCATGATGGTTTTACGCTCGATGATCCCAAACGCCCACGCAACTACTCGGCACAGCAGTATCTGCGTAGCGAAGACGAAATGTGCGAGCTGTTTGCCGACCTCCCGGAGGCGCTGGAAAACAGCGTTGAGATTGCCAGGCGCTGCAACGTAACGGTGCGGCTGGGCGAATACTTCCTGCCACAGTTCCCGACGGGCGACATGACCACCGAAGACTTCCTGGTGGCAAAATCCCGCGAAGGGCTTGAAGAGCGTCTTGAGTTTCTGTTCCCGGACCCGCAAGTGTGCGCTGAACGCCGCCCTGCTTATGACGAGCGCCTGGAGATTGAACTTCAGGTTATCAACCAGATGGGCTTCCCGGGTTACTTCCTGATCGTAATGGAGTTTATCCAGTGGTCGAAAGATAACGGCGTGCCGGTAGGGCCGGGCCGTGGTTCCGGTGCCGGGTCGCTGGTGGCTTACGCGCTGAAAATTACCGATCTCGATCCGCTGGAGTTTGACCTGCTGTTCGAACGCTTCCTGAACCCTGAACGTGTATCGATGCCTGATTTCGACGTTGACTTCTGTATGGAGAAACGTGACCAGGTAATTGAACACGTGGCAGATATGTATGGTCGCGAAGCGGTATCGCAGATTATTACCTTCGGTACGATGGCGGCGAAAGCCGTTATTCGTGACGTGGGCCGCGTGCTGGGCCATCCGTATGGCTTCGTTGACCGTATTTCCAAGCTGGTGCCGCCAGACCCCGGCATGACGCTGGCAAAAGCGTTTGAAGCAGAACCGCAGCTGCCGGAAATCTACGAGGCAGACGAAGAGGTCAAAGCGCTTATCGACATGGCGCGCAAGCTTGAAGGTGTGACGCGTAACGCCGGTAAGCATGCCGGTGGCGTGGTGATTGCGCCGACCAAAATTACCGATTTTGCCCCGCTCTATTGCGATGAAGCAGGCCAACATCCGGTTACCCAGTTTGATAAGAACGATGTGGAATACGCAGGTCTGGTGAAGTTTGACTTCCTCGGACTGCGAACGCTCACCATCATCAACTGGGCGCTGGAAATGATCAACGCCCGGCGCGCGAAACACGGCGAAGCGCCGCTGGATATCGCTGCCATCCCGCTTGATGACAAGAAAAGCTTCGACATGCTGCAACGCTCGGAAACCACTGCGGTATTCCAGCTTGAATCCCGTGGCATGAAGGATTTGATTAAGCGCCTGCAGCCTGACTGCTTCGAAGACATGATTGCACTCGTGGCGCTGTTCCGACCGGGCCCGCTACAGTCAGGGATGGTGGATAACTTCATTGACCGTAAGCACGGGCGTGAAGAGATATCCTATCCGGATATTCAGTGGCAACATGAATGCCTCAAGCCAGTACTGGAGCCGACCTACGGCATCATTCTGTATCAGGAACAGGTGATGCAGATAGCACAGGTGCTGTCCGGTTATACGCTTGGCGGTGCAGATATGCTGCGTCGCGCAATGGGTAAGAAAAAGCCGGAAGAAATGGCCAAGCAACGTGGCACCTTCGAAGAAGGGGCGCGTAAAAATGGTATCGACGGCGAACTGGCGATAAAAATCTTTGACCTGGTGGAGAAGTTTGCCGGTTACGGATTTAACAAGTCGCACTCTGCCGCCTACGCGCTGGTGTCTTACCAGACGCTATGGCTGAAGGCGCACTATCCGGCTGAATTCATGGCAGCAGTGATGACCGCCGATATGGATAACACCGAGAAAGTCGTTGGCCTGGTAGACGAATGCTGGCGTATGGGGCTGAAAATCCTGCCGCCGGATATTAACTCCGGGCTGTATCACTTCCACGTTAACGACGAAGGTGAAATCGTTTATGGCATTGGGGCCATCAAAGGCGTCGGTGAAGGTCCGATTGAAGCCATTATTGAAGCCCGTAATAATGGCGGCTATTTTCGCGAACTTTTCGATTTGTGTGCCCGCACGGATACGAAGAAAATCAACAAGCGCGTGATGGAAAAGCTCATCATGTCCGGCGCGTTCGACCGGCTTGGGCCGCACCGCGCTGCGCTGATGAACTCGCTTGCCGATGCGCTTAAAGCGGCCGATCAGCACGCGAAGGCCGAGGCCATCGGCCAGGCTGATATGTTTGGCGTGCTGGCTGAAGAGCCGGAGCAGGTTGAGAAGTCTTACGCCAGCTGCCAGCCCTGGCCGGAACAGGTGGTGCTTGACGGCGAGCGCGAAACGCTGGGTCTGTACCTGACAGGCCACCCGATTACGCAGTACCTGAAAGAAATTGAGCGCTACGTTGGCGGTATGCGCCTGAAAGATATGCACCCGACCGACCGTGGTAAAGTCACTACGGCTGCGGGTCTGGTGCTGGCCGCGCGCACAATGGTAACCAAGCGCGGTAACCGTATCGGCATCTGTACGCTGGATGACCGCTCCGGGCGTCTTGAGGTGATGCTGTTTACCGAGGCGCTGGAGAAATACCAGCATCTGCTGGAGAAAGACCGTATTCTGATCGTCAGCGGACAGGTCAGCTTTGATGACTTCAGCGGGGGCCTTAAAATGATGGCCCGCGAAGTGATGGACATCGACGAAGCTCGCGAAAAGTATGCTCGCGGGCTTGCTATCTCGCTGACGGACAGGCAAATTGATGACCAGCTTTTAAACCGTCTCCGTCAATCTCTGGAGCCCCATCGTTCGGGAACCATTCCAGTACATCTCTACTATCAGAGAACGGATGCGCGTGCGAGGTTGCGCTTTGGCGCAGCGTGGCGTGTGTCACCCAGCGATCGTTTACTTAACGAATTGCGCGGGCTGATTGGTTCAGAGCAGGTGGAACTGGAGTTTGATTGACTTGTCGTTTCTGCCTGATTCAGGCGTTGAGCCCGGCGGCGTAAGTTGAGCCGGGTTCGGAGCAGGTGGGGCCGGAGTTTGACTAAAACAGGAATATTATGAGTCTGAATTTCCTTGATTTCGAACAGCCAATTGCTGAGCTGGAAGCGAAAATCGATTCCCTGACTGCCGTGGGCCGTCAGGATGAAAAACTGGATATTAACATCGACGAAGAGGTGCATCGTCTGCGCGAGAAAAGCGTGGAGTTGACCCGTAAAATCTTTGCCGATCTCGGTGCATGGCAGATTGCTCAGCTGGCACGCCATCCGCTGCGTCCTTATACGCTGGATTATCTGCGCCTGGCTTTTGACGAGTTTGATGAGCTGGCAGGCGATCGCGCCTATGCAGACGACAAGGCTATTGTGGGCGGTATCGCACGCCTGGATGGTCGTCCGGTGATGATTATCGGCCATCAGAAAGGACGCGAAACCAAAGAGAAGATTCGCCGCAATTTCGGCATGCCCGCGCCAGAAGGCTACCGCAAGGCGCTGCGCCTGATGGAAATGGCCGAGCGCTTTAACATGCCGATCATTACCTTTATCGACACCCCAGGCGCTTATCCGGGCGTGGGCGCGGAAGAGCGCGGCCAGTCTGAAGCTATCGCGCGCAACCTGCGTGAAATGTCAGGCCTGACGGTGCCGGTTATCTGTACCGTGATTGGTGAAGGTGGTTCCGGCGGGGCGCTGGCTATCGGCGTTGGCGATAAAGTGAACATGCTGCAGTACAGCACCTATTCTGTGATTTCACCGGAAGGCTGTGCGTCCATTTTGTGGAAGAGCGCGGATAAAGCCCCTCTGGCCGCAGAAGCGATGGGCATCATCGCGCCGCGCCTTAAAGAGCTGAAGCTTATTGATACCGTTATTCCGGAACCGCTGGGTGGCGCACACCGTAACCCGGAAACGATGGCGGCGTCGCTCAAAGCGCAGCTGCTGGCGGATCTGGCCGATCTCGATACCTTGAGCAAAGACGAACTGCTCAGCCGCCGCTATCAGCGACTGATGAGCTACGGCTACGCCTGATTCGTTTTGCTGGTTTTGCTGATTATACAAGGGCCGGTTTACCGGCCCTTTTCGATCGTGATGCATTCTGAAAAAGCGGTGAGTGGCTTGTCGCGTGCGCGCTGCTGCGCGTAATGTCGGGTATCTGGTTAAAAGGAGAGACTATGCTGGGCCTGAAAAACGTACATCATATCGCCATCATTGCGACCGACTATCCGCGCAGCAAAGCGTTCTATTGCGACATTCTCGGCTTTACGCTGATGTCAGAGAATTACCGTGAAGCGCGTGATTCCTGGAAAGGTGACCTGGCGCTGAACGGCCAGTACACGATTGAACTGTTTTCCTTTCCGTTCCCTCCCGCGCGCCCGAGTCACCCGGAGGCCTGCGGTTTACGTCACCTGGCGTTTAGCGTGGAAGATCTGGATGCGGCGCTACAGCATCTTGAACGTCACGGCGTGGCCTGCGAACCGATTCGTGTTGACCCGATTACCGATAAGCGGTTTACCTTTTTTACCGATCCCGATGGCCTGCCGCTGGAGCTTTATCAGCGCTAAGGCTTGCGTCACAGGACGTTGCCCGGTAACGTTGCCAGCAATGACTCCTGATAGTATCCCCAACTTATGACATTCCTCCCGCTGGCAGAGTGGACAGCGCCGGAGCGCCGCCTGCTGGTGGCCTTCAGCGGTGGGCTGGACTCCACGGTATTGCTGCACCGCCTGGTGATGCTGCGTGAGCAGCAGCCGGATTTGTGCCTGCGCGCCATTCACGTTCATCATGGTATCAGCCGCTTTGCTGACGACTGGGCCAGCCGCTGCCAGGCACTCTGTGATGCGTGGAACGTTGAACTTCAGGTTTGCACCGTAACGCTCCTTGATAGCGGGCAGGGACTCGAAGCGCAGGCGCGTGAGGCGCGCTATCAGGCATTTGCGCAGGCGCTACAACCCGGTGAGGCGCTGGTGACGGCGCAACATCAGGACGACCAGTGCGAAACGCTACTGCTGGCGCTCAAGCGCGGCAGCGGCCCGGCGGGGCTGGCGGGGATGCCGCAGCGCCTGGCGTTTGCAGACTCAGTGCTGCTGCGTCCGCTGCTGGATACGCCGCGCCAGGCGCTTGAAGCCTGGGCACAGCAGCATCACTTAAGCTGGATTGATGACGACAGCAACGCCGACGACAGCTTTGACCGAAACTTCCTGCGTCTGCGCGTTTTACCGCAGCTTGCGGCGCGCTGGCCGCACTTTTCCCGCGCAGCTGCGCGCAGTGCCGCGCTGTGTGGCGAGCAGGAGCAGTTGCTTGATGAATTGCTTGAAGAGGCGCTGGCCGGATTGTTGGGCACGCAGTCTTCGCTGCACATTGCACCGCTGGCTGCAATGAGCGACGTGCGGCGTAATGCGCTTATCCGCCGCTGGTTTGCGTATCTCAATGCGCCGATGCCGTCGCGTGCGGCGCTGGCGCGTATCTGGGATGAGATTGCCTGCGCGCGCGATGATGCAACGCCGCGCCTGCGCCTGGGTGACAGCGAAGTGCGGCGCTATCAGGGCGCGCTGTGGTGGGTAAAATACCGTGCTTCGCTTGACGGCGTCTGTCTTGACTGGCGTGATAACCAGCAGCCGCTGGTATTGCCGCAGGGTTTAGGCACGCTGCGCTGGGCCAGTGACGGCGAGGCGGTACGCCCGCCGCGGGCAGACGAGCCGGTGAGTGTGCGCTTTGATGCAAAAGGTGATGTGCATATCGTCGGGCGTGAGCACAGAAGAAGTATAAAAAAATTGTGGCAGGAGTTGGGGGTGCCGCCCTGGCAGCGTGGCACAACGCCGCTACTGTTTTATGGTGAGCAGCTGATTTGCGCAGCCGGCGTATTTATCACCCGTGAAGGGCAGCCGCTGGCGGGGCAGTGTCAGTGGTTAGACTGGAAGAAGGAGCAAGAGCAATGATAAGAAAAGCGGGGCTGGTGCTGGGGTTGCTCGTGTTGAGCTTACCGGTGTTGGCAAAAGGCGACGTTCAGGCCGGTGAAAAGAAAGCGCTGATGTGT
Organism: Enterobacteriaceae bacterium 4M9; assembly: GCA_010092695.1. GTDB lineage: Bacteria > Pseudomonadota > Gammaproteobacteria > Enterobacterales > Enterobacteriaceae > Tenebrionibacter. The sequence continues at coordinate 3,968,533 of JAADJJ010000001.1, read as the reverse complement.
GTGGCCTGCCATGGCGCAAACGGAGTCTCGACGGTCGCGCTGTATCCGACTATTGCCGGGCAGAGCGAAGCCTATCTGGTGCAGGCAATGCAGGCCTATAAAAAGGGCGAGCGTAGCGGTGGGCAGGCAGAAATCATGAAGGCTTATGTCAGCGGCCTGTCGGATGAAGATATTGAAAACCTGGCCGCGTACTACGCCCAAAAAAGTAAGCCGGGGCAATAAGCTCACCTGGCGTTCTACACTAACAAAAAAGGGCAGCCCGCAGGCTGCCCTTTTTATCGCTGCGTCGCGCTATTCGGCGCTGACGGTAATGGTGCCAATCTCAGGATGGCTGAAGCTGTTTATCTTATCCAGGCGCACTTCGCGCTCAGCTCCGGCATCTTCGACAATCAAGTATTCGACATTTTTTCGCGTGATAAGGTCGTTAGCTTTCGCTTTTAACACTTCCCCGCTTTTGAGTTCCAGCGTCAGGATTAAGTGATGCTGGCAGGCGAGTTCGAGATTGTCATAGTCATCGCAATTGATGGGTTGATAGGTATCATTCATTGACATAATCGCTCACCAGTAAGTTCGCGGCAGCATACGCCGCCTGTTCCCTGACCGACTCTGAAAGTGATGGGTTAGAGGCCACCTCATTCAGAACCTTTAATACGCAACCAAGCGCGTCCGGGATGTATCCCAGGTCGCCGCTGGCAATTTCGCTGTAGCGCTGGCGTATTAATTCACAATACTTTTCCACATGCCCTCCTGTCACAGTCCGGACAACAGACTTTTACGCGGGATGCCTGATTAAGCCTACGAGGATTAACTACGTTTAGCAAGAAGGCAACCCTTTCCCCGGCTGCAATAGCACAGGCTTCAGCCGCATTATCTACGGACTTCCTGTCTTGCGGCAAACGCCCGCCTTTACGGACGTGGGCAATATTCTACACGACAGTGATTATGTCGGATACTCACTAAAATGGGCGATATGTCTGACGGGCAGAGCGGTGCTGTTGGCATTGCGTTACAATAGCCGCAGTTTGTTCAGGGGGCCGTATGGCATTAAAAGCGACTATCTATAAGGCAACGGTTAATGTTGCCGACCTCGACCGTAACCGTTTTATCGACACCAGCCTGACGCTGGCCTGTCATCCTTCCGAAACCACGCAGCGTATGATGCTGCGCCTGCTGGCATGGATTACCTGTGCTGATGAACGCCTGACTTTTACTCGTGGTCTGAGCGCCGACGACGAGCCAGAAATCTGGCTGCGTAACGATCATATGGGAATTGATTTGTGGGTGGAACTTGGTCTGCCGGATGAGCGACGTCTGAAAAAAGCCTGTAGTCAGTCGGCTCAGGTGGTGTTGTTTACCTATAATAACCGGGCGGCACAGGTCTGGTGGCAGCAAAATCAGACGGCACTGGCTAAGTTTGCCAATCTGACTATCTGGAACCTGGATGATGAACAGTTGTCACAGTTGAGTGCGCTGGCCGACAGAACCATGTCGCTTCAGGCCACCATTCAGGACGGTATTATCTGGCTGTCGGATGCGCAACATCATCTTGAGCTACGCTTGACGGCCTGGCAGGGCGCATGATTGTTCTCTCGCGAAACATAGCGATTGGCGACGAGGAAGTGGCGCTCAGTGCGATTCGCGCACAGGGCGCGGGCGGGCAGCACGTTAATAAAACGTCGACGGCTATTCATCTGCGTTTTGATATTCGTGCTTCCAGCCTGCCAGATGAGTGGAAAGCGCGCCTGCTGGCGACCAGCCATCACTTGATAACCCCTGATGGCGTGGTCGTGATTAAGGCACAGGAGTATCGCAGCCAGGAGATGAACCGCGAAGCAGCGCTGGCGCGGTTGGTGACACTGATTCGTGAGCTGACGACCGTTGCAAAAAGCCGTAGAGCGACGCGTCCAACACGTGCATCAAAAGAGCGCAGGTTGAACGCAAAAGCGCAAAAGTCTGCCACGAAAGCATTACGTGGCAAGGTGCGCGATTAATACCGTTTTCTTTTTATCAGCAAGGAACGACGTGTGAAGAAATATCTGTTATCTCTGGCGGCTGCGGTCGCATTGTTTTCTCTTTTTGGCTGCAATAACCATTCTGAGGCACCGGAAACCGTGGTGCAGTTAAAACCAATGCAGCAGAGCTACCGCGGTGTGGTGCCATGTGCGGACTGCGAAGGCATTGAGGTGTCGTTGTTCCTCGACAAAGATGGCAGTTGGGTGCGCACCATGCGTTATCTCGGTGGGAAAGGCGCCGGAAGCTACAGTGACTATGGTACCTGGGAGCGCACCGCTGAGAAACTGATGCTCAGGGACAGTAAAGGTGAGAAAACCTGGTTCCAGCCTCATGATGACGCGCTGGAGATGCTGGACAGGAACGGTAATCCTATCGATTCGCCGTTTAATCACACGCTGAAGGCGGTTGATGCGACACTCCCCACGGTGCCGATGGCGATGAAAGGGATGTATCGTTACATGGCAGATACTGCAACCTTCAAAGACTGTGCCACCGGGCGCACTTTCCTAATGGACAGCAACGCCCAGCTGGAGCGCGGTTTTGCAGGCTCGCCTGAGCCTGTGCTGGTGGAGTTTAAGGCGCATTTTATTTATGACGAAAACCCGGATACCGGAGCGCAGTTCAAGGCGCTGAAGGCGGATGGTGACGGGCGCTTTCAACCCGGCAAAAATTGCGACAACTGATCACAACAGGCGGCCAGAGTGCCGCCTTTTTTATTGGCCGAGCATCGCAAACCTTTTCGCCTTCAGGTAGATCCCCTGTTTTAAATGGCCGATATATTCTAGCGGCTGCTCCGGTGCGAGCGTTGCCACGTCGCCTGTGCGCATATGCATCAAATCTGACGGGCTGACCCAGCCTGACTCGGCAAGCGTGAGCGGTCGCCCGGCAGCAGCATAGGCAGCGGTGACAAATTCCGAGCAGAAATAGCTGTCGCGTGCGCGACCATCTGGCGTGCTGAGTTGGGCGCTGGCAAGCCCCTCAACGCACTGCCTGCGAAAATCCCGCGAGAAAGGATTGAGTGAGCACAGCTGTTTTGTCAGCATAAACGGCACCATCTCGACAATGCCGCTGTAGTTATAGCGGCTATCCTTTTTGTCATGGGCAAATTGTGTAATTGCGAGTCCCTGCTCAGGGCTAAGGTCTGCTACGCGTAGTGCAAACAGCTTGTCACTGTGCGCCATGGCTTCATCGAGCGTCACGATTTGTACGCCATCGCCCACGGCTTCAGCCACCTGCCCGTTGCCAATGTACAGCGCAACATGGCTGACAGAAGAGGTGCTGAACAGGCGAATACCGAGCGATGTCAGGCCAAGCGAAGATGAGAACAGCAGATCGCCGGGAAGCAGTTGCGCAGCGCTGATATCACGTAGCGTTTTGCCCGGTGCAGAACTTTGCTGTTGCAGATTAAACGACAGGCGTTGGGTTTCGGGAGAAGGACCGATATCCATTGTGCAGCCTGCCAGCAGCGGCAGGCACAGCAGGGCGAGTCTTATCGCCATATGACACTCCTTTGTCACCGATAAAAAACGCCCCGCATAAAGCGAGGCGCTGGAACAGCTTAGCCTTTGATTTTCGCGACCAGATAACTGACGATATCGCCGGTCTTGATCATCTGCTTTTCACCCTCGCGGCGATATTTGTATTCAATATCGTCGTTGTCGAGGTTGCGGTCACCCAGCACGATAGTGTGCGGGATACCAATCAGTTCCATATCGGCAAACATCACGCCCGGACGCTCTTTACGGTCATCCAGCAGCACGTCAATACCGTGTGCACGCAGTTCGCTGTAAAGCTGCTCAGCGAGGTCTTTCACGCGGAATGATTTGTGCATATTCATCGGCAGAATGGCAACCTGGAACGGTGCAATAGCGTCCGGCCAGATAATACCACGATCGTCATGATGCTGCTCAATGGCGGCGGCCACGACGCGCGTAACGCCAATACCATAGCAGCCCATGGTCAGAGTAACGTTGCGACCGTCTTCGCCCTGTACGGACGCCTTCATCGCTTCAGAGTATTTGGTGCCAAGTTGGAAGATATGGCCCACTTCAATACCGCGGCGAATCATCAGTGTACCTTTGCCGTCCGGGCTGGCGTCACCCACCACGACGTTACGGATATCTGCTACCTGCGGCAGTGCAACATCGCGCTCCCAGTTAATGCCGAAGTAGTGTTTGCCATCAATGTTGGCACCGGCACCGAAGTCGCTCATCGCGGCAACGCTGCGGTCAATCACTACCGGCAGCGGCAGGTTTACCGGACCAAGTGAACCAGGACCGGCGTTCACTATGGCGCGGATTTCGGCTTCTGTTGCAAACGTCAGCGGGCTGGCAACGTGCTCCAGCTTTTCCGCTTTCACTTCGTTCAGCTCATGATCGCCACGCACCAGCAGCGCAACCAGCGGGAACTCACAGCCTTCTTCGGCTTTCACCAGCAGCGTTTTTACCGTTTTTTCAATCGGCAGATTGTGTTGCTCTACCAGCTCAGCGATGGTTTTTGCATTCGGCGTATCAACCAGCGTCATTTCCTGGGTTGCAGCGGCGCGCGGTGTCTTCGGTGCAACGGCTTCTGCCAGTTCAATGTTAGCGGCGTAGTCGGACTCGGTTGAGAAAATGACGTCGTCTTCACCGCTCTGTGCCAGCACCTGGAATTCGTGCGATGCACTGCCGCCGATAGAACCGGTGTCGGCCTGTACGGCGCGGAAATCCAGGCCGATGCGGGTGAAAATCTGGCTATAGGCAGCGTACATCGTGTCATAGGTTTCCTGCAGAGATTCCTGCGAGGTATGGAACGAGTAAGCATCTTTCATGATGAATTCACGCGAACGCATCACGCCAAAACGCGGGCGCACTTCGTCGCGGAATTTGGTCTGAATCTGGAAGAAGTTCAGCGGCAGCTGCTTATAGGAACTGAGCTCGTTGCGGATAAGGTCGGTAATCACTTCCTCGTGCGTTGGGCCAAGCACAAACGGGCGCTCGCCGCGGTCAACAAAGCGCAGCAGTTCCGGGCCGTACTGCTCCCAGCGTCCGCTTTCCTGCCACAGGTCTGCTGGCTGCACAACTGGCATGGACACCTCGATGGCACCGGCGTTGTTCATCTCTTCACGCACGATGTTTTCGACTTTTTTCAGGACGCGCAGGCCGGTCGGCAGCCAGGAATATAACCCGGAGGCCAGCTTGCGGATCATCCCGGCGCGCAGCATCAGCTGGTGGCTGATAACTTCGGCGTCGGCGGGTGTCTCCTTCAGTGTGGAGAGCATGTATTGGCTAGTACGCATGTTGTTAAGGTTCCATATGAACAGTCTGATACAGGCTCAGGGCGAGCCTGTGGCAAAAAATAGAATTACACCCTTCATTTTTCAGGCGACAGGGCGTGGGTCGCATGCATTCGCTGAGCGTAGTCTACCAGCGTGACAGGCATGCCAAAAGCAGGTGTGAGGAAATTAACGTGCTTCCAGGGCAAAGACCTGAAAGCCGAGCTCCGTCACGCGCCAGCGCACGTTGAAATCCAGCAGCCAGACCGCGTAATCCCGGTTGTCGGGCGCGTCTTTGCGATAGGCCGGGCGCGGGTCCTGTGACAGCACTTCGACAATAAAATCCCGGATGTGCGGATAGCGTGACGCTAGCTGGACCAGTTGTTGCTCAATTTCTGGGGTAAAACCGACATTGATGCTGGCTTCAGGTGCCTGCGGTGCGTAGCCTGCACGCGCTTGCGGCAACGCTTCGGCAAAAGGCAGGTACGGTTTGACGTCGATGACCGGCGTGCCGTCGACCAGATCCAGGCTACCCAACTGTAAAACAACCCGGTCCTTGTGGTACTCAATGCCATTGAGTTCGACCAGCGACATCCCAACAGGGTTTGGGCGGAAGGTGGAGCGGGTCGCAAACACGCCCATGCGCGTGTTACCCCCCAGGCGCGGCGGGCGCACCGTTGGGCTGGCACCTTTATCCATCGTCTGATGAAACACAAACAGAACCCAAAGATGACTGAAGCCTTCAAGGCCGCGTACGGCATCTGGCTGGTGCCAGGGCGGGAGCAGATGAAGTTCGCCGCTGCTGCTTTTTACCAGCCCTGGCTGGCGCGGTACGGCAAACTTCTCTTTATACGGTGAGTGGATAATGCCGATTTGTTCAAAATGAAACGTGGTCATTTCGCACTGACTTTGAGCGCAGAGCCGATGCATACGGCCTGGCGATAGCAGCCGGGCGTGCCGGATGTCACTTCACAGCTGTGCTGCAGTACGGCATTCGCTTTCATTTTGGATGCATTAACCTGCATACGCTTGCGTGCGGTCGCAATATTCGGCGGTGAGTCCTGGCTGCTGCTCTGGCAGCTATCACCGGTTACTTCACCCAGGTCGCGAAACGGTTTGCCGATTAAGTCTTCAGCTTTGGTATAAATTTTTACCGGTGCCGCGCGGGGTGCTTTCGGGCGAACGGGCTCAGACTGTACCGGTGCACTCGTGCTTTGAACAGGTTCTACAGGAGATCTGCTTAGCAATGAACATCCGCTTAGAGTCAGTGCTAACAGACAGATCGGTAAAGCACGCATAATTTTTCCTCAATGAATAATCAAACGGCGTTTATTGAATCAATCTATTACCCAAATAACAAGACGGGCAGCAGCCCGTCCTGAATTTTTTATGTAAAAAGTGTGAAAGCCTGAATTACCAGCCTTTAACCGCGCCACCGTTGAAGATTTTGTTGGCAGCGTCGGACACTTCGTCAGACTGATAAGCCTGGACGAATTTCTTCACGTTTTCTGCGTCTTTGTTATCTTCACGAGCAACGATCAGGTTTACGTACGGGGAGTCTTTGTCTTCAACAAAGATGCCGTCTTTAGCTGGCGTCAGATTGATCTGGCTGGCGTAAGTGGTGTTGATAACCGCCAGTGCAATCTGTGCGTCGTCAAGCGAGCGCGGCAGCTGCGGGGCTTCCAGCTCAACCAGCTTCAGGTTTTTCGGGTTTTCGGTGACGTCCAGTACGGTCGGCAGCAGGCCAATGCCGTCTTTGAGTTTAATCAAACCCACCTGCTGCAGCAGCAGCAGTGAACGGCCAAGGTTGGTCGGATCGTTAGGAATGGCGACCTGGGAACCAGGCTGCAGTTCATCAAGCGATTTGATTTTTTTAGAGTAACCCGCAATCGGGTAGACGAAGGTATTACCGACCGCCACCAGTTTATAGCCACGGTCTTTAATCTGCTGATCCAGATACGGCTTATGCTGGAAGGCGTTAACGTCGATATCGCCTTTGCTGAGCGCTTCGTTAGGCAGCACGTAGTCGTTGAAGGTCACCAGTTCAACGTTAAGGCCGTATTTGTCTTTTGCTACTTTCTGGGCCACTTCGGCCACCTGCTGTTCTGCACCAACAATGACGCCGACTTTAATGTGGTTCGGGTCTTTTTCTTCCTGGCCACAGCCGACCAGCGCCAGAGAACCCAGAAGTGCGCCAATTGCTGCAACGGTTTTAAACTTTATAGCCATATCCTTTCCTTCTTGTATGAGTCGAATATGAAAACCCGCACGGATTCAGGCTGCATTGCTGCAACCTGAAAGGTGGGTGAAGTTGTGTTATTTACGCGTAACGGCCCTAACGATGCTGTCACCGCAGAACTGAATCAAATAAACCAGTACAACCAGCAGCACAAGTACAGTATTCATTACCGTGGCGTTATAGCCAATGTAACCGTACTGATAGCCAATCTGCCCCAGACCACCAGCTCCTACAGCGCCGCCCATAGCAGAATAGCCCACAAGCGTAATAAGAGTGATGGTTGCGGCATTCACCAGGCCCGGCAGTGCCTCAGGCAGCAGAACCTTGCGAATAATTTGCATCGGTGTTGCACCCATCGCACGTGAAGCCTCAATCAGGCCTGACGGGATTTCCAGTAGTGCGTTTTCTACCATGCGGGCAATAAAGGGTGCCGCGCCTACTGTCAGCGGAACAATGGCCGCCTGCAGACCGATAGAGGTACCAACGATAGCGCGGGTGAAAGGAATCATCCACACCAGCAAAATAATAAACGGAATGGAACGGAAAATATTGACCAGTGCAGAAATCAGACGGTAAAACGCCGCGTTCTGAAGGATCTGGCCCGGGCGCGTAATATAAAGCAGTACGCCCAGCGGCAGACCAAGGACAAAACCAAAAAAGCCAGAGACAAATGTCATCGCCAGCGTTTCCCAGATGCCGCGCACCAGTAACCACATCATTGCCTCAGACATAACCCAGCACCTCTACTTTTACGTGATGCTGCTGCAGGTATGCGATGGCAGCTTGTGTATCATCCTGCTCGCCGTGCATCTCGGCTAACATAATGCCGAACTTGACGCCCCCGGCGTAATCCATCTGCGCGCTAATAATGTTGTTATTCACATTAAAGCGGCGCGCGGTCTCGGACAGTAACGGGGCATCCACCGACTGGCCGGTGAACTCAAGGCGCATCAGCGGCACGGCGTCAGTTTTGGGCTCGGTGCTCAGACGCTGGGCGTAATCTTCCGGGATATCAAGATGCAGCGTGGACTGAATGAACTGCTGGGCCAGCGGCGTTTTCGGATGGGAAAACACTTCGCTGACGGTATCCTGCTCAATCAGTTCACCATTACTGATGACGGCCACACAGTCACAGATGCGCTTAACAACATCCATTTCGTGGGTAATAAGCAGAATGGTCAGTCCCAGACGACGGTTGATGTCCTTTAGCAGTTCCAGAATAGAGCGCGTTGTTGCCGGGTCCAGCGCGCTGGTGGCCTCATCACACAGCAGAACTTTCGGGTTGCTGGCAAGGGCACGGGCGATAGCAACGCGCTGCTTTTGCCCACCGGAAAGGTTGGACGGGTAAGCATCATGCTTATCGGCAAGGCCGACCAGTTCCAGCAACTCAGTGACGCGACGTTTGATTTCAGCGCGTGGCGTGCTGTCAAGCTCCAGCGGAAGTGCGACGTTGCCGTAAACGGTACGTGAAGCGAGCAGATTAAAATGCTGGAAAATCATGCCAATCTGGCGACGGGCTTTTGAAAGCTGTGTTTCACTAAGGGCGGTCAGGTCCTGACCATCGACCAGAACGGTGCCCTGGGTTGGACGCTCAAGAAGGTTAACGCAGCGAATAAGCGTACTTTTCCCCGCACCTGAGGCGCCAATGACGCCATAAATCTGTCCGGCAGGTACGTGCAGGCTGACGTTGTTAAGCGCCTGAATCGAACGGTTTCCCTGCTGGAACACCTTGGTGATATTGGAAAGTTTAATCATCAGATTATTTTTATCATATAGAGAGTTAGCCGTGGCATTTTATGCTGCCGTATACGGGCATGGCCGTAATGAGAATGGATGTTAAGGCATCCAGACGTCTAAATCAATCAGCGCGTGATAGCCACACATCGGTATCAGGGATATGATGTGCGCCAGAAACACTATGTGATTACAGGAGCTCCCGGTGGCTAATAACGTCCCCGCCATTTTTCTCGATCGTGACGGCACGATTAATGTCGATCATGGCTATGTTCACGAGATTGACCAGTTTGAATTTATTGATGGCGTGATTGACGCGCTGCGCGAGCTTAAAGCGATGGGCTATGCATTGGTGCTGGTAACCAACCAGTCTGGCATTGCACGCGGCATTTTCAGCGAAGCGCAGTTTGAGCAACTGACCGAGTGGATGGACTGGTCACTTGCCGACCGCGGTGTGGATCTCGACGGTATCTATTATTGCCCGCATCATCCAGAAGCCAAACTGGATGACTATCGCCAGCAGTGTGACTGCCGCAAACCTCAGCCAGGCATGCTGATGTCGGCACGCGATTTTCTCAATATTGATATGGCTGCTTCTTATATGGTGGGCGACAAGCTCGAAGATATGCAGGCAGCGGCCGCAGCAGGCGTCGGGACGAAAGTGCTGGTGCGTACAGGCAAACCGGTGACGTCAGAAGGTGAAGCCGCTGCAGATATGGTCATTGAGAGCCTGGCGAAACTGCCTGATGCCATTAAAAAGCGCTAAATGTAGCCGTCATGGGTGAAAAGTGAGCGGTTGGAAAGTTTTTTGTTTTTTGCACTTGCTATCCGCTCAACGCTCCCTATAATGCGCCTCCATCGACACGGCAACTGACAAACAGAACACCGGGTTGACGGAGAAAAACCCTGAAAAAACGGGTTGACTCTGAAGAGGAAGGCGGTAATATACGCCACCTCGCGACAGCAGGCTCAGCGCCATGTCGCACTGCTCTTTAACAATTTATCAGACAATCTGTGTGGGCACTCGAGGCACTGATATCTCAACGTCGAAAGACGCTAAATGAATATCAAGTCTCAAGAGTGAACAACAGTTAATTCATTACGAACTAACAGTTTAATTCTTTGAGCATCAAACTTTAATTGAAGAGTTTGATCATGGCTCAGATTGAACGCTGGCGGCAGGCCTAACACATGCAAGTCGAGCGGCAGCGGGAAGAAGCTTGCTTCTTTGCCGGCGAGCGGCGGACGGGTGAGTAATGTCTGGGAAACTGCCTGATGGAGGGGGATAACTACTGGAAACGGTAGCTAATACCGCATAACGTCGCAAGACCAAAGAGGGGGACCTTCGGGCCTCTTGCCATCGGATGTGCCCAGATGGGATTAGCTAGTAGGTGAGGTAACGGCTCACCTAGGCGACGATCCCTAGCTGGTCTGAGAGGATGACCAGCCACACTGGAACTGAGACACGGTCCAGACTCCTACGGGAGGCAGCAGTGGGGAATATTGCACAATGGGCGCAAGCCTGATGCAGCCATGCCGCGTGTATGAAGAAGGCCTTCGGGTTGTAAAGTACTTTCAGCGGGGAGGAAGGTGTTGAGGTTAATAACCTCAGCAATTGACGTTACCCGCAGAAGAAGCACCGGCTAACTCCGTGCCAGCAGCCGCGGTAATACGGAGGGTGCAAGCGTTAATCGGAATTACTGGGCGTAAAGCGCACGCAGGCGGTCTGTCAAGTCGGATGTGAAATCCCCGGGCTCAACCCGGGAACTGCATTCGAAACTGTCAGGCTAGAGTCTTGTAGAGGGGGGTAGAATTCCAGGTGTAGCGGTGAAATGCGTAGAGATCTGGAGGAATACCGGTGGCGAAGGCGGCCCCCTGGACAAAGACTGACGCTCAGGTGCGAAAGCGTGGGGAGCAAACAGGATTAGATACCCTGGTAGTCCACGCCGTAAACGATGTCGATTTGGAGGTTGTTCCCTTGAGGAGTGGCTTCCGGAGCTAACGCGTTAAATCGACCGCCTGGGGAGTACGGCCGCAAGGTTAAAACTCAAATGAATTGACGGGGGCCCGCACAAGCGGTGGAGCATGTGGTTTAATTCGATGCAACGCGAAGAACCTTACCTGGTCTTGACATCCACAGAAGTTCCCAGAGATGGGAATGTGCCTTCGGGAACTGTGAGACAGGTGCTGCATGGCTGTCGTCAGCTCGTGTTGTGAAATGTTGGGTTAAGTCCCGCAACGAGCGCAACCCTTATCCTTTGTTGCCAGCGATTCGGTCGGGAACTCAAAGGAGACTGCCGGTGATAAACCGGAGGAAGGTGGGGATGACGTCAAGTCATCATGGCCCTTACGACCAGGGCTACACACGTGCTACAATGGCGCATACAAAGAGAAGCGACCTCGCGAGAGCAAGCGGACCTCATAAAGTGCGTCGTAGTCCGGATTGGAGTCTGCAACTCGACTCCATGAAGTCGGAATCGCTAGTAATCGTGAATCAGAATGTCACGGTGAATACGTTCCCGGGCCTTGTACACACCGCCCGTCACACCATGGGAGTGGGTTGCAAAAGAAGTAGGTAGCTTAACCTTCGGGAGGGCGCTTACCACTTTGTGATTCATGACTGGGGTGAAGTCGTAACAAGGTAACCGTAGGGGAACCTGCGGTTGGATCACCTCCTTACCTTAAAGATACAGTCTTCGCAGTGTCCACACAGATTGTCTGATAGAAATGAAGCAGCAGTGAAAACCTCTACAGGCTTGTAGCTCAGGTGGTTAGAGCGCACCCCTGATAAGGGTGAGGTCGGTGGTTCAAGTCCACTCAGGCCTACCAGTTTTTGCTCATACTGCGTTGTGGCGCTGCTCGCATACTTCAGTATGCTTCGCAACACCACGCCTTGTCTGAACAAAAACATACATTCTCCCAAGGGATGTAGGTACGTAAGGTTTTAACTACTTTATGGGGCTATAGCTCAGCTGGGAGAGCGCCTGCTTTGCACGCAGGAGGTCTGCGGTTCGATCCCGCATAGCTCCACCATAAAATACTTCAGAATGTACTTTAACAGTGCATTGTGAAGTTCTGCTCTTTAACAATCCGGAACAAGCTGAAAATTGAAAATCCATAGACGGTTTAACCGTTTATATGGGTCTCTCAAGCTCACACACGATGATGTTTTGAAACATCTTCGGGTTGTGAGGTTAAGCGAATAAGCGTACACGGTGGATGCCCTGGCAGTCAGAGGCGATGAAGGACGTGCTAATCTGCGAAAAGCGTCGGTGAGGTGATATGAACCGTTATAACCGACGATGTCCGAATGGGGAAACCCAGTGTGACTTGTCACACTATCATTAACTGAATCCATAGGTTAATGAGGCGAACCGGGGGAACTGAAACATCTAAGTACCCCGAGGAAAAGAAATCAACCGAGATTCCCCCAGTAGCGGCGAGCGAACGGGGAAGAGCCCAGAGTCTGAATCAGTTTGTGTGTTAGTGGAAGCGTCTGGAAAGTCGCAGGGTACAGGGTGATACTCCCGTACACGAAAATGCACAGACTGTGAGCTCGATGAGTAGGGCGGGACACGTGGTATCCTGTCTGAATATGGGGGGACCATCCTCCAAGGCTAAATACTCCTGACTGACCGATAGTGAACCAGTACCGTGAGGGAAAGGCGAAAAGAACCCCGGCGAGGGGAGTGAAAAAGAACCTGAAACCGTGTACGTACAAGCAGTGGGAGCCTACTTGTTAGGTGACTGCGTACCTTTTGTATAATGGGTCAGCGACTTATATTCTGTAGCAAGGTTAACCGTTTAGGGGAGCCGCAGGGAAACCGAGTCTTAATTGGGCGTTAAGTTGCAGGGTATAGACCCGAAACCCGGTGATCTAGCCATGGGCAGGTTGAAGGTTGGGTAACACTAACTGGAGGACCGAACCGACTAATGTTGAAAAATTAGCGGATGACCTGTGGCTGGGGGTGAAAGGCCAATCAAACCGGGAGATAGCTGGTTCTCCCCGAAAGCTATTTAGGTAGCGCCTCGTGAACTCATCTTCGGGGGTAGAGCACTGTTTCGGCTAGGGGGTCATCCCGACTTACCAACCCGATGCAAACTGCGAATACCGAAGAATGTTATCACGGGAGACACACGGCGGGTGCTAACGTCCGTCGTGAAGAGGGAAACAACCCAGACCGCCAGCTAAGGTCCCAAAGTCATGGTTAAGTGGGAAACGATGTGGGAAGGCACAGACAGCCAGGATGTTGGCTTAGAAGCAGCCATCATTTAAAGAAAGCGTAATAGCTCACTGGTCGAGTCGGCCTGCGCGGAAGATGTAACGGGGCTAAACCATGCACCGAAGCTGCGGCAGCGACACTTAGGTGTTGTTGGGTAGGGGAGCGTTCTGTAAGCCGTCGAAGGTGGCCTGTGAGGGTTGCTGGAGGTATCAGAAGTGCGAATGCTGACATAAGTAACGATAATGCGGGTGAAAAACCCGCACGCCGGAAGACCAAGGGTTCCTGTCCAACGTTAATCGGGGCAGGGTGAGTCGACCCCTAAGGCGAGGCCGAAAGGCGTAGTCGATGGGAAACGGGTTAATATTCCCGTACTCGGTGTTACTGCGATGGGGGGACGGAGAAGGCTATGTCATCCGGGCGACGGTCGTCCCGGTTTAAGCGTGTAGGTGTGCATTCCAGGTAAATCCGGTTTGCTCTAACACTGAGGCGTGATGACGAGGCACTACGGTGCTGAAGTGACAGATGCCCCGCTTCCAGGAAAAGCCTCTAAGCTTCAGGTAACAACGAATCGTACCCCAAACCGACACAGGTGGTCAGGTAGAGAATACCAAGGCGCTTGAGAGAACCCGGGTGAAGGAACTAGGCAAAATGGTGCCGTAACTTCGGGAGAAGGCACGCTGATGTGTAAGTGAAGCCCCTGCGGGTGGAGCTGAAGTCAGTCGAAGATACCAGCTGGCTGCAACTGTTTATTAAAAACACAGCACTGTGCAAACACGAAAGTGGACGTATACGGTGTGACGCCTGCCCGGTGCCGGAAGGTTAATTGATGGGGTTATCCGTAAGGAGAAGCTCTTGATCGAAGCCCCGGTAAACGGCGGCCGTAACTATAACGGTCCTAAGGTAGCGAAATTCCTTGTCGGGTAAGTTCCGACCTGCACGAATGGCGTAATGATGGCCAGGCTGTCTCCACCCGGGACTCAGTGAAATTGAACTCGCTGTGAAGATGCAGTGTACCCGCGGCAAGACGGAAAGACCCCGTGAACCTTTACTATAGCTTGACACTGAACACTGGTCCTTGATGTGTAGGATAGGTGGGAGGCTTTGAAGCGTGGACGCCAGTCTGCGTGGAGCCAACCTTGAAATACCACCCTTTAATGGCTGGTGTTCTAACGTAGACCCCTTATCGGGGTTGCGGACAGTGTCTGGTGGGTAGTTTGACTGGGGCGGTCTCCTCCCAAAGAGTAACGGAGGAGCACGAAGGTTGGCTAATCCTGGTCGGACATCAGGAGGTTAGTGCAATGGCATAAGCCAGCTTGACTGCGAGCGTGACGGCGCGAGCAGGTGCGAAAGCAGGTCATAGTGATCCGGTGGTTCTGAATGGAAGGGCCATCGCTCAACGGATAAAAGGTACTCCGGGGATAACAGGCTGATACCGCCCAAGAGTTCATATCGACGGCGGTGTTTGGCACCTCGATGTCGGCTCATCACATCCTGGGGCTGAAGTAGGTCCCAAGGGTATGGCTGTTCGCCATTTAAAGTGGTACGCGAGCTGGGTTTAGAACGTCGTGAGACAGTTCGGTCCCTATCTGCCGTGGGCGCTGGAGAATTGAGGGGGGCTGCTCCTAGTACGAGAGGACCGGAGTGGACGCATCACTGGTGTTCGGGTTGTCATGCCAATGGCATTGCCCGGTAGCTACATGCGGAAGAGATAAGTGCTGAAAGCATCTAAGCACGAAACTTGCCCCGAGATGAGTTCTCCCTTGGACCTTGAGTCCACTGAAGGAACGTTGAAGACTACGACGTTGATAGGCCGGGTGTGTAAGCGCAGCGATGCGTTGAGCTAACCGGTACTAATGAACCGTGAGGCTTAACCTTACAACGCCGAAGGTGTTTTGGGTTTGAGAGAAAGACGATTTTCAGCTTTGTTCATGGATTAGCGCTTATGGTTGCGGAAGAGAGCAACGGTAAGTGAAACAGAATTTGCCTGGCGGCGACAGCGCGGTGGTCCCACCTGACCCCATGCCGAACTCAGAAGTGAAACGCCGTAGCGCCGATGGTAGTGTGGGGTCTCCCCATGCGAGAGTAGGGAACTGCCAGGCATCAAATTAAGCAGTAAGCCGGGGCAACAAACCGGTAGTTGTAGAAAAATTCGGTGGAGCGGTAGTTCAGTTGGTTAGAATACCTGCCTGTCACGCAGGGGGTCGCGGGTTCGAGTCCCGTCCGTTCCGCCACTTATTTGATAAGCCCTGAGCATTTGCTCAGGGCTTTTTCTTTTTCTGACATACCTGAAATCCCCACTATTGCTATTCCAGCAAAAATCCTTTGCGCTTGTGCCTGTTTTCTATTCGCTCCCGCCTCGTAATAATGGCCTCAACAACACAATATCAACGAGGTAAGTTATGGGCGTTCCTGCATTTGGTCTTGGTACATATCGTCTGAAAGATGAAGCTGTCATTGCATCTGTCAAAACGGCGCTGGAGTTGGGTTATCGCGTAATTGATACTGCGCAGATTTATGATAACGAAGCTGCTGTTGGTCAGGTTATTGCAGAAAGTGGTGTAGCGCGTAATGAGCTTTATATCACCACCAAAATCTGGACTGACAATCTGAGCGCAGACAAGCTTATTCCCAGTCTTAAAGAGAGCCTGAAGAAGCTACGGACTGACTACGTCGATTTGACGTTGGTCCACTGGCCGTCACCGGGCAAGGCGGTCAGCGTTGCCGAAACAATGAATGCGTTAATGGAAGCAAAGGCATTAGGGTTAACCCGTGAAATTGGCGTGTCCAACTTCACTATTGAACTCATGCAGCAGGCTATAGATGCTGTGGGCGCCAGAAATATTGCCACTAACCAGATTGAACTGTCACCGCATTTTCAAAATCGTCGCGTGGTTGACTGGGCCAAAGCGCACGGCATTCACGTCACGTCTTACATGACGCTGGCCTACGGTAAAGCACTGGCAGACGAGGTCATCGGTCGTATTGCTGAGAAGCATAACGCAACACCTGCACAGGTTATTCTGGCATGGGCAATGGCGCTGGATTATTCCGTGATCCCGTCTTCAACGAAGCGTGAAAACCTGCAAAGCAATCTGCAGTCAGGTGAGCTGAAACTTGATGAGGTGGATATGGCAGCCATTGCTGAACTGGAGCGCAATGACCGCCTCGTCAGTCCGGATGGCCTGGCGCCGCAGTGGGATGAGTAATACTTTGTGTATCACAGCCCGCGTAAGGGCTGTGGTACATGCTCGCTCAGAAAGTCGATAAATGTCCTGATACGAGTGCTGACGGCTCTGTCGCTGTAGTAGACGGCGCTGATTGGCACCTCAAGAGGTAATACGCAGTCTTTCAATATCTCTACAAGTTTCCCATCTGCAATTTCCTTATCAACCATGAAATCGGCCAGGCAAGCGATGCCGTTACCGAGCAAACACAGTTGTTTAAGCGTTTCACCGCTATTAGATGAAAGCTCGGGCTCAATTTCCATAAGCTGCCCATCACCCTGCGCCAGCGGCCAGCGGTTGAGTACGATGGGCTCACAGAAACCAAGGCAGGCATGCTGACGCAGCGCTTGTGCATTCAGGGGCATTCCCGCTCTTTTCAGGTAGTCAGGTGAGGCGACAAGACGACGGTAGCTATTGAACAAGGGTCTGGCGCGTAAGCTGGAATCGCTTAATGTACCCACACGAATGGCGACATCCACTTTTCTTTCAATCAGGTTGATGAACGTTTCCGACGATACCAGCGAGATCTCAACTTCCGGGTAGCGTTCGCGAAATGGCTTAATCAGCGGTGTGAGCAGATGTATCACCACAGGCGTTGCAGCATCCACGCGCAGCAGCCCTTTGGGGGCTCTACGACTTTCAAGAAGTTCGTTTTCTGCCATCGCCATGTCCTGTAAAATCTGTTGGGCACGGCGAAAAAAACGGTTCCCCTCTTCTGTCAGACTCAGATGGCGAGTGGTTCGATTTAGCAGACTGACCTCGAGCTTATTTTCCAGCCTTTTTACTGTGCGGCTAATGGCTGAATTCGCCTGACCAAGCTGTTCCGCTGCACGGCTGAAACTGCCACTTTCCACTACGGCGACAAAAATCGCCATTTCTTCAGACGTTGTTTTCATTTTTGCTCATTGTGCAATATTGCTGCGGAATTGGTGCTGAAGCGTAATTAAAGCATGGGCTTTGATGGCTGTCATCTGCCTTTAAGATTGCGCAGGCATCGTTCAGGTGGGACCATTGAAAACTGCGGACAAAACCCCTATAACAAAGGGACCACTCCGTTGTATGAGTGATAACGCTAGAGAGGTCATTAGCGAAACGTGCGAAAAAAAACCTATGCCATGCGCTATGTCGCAGGTCAGCCGGCGGAGAGGATTTTACCCCCGGGCTCTTTTGCGAGCATAGGCAAGGCACTGCCTCCCGGTGAGCCGCTTTATGGGGAAAATACCCTGCGAGTGCTGGTCTGGAATATTTTCAAGCAGCAGCGTGCCGACTGGCTTTCCGTGCTCAAGAATTTTGGCAAAGACGCTCATCTGGTGTTGCTCCAGGAAGCGCAGACGACACCTGAATTAGTGAGTTTTGCGACCTCCAACTACCTGGCTGCTGACCAGGTTCCCGCTTTTGTACTGCCTCAACATCCTTCCGGTGTAATGACGCTCTCAGCGGCACACCCGGTGTATTGCTGTCCGCTGCGTGAGCGTGAGCCGATTCTACGGCTGTCAAAATCTGCGCTGGTAACGGTTTACCCTCTGCCGGATGGTCAGCTACTGATGGTTATCAATATCCATGCGGTGAATTTCAGCCTGGGCGTGGATGTTTACAGCAAGCAGCTGGGTCCTATTGGCGACCAGATTTCCCATCACGCTGGGCCTGTCATTATGGGCGGTGATTTTAATGCCTGGAGTCGTCCGCGCATGGCGGCGCTTTATCGTTTTGCGCGTGAAATGTCGCTGCGTGAAGTCCGGTTTACTGACGATCAGCGTCGCCGGGCGTTTGGCCGACCGCTGGACTTTGTGTTTTACCGTGGAATGAACGTACATGAAGCGTCTGTGCTGGTAACTCGCGCTTCGGATCACAATCCGCTGCTGGTTGAATTTACGCCGGGTAAAAGCTCCAGTCGCTGGATAAAGCAGGCATTAAAAAAGGCACCCTGAGGGTGCCTTTCATATTTCAGCATTCCGCTAATTAGCTATTGGAATTACTGGCGTTTTTCACAATCACCGTCAGCTGATCGCCTGGCTTCAGATTGCCTGTATCGCTGTTCCAGCGCTCCAGATCTTTAATCTTCACCCCATGACGCTTCGCAATGCTGGAGAGCGAATCACCTTTTCGTACGCGATAGGTGATGCTGCTGTCACTGTTGCGGTTGCTGGCAAGCTGTGTGCTGCTGTTGCCGGCAGCGCTCATTTTCAGCTTCTGGCCCGGTTTGATGCTCGCACCGCGTAAATTATTCCAGCGCTGAATGTCCTTCGTGCTCACCTTATTGCGCGCGGCGATGGTAGACAGCGTATCGCCAGAGCGAACCGTATAGCTGCTTACGCTGGCCGTGCGGCTGACAACAGGCTGAGCCTGCATAACGTCGCTTTCAGCCAGAATACCGGAATCCACAGCGTCAAAGTCGCCAGAAGCCAGTGAAGTACGCAGACGATCGACATGCTTTTTCGGCACCATCACGTATTGCGGACCACTTTTACCCAGTACTGAACCCTTATAACCTGCGTTATACGTCTTCAGCTTATTAACCGGTATACCGGCCATATCAGCGAGTTGCGTCATCGCGACCGGGTTATTGACTTCCACACGCGCTAACGCACGGCTTTCATCTGCGGTTGGCATACGCACGCCATAACGCTGGTGATTTTTGAAGATATCGCTCAGCGCCAGCATTTTCGGGATATAAAGCTGTGTTTCCGTCGGCAGAGACAGCGACCAGAAGTCAGCAGGTTTACCCTGCGCTTTGTTCGCTTTTACTGCCTTCATCACACGGCCTTCGCCACTGTTATAAGCGGCAACGGTCAACAGCCAGTCACCATCAAACATGCGGTTCAGGCGCTGCATAATGTTCAGTGCTGCGGTGGTTGACGCGACAACGTCGCGGCGCGCATCGTAAGTACTGGTTTGCTGCAAGCCGTAGTTGCGCCCCGTGCTCGGTATAATCTGCCAGATGCCAGCGGCACTACGAGCAGACGTCGCATGGGGATCAAAAGCGCTCTCCACTATGGGTAGAAGTACCAATTCCATTGGCATGTTCCGTTTCTTCACCTGACCGGCAATCCAGTACATATAGGGCTCAGCCCTTACGGTCACATCGTGGAGATAGCTCTTGTTTTTTAAATACTTTTGTTTTTGTTCGCGAATCCGGGTATTTTCCGGAATGCCCATCTTCAGCTCGTCGCTAATGAAGTTCCACAGATCCTGATCCTGCTCGAGAGCCAGACTATTGTCCAGCCAACGAGCCGAGGTCGCTCGACCCGTATACTTACCTGCTTCACCTTGACCAGCTGCAGAAAGGCTCTGTGCATGCTGTTGAACGTTGCTGTCATCTTTCGATGCCTGGCAACCCACCAGCAAGACAGAGGCGAGAATCATCGCTTTTGCCTTCATGTGTGTGTCAATAGTTGCTTAAAAGACGAGCAATCATACAGTCGAACCCGTAAAGACACAAGTCAGAAAACTCAGAAGTTATCCTTATTTGTCCTCAGCCATGCAAAACGGCCTTCAGGGTGTTGCAATTTTATTTCATTTGGAATTTTCCTAATTAAATCAGAATTTTCTGTGAGGAAGAAAATATTTATTTTGCGCTCAATTGCCAGTGTGGAAGGTAATGTTGAGTGGTTTTTTGCTCGTAACTCTTTAACTTTAAGGAAATACTCATTTAAGTCCGGGTTTGCCGGAAGGATACTCAAAGCAAAGGTTAAATTGCTGAGTGTGTACTCATGCGCACAACAAATTAACGTTTCTGCCGGAAGTTGGTTAAGTCGCTGAAATGACTCATACATCTGCTGGGCCGTGCCTTCAAAAAGCCGTCCGCAACCACCAGAGAACAGCGTGTCGCCGCAGAAAAGCCAGGGCGTGGTATACCAACTGATATGCCCAAGGGTGTGACCAGGTGTCGCGAAAATCTCAAACTCAAGGCCGAGCAGATTCACGTTATCGCCATCGCCAACAATGTGTGTAGCTCCTTTGTTGCGCGTTTCTTGCGGGCCATAGACCGCAATATCCGGGAATGTCTTCACCAGTTCACTTACGCCGCCAACATGATCGTGATGATGGTGCGTCAGTAAAATAGCCACCGGTTGCCAGCACTCTTCTGCTATCTTTTTCAGCACAGGTGCGGCATCGCCCGGATCGACAATCAGGCATTTTCCCGCTTTGTCACTCAACACCCAGATGTAGTTGTCCGTAAAAGCGGGAATACTGGTAAGATTCATAGAACACCTCTCATTGATTGACAGAAGGTTGTGATGAAACCGGCAAGGATACCTGACACACATACTGCGCCGCGACACTGGGCAGAACTGCCCTGGGGCGAATACTATCGCGATGCGCTGGAGCGTCAGTTACGTCCGTGGCTGGGCAAAATGTTTGGGTTTCATTTGCTGAAAGTCGGCAACCTGAGCGGCGAAATTGATACCGACGCCTGCGCCATTTCACACCAGGTTAACGTTGCGTTACAAGGAGAAAGGCTACAGGTTGTGGCTGACCCGCTGTATCTGCCGTTCGCGCCTGACTCCATTGATGCCTGCCTGCTGGCCCATACGCTGCCCTGGTGCACGGACCCACACCGTCTGCTGCGCGAGGCCGACCGCGTATTAATAGATGATGGCTGGCTGATTCTGAGCAGCTTTAATCCGATGAGTGTACTTGGTCTTGGTAAACTCACCCCTTTTCAGCGCCGACGCGTGCCCTACAATAGTCGCATGTTCACGTTGATGCGCCTGCTTGACTGGCTGTCACTGCTCAATTTTGAGGTACTGCACCATAGCCGCTTTCAGGTGCTGCCGTGGCACAGGCAGGGCGGCAGGCTGTTGAGTACGCACCTTCCGGCGCTGGGCTGTATGCAGCTTATCGTGGCGCGCAAGCGTACTGTGCCGCTTACGTTAAATCCGCAAAAAAGAAGAACAGAGAAAACTCAACTCCGGTCCGCTGTTGGGGCAACCCGCCAGTGCCGGATGCGTATCAGCTTGCCTGGTAACCCACGTCATCCAGAGAAGGATTAGCGGCGGCGCTGCGCGCCAGTTCGTCACAGCGTTCGTTTTCGATATGCCCGGAGTGGCCTTTAACCCATTCCCAGCTAATCTGATGTTGGCTAAGCGCTGCGTCCAGCCGCTGCCAGAGGTCGACATTTTTTACCGGCTCTTTGCTCGCTGTTTTCCAGCCGCGTTTTTTCCAGTTGTGGATCCATTGCGTAATGCCCTGGCGCACGTACTGGCTGTCGGTACTGAGTACCACGTCACAGTGCTCGCGCAGTGCTTCCAGCGCCACAATGGCTGCCATCAGTTCCATGCGATTATTGGTCGTAAGCCGGTAGCCGGCGCTGAAGGTTTTTTCGTGCTGCTTATAGCGCATAATGGCACCGTAGCCGCCAGGGCCGGGATTGCCCAGGCAAGAGCCGTCGGTGAAAATTTCTACCTGTTTACGCATCTCTGGTAGACTTCCTCTGTTGAAAACGCCAAGTCTGACATAAACGAGCGCTATGAGCACTGCAATTACACGACAGATCGTCCTCGATACCGAAACCACCGGTATGAACCAGATAGGTGCCCATTATGAGGGGCATCGCATTATTGAAATCGGTGCGGTGGAGGTGATTAACCGCCGTCTGACCGGCAATAACTTCCACGTCTACATCAAGCCCGATCGGCTGGTGGATCCGGAAGCGTTTGGCGTACACGGTATTTCCGACGAGTTTTTGCTCTATCAGCCGACGTTTGCCGAGATCGTGGATGATTTTCTGGAGTACATCCACGGTGCTGAGCTTGTCATCCATAACGCCTCGTTTGATATCGGCTTTATGGACTATGAGTTTGGGATGCTCAAACGCGACATTCCCAAAACCAACACCTTCTGTAAGGTCACCGACAGCCTGGCGCTGGCGCGTAAAATGTTCCCCGGCAAGCGTAACAGCCTTGATGCGCTGTGCTCACGCTACGAAATCGATAACAGCAAGCGTACATTGCACGGGGCATTGCTCGATGCCCAGATTCTGGCTGATGTATACCTGACAATGACCGGCGGGCAAACGTCCATGACGTTTGCAATGGAAGGCGATGCACAGCGTTCAGCAGGGGACGCCAACGCTATTCAGCGCGTGGAGCGTCGGGCATCGTCGCTGCGGGTGATTGCGGCGAGCGATGAAGAGTTAATGAACCACGAATCGCGCCTTGATTTAGTACAGAAAAAAGGCGGCAGCTGCCTCTGGCGCGCCTGACGGCGAATTTTCAGACAAACGGTTTAATTTTCTGGAAAAAAGCGTTGACGGTCTGCGGGCCAACTCGTAATATTCGCCTCGCTCCCCACGAGGGAGCAGTGGAGCGGTAGTTCAGTTGGTTAGAATACCTGCCTGTCACGCAGGGGGTCGCGGGTTCGAGTCCCGTCCGTTCCGCCACTATTCAGGCCCGCGTTGTTTTACAACGTGGGCCTTTTTCATGCTTACGCTCCAGCAAACTCTTCGTATTGTTGATGTTCCATTCCGGCTCATATTTCTCGCTTCTTAACTCACGTCCTTTCCCGGTGATAGTTTTCCTCCATCATCGTCATCATGCTTCCCAGCGATAATCATGAAAGGCCCCGGACACTTGGCTGCTATCAACCCCACTGTGATGCAGACTTCATCATTGCGTGAATTTGCCTACCCACGGACTGCTCTTTTCATGAGACCAAAGTTGTAGAAGTCTTTCCCTGAATTTTTCTGCAGCGGGACTCAGGGTGGTTTCTCGTCGTTGCACAAGCCCTAAGGTACGTCGTATAACGGGCTCGATAAGAGGACGGCTTATCAGTATGTGGTGTTCATCGGTTGGCATTGCCAGGCTGGGGACAACGGCAACGCCCAGTCCTGCTTCTACCATGCCAAGTGATGTTGATAAATGACGGACTTCATAAAACCAGTTGGGTTTCCACTGTACATGTTCCAAAGCCTGATCGATTAACGATCGGTTACCGCTTGAACGTCTGACACCGATAAGTTTTAAATTAGCCAGATCTTCCCAGGTCACCAGTGGTTTTTGTGCCAGTTCATGGTCACGACGGCAGGCTAATACAAAAGGTTCATTCACCAGTGGAGCAAAATCGATATTGGGATGTGTGATGTTAATCATATTTATACCGAAATCTGCATCGCCGTTTAAAACGGCGTCAAGACAGTCACTGGCACTGTGTTCAAGAATACGGATACGGATATTGGGATAGTGATTGTTAAAATCTTTGAGGACAGAAGGAAGGAAATAGAATGCCGCTGTCGGCAGGCATGACAGCGTAATCACGCCAGTCTGATGCGTGGCCATCTCCTTGATACTTAAAATTGAGCTTTCATAAAAATCGATTAAATTCTTTGCCTTAGGTAAAAATTCCCGCCCTACAGTCGTCAGTTTAATGCTTCGCGTCGAGCGTTCAAACAATATGGCGCCCAGACTCTGTTCAAGCTTTTTTATTCGGCGTGTTAACGCGGGTTGCGATATGTGAAGAAATTGCGACGCCCTTGTAAAGCAGCCGATTTCCGCAATTTTTACAAAAGCCTGAATACCTTGTAGTTCATGCTGCATGACACTCTCCTTTGTTCACTCGCTCCCTGGTGCCACACTAACCGAAGGTTGATTTATGCGCAAATCGTATTAATGCTTCGTTTTTTGACATTAGAGTTATCGGTAGGGTTATGGAATCCTTCAAGCGTTCTGAATACAACGCGAAATGAGAAACAAAATGTTGAAGATTCCTTGCGTATTAATGCGTGGTGGTACTTCCAAGGGCCCCGTCATTCTGGCGAGTGATTTGCCGCAGAATGTCCGTGAGCGTGATGCCGTATTGCTCAGATTAATGGGGGCGGGCCATGAACTTGAAATTGATGGTATTGGCGGTGGAAGTCCGCAAACCAGTAAAGTGGCGATAGTCAGCCCTTCCGACAGCCCCGATGCGGATGTTGATTACTTATTTGCACAAGTCATGGTTAATGAACAACGCGTCGATACGACGCCTAACTGTGGGAACATGCTGTGCGCTGTTGGTCCGTTTGCTATTGAAAAAGGGCTTGTTAAAGCACAAAACCCGGTGACGACAGTGCGTATTCGTAATCTTAATACGGGCACACGGGTTGAGGCTGAAGTACAAACGCCTGATTACCAGGTAAGTTATGACGGCGAGACTCAAATTGATGGCGTGCCTGGTTATGCTGCCCCCATTGGCCTGACATTTCTTAATTCCGCTGGCTCAAAGACAGGTAAATTGCTTCCTACCGGGAGCGTGACAGATGTAATCGATGGTATTGAAGTCACGTGCATCGACATGGCAATGCCGATGGTGTTAATTAATGCAAAGCACATGGGCAAAACAGGCGGCGAGTCACCGGCACAGCTGGAAGCTGACCGACAATTCATGGGCAGGCTGGAAAATATCCGCCGTGTAGCGGGTGCGGCAATGGGTCTGGGCGATGTTTCCTCAAAAGTTATCCCCAAACCGGTTCTGCTCAGTGAGGCACAAAAGGGAGGCACAATCAGAGTGCGTTACTTTATGCCGCATAACTGTCATAAGTCTTTGGCCATTACGGGTTCCATCGGTATTGCTACGGCCACCCTTATTGATGGCTCCGTCGCGCAGAAAATTATCGCTGACAGGCCTAAAGATTTATATACCAATATTATCAATATTGAACATCCAAGCGGAAAGATTTCAGTTTCCTTACTCAAGGAGGGGGACGATATTGAAAAAACGCGTGCGGCGGTTATTCGCACCTCACGCAAGCTATTTGAAGGCGTTGTTTGTGTGCCAGAAAATGTCTTGTCTGAAACTATTTAGATACTGCCAGTTTTTTTAATCGACTAATAAATTTTAGCTCATGCGAGCTGCGTAATTCTGTACCCAAAATATAATGTCGAGGATATTATGGCTATAACGAGTACTCAAGATGATTTAAAAAATCCTGATGGGGTGAAGGTCGGTAATTATATTCGCGTTATACTGGCGTTGGCATTGTCAGGGCTTGCCGAGTTAGCCTCATTGTTTTTTATTCAGCCGCTATTGCCCATACTGGCAGTGGAGTATGATGTACCTGTTAGCCAGGTAAGCATTATTCTCTCAGCAGAAACGGCATTGCTTGCTATTGGCTTATTGTTTACCGGAACATTATCCGACCATTATGGCCGCAAACGCTTAATTATCGTCTCATTGTGGTTAGGTGGTATTCTTACCCTGTTATGTCCGCTGGTAGAATCCTGGGCTATGTTGGTTGCTTTACGTGCCGTTATTGGTCTTGCGTTGAGTGGTATCGCAGCGGCGGCAACAGCCTATATTAGTGAGGAGGTGGCACCGGTTGTTGCTGGTGTTGTAACGGGTTATTTTGTCTTCGGTAACTCAATGGGGGGAATGTCTGGACGTATTATTGCCAGTCAGCTCATTGAGCATATTTCAATTAATACTATCTTTTACGGTTTTGCCTTAAGCCTGATAGCGGTTGCTATCCTGGTAAACTTCCTGCTGCCTGCATCGAAAAACTTTACCCCTACACAAACGCTTAACGTTATGCGTGTGATGAAGGGCGCAGCGTCACATTTTAAAAACAAAAATCTGGCACTGGCATTTGTTATTAGCTTCATTATCTTTGGTGTATTTACTTCGCTGTACAACTATCTGGCTTTCTTCCTCAAAGGAGAGCCGTTCCATATTTCACCGTCAAATGCTGGCTTGCTGTCTTTCAGTTTTGCCCTGAGTTTCTTTACTGCACCGCAAGCGGGCAGGTTTGCTGCGAAATACGGTGCCATGAAAGTCCTTCGTGTTCTGTTCCTGGTGATGGCGCTGGGAATGCTGCTGACGCTGACCTCGAGTGTCATTACCTTCATCATTGGCGCCGTTATATTTACAGGATGCTTCTTTGGATGCCATTCCATCGGGTTAAGTTGGGTCAGTAAAAATGCGGCGCATGCACGAGGCCAGGCTGTAGCATTATATTTGTTCTTTTACTATATGGGCGGTTCGGTTATTGGTTTCGTTAATGGCTTTGTCTTCCATTCCATGGGATGGCAGGGGATGACGGGATTTATTCTGGCGCTGTTGGGCGTAGGCGTCGTGGTGGCTACGTACCTGGCATCCAGTAATAAAGCAGTGCTGGTACCGGCACAGTCAGTGAAATAAAGCGCGTTTTTTACATTGCTTATGCCACAGGCGGTGGCATAAGCAAAGCAAGCAAAATGGATTATATTAACCAGGTGTCATCATGAAATTAGCAAGTTACATTCATCATGGTCGTAAAAGCTACGGGATTTTCACTGAGTCCGGCATTATCGATTTAGAGCGTAAAATCGGCCATCAATATGCATCGCTTAAAGATTTGCTTCAATGGGATGCAATTGATGTTGCCCGGCAATATATCGATTATCCGGTGGATATCCTGGTTGATGACATTACTTTTTTACCGGTTATAGACGAGCCAGGGAAAATTCTCTGTGTAGGAATGAATTATGCGGATAAAAGGAAGGAGTTTGCAGAAACCAATGATGCACCAACCCTGTTTATCCGTTTTCCTGATTCGCAAACAGGCCATGCTACACCAGTTATCAAACCAGAGTGGTCAAACGAATTTGATTATGAGGGAGAGCTGGCGGTTATCATTGGCAAACCGGGCACAAATATCGACGTTCAACATGCACTGAGCCATGTTGCGGGTTATAGCTGTTATATGGATGGTTCTGCGCGTGACTGGCAGCATGCTTGGTTTACAGCCGGTAAAAACTGGAAGCGTACCGGCGCATTTGGTCCATGTATGACCACAGCGGATGACATACCCGACCCCAATGCGTTATCCATTAAAACCTATCTCAATGGCATGTTGGTGCAGAATGACTCGACTGCCAGCATGATCCATAAAGTAGCCGATCTTATTGCCTATATCAGCACGTTCACCTCACTGAGCGCCGGTGATGTCATCATTACCGGTTCGCCAGGGGGCGTGGGTAAAAAACGAAATCCGCCTTTATTCATGAACGAAGGCGACAGGGTTGAAGTCGCTATTGAAAATATTGGGCGACTCATCAATACCGTTGAGGAGTCTCATCCTCAACGCGAATTATTAGCATCGTAGTCCCGGTATACCAGTTTATAACCTGCCGGTATTCATTAATGTGTATTCAGGAGAAAGACGATGTACACCGACCAGACGCTAGAATTCGAATCTGTTGAAACTAGCAACGGTATGCTCAGTGAGGAAATCATTTCCTTTCTGAAAAGCAATGGATTAGGGGTTGATGATGACATTGAGCAATTTGTCATCGCGCGTTATCGTCGAAAGATGATTGCCTGTGCAGGCGTTGCTGGTAGCGCCTTAAAATGTATTGCGGTGGATAACGAATGGCGGGGTACATCTTTAAGTCCTCAGATAATCCATGAGGCTCAACTCCTGGCTGCGCAAAAAGGGGAATATCATCTTTTTTTACTCACCAGCCCTGAGAATGTTAAATCGTTTAGAGGATGTGGTTTTTATCCTTTAGTCACGCTTGATGAACGTGCGGCGTTAATGGAAAACACTCCAATAGGCATTCATCGCTATTGTAGCCAACTTCGCCAAAACCATCTTGTGGTCGCCGATAAAATTGGCGCAATTGTCATGAATGCAAACCCTTTTACTTTGGGGCATCAATATTTGATTGAGCAGGCTGCACAAGCGTGTGACTGGTTGCATGTTTTTGTCGTCCAGGAGGATGTGTCAGTATTTCCTTTTCAGGATCGATTATCTATGGTGCGCGAAGGCTCCCGTTATCTGTCAAATGTTACCGTCCATCCGGGGTCGAAATATATTATTTCACGCGGTACTTTTCCTGGCTATTTCCTTAAGGAAAAGCAGATTGTCAACGAAGTGTATGCCGCTGTCGATTTGATGATGTTTCGTCGTTATATTGCCCCAAGCCTGGGGATCACACAGCGTTTTGTTGGCACTGAGCCATTTTGCAAAGTGACAGCACATTACAACCGCGCCATGCATCACTGGCTGGAAGATGAAATGACAATGCCTGCGACCCGTATCAGGGTAAATGAGATTCAAAGAATAACGGACGATAATAACTTACCCATTTCTGCGTCAGCGGTTCGGCAACTTTTGAAGGAAAATAATCTTTCTGCGGTAAAAGACAGGGTTCCGGCAAGCACCATGCCTTATCTGAATAAGTGGGTTGCACGGCATCAATGCGAACATCCTGGTTTAGCCGTAGAAGTTTAATCGTCTTTATTTGAGGGGAATGATATGAAAATAGTGCAACCTGCTATGTCCGGGACACTGGAGTCCAGCGATCTCATTGTTAAGGTTGGCCCAAATGAAAACGGGTTGGACGTTGTTATAAATAGTGAAGTGTACAAGCAGTTCGGCGAGCGAATTACTGAAGTTGTTCAGGAAACCCTTTCTGCATTCAATATTGAGCAGGGGCAAATTATTGTTGAGGATAAGGGTGCACTGGACTGTGTTATTCGTGCTCGTATGCAGGTTGCCATTTTGAGAGGGACGGACAGCAAAGACATAATGTGGGAAAAATTATGATGAAAAAATTACGCCGCAGCATGTTATTTTTACCGGGCTCGAGTGCAGCAATGTTATCCACAGCCTTTATCTATAAACCCGACTCCATCATGTTTGATCTGGAGGATGCGGTTTCCCTCAAAGAAAAAGACAGTGCACGTTTGTTGGTATTTCATGCGCTTCAACATCCTATGTATAAGGATATTGAAACTGTTGTCAGAATTAACCCACTCAGTACGCCTTTTGGTTTGAAGGATCTCGAGGCCGCTATCAGAGCCGGTGTGGATGTTATTCGTTTACCCAAAACGGACTCACCCGATGATATCTATCAGCTTGAGCGTGAAATGGTGCGCATTGAACAAAGCTGTGGTCGTCCCGTTGGCTCCACACAATTAATGGCCGCTATTGAATCTGCTATGGGCGTGATTAATGCCGTTGCGATAGCGAAATCGTCAAAACGCCTGATGGGCATTGCGCTGGCTGCGTTTGACTACGTGATGGATATGCAAACGGAACGTGGTGATGGGACAGAACTTTTCTATGCGCGATGTGCAGTGCTACATGCGGCGCGCGGCGCGGGTATTGACGCGTTTGATGTTGTTTATGCCGATGTGAATGACGAGGCGGGCTTTTTAAAAGAGGTCGATGTGATACGGCGTATGGGTTTCAACGGAAAGTCACTGATAAACCCACGCCAGATTGAAATTCTCCATAACGCCTATGCACCTACTCAGGAAGAGGTGGATTACGCGCAACGGGTTATTGAAGCGGCCGAGGAAGGTGAGCGCAATGGACTTGGGGTGATTTCCCTTAACGGCAAGATGATTGATGCACCCATTATCAATCATGCCCGGGTAGTCATTGAGCGTAAAAATGCCTCTGGCATTCGTCAGTAGCCCCACCATTACCGCAACAGGATGTAATAATGAATAACGTAACTGCAAGCCTGCATGAAATACCCGGGACTGAGCGTGAATATGTTGCGTTTAGCGGCGCCAATGTCTCCACGCCTTATCTTTCCGACTGCGAACTAAAATATCGCCGTAAACTTTTTGATAGTGTGGATGACGTGCTGGCGCACTGCAATTTACACGACGGAATGACGGTTTCTTTTCATCACGCTTTTCGTGAAGGGGATAAAGTCATTAATTACGTCATGGATAAGCTTGCCCAACGCGGTGTGAAAGGGATAACTCTCGCGTCCAGCTCTTTAATGACATGCAATACACCGCTGATTGAACATATCCGCAACGGCGTCATTACCCGGATATATACCTCCGGAATGCGCGGAGAATTAGCGGATGCCATTTCTCACGGCCTGATGGATGAGCCGGTTCAGATTCATTCTCATGGTGGGCGAGTCAATCTCATTGAGAAAGGTGAGATAGCCATTGATGTCGCCTTTTTAGCCGTATCCTGCTGCGACGAATACGGCAATGCCAGCGGCAGTGGTGGGAAATCCCTGTGCGGCTCTCTGGGCTATGCCATGGTGGATGCAAAATACGCCAAAAAAGTCGTGTTGCTGACAGAGAGTCTTCAGCCTTTTCCGTATACCCCAGCCAGTATTGTCCAGGATCAGGTGGACTACATTGTTCAGATAGAGAGCGTAGGAGACCCGGCCAAAATTAGCGTGGGGGCGGCCCGTGTTACCAGCAATCCGCGAGAGCTCATGATTGCTCGATCTGCTGCCGATGTCATCGAACATTCAGGCTATTTTCGCAATGGCTTTTCACTGCAAACCGGCTCTGGTGCTGCCTCTACGGCATGCACCCGTTTCCTTGAGTCGCGAATGAGAAAACACAATATTGTTGCGCGGTTTGCCCTGGGGGGGATCACCGGCAGTATTGTGGACCTGCATGAAAAGGGGCTTATTGAAAAGATTCTGGATACACAAAGCTTTGATGGTGCAGCGGCTGCATCGCTGGCGAGAAACCCTAATCACGTTGAAATCTCAACCAGCGTATATGCCAATCCTGCGGCAAAAGCAGCCTGCTGCGACAGGGTTGATATTGTCATACTCAGTGCACTGGAAGTGGACACTGACTTCAACGTTAACGTACTGACCGGCTCTGACGGTGTAATGCGCGGTGCATCCGGTGGGCACTGTGATGTCGCTGCGGCAGCAAATCTTACCGTCGTCGTCGCACCGTTGATTCGCAGCCGCATTCCCACCGTCGTCAGACACGTCACCACGCGAGTCACCCCAGGTGAAAGTATTGATGTGCTGGTCACCGACTATGGCATCGCCGTTAATCCGGCTCGCCCGGAAATAAAGGCGAGACTGGTCTCGGCTGGATTACCGGTGCTCGATATTGAAACGCTTTATCAGAAAGCGCTGCTTATATCAGGTGAACCTAAACCCATTGAATTCACATCCCGGATTGTCGGCGTGGTGCGCTACCGCGACGGCAGCGTCATTGACGTTGTAAGGCAGGTAAAAGAATGATGAACATGACAACCGAAGCAACCGTCTCCCTGGACCAGGTATTAGCTTCCAGAGAGCAAAGAGCGAGTTTGCAACAGTCCTGGTTATCTCAGTTTGAGCAAACCGTTATTTCAGTCACGCTTGTCTGGCCCGGTGAGGTAAAAGATACCGCGCTCTCCCGGCAGGTTATGGATGTGGCAAATGAGTCGCTTGCTCAGCTTTTCGAGGCTCATCACTGGACTGTTGACCAGCATGAAACCCGTCGTCTCATTACTGGGCCAGAAGCTTTCTGGTCTCTGTCTGCCCCGGCCTGGATGGTCAAGCACGTCACAACCCATCTGGAGGATACGCATCCCCTGGGGCGTCTTTGGGACATTGATGTGTTTTGCCCAATGACGGGGTTACTGCAAAGAAAAGCGATAAAACAACCGGTGCGCAGATGTTTTGTCTGCGATGAGCCTGCACATGTTTGTTCCCGTATGCGCCGTCATTCGCAGCCTGAACTCATGCACGTCATTGAGGAGTTAACCTTTGACTATTTTAGCGCCCAGAAGTAATCCCGGTGCGAGTCAGTATCACATTGCTGAACTGGCGACCAGGGCTATGCACAGGGAGATCACATTAACCCCCAAGCCTGGGCTGGTGGATAGTGCGAATAACGGTGCCCATAAGGACATGACTATCATGCTTTTTATGGCCAGTATTGCGGCAATCTCCCCCTGGTTTTCTCTGTTCTTTGAAAAAGGAAAACAAACAGCAACGCTCCCGGGCCCGCAAACCTTGCGGGCAATCCGCCCCATTGGGCTTGCATGTGAACATGCCATGTTCACCGCTACCCACGGTGTTAACACTCATAAGGGCGGGATTTTCTCACTTGGACTGTTGTGCGCCGCTGCGGGACGGTTGACGGGAAGGGACGAAACACTCACGCAGCGCAACCTGTGTCGGGAAACCAGCAGGATGTGTATCAATCTTGTTGAGGATGAATTACATCCCACGCGGATGCCCAAAACGAAAGGGGAGCTCATATTCCAGACCACAGGGCTCACTGGCGCAAGAGGTGAAGCGGCGAGCGGATTTATTACGGTTAGACGGTACGGGCTACCGCTACTGGAAAAGTCGCTGCGGGCAGGTGCATCTGAACAGGATGCCTTATTAATGATGTTATTAGCGCTAATGGCCACGAATCCGGATACCAATATTATTTCCAGAGGCGGAGTCAACAGTTTGCGTTATGTGCAACGTTATGCCCGCCGGTTATTAAAAATGAAAAATTTGTCCGGTGAAAAATTATATAACGCACTGGTTAATATGGATAACGCACTGATTGCCAGAAATTTAAGCCCTGGTGGAAGTGCAGATCTTCTGGCGGTGGGATGGTTATTATCTCACTTCCCGTCTGATTAATTGCATCCATTACGGAAGGATACGTTATGACTGCGCAACGCCTGGAGCAACTGAGTCATTTTTTCACCGTTATTCTGGTGCCAGGGTTGAGGGACAGTGACGAGTATCACTGGCAAAGTTGCTGGGAACGTCGTTTGCCTTTCTGGAGGCGAATTACCCAGCGTAACTGGATTGAGCCAGATATAGAAAACTGGGTTTCGGCAATAAAAAGGGAACTGGTTATGTGTGATTTACCCGCGATTCTCGTCGGGCACAGTTATGGTGCCCTGGCATCATGCCGACTGGTTCAAACGCAAAGTTGTAACATCGCCGGTATTGCCATGGTTGCGCCAGCCGAACCGTCGTTATTTGAACTTGAAGAGGTCATTAGTCCCTCTCCCCTGGAAACGCCTTGCATCATGTTCGCCAGTCACAACGATCCGTTGATGCCCTTTAAACGGGCTCAGTTTTGGGCGCATTGTTGGGGGGGCAAGTTAATTGATATTGGTGAAGCGGGACATATTAATGCCGAGTCCGGGTATGGCGAATGGGATTATGGGCTTGAACAATTGATGGCGTTTATGGAAGGTCTTCAGGAACGTTAAATAATTTTATTTAGGGTGAGAAATATCTCTGTCCTACGAATAATAATCGGATAATGACTGTCCGGTCAGGAGCGTATATGTTAGATGCATATAATAAGCATATGGAAGAGCGTGTTGAAATGGGTATTCCACCCAATCCGTTAACTGCCAGGCAAACGGAAAGCCTCATTAACTCACTTGTTAATAATGATCAAGGCGATCGCCAACAGTTAATTACCCTACTTACACATTGTGTTCCTCCGGGCGTCGATCCGGCAGCAAAGCTTAAAGCCGAGTTTCTGTATAAAATTATTAAGCAGGAATATAACATTGCGGAGCTTTCCGTTGAGCGGGCGATTGAGTTACTCGGGACGATGCAGGGCGGATATAATATCCAGCCTCTGATTGAGTTACTTGAAGATTCCGCGTTGGCGCCGCTGGCTGCCGAACAACTCCGCTTTACTATCCTGATTTTTGAAGAATTCAAAAGTGTTGAGCATAAAGCGACAAGTGGCAATGTGTGGGCACAGAACGTCATGGAGTCCTGGGCTAATGCCGACTGGTTCATGCGACGCGATACGCTGCCTGAAAAACTGACATTAAAAGTCTTCAAGGTCGCCGGAGAAACAAACACCGACGATTTGTCGCCCGCGC
This sequence comes from Enterobacteriaceae bacterium 4M9, assembly GCA_010092695.1. Taxonomy (GTDB): domain Bacteria; phylum Pseudomonadota; class Gammaproteobacteria; order Enterobacterales; family Enterobacteriaceae; genus Tenebrionibacter. The sequence goes on along the minus strand of JAADJJ010000001.1, from coordinate 3,934,314 downwards.
AGGAGGCCTGGTCGCGCCCGGATATTCCTTTACATGCTCTGTCCATGCTGCGAACACCGCGTGACGGTGTATTTCCTGATGAACCCGGTGTGCGAGGGCCTCTGCAACAGCTTGAAGCGCTAAAAGCAGAGAAATATCCGTTGGTGTATGTGGGCGATGTCGTGGGGACCGGCTCCTCACGCAAGTCCGCAACAAATTCGATTTTATGGCACATCGGTAACGATATCCGTTATGTGCCAAACAAACGCAGTGGCGGGTTTGTATTTGGCGGAAAAATAGCGCCCATTTTTTTTAACACGCTGGAGGATTCCGGGGCGTTACCGATAGAAATGGATGTTTCAGGCCTGTCGAGCGGTATGCTTATCGACCTGTATCCCTATAAAGGTGAAATTAGGGAAAACCGCAGTCAGCAGCTTCTTGCTTCCTTCACGCTAAAGACAGATGTATTGCTTGATGAAGTTCAGGCAGGAGGAAGGATCCCCTTGATTATCGGGCGCAGTCTGACTGCCAGGGCGCGAGAATATCTGAAATTACCGCCATCAGAGTGCTTTCGTCAGCCAAAAGCCCCTGAGCCTTCAACGGCAGGTTTTACCCTGGCGCAGAAAATGGTTGGAAAAGCGTGCGGGGTTGCAGGCGTTCGTCCCGGCCAGTATTGCGAACCTAAAATCACAACAGTGGGTTCCCAGGATACGACGGGAGGGATGACGCGCGATGAGCTTACCGATTTGGCTTGCTTAACGTTTTCAGCCGATCTCGTTATGCAGTCTTTTTGCCATACCTCTGCGTATCCTAAGTCGGTCGATGTCACTCTCCATGAAACGTTGCCGCAGTTTATGACTACCCGAAAAGGCGTGGCGTTAAAACCGGGCGATGGCATTATTCACTCCTGGCTTAACCGCATGCTGATCCCGGACACGGTGGGGACAGGGGCTGACTCTCACACGCGTTTCCCGCTGGGGATTTCTTTTCCCGGAGGATCGGGTTTGGTGGCTTTTGCCGCGGCTACCGGGATCATGCCTCTGGATATGCCAGAGTCGGTTCTGGTACGTTTTACAGGTGAAATGCGCAAAGGCATCACATTGCGTGATTTGGTGCATGCTATTCCTTTTTATGCCATCAAGCAGGGATTACTGACCGTCGAGAAAACCAATAAGCGCAATATTTTCTCAGGCCGTATTCTTGAAATTGAAGGTTTTGAAGCGCTGACAGCCGAACAGGCTTTTGAGCTGGCTGATGCCTCCGCAGAACGCTCAGCAGCCGCCTGTGTATTAAGACTCGCAGAAGAAAACGTCGCGCAATATCTGCGTTCTAATGCAGCATTGCTACGCTGGATGGTCAAACAGGGTTACGAAAATGCCGTTACCCTTGAAGCGCGTATTGCTCAAATTGAGGCCTGGCTTGAGAAACCGTCACTGCTCAGGGCCGATTCGGATGCAGAGTATGCGGCCATCATCAATATCGATCTGAGCGACATTACTGAACCTATCGTTTGTGCACCCAACGATCCCGACGATGTGAGATTGTTATCGGAGGTTGCCCGCACACAGATTGATGAAGTCTTTATTGGTTCCTGTATGACCAACATCGGGCATTTTCGTGCTGCCGGGAAAATCATGGCGGATTCAAAAGAAATTCCGGTGCGGTTATGGTTAGCCCCACCGACGAAAATGGACGCGCAGCAACTTTCCAGCGAGGGATATTTTAATAAATTTATTCAGGCGGGGGCGAGAATTGAGGCAGCTGGATGTTCCCTGTGCATGGGGAATCAGGCGCGCGTGCGTGAGGGAAGCAATGTTGTGTCAACCTCAACCCGCAATTTCCCTCACCGGTTGGGGACCAATGCCAACGTTTTTCTCGCTTCTGCAGAGTTGAGTGCTGTGGCTGCTATTATCGGCAAAATGCCGACAGTGGAACAATATTTCTGGCACATGGATAACATTGAGGAAACCCGTAATGATACTTACCGGTACCTCAATTTCGATCAATTGCCTGAATATCAGTTAGCAACCAGTAAAAAGATTGATGTTGTCAGTTTATAACGCCTGCTTTTCGCGCTACAGGCCGAGAAATACATCAATTCTCTATTGCCCAGCAGACGTTTCGTTACCTTAGAAACGTCTGCTCTCAAGGAATGAAAGTTGTCTGGGTGAAATATGATGAAATCAAAAGCATTAAAAATAGTATTGCTGGTGTGTATCATATTACTGTCAGTGATGATCCCACCTCCAGAAGGGTTAACGAAGGAAGCATGGATACTGGCCGGCATTTACCTGGCTGCCATTGTAGGCCTGGTCAGTAAACCCTATCCTGAACCTGTTGTTATGCTTGTCGCCGTTGCATTATCGTGCTTTACCGTTGCCAGGTTCGGTGATTCACCGGTGAAATCCGGCGATGTGCTCAGCGGTTACGCTTCAGGCACTACCTGGCTTGTGTTTAGCGCATTCACACTCAGCGCTGCATTTGTCACCACAGGCCTGGGCAGGCGTCTGGCATACTGGTTTATCTTAAAATTTGGTGGCACTACACTACGGCTTGGATACGTCACTGCATTGCTGGATTTAATTCTGGCACCGGCCACGCCGTCTAATACCGCGCGAGCGGGAGGTATTGTTTTTCCCATCATTAACAGTATTGCGCGTGCTCTGGGATCCGATCCTAAAGACAGCCCGCGTAAAGCTGGCCGTTATTTGATGGTTAATATCTATATGGTAACAAAAACTACCAGCTATATGTTTTTAACCGCATTTGCCGGGAATGCGCTGGCGCTACAGTTAATATCTGATATTTTTAATATCCATATTAGCTGGGTTGGCTGGATGCTTGCAGGAATGCCAGTTGGCTTATTGATGTTGGCCATCATTCCTTATATTGGTTATAAAATTTCTCCGCCAGAGTTAACGAAGATAGATAACGTTAAAATTGCAACCTCAGGTTTAGAAACTCTGGGGCCAATGAATATGAAAGAAAAAGGGCTGGTTGTCATTTTTTTCTCTGCGCTTCTTGGATGGATATTTTCCCACTATCTGGGCCTTAATGCCTCTTCAGTTGCTATTATTGCAATGGGTGGTGCATTGCTGTTCAATATTATTTCCTGGAACGATATCCTACAAAATAAAGGCGGCTGGAATACACTTATCTGGTACGGCGGCATTATCGGCCTGAGTGCGACCTTAAGCAAAGAGGGCTTTTTCAAATGGCTGGCAGATTTTATGTCGCACCATCTCGACTTTTTGGGCGCCGGTAACGAGACTATCGTTATTATCGTCTTCATCAGTATCCTGGTGCGTTATTTGTTTGCTTCCGGTGGAGCGTATGTCGCGGCGATGGTACCGGTGTTTGCCACTGTTGGCCTGGTGACGGGAACCGCGCCGGTGCTGCTGGCATTGGCTATTTTGTTCTCCAACTCTTATGGTGGCTGTATTACGCATTATGGTGGCGCAGCTGGGCCTATTATTTTCGCCGCAGGGTACAACGATATTAAATCATGGTGGATTATCGGCACGGTTGTCGCGTTGCTGACGTTTGTCGTTCATATGGTTGTAGGTTTACCCTGGTGGAATTTCCTTCTTAACAGCGGCATGTTGTAAAAAAATAACCGCGTTATCTGTTTGCCTGGCATGTTCACCGCAGGCAAACAGACGTAAAGGTAGGCTGATTGCGTAAACATTGGCGCTACTGCATAACATGGCCGAATAATCGGTAAGTGCGTGGTGATGCGTTTGTATGGATGATGTTCAGACAGACGTTCCGATGAATTTATCACCTCTTCGTCCCTCATCTTATCCTTCAAAATGGCATGACTCTTGCTGAACTCGTGAACAGATGTGCGGGTTTACATTATTTTTATACAGGATGCAAAGCGCCTGATGAAAGAGAGCGACAACATGCCGATTGATAAAGTACAAAATATTCCTCTGCTTAATGACAGTTATCCTCGTGACATGGTGGGTTACGGCGGCAGGCCGCCCCACGCCCGTTGGCCCGGTGGCGCGCGCCTTGCGCTGCAGTTTGTGCTCAATTACGAAGAGGGCGGTGAAAGCCACATTCTGCACGGCGACGAAGGTTCTGAGCAATTTCTCTCAGACATCATTGGTGCGGCGAGCTATCCCGACAGGCATATGTCGATGGATTCCCTCTATGAATACGGCTCGCGTGCCGGGTTCTGGCGCATTCATGATGCGTTTCAGCGTCGTGGTTTAACGATGACGGTCTTTGGCGTGGCGATGGCGCTGGCGCGCAATCCTGAAATTGTTGCAGCCATTAAGCAGGCTGATTATGACGTGGTGAGCCACGGCTGGCGCTGGATTCACTATCAGAATATGGATGTGGACGCAGAGCGCCTGCACATGCAGCAGGCGGTGGAGGTACTGACGTCGTTGTTTGGAAAACGTCCGCAGGGCTGGTACACCGGGCGTGACAGCCCCAACACGCGCAGGCTGGTGGTCGAAGAGGGCGGTTTTTTGTACGACAGCGATAACTACGCTGATGACCTGCCATTCTGGAGCCTTGTTGAGTGTGAAGATAGAACGGTGAAGCCACATCTGGTCATCCCTTACACGCTGGATGTTAACGATATGCGTTTTGCCAGCGCGCAGGGTTTCAACACCGCAGAGCATTTCTATACCTACCTTAAAGACACCTTTGACGTGCTGTATGCCGAGGGGGAATACAGTCCAAAGATGATGTCCGTGGGTATGCACTGCCGTCTGTTGGGGCGGCCTGGGCGTTTTCGCGCGCTACAGCGGTTTCTGGATTATGTGCAGAATTTTAACGACGTGTGGATCTGCCGACGCCAGGATATTGCCGAACACTGGATGACCACGCATCCGTTTCAGCCTGCAGCGGGAGGGCGTTAACAACGAGATGCACTGCATTTTTCCCGCTGGCTATGTTGGTTGACGCCGGACGGCGGCTGCGGCACCCTTGCGATGAAACAAACGTTACAGGAAGCGCCATGAAACCTCTCGATCAGCGCCTGCGTGAATGCCACGTTCAGCTTTCTCCTCAGGAGCAGCGGGTGGCGACGTTTATTACCGATCATTTTGACGACCTGATGGGTTACAACAGTGCCGATCTCGCCAGACTTAGCGGGGCATCAAAAGCCACAGTCAGCCGGTTATTTAAACGCCTGGGTTATGCGAGCTTTCGTGACATGCGCGATGAATTGCGCAACCTGCGCCAGAGCGGCATGCCGCTGGCTGATGGGCGCGATGTCGTCCAGGGCAACACGCTGCTGGCACGCCACTATAAGCAGGAAATGGCCAACCTGACTCGCTGGGTGGACGAGTTGCATACGCAGGGCTTTAGCGAAGCCTTACAGGCGCTGGCCCACAGCCAGCGCATCGGCATCATTGGCCTGCGCAACAGTTATCCGGTGGCACTGCACCTGCGCCAGCAGCTGTTACAGGTGCGTGGCAATGTCTCCCTTTTTCCACAGCCGGGGCAGACGCTGGCTGAAGAGCTGGTGGATTTTACCGCTCAGGACTGCGCCGTGGTCATTGCTTTTCGCCGCCGTCCGCGCCTGCTACGCGGTCTGCTGGTTCAGTTGCGCCAGCGCGGTATTCCGGTTTTGCTGATAAGCGAACCTCAGAGTGCCGCGCTGCAAGGGCTGGGAAGCTGGCATTTCACCACGCCGCTTGACAGCGTTTCTGCTTTTGACAGCTATTCGAGCGCCATGAGCCTCGTGAACCTGCTCGCTAACGCACTGTTGCACGACATGCTGGAAAGTGGCCGTCGGCGCATTCACCACATTGCCGGACTGTATGGCGAACTTGACGAACTGGAGCCGCGCTGACGCTCTTTTGTGGTGCACCTGCACCACTTCTGCGGGCTACGTTGGTTCATGCCCTCTCTCACCAGCCCCTGATTTTCTCTGAATAACCTGTCACTTGTCGCCGTGATGGCGGCAGCGGCAGACTTTTTGCCAATGTGGCACACTCGTTGCAAAATAAATCACAATGAATCTTTTGTTTCACTGTGAGTGGACAACCGGAACAAGGAAACGCGATGTTTGATATCCAGCAGTACCCGCAAATCAACCCGCCACAGCGCCTGCTGATGGGACCCGGCCCGATTAACGCTGATCCGCGTGTGCTGCGCGCGATGGCAAGTCAGCTTATCGGGCAGTACGACCCGGTAATGACGGGTTATATGAACGAGGTGATGGCGCTGTGGCGCGAGATTTTCCGCACCCGCAACCGCTGGACAATGCTGGTGGACGGCACGTCACGCGCCGGGATCGAAGCCATTCTGGTGTCGGCAATCCGCCCGGGCGATCGTGTGCTGGTGCCGGTTTTTGGTCGCTTTGGCCATTTGCTGTGTGAAATCGCCCTCCGCTGCCGTGCCGAGGTACACACCATTGAGGCACCCTGGGGCGAAGTCTTCACACCGCAGCAGATTGAAGATGCAATTAAACAGGTCAAGCCGCGCCTGCTGCTGACGGTGCAGGGCGACACCTCCACCACCATGCTGCAACCGCTGGCAGAGCTTGGCGATATTTGCCGCCGCCACGGTGTGCTGTTTTACACCGATGCTACCGCCTCACTCGGCGGCAATACCTTGCTCAGCGATGCCTGGGGACTGGATGCGGTATCGGCCGGGTTACAAAAATGTCTCGGCGGTCCGTCCGGCAGCGCACCGGTGACCCTCAGCCCGCAAATGGAAGACGTAATCCGCCGTCGTCAATGTGTGGAGCAGGGCATTCGTACCGCCTCACACAACGATGGCGACGACGAAATGATTTACTCCAACTACTTCGATCTCGGGATGATCATGGATTACTGGGGACCGGAGCGCCTGAACCATCATACGGAAGCCACCAGCATGCTGTTTGCTGCCCGCGAATGCGCCCGCATCATCCTTGAAGAAGGGCTGGATAACACCATTGCGCGCCATGCACTGCACGGTCGCGCGCTGGCTGCCGGGATTCAGGGCATGGGGCTTGAAGCCTTTGGTTCACAGGCACATCGCATGAATAACGTGCTGGGCGTGGTTATTCCCGCGCAGGTGCACGGCGAGGAGGTACGCAGCCGTTTGCTGCAGGACTTCCATATTGAAATCGGCACCTCGTTTGGCCCCTTGCAGGGCAAAATCTGGCGTATTGGCACAATGGGCTACAACGCGCGTAAAGACTGCGTATTGCAGACGCTGACGGCGCTGGAAGCGGTGCTGAACAAACTGGGCTTTCACACCACGCAGGGCGCTGCCATGCAAGCCGCCTGGGATATTTACGAAGGAGCTGCCTGATGAACATGCACGCGAGCGAAGCCGCACAGGCTGCCCGGCGTGCGATGGAACGCTGCGACGCGCTGGCCCAAATCAGCGCCACGGCCGAAGGACTGACCCGGGTTTATTTGTCTTCTGAACACCTGCGAGCCAACCGGCTGGTGGCCGACTGGATGGAGCAGGCTGGCATGGTGACCTGGCAGGATGCCGTCGGCAATATTTGTGGGCGCTATGAAGGTGTGCAGGAAGGCGCGCAGGCCGTGCTGTTAGGCTCACACCTCGACACCGTGCGCAACGCCGGGCGCTATGACGGCATGCTCGGCGTGGTGGCGGCCATTGAAGTGGTGGCCTGGCTGCATCGGCACACTATCCGTCTGGCACAGGCGATTGAAGTGGTGGGGTTTGCCGACGAAGAAGGCACCCGCTTTGGCATTACGCTGCTTGGCAGCCGTGGGCTAACCGGCGACTGGCCGCTGTCGTGGCTCGCCTGTGAGGATGCCGATGGCATCAGTGTGGCAAACGCGTTGGTTAACGCCGGGCTGGACCCGGCGCGCATCGGTGCAGCTGCCCGTGCGGTGCAGGATTTCAGTGCTTACCTGGAGCTACATATTGAGCAGGGACCGGTGCTGGAACACGACAACCTGGCGCTGGGCGTGGTCAGTGCTATCAATGGCGCACAGCGTCTGCGGTGTCGTTTTACCGGCGAAGCCGGGCACGCCGGTACGGTGCCGATGGCACATCGCCGCGATGCGCTGGCCGCCGCCGCGCAATGGCTGCTGGCCGTTGAGCGTGCGGGTGGCCCTGAACTGGTCGTCACCGTCGGTACGCTTGCGTGTGAACCGGGGGCGGTCAACGTTATCCCGGGTGAAGTCACGCTGTCACTGGATATTCGCAGCCCGCGTGATGAAGTACTGGAAAACACGCTGGCGTCATTACTGGCACAGGCCAGTGATATCGCGGCACGCCGCGGCGTGCAGTTTGCCTGTGAGCCGTTTTACGCTATTGCTGCCACGCCCTGCGACGGCGACCTGCGCTGGGTGCTCGGCCAGTCGGTGGCGCAAATACAGGGGCGAGTACCCGTCCTTGCAAGCGGAGCCGGGCATGATGCTATTGCTATCGCCGGGCGCTGGCCGGTGGGCATGCTGTTTGTGCGCTGCCGCGGCGGTATCAGCCACCATCCTGACGAGTCGGTACAGGAAGATGATGTGGCGCTGGCGCTGCGTGCTTTCAGTCAGTCGGTGATAGCTGTTGCCGGTGATAACGTCCTGGAACGTTTCAACCAGGCTGAACGTGTTGCCGCCGCAGCCATGATTGCACCCTGCGTGGCATTACCAACGTGGCACGAGGCGCTGGTGACAACGCGTCCCTGGAAGTCAGTCACCGCGCTACGCGAGCGTGCGCTGTCGCTGATGCAGACGTGGACGCACGCTGACTTACATCTGGCGCTGAGTGCGCATCCGCGTATCGGTGAGCGTGCTCAGGGAAAGGCGCCGGAGGCAACGCTGTCGCGCGCTGAGCAGTCAGGTGTGAACAGTAAAGACGCGGCGCTCGCCCAGGCGCTGGCACAGGCCAATGCGCAATACGAAGCGCGTTTCGGCCACGTTTTTCTGATTCGTGCCAGCGGGCGCAGCGGGGAAGCTATCCTGGGCGAACTCCGGCGTCGGCTGGCAAACAGCGATGAGCAGGAAAGAGCCGAGGCGCTGGAGCAATTGCGTCAGATAACGCTGCTGCGCTTCGACGGTGTATTTCACACCAACGGATAAAGCGGCTCCTGCACTGGCGCATGCGCACGCGTGCTGGCCAGTGGACCCGAAGTAACGTGAGGGCGGGGCCTGCTGACGGGCTGCATCAGGTGGCCAAACGTGTCCTACAGAGCAAACCCTGCCAGAGGAGAATGACAGCCATGAGTTCCGTAACCACCCATATTCTCGACACGGCGTTGGGGCAGCCTGCGCAGGGGATCGTTTTGCGCCTGGAGCGTGATGCCAGCGGCGACTGGGAAATGCTGGCGACCGGCGTCACCGACGATGATGGCCGCTGTCGCGAGCTCACCACTCAACCGCTACAGGCTGGCCGTTATCGCCTGACGGCAGACATTGGCGCTTACTTTACCCGCAGCGGGCGCGACACGCTGTACCCGAGCGCGCAGATAGATTTTGTGATGACAGAAAACGGCGGTCATTATCATCTGCCGTTCCTTATCTCTCCCTGGTCGTGGTCCACTTACCGCGGCAGTTGATTCATCCAAGGTTAAGGAAGGGCACAATGACAACTCTACGCACGCGCCCGGAAGACCGGCGTTATCCGCTCACCAGAACGTTCACCTGGGGCTTACAGCACGTCCTGACGATGTACGGCGGCATTGTGGCGCCGCCGCTGATTATCGGCAGCGCCATTGGCCTTTCAGCGGCACAGACCGGGGCGCTGGTCACAGCCGCGCTGTTTATCAGCGGTATTTCCACGCTCTTACAGTCGCTGGGGCTGCCGTATTTTGGCGCACGCTTGCCGCTGGTACAGGGCGTGTCGTTTGCCGGTGTTGCCACCATGGTGACGCTTGCCAGCGACGGCGGGTTGCCGATGGTATTCGGGGCAGTTATCGCCGCGTCGCTGCTGGGGTTGCTGATTGCACCGTTTTTCTCGCGCATCATTCGTCTGTTTCCGCCGGTTGTGACCGGCTGCGTCATTACGGTTATTGGTCTGTCGTTGATGCCGGTGGCGGCGCGCTGGGCCATGGGCGGGAATCAGCTGGCTTCTGACTGGGGGGCGCCGTCCAACATTGGGCTGGCGGGCCTGACGCTTGCGGTGATACTGCTGCTCAATCGCCTTGGTAGCGCAGGTGTGAGCCGCATTGCCGTGTTGGCTGCAATGGTTGTCGGCACGCTGGCGGCGGTACTGATGGGCAAGACGGATTTCAGCGGCGTATTACAGGGACCCTGGCTGGCCCTGCCGTCACTGTTTGCATTTGGCGCACCGGTATTTGATATCGCCGCGGTGCTCTCCATGTTTTTGATTGTGCTGGTACTGCTCACCGAAACCACGGCTGGCTTGATGGCCGTGGGGGAGATTGTCGGCACGCCAGTGGATGAACGCCGCATCGCCAGCGGCCTGCGGGCGGATATGCTCACCAGTGCGCTGGCACCGTTATTGAATTCGTTTCCGCAAAGTGCGTTCGCGCAGAATATTGGGCTGGTGGCGCTGACGGGGATTAAAAGCCGCTTTGTCGTGAGTGCGGGCGGGCTGATTTTGCTGGTGCTGGGGCTGCTACCGGTGCTGGGGCGTGTGATTGCCTGTATTCCCTTGCCGGTACTCGGCGGTGCGGGCGTTGTGCTGTTTGGCTCGGTCGCCGCAAGCGGCATTCGCTCGCTGGCAAAGGTGGACTATAAAGACAATATGAACCTGGTGGTGGTCGCCACCGCACTGGCCTTTGGCATGATCCCAATAGTGATGCCTGCATTTTACGACCAGTTTCCAGGGTGGGTACGCACCTTGCTGCATTCCGGCATCAGCGCCAGCTGTCTTGCCGCGTTCACACTCAATATCCTGTTTAACGTCAGGCTGTTCACTGCGCGCAGGCGTCTGCCTGAAGCCTCACGCTGACAAGTATGAGCGCAAAGCAATAATGGCCGTCTCTGTGGCGGCCTTGTCAGGTTATATCAGTTGAAACGCATCGGCATCCTGCCAGGCCGGAAAGCGAGTGCGGTATTCCCGGAGTGCCGTGATTGATAATTCGGCATCAATCTGTGCGGCCTGATGCGGTTCGGCGCTGGCGAGAGTTTCACCCTGCGGGTTAATAATGCGGCTGTCGCCCCGATAGTGGTGGCCATTGCCGTCGGTGCCAATGCGGTTGCAGCCTGCCACGTAGCTTTGGTTTTCAATAGCACGCGCAGTCAGCAGCGCCTGCCAGTGGTGCGAGCGTGGTGCAGGCCAGTTGGCAACATACAGGGCGAGATCGTAGTCGTCGCGGTTGCGCGACCAGACCGGGAAACGCAGGTCGTAACATACCAGCGGCAGAATGCGCCAGCCGCGCCATTCGAACACCAGTCGTTGTGCTCCGGGCTGATAATGATGATGTTCGTCGGCCATGCGAAACAGATGACGCTTATCATAGAAGTGAACCACGCCATCCGGCTGCACCAGTAAAAAGCGGTTCACCGGGCCGCGTTCGCTGGCAATGGCAGCGCTACCGGCAATCATCGCGTTACAGCGCTGCGCCTTTTGCTGCATCCACGTCACCACCTCGTCCTGCGGCAGTGAGCACTGTGCGGCCTGCATGGCAAAACCGGTCGTGAACATTTCCGGCAGGACAATGAGGTCGCGCCCGTGCAGGTTATCGAGCAGTAAATCGAAATGACGCAGGTTGGCAGGGCCATCCATCCAGGTCAGCGGTTGTTGCAGCAGCGATAGCTTCAGGCCAGACATCGTGTGGTACTCCTGCATTGTGCAAATTTTTAACACTGTATCATGAGGTTTACAAAAAATGTCACTCCGCGCGGTCACTAGAATCTTCTGCTTTTTTGTTAGTTATTTGCAATATCTTTGTCTTTGTACCACGCTGAAGTACTGGCGTTTTCACGCCTGACAGAGAAAAATGGGAGTTTGACATGTTAAAGAAAATAAGTGTGCTTGCGCTGCTGTTGGCAAGTGCAGGAGCGTGGGCACAGGGCGATATGATGACGGTCAGCGGCCTGGCAAACGGTGCGAATTCAAAAGCGGCCTTTGCCAAAATGACGCAGGGTCATAAGTTGCCGGCATGGGTTGTCAAAGGTGGTACAGGTTCACCGGCAAAAACGGTAAAACTGGGTAGCGATACCTGGCAGGTCCTGTCTTCCTGCAAACCGCACGACTGCGGTTCAGAGCGCGTGGCAATCCTCTGGTCACCAGAGAAAAAAGAGATGACGGGCGTCTACTCAACGGTGACTGAGAGCAATTCTGAAGAGAAGCTGGTGTGGATGAACGTAAGTGACGATCTGTCCATTGACGGCAAAACGGTGCTGTTTGCGGCATTGAGTGGCAGTCTGGAAAATCATCCGGATGCATTCAACTACAAATAAAGACGGTTAGTGAAAGCCGCCTTCACAGAAGGCGGTTTTTTTATGCTCACTATTGAGGCTGCCCGCCTCTGTGGGCAATAAAAAAGCGGAGCCAGGCTCCGCTTTTTTTAGTCTTGCTGCCTTCAGGCGGCTTCAACCTTACGCAGTTTCTCTTTGTCCTTACGCGGCAGCGGGCGGGTGGCCAGCTCTTCCGGTTCGAACTCATCAACGTTAATGGTGCGCAGGCGGCTGGCTTCTGCGGTGCGCAGGATCTGCGCTTCTTCGGCCGTAATCTGCTCTTTCGCCAGCGCTTTCTCGGCCAGGACATCCAGGCGAGTAAACGGCAGGTTTTTGCCTGCGGCTTTGCACAGTTTTGCGTGAATTGGCTCAGCGGCCATCGTTTCCTGCAACGCCTGCTCAAGCTGACCGAACGGATTGTGCTCGCTCGGGGTTATGTATTGGCCGCGACCAATGCGTGAGCGGGTCGCCGACGGCGTTTGCAGAATCTGCGCCAGCTTGTGATCCAGCACGTCAGACGGCGCACGACAGGTGCGGCCCAGCGGGAAAATCACAACGCGCATAGCACCGGCGACGAAGCGGTTCGGGAAGTTGCGCAGCAGGTCATCAATGGCCTGCTCGGCCTGATGCAACGCATCCTGAACGCCCCAGTGCAGCAGCGGCAGGTCAGCTTCGTTACGCCCTTCGTCTTCATAGCGCTTCAGCGCGGCAGAGGCGAGGTACAACTGGCTCAGTACATCACCCAGGCGTGCGGAGATGCGCTCGCGGCGTTTCAGGCTACCGCCCAGCACCGCCATCGAGACATCCGACAGCAGCGCCAGGTTGGCACTCAGGCGGTTGAGATGCTGATAGTAGCGGCGCGTGGCGTCACGGGTTGGCGTGGCGCTGGTCAGGCCGCTCGTCAGACCCAGCCAGAAACTGCGCACTTTGTTGCTGCCGACGTGGCCGATGTGTTTAAACAGCAGCTTGTCGAAGGCATTGAGATCTTTATTCTGCGCAGCGGCCATTTCATCAAGTACATAAGGATGGCAGCGGATTGCACCCTGTCCGAAGATCATCATGCTGCGGGTCAGAATATTCGCGCCTTCAACGGTGATGGCAATCGGTGCGCCCTGGTAGGCGCGGGCGAGGAAGTTGCTTTCGCCAAGCATAATGCCTTTACCGCCGGTAATGTCCATGGCGTCAATAATGGCGCGCTGGCCGCGATGGGTGCAGTGATACTTCACAATAGCCGACAGCACCGCAGGCTTTTCACCCTGCATAATGCCGTAGGTAATCAGCGTTGCTGCTGCATCCATCACATAGGCGTTACCGGCAATGCGCGCCAGCGCTTCTTCAATCCCTTCCATCTTACCAATGGAGATTTTGAACTGACGGCGAATACGGGCATAAGCCCCGGTCGCCAGCGCCACGCTTTTCAGGCCGCCGGTGGCGTTAGACGGCAGCGTAATGCCGCGGCCTACCGACAGGCATTCCACCAGCATACGCCAGCCCTGACCGGCCATTTTCGGGCCGCCGATAATGTAGTCAATCGGGACAAACACATCATCGCCGCGGGTCGGGCCATTCTGGAATGGCACGTTCAGCGGGAAGTGGCGCGTGCCAATTTCCACGCCTGGTGTGCTGGTGGGAATCAGAGCACAGGTGATGCCAGGCGCTTCATCGTCACTGAGCAGACGGTCCGGGTCGTGCAGTTTGAACGCCAGCCCCAGCACGGTGGCAATAGGTGCGAGCGTGATGTAGCGCTTGTTCCAGGTCAGGCGCATACCCAGCACCTGTTTGCCTTCCCATTCGCCCATACACACCACGCCAGTATCCGGAATGGCACCGGCGTCTGAGCCGGCCTCTGGGCTGGTCAGTGCAAAGCAGGGAATTTCTTCACCACGCGCCAGGCGCGGCAGGTAATGATCTTTTTGCTCTTCGGTGCCGTAGTGCTGCAACAGTTCACCAGGGCCAAGAGAGTTGGGTACGCCAACGGTAATTGCCAGGATACCGGACACGCCAGAGAGCTTTTGCAGTACGCGCGACTGAGCGTAAGGTGAAAACTCCAGCCCGCCGTACTCTTTTTTGATAATCATGGCGAAGAAACGATGTTCTTTCAGATATGCCCACAGTTCTGGCGGCAGGTCCGCCATTTCATGGGTAATCGCAAAGTCGTTTGCCATGCGGCAGGCTTCTTCTACCGGGCCGTCAATAAACGCCTGCTCTTCAGCAGTAAGGCGCGGTTGTGGATAGTTGTGCAGCTTATTCCAGTCCGGGTTACCGCGAAACAAGTCGCCTTCCCACCAGGTGGTGCCTGCATCGATAGCTTCTTTTTCGGTGCGGGACATTGGCGGCATCACTTTACTGAACATGCGGAAAATCGGTGCGGAGAGCAGGGATTTACGCAGTGGGACAATATTGAGCGGTAACAACACAATCGCCAGTGGTAACAGCATCCAGGGCGTCCAGAGACCGGCAGCGGCAAGCGCGACGGTCCAGACCAGCACAATGGCGCTGCTCAACAGCAAATTTACCCGGTGGTAAAAAAGGGCAGCGATTAAAACAACGGTAGCAACAATACTCAACGTCAACATAAGAAAAGCTCCTTAACTTGCCGGAGGTCTGACCAGTGGGTTGTTATTGTTGTAGTGGACACACTCATTTTTATCAATGTGTTTACAATATAATTACAACCTGGCTCACACTGTGGACCAAATTAACGGCCAAACTGCCGTTGCACGGTGCTTCTCGCTGCTGACGCTATCCGGTACACTGCTCACAGTAACTAGCAAAAGCTGAAGGAACCCTCCTCATGTACCAGGATACTATCCGTAGTGAACTGAATGAAGCCGCCGACACGCTGGCGAATTTCCTGAAAGACGACGCCAATATCCACGCCATCCAGCGTGCGGCTGTGCTGCTGGCAGACAGCTTCAAAGCGGGCGGCAAAGTGCTCTCCTGCGGTAACGGTGGTTCCCACTGTGACGCCATGCATTTTGCTGAAGAACTCACCGGTCGCTATCGTGAAAACCGTCCGGGCTACCCGGCGATTGCGATTTCTGACGTGAGCCATCTGTCCTGTGTGAGCAACGACTTTGGCTATGAATACGTATTTTCGCGCTATGTAGAAGCGGTAGGCCGCGAAGGTGACGTGCTGCTGGGGCTGTCCACCTCTGGCAACTCTGCCAATATTATTAAAGCGATTGAAGCGGCACGCGCCAAAGGCATGAAGGTGATTGCGCTGACGGGCAAAGACGGCGGCAAAATGGCGGGCAGTGCGGATATCGAAATCCGTGTGCCGCACTTTGGCTACGCCGATCGCATCCAGGAAATTCACATCAAAGTGATTCACATCCTGATGCTGCTGATTGAAAAAGAAATGGTAAAAGCATAACCCCTAAACCCCTCCCTGGCCGGAGGGGTGCGGTCCGGGAGGTCAATATGTGTGAACTGCTCGGGATGAGCGCCAACGTCCCAACGGATATTTGCTTTAGCTTTACCGGACTGGTTCAGCGCGGCGGCGGCACTGGCCCGCATAAAGACGGCTGGGGCATTACATTTTATGAAGGCAAAGGGTGCCGCACATTTAAAGACCCGCAGCCAAGCTTTAACTCTCCCATCGCCAGGCTGGTGCAGGACTATCCGATTAAGTCCTGCTCGGTCATTGCGCATATTCGTCAGGCCAACCGTGGCGAAGTGGCGCTTGAAAATACCCATCCTTTTACCCGCGAGCTGTGGGGGCGCAACTGGACTTTCGCCCATAATGGGCAGCTTAAGGGATATCGCAGCCTGGAAACCGGCAATTTCCGCCCGGTGGGCGACACTGACAGTGAATACGCGTTCTGTTGGCTGCTACACCGCCTGACTCAACGTTACCCACGCACGCCAGGCAATATGACGGCGATGTTCCGCTACGTGGCCGAACTGGCGGCTGAGTTGCGTAACAAAGGCGTGTTTAACATGCTGCTGTCGGACGGGCGCTACGTGATGGCATTTTGCTCGACAAATCTTTTCTGGATAACGCGCCGTGCGCCGTTTGGTGTGGCGACACTGCTGGACAGAGATGTGGAAATTGATTTTCAGCGCGAAACCACGCCTAACGACGTGGTGTCGGTGATTGCCACCCAGCCGCTTACCGGTAACGAGAACTGGAACCGGATAGCGCCTGGGGAGTGGGCGTTATTTTGCCTCGGTGAAAAGCAGGTTTGATGCAAGCTGCGGCTGGCTGTTACCGCCGCCCATAAATGGCCGGGTGTTAACCACATACTGGCCGTTTTGCACGTTGACATGCGGCGGCTGCTTATTTTGCACAAAGTAGTCGTAGCCCGGCTTAAGCTGCTTCCAGAAGTTCGCGTAGTAAGAGTTTTTGTGCAGCGCCATGTTGGCATCCGTCATACGAAACGGATAAATGCTCACCTCAACGCGTGACTGGCCGAACACCAGGGCTGCGGTCACGAACTGGAAAATCTCATCAATACCGCTGTCGGTCATGGCATAGCAGCCAACCGATACGCAGGCACCGTGAATCATCAGATATTTACCATCATAGCCGTTCTGGCGGTCAAACTCATTCGGAAAGCCAATATTGATAGCTTTATAGTACTGGCTGTCAGGCTTAAGCTGGCTGCGATCCACGCTATAGAACCCTTCCGGGCTTTTAAAATCACCGGTACGTCGTTTTGGCCCAAGCCCACCTGAGTAGTTACAGATATTGTAACTGCTCATCAACTGGTACTTTTCGCCCGACTTGACCCACAGCTCAAGGGTGCGCTCTTGTTTAAAGATCTGAATATAAACCGGCGAGCCCATAAACTGCTTTTTGTCAGCCAGCGGGGAAGGGTTGCTGCCAAGCAAGCCGGCAAATGACACGCACGGCAGGAGAAGCATCGCAAAAAATAACGCGATTTTACGCATACAGCGGATTTCCTTGATAAACCGATAATACAAGCCTGAACGGCAAAGATTGCCCTGAGTCAGAATGCTCTGGAATTCAGCGCTCACATTATCACCACTATTGTTTTTCGCAAGCGGTGCCAGCGTGTTTTACACGTAAGAAATGTTTTCATGCTTTTTTTTACACCAAAAAGTTGCGCCACCGTTCGCATTGTTGACCTTGCGCAGGTGGTAGTGCTGCCGTTTTTGGGGTGTTTAGTGCTAAAATTACGCGCGAAAATCGATATAAGGATAAGAATTGAAGGTATTCAGCCGTTTGGTCGGCGTAACCTTCGGTTACCATCTTTTTCCTTTCCGTCTGACGGAAGTGATATCACTCAGGCGCCGTGCGAGTAACGGTGCGATAACGATAATCCATACGTACTTAACCTTATGATCAAAATAAAACAAGGGCTCAGTCTGCCTATAGCAGGCGTACCGGAGCAGCGCATTGACGAATGCCCAACGCCCCGGCACGTGGCGCTGTTGGGAGAAGAGTATATTGGCATGCGTCCTTCTATGCTGGTCCGGGAAGGCGACCGGGTACGCAAGGGACAAGCGCTGTTTGAAGATAAGAAAAACCCTGGGGTCTTCTATACCGCGCCAGCAAGCGGCACGGTTGAGGCAATCCATCGCGGCGAACGCCGCGTGCTGCAATCTGTCGTGATTGCTGTTGAAGGCGATGAGCAGGTGGAATTTGCTCGCCACGCGGTTGACGAACTGGCGACACTGTCGCGTGAAGCCGTTGAGCGCCAGCTGCTGGCGTCCGGGTTGTGGACAGCGCTGCGCACGCGTCCTTTCAGTAAAACGCCGGTTCCGGGTAGCGTTCCGGCCGCAATCTTCGTCACCGCCATCGACACCAACCCGCTGGCCGCCGATCCGCAGCCCATCATCAAAGCGCAGCGCGCGATGTTTGATGCCGGTCTGACGGTGCTCACGCGCCTGACGGAAGGTAAAGTCCATGTGTGCCAGGCAAGCGGCGGTATGCTGGGCGGCCATCCGGCAGCACAGGTCACGTTCAATGAATTCGCCGGGCCGCATCCCGCAGGCCTGCCGGGTACCCACATCCATTTCCTTGAGCCCGTCAGCCTGACTAAACAAGTGTGGCACCTCAATTACCAGGACGTTATCGCCATCGGTAAGCTCATGGTGGAAGGCGTGCTGTGGACTGAGCGCGTTATTGCATTGGGTGGTCCGCAGGTGAAACAGCCACGACTGCTGCGCACGGTGTTGGGCGCATCCGTCCCGGCACTCACCGAGGGCGAACTGCTCGACGGTGAAAACCGCGTGATTTCCGGTTCGGTATTCAGCGGCAGCCAGGCAAGCGGCCCGCATGCGTTTCTTGGCCGTTTCCATTTGCAGATTACCGTACTCAAAGAAGGTCGTGAGAAAGAGCTTTTTGGCTGGGTGGCACCGGGCAAAGATAAATTCTCCATTACCCGCACCACGCTGGGTCACTTCCTCAAGCACCGTCTGTTTAACTTCTCAACCGATACCCACGGTGGTGAGCGTGCAATGGTGCCAATCGGCAGCTATGAGCGCGTGATGCCGCTGGATATTCTGCCGACGGTACTGCTGCGTGACCTGCTGGCAGGGGATACCGACAGCGCGCAGGCGCTCGGTTGCCTGGAGCTGGATGAAGAAGATCTGGCGCTGTGCACCTATGTCTGCCCTGGGAAATACGAATACGGCCCGGTGCTGCGTGAAATCTTAACCCGCATCGAGCAGGAAGGATAAACGATGGGCCTGAAACATCTTTTTGAAAAAATGGAGCCGCACTTTACCGGTAGCGGCAAACTGGCGAAGTACTACCCGCTGTTCGAAGCCACGGCCACGTTGTTTTACACGCCAGGCCAGGTCACACGCGGTGCCTCTCACGTGCGTGATGCCATCGATCTCAAGCGCATGATGATCCTGGTGTGGCTGGCAGTGTTCCCGGCCATGTTCTGGGGCATGTACAACGTAGGTCATGAAAGTATCACGGCGCTGAACAGACTCTATGGTACAGAGCAGCTTCAGCAGGTACTGAACGGCGACTGGCACTGGCAGATTGCGCAGCTTCTGGGCGTGAATTTTGGCGCAGACGCAGGCTGGATAAGCATGATGACCCTCGGGGCCATCTGGTTTGTGCCGATTTATCTGGTGGTGTTCCTGGTCGGCGGCTTCTGGGAAGTGCTGTTCGCGATTATCCGCAAGCATGAAATTAACGAAGGTTTCTTCGTCACCTCCATCCTTTTCGCTCTGATTGTGCCGCCAACGCTGCCGCTGTGGCAGGCCGCACTTGGCATCAGCTTCGGCGTGGTGATTGCCAAAGAAGTCTTTGGCGGCACCGGGCGTAACTTCCTTAACCCGGCACTGGCCGGGCGCGCGTTCCTGTTCTTTGCCTATCCGGCGCAGATTTCCGGTGACCTGGTGTGGACGGCGGCTGATGGCTTCTCTGGTGCAACCCCGCTCGCGCAGTGGGCGAGCAACGGTGGCGAAGCGTTAGTTAACGTGTCTACCGGCCAACCGGTGACCTGGATGGATGCTTTCCTTGGCAATATTCCTGGCTCCATTGGTGAAGTTTCTACGCTGATGATTCTGCTGGGCGGCGCCATCATCATCTTTGGCCGCGTGGCGTCCTGGCGCATCGTAACTGGCGTGATGCTGGGCATGATGGCAACGGCAACGCTGTTTAACCTCATTGGCTCTGACACCAACCCGATGTTCGCCATGCCGTGGTACTGGCACCTGGTGCTGGGTGGCTTTGCCTTCGGCATGATGTTTATGGCAACCGATCCGGTTTCCGCGTCGTTTACCAATAAAGGTAAATGGTGGTACGGCGCGCTGATCGGCGTGATGTGTGTGCTGATTCGCGTGGTGAATCCGGCCTATCCGGAAGGCATGATGCTGGCGATTCTGTTCGCCAACCTCTTCGCACCGCTGTTCGATTATCTGGTGGTGCAGGCCAACGTTAAGCGGAGGAAGTTGCGT
This sequence comes from Enterobacteriaceae bacterium 4M9, assembly GCA_010092695.1. GTDB lineage: Bacteria > Pseudomonadota > Gammaproteobacteria > Enterobacterales > Enterobacteriaceae > Tenebrionibacter. The sequence goes on along the minus strand of JAADJJ010000001.1, from coordinate 3,914,155 downwards.
GGCTAACAAAGGAAACGACAGCATCGGCAAAACGTTGCTGGTGGTCATTATGCTTTGCCTGGTGTGCTCGGTGATTGTTGCCGGATCGGCGGTCGGTCTCAAAGCGCGCCAGACCGAGCAGCGCGAGTTGGACAAACAGCGCAACATTCTTGATGTTGCCGGGCTGATGCAGCCGGGCATGAGCGGCGAGCAGATAAATGAGGTGTTTAAGGCGCGTATCTCTCCTCGCCTGGTTGACCTGCAAAGCGGCAACCTGCTGGATAAAGACCCGGAAGGCTTCAGTGAAGCCAAAGCCTTGCGTGACCCGCAGCAGAGCATTGCGCTCAATGCCGCGCAGGATCCGGCTGGCCTCAAACGCCGTAGCAACGTGGTGGAAATCTGGCTGGTGCGTGATGAGCAGCAGAAAGTGCAGCAGCTTATCCTGCCGGTGTATGGCAACGGTCTGTGGTCGGTCATGCATGCATTTGTCGCACTGGGCACCGACGGGCGCACCATTGATGGGCTCACCTACTACGATCACGGTGAAACGCCGGGACTCGGTGGCGAAATCGAAAACCCGAACTGGCGTCGTCAGTGGGTCGGTAAAAAAGTGCTCGATGAGAACGGCAATCCGGCCATTCGTGTTGTGAAAGGCGGTGCGCAGCCTGGTAACGAATACGCGGTTGACGGTTTGTCGGGTGCAACGCTTACAGCAAACGGTGTACAGCACAGTTTTGACTTCTGGATGGGCGAGCTGGGTTTTGGCCCGTTCCTGAAGCAGGTACGTGAAGGAGTGCTCAACAATGGCTGAAATGAGCAACATGAAAGAAATCAAAAAGCTGGTGGTGTCACCGCTTGTTGATAACAACCCCATCGCGCTGCAGATTCTGGGCATCTGTTCTGCCCTGGCGGTAACCACCAAGCTTGAAACGGCGTTTGTTATGGCGATTGCGGTAACGCTCGTCACGGCGTTTTCCAGCATGTTTATCTCCATGATCCGCAACCACATCCCTAACAGCGTGCGCATCATTGTGCAGATGGCGATTATCGCCTCGCTGGTTATTGTGGTCGATCAGCTGCTGCGCGCCTTTGCCTATGAAATCTCCAAACAGCTGTCGGTGTTTGTGGGCCTGATTATTACCAACTGCATCGTGATGGGCCGCGCTGAAGCCTACGCCATGAAGTCACCGCCGCTGGCGAGCTTTATGGACGGCATCGGCAACGGCATCGGTTACGGCGCCATTCTGCTGGTGGTGGCTTTTGTACGTGAGCTGATTGGGTCGGGCAAACTGTTTGGCGTCACCGTCATGGAAACCGTGCAAAACGGCGGCTGGTATCTGCCAAACGGCATGTTCCTGCTGGCGCCGAGCGCGTTCTTCCTGATTGGCTTGCTCATTTGGGCGCTGCGCACCTGGAAGCCAGAACAGCAGGAGAAGGAGTAAATCATGGACCATTTTATCAGTCTGTTTGTCCGTGCGGTGTTTGTTGAGAACATGGCGCTGGCCTTCTTCCTGGGTATGTGTACTTTCCTGGCGGTGTCCAAGAAAGTCTCCACCTCTTTTGGTCTGGGGATTGCCGTTACCGTGGTGCTGAGTATTGCGGTGCCGGTCAATAACCTCGTCTATAACCTGGTGCTGCGCGACGGTGCGATTGTTGAAGGCGTGGATCTGAGCTTCCTGAACTTCATCACCTTCATTGGCGTCATTGCTGCGCTGGTGCAGATTCTGGAGATGATCCTCGACCGCTTCTTCCCGTCGCTTTATAACGCGCTGGGCATCTTCCTGCCGCTTATCGCCGTAAACTGCGCCATTTTCGGTGGCGTGTCCTTCATGGTGCAGCGTGATTACACCTTTACTGAATCTATCGTCTACGGCTTTGGTTCGGGGATTGGCTGGACGCTGGCTATTGTGGCGCTGGCGGGGCTGCGTGAAAAAATGAAATACGCCAACGTACCGGCGGGACTGCGTGGTCTCGGCATCACCTTCATCACCACGGGACTGATGGCGCTGGGCTTTATGTCATTCTCCGGCGTGCAGCTATAAGGGCGATTAGTTATGGAAATTATTCTTGGCGTAGCAATGTTTACGCTGATTGTTCTGGCGCTGGTACTGCTGATTTTGTTTGCCCGCTCCAGGCTTGTGAATAGCGGCGACGTGGTGATTGAAATCAATAACGAAGCCGACAAGCAGTTTCACACGCCTGCGGGCGACAAGCTGCTTAATACGCTGTCCGGCCAGGGGATTTTTATCTCCTCAGCCTGCGGCGGCGGCGGCTCCTGCGGCCAGTGCCGCGTCACGGTCAAAGAGGGCGGCGGTGAAATTCTGCCAACCGAGCTTTCGCACATCACCAAGCGTGAGGCGAAAGAGGGCTGTCGTCTGGCCTGCCAGGTGGCGGTGAAGCAGAACATGAAAATTGAGCTGCCGGAAGAGATCTTTGGCGTCAAAAAATGGGAATGTGAAGTTATCTCTAACGATAACAAGTCAACGTTCATCAAAGAACTGAAGCTGAAAATTCCTGACGGTGAAGTGGTGCCGTTTCGCGCCGGTGGCTACATTCAGATTGAATGCGGCCCGCACACGGTAGACTACGCGGATTTTGACGTGCCTGAGGAATACCGCGGCGACTGGGACAAGTTCAACCTGTTCCGCTTCCGTTCAGAAGTGAAAGAGCCGTGCGTGCGCGCTTATTCAATGGCGAACTACCCGGAAGAAGCGGGCATTATCATGCTCAACGTGCGTATTGCCACGCCGCCGCCGAACGTGCCGGATGCACCGCCGGGCATCATGTCATCCTACATCTGGTCGCTCAAAGCGGGTGACAAGGTGACCATTTCCGGGCCGTTTGGCGAGTTCTTTGCCAAAGAGACCGACGCTGAAATGGTGTTTGTAGGTGGCGGTGCCGGTATGGCGCCAATGCGCTCGCACATCTTCGACCAGCTTAAGCGCATTAAAACTGACCGCAAGATAACCTTCTGGTACGGCGCCCGCTCGCTGCGTGAGATGTTCTACCAGGAAGAGTTTGAGCAGTTAGCGCGTGAAAACCCGAACTTCAGCTTCCATATTGCCCTCTCTGAGCCGCTGCCGGAAGACAACTGGACGGGTTACACCGGCTTCATCCACAATGTGTTGTATGAGCACTATCTGCGTGACCATGCGGCACCGGAAGACTGCGAGTTCTACATGTGCGGACCGCCGATGATGAACGCAGCGGTGATTAAGATGCTCAAAGATCTTGGCGTGGAGGATGACAACATCCTGCTCGACGACTTCGGCGGCTGACGGAGGCGCGTATGTTAACGGTATTCCTGGCGACCTTTGCTATCTTTGCGCTGGTGATATTAGGTATGTCACTGGGCTACATCGTGAAGCGCAAAACGCTCCAGGGTAGCTGTGGCGGCATCGGCGCGCTGGGGCTGGAAAAGGTCTGCGATTGCCCGGAGCCGTGCGATGCCCGCAAGGCGCGTATGGCACGCGAACAAAAGCTCAACCAGAACCGTATTGTGTAACTGAAAACACCTCCGACAGGAGGTGTTTTTTTATCATTACCAGGGATAAGGGCTGATAACGCTGACGTTTCCCCCTTCGGTTATTTGTATATCCATCTGTAGCGTTTCGCCATTTTTCAACAGTACTTCTGTGGGAAGAGGGCCGTTGCTCTCATCGTCTACATAGTCCATCACGTTAAAAACGACAGATTCACAGGCGTGTGTCTCCAGCCCTGCCTGGCCGTACTTTTGCTCAGTACGGGTATTAAGGAACTCACAGATTTCTTGTTCGACATATATTTCGATAAATGCATAAGAAAGCGTGCCGGCTACGATGACAAGGCTGACGACAACATAGACCACGGTAATTATCCAGAACATGTACTTCCTGCGCACTCCGGTGATACTGGCGCGTTTGTAGAAATAAACCGGCGGCAGAAAAAAGCACCACAGCGGGTGAGGGGCAGAAAACCCGGCTTTCGCCAGTGCTCGCCTGTCGAGGATAATAAAGGCGATAGAAAATACGATGCTGAACGCCAGGCTGACAACGAGCTCTTCATCAGAATCTAATATTGTCAAAAATTCCTCCCAAAAGAGGAACGGGGTAAGGCTCACAATGACATATAGCCAGCACCAGATATTAGTAAGTTTCTCTTCCTGAACCGTGACGATGGCCATTAGCATTTTCCTTATATAAAAAGTGATACATCCAGAGGCTCGTGGGTGGGAAATAAAGCGGCATTGCCTGATGAAAAAGTAATTAAGGACGCAGGCTTAGTCCTGATACGCAAAAGGCGCACGCACAATAAGCTGACCGTTATTTTTAAGCTGTATGCCCACCTGCATCGTTGAGCCATTTTTCAATCTGACATCCGCGTTATATTTTTTTGCTTCGACCAGTTCAATATCAATGACTCTCTCACATCCTCCACCGAGCCTTACTCTTTGAGCCTGTGCGCCCCGGTTCAGGGTATTCAACGCAGCACAGGTGTTGCGCTCTGCGTGAATATCTTCATAGTAATAAGCCATTATTAACATCATAAATCGAATAATGAAGAACATAACAAACATGCGCTTGAAGCGATAACCGGTAATACCATCTCGCTTCCATAAATAGACAGGCTCCAGCAGCACTCCCCAGAGAAGGTGAGGGGAACGCAATCCTGCTTCAGCCAGAGCGCGCCTGTCGAGAACAACGAAGATAGTGACCAGGGCGAAACGCAATATCAATGCAGTCAGAGCATCGAGCCATATAAGCCTGACAGTGTAAGGCATGATAATAAGAAGCCAGCACCAGATATTGGTGAGCTTTTGTACCTGGTTTGTGAAGATTGCCATGACTGCCTTAATCAGTGAGTAAAATATCGCCAGCATCGGTGCAGTCAGATAACGATACCGATTTTTTTCTGTTATGACTTTATTTTTAAAGGGATATTCTTACAAACGAGAATAATGCAACGCGAATGTACGAAATTTCACCATTGCGTACAGGAGTAAATTTGCTATCCTGTATATCTGTACAGTGAAAGGGTTGGCGGTATGCGTAAAATTATTCATGTCGATATGGACTGCTTTTTTGCAGCCGTCGAGATGCGTGATAACCCGGCGCTGCGCGATATTCCGCTGGCTGTTGGTGGCAGCCGCGAAGGGCGTGGCGTCATCAGCACCGCTAATTATCCGGCGCGCAAATACGGCGTACGCAGCGCTATGCCGACCGCCACCGCGCTGCGGCTGTGCCCACACCTCACGCTGTTGCCTGGGCGTTTTGAGGCTTACAAAGAGGCCTCTAACCACATCCGCGAAATCTTCTCACGTTACACCGATCGCATCGAGCCACTGTCACTGGACGAGGCCTATCTTGACGTAACCGACAGCGCCCACTGTCGCGGCTCGGCCACGCTGATGGCGCAGGAGATCCGCGCGGCGATTTTTCAGGAACTGAATCTCACCGCCTCGGCAGGCATTGCGCCGATTAAATTCCTTGCCAAAATCTCGTCGGACATCAACAAACCCAACGGCCAGTTTGTGATTACGCCGCAAGAGATGCCTGCTTTCTTGCTGTCGTTACCGTTGGCCAAGATCCCCGGCGTTGGCAAAGTGACGGCGTCGAAGCTTGAAGAGATGGGGCTGCTTACCTGTGCCGATGTGCAAAACAGCGATCTGGCTCGCTTACTCAAACGCTTTGGCAAGTTTGGTCGCGTGCTGTGGGAGCGCAGCCACGGCATTGATGAGCGCGAGGTATGCAGCGAGCGCCTGCGTAAGTCGGTTGGTGTGGAACGCACGCTGGCCGAGGATATTCATCGCTGGGAAGAGTGCGAGGCGATTATTAACGAGCGCCTTTACCCGGAGCTTGAGCGCAGGCTGGCGAAGATTAACCCACAGCTGCTCATTGCCCGCCAGGGCGTAAAGCTCAAATTCAACGACTTCCAGCTGACCACCCAGGAGCACGTCTGGCCGCGGCTCAATAAAGACGACCTGATTGCCACCGCGCGTAAAACCTGGGAGGAGCGGCGCGGTGAACGCGGCGTGAGGCTGGTGGGGCTGCATGTCACGTTACTGGACCCGCAGCTTGAGCGCCAACTGGTGCTGGGGCTGTAACGTCATCGCGAAAATGCGGTTTTCCTGCTCCGCGAGCGTTAACGCGTTGGGGCGGGCCTCTTTTTTAACACCCAGCATTTCAGTGCAGGTATGACAGAAAACAAAAACGCCCTCTGAAGAGGGCGTTTTGACAGCAGTGGGTCATTATTTTAACGGTATTGCCTTCAGCAGCGCGGTCAGCAGCGTCCAGTAATGGCCGACGCTTTCAATATGCACCTGCTCATCGGGCGAGTGAGGTCCGGTGATGGTTGGCCCAATAGAGACCATATCCATATCCGGATACGGTTTTTTGAACAGGCCGCATTCCAGACCCGCGTGAATAACCTGAATGTTCGGCGTTTTGCCAAACAGCGTGTTGTAAGTTTCACGCACCAGCTTCATCACCGGCGATTTGTCATCCGGCTGCCAGCCCGGATAGCTGCCCTTAATCTGCACCTGTGCACCGGCCAGTTCGCCAAGCGATTGCAGCGTGCTGGCAACGGCATCTTTGCCGCTGTCGATAAGCGAGCGAATCAGACAAATAATTTCTGCCTGGTTCTCTTCTGTTGTGACAACGCCAAGGTTCAGCGAGGTTTCCACCACGCCTTTCATCACGTCGGAATTGCGAATCACGCCGTTTGGCGTGGCGTTGATGAGGTTAACGAAGGTGTCGCGGCTCTGTGCCGTCAGCGGCGAGTGCGCGGTTTCACAGGACTCCAGCACCAGCGTCAGGTTTTTCTCTTTCAGCGCCAGTTCGTTTTCCAGCACGGCCTGGTAGTGGGCAACCTGCGCTTTCAGCTCAGCAGATTTGCTGCTCGCAACAGCCAGCATGGCGGAGGCTTCGCGCGGAATGGCGTTACGCAGCGTACCGCCGTTGAAATCGAGCAGACGCAAATCCAGTGCCGCGTGCTCTTTCAAAAAGCGCGCCAGCAGTTTATTGGCATTGCCAAGACCGAGGTGGATTTCTGCACCAGAGTGACCGCCTTTGAGGCCTTTCAGGGTCAGTTTGACAGTCTCAAAGCCGCCCGGCAGCGCTTCACGCGTGAGCGGCAGGGTGGTGATGGCATCCACGCCACCGGCGCAGCCCATGTAAATTTCACCTTCTTCTTCGGAGTCGGTGTTAATCAGAATGTCGGCTTTCAGCCAGTTGGGCTGAAGGCCGAATGCGCCTTCCATCCCGGCTTCTTCGGTCATGGTCAGCAGCACTTCCAGCGGGCCGTGCTCCACGCGCTCGTCAGCCAGCACCGCCAGCGCAGACGCCATGCCAATCCCGTTGTCGGCACCCAGCGTGGTGCCGCGTGCTTTCACCCACTCGCCGTCAATCCACGGCTGAATCGGGTCTTTAGTGAAGTCGTGAACGGTATCGTTATTTTTCTGCGGCACCATGTCCAGGTGAGCCTGTAGGGCAACCGGCTTGCGGTTTTCCATGCCCGCAGTAGCAGGCTTGCGAATCAGAATATTGCCTACCTGGTCGCGCTGTGCGTGCAGCCCTTTTTCGCCAGCCCAGTCCATTATGTGCTGAGCCAGCTGTTCTTCATGGTAAGACGGGTGCGGGATAGCGCAAATATTGGCAAAAATATCCCATAGCGGCTGCGGAGAGAGTTGAGACAATTCAGACACGATGCGTCTCCTTGACGACGACCGGCAATAAAGTCTGCCTGGTCACTGTGTTAGCGGGAAAAAGATGTACGCGGGCCTTTGCCCGTACGATAAGTCGAGGATACCACTTTCTCCTGCATCTGGAGAACAAAAGCCTAAAATCCGCGCCGTTGCTAGCGCAGCACTGGTTTTTAGCGCATGGGATCTCTATAATTTCGCGCAACCTGATTTCCCCTGAATAATTTTTAAGCCGTTACTGACAGGCTGGGACACTTCATATGAGCGAAAAATACGTCGTCACCTGGGACATGTTGCAGATTCACGCCCGCAAACTCGCAAGCCGCCTGCTGCCCGCAGAGCAGTGGAAGGGCATCATCGCGGTCAGCCGCGGTGGACTGGTCCCGGCCGCGCTGCTGGCGCGTGAACTGGGTATTCGCCACGTCGACACCGTTTGTATCTCCAGCTACGACCATGACAACCAGCGCGAAATGAAAGTGATTAAGCGCGCGGAAGGTGATGGTGAAGGCTTTATCGTCATTGATGACCTCGTGGACACCGGCGGTACTGCCGTGGCTATTCGTGAAATGTATCCGAAAGCGCGTTTTGTGACGATTTTCGCCAAACCGGCAGGTCAGCCGCTGGTGGACGATTACGAAATCGACATTGCGCAAAATACCTGGATTGAGCAGCCGTGGGATATGGGCGTTGCGTTTGTGCCGCCACTCTCAGGCCGTTAATTGACCAGAATCATAATAAAACGCCCGGCTTGCCGGGCGTTTGTTTTTTGTTGTTGCGCATCCGGCTACAATCACACACAGTGATTTTTTCGATTGACGGAGCGTTTGATGTCGCAGAAAAACCTGAGCGAAACGTTGTTCAAGCCCCGCTTTAAACACCCCGAAACCTCCACGCTGGTGCGCCGCTCGCGTCACTACAAAGCCTCTGCCGTGCAGTCGGCGCTGGATGGCGCCACGGTGGCACACTGGTATCGCCTGATTAACCGTCTGCTCTGGACCTGGCGCGGTGTGCCTGCGCTGGAAATCCTTGAGGTCCAGTCGCGTATTGCCGCCAGCAAAGCCGAGCGCACCCATGACGATATTTTTGACACAGTGGTTGGCTATCGCAGCGGTAACTGGATATTTGAGTGGTCGAAGCAGGCGATGGACTGGCAGCAGAGCGCCAGCCAGCAGCTGGATGATGTGCTGTGCGGCAAGCAGTGGCTAATGGCGGCAAACCTGTACAGCATCGCCGCCTATCCGCACCTTAAAGGCGATGAGCTGGCCGACCAGGCGCAGGTACTGGCTAACCGTGCCTATGAAGAGGCCGCGCCGAGGCTTTCCGGTGGGTTACGTAAGCTGGAGTTTCCCGTGGCGGGCAGCGGGACAATCACCGGCTTTCTGCATATGCCCAAAGGCGTGGAAGGGCCGTTGCCGACGGTTCTGTTGTGCGGCGGGCTTGATGCATTGCAAAGCGATTATTACCGCCTGTTTGAGCATTATTTTGCGCCGGCCGGGCTGGCAATGCTGACAATCGATATGCCTTCCGTCGGCTTTTCTGCAAAGTGGAAGCTTACTCAGGACTCCAGCCTGCTGCACCAGCACGTACTTAAAGCGCTGCCGGATATTCCCTGGATTGATCACACGCGTGTCGCGGCGTTTGGTTTTCGCTTTGGCGCCAACGTGGCGGTACGACTGGCCTATCTTGAGTCGCAGCGCCTTAAGGGCGTGGCCTGTATCGGGCCGGTAGTGCATGCCCTGCTCAGTGACACCGCGCGCCAGCGCAGGGTGCCGGAGATGTACATTGATGTGCTGGCAAGCCGCCTCGGGATGCAGGATGCCTCGGACGCTGCGCTTGGCATTGAACTTAACCGCTATTCACTTAAAACTCAGGGGTTGCTGGGCCGCCGCTGCCCGACGCCGCTGCTCTCTGCCTACTGGCAAAACGATCCCTTTAGCCCTGAGGAAGAGTCGCGGCTGATAACCTCGTCCTCAGCCGACAGTAAACTTATTGAGATCCCGTTTCGGCCACTGAACCAGAGCTTTGATCGGGCGCTCAAGGAGATCACTGGCTGGTTGTCAAAACGGTTACGCTGACGGAGAAATGCGATTTATGTTGTGAAATTGTTGGCCATAAACATCAAACATTGCTTAATTTTGCATGTTCGTTAAAACTGGGTGTTCACTAACAGGAGATCGCAATGACGTTACCGAGTGGATACCCCAAAGGCCGCCTGACTAAAAAGTTTGCAGCGCTTGGCCCTTATATTCGTGAAGACAAGTGCGACGAAAATCGATTCTTTTTCGACTGTCTTGCTGTGTGTGTCAATGTAAAACCTGCGCCTGAAAAACGTGAGTTCTGGGGATGGTGGATGGAACTGGCGCCGCAGGAAAAGCGCTTCCATTATACGTGGCAGTTTGGCCTGTTTGATAAAGACGGCATCTGGCAACCCGTAGATTTTAAAGATAAAGCGGTGGAAGAGCAGGTGACTCAGACGCTGCGCAATTTCCACGAGCGGCTGGAGGCACTGCTGACCTCGCTCAATTTTGAGTTGCTACCTGCCGACGGTGTAGAACAGCCGGTTAAACGCCGCGCCTGAATGAAAAACGCCAGCCCCGGGCTGGCGTTTGTTTTTCCTTGCATGAAATCAGAACTGATAAGTCAGACCCGTTGCCACCACGTTATCCGTATTCAGAGCAAGCGGGTTATTGTCGTTAACCAGGTTGATTTTATAGTCCACAAACGCTGACATGTTCTTGTTGAAATAATACGTGGCCGCAACATCCACGTATTTCACCAGGTCGGCATTGCCCACGCCTTCAATCTTTTTGCCTTTCGACTGCACATAACCCAGGGACGGGCGCAGACCGTTATTGAACTGATACTGAACAACCGCTTCGAAGGTCTGCATTTTATTGGCAAAACCGTTAACGCTGGTATTCACGCCATCAATCGTGGCGGTGCCTGAAATGGGCGTCATATTGCGGGTTTCAGCATAAACAGCGCCGAGATAGAGGCTGTCGGCTGAGTATTTCAGACCGGTAGCCCAGGCTTCGGCTTTGTCGCCACGGCCCCAGCTTTGTGCTTTCTGGCCTGCGGTGCGGCTGGCTGCGGCATAGGTTGCGCCCACGCTAAAGCCGCTATCGCCGAAATCATAGCTCACGGCACCGCCCACGCCATCACCGTTTTGTTTACTGACAGCGCGTCCGTCGTTCTCGTTTTTACCCTGATACTGCACGGCCACGTTAAGGCCATCCACCAGACCGAAGAAATCACGGTTACGGTAGGTTGCTACGCCGTTGGTACGCCCGGTCATGAAGTTATCGGTACGCGTCCAGCCATCGCCGCCGAACTCCGGGAAAATATCGGTCCAGGCTTCCACGTCGTAGAGCACGCCGTAGTTGCGACCGTAGTCAAAAGAGCCGTAGTCCCCGACTTTCAGCCCGGCAAAGGCCATACGGGTTTTAGCTGAACCGTCGCTCTCGGTCCTGTTGCCGGTCATCTGGTATTCCCACTGGCCGTAGCCCGTGAGTAAATCACTAATCTGGGTTTCGCCTTTAAAGCCCAGTCGGGCATAAGTCTGGTCGCCATCCACCGATTTGTTGTCGCTGATATAGCGCATCGCTTTTACGCGACCATAGAGATCCAGTTTGTTGGCGTTTTTATTATAGATTTCCGCTGCGTGTGCCGTGGTGGTCAAAAATGTACTCGCCACCATCAATGCCAGAGAGATTTTTTTCATTTTGTTTCCTGTCAGGAATATTGTATGTGCTCATCATCAGGACATAACGTCCGGCCAACCTGCAGGAAGCGTTTTAACGGCATGATGTGAAATTTTTATGACGCAATGAAAAAAAATTTAATTAAATGTAATTACCTGGATTTGCCATAAAACTGTCACGATGTGCCGTTACGCTTGCGGGTTTTTTTCTGGCGAAAAAGCCTTTTCAGCGCCACCTGTTGGCAATGCGGCTCACTCCTGTTACAACATTCGGTGTTTCTTCTTTTTCTTTTTTAAACGGCAAAAACATCATGAGTGACAGCCAGACGCTGGTGGTAAAACTCGGCACCAGTGTGCTTACCGGCGGTTCGCGCCGCCTTAACCGCGCCCATATTGTGGAACTGGTGCGCCAGTGCGCCCATCTGCATGCAGCCGGGCACCGCATCATTATCGTGACGTCTGGCGCGATTGCCGCCGGACGCGAGCATCTGGGGTATCCTGAGCTTCCGGCGACCATAGCCTCTAAACAGCTGCTGGCAGCGGTTGGGCAAAGCCGCCTGATTCAGCTGTGGGAGCAGCTGTTTTCCATTTACGGCATTCACATTGGGCAGATGCTGCTCACCCGCGCCGACATGGAAGACCGTGAGCGTTTCCTTAACGCACGCGACACGCTGCGTGCCTTGCTGGATAACCGCATCGTGCCCGTCATTAACGAAAACGACGCAGTGGCAACGGCAGAAATCAAAGTAGGTGATAACGACAACCTGTCCGCGCTGGCAGCGATACTCGGCGGCGCTGATAAACTGCTGCTGCTGACCGACCAGCAGGGGCTGTTCACCGCCGATCCGCGTCACAACCCGCAGGCAGAACTGATTAAAGACGTGCGCGGCATTGACGATGCGCTGCGCGCGGTGGCGGGCGACAGCGTTTCCGGCCTCGGTACCGGTGGGATGAGCACCAAACTCCAGGCCGCAGACGTAGCCTGTCGTGCCGGTGTTGATGTCATTATCGCGGCGGGTAGCCGCCCGGGCGTAATTGAAGATGTGATGGAAGGGCTGTCGGTAGGTACGCGCTTTCACGCTCAGCAGTCACCGCTGGAAAATCGCAAACGCTGGATCTTCGGCGCTCCACCTGCCGGGGAAGTGACCGTTGATGATGGTGCATTAGCCGCCATTCTGGAGCGCGGCAGTTCGCTACTGCCAACCGGCATCCGTGCCGTTGACGGCAATTTCTCGCGCGGGGAAGTTATCCGCATTCGTAGCCTGCAAGGGCGCGATATCGCCCACGGCGTGTGTCGTTACAACAGTGATGCGCTCAGGCGCATTGCTGGCCATCATTCCCAGCAGATTGATGCCATTCTCGGCTATGAGTACGGCCCGGTTGCGGTACATCGCGATGACATGATTGTGAGCTAAGGAGCGGACAATGCTGGAACAAATGGGTAAGGCCGCAAAGGCGGCCTCTTATCAGCTGGCTGGCCTGAGCAGCAAAGAAAAAAACCACGTGCTCACGCAGATTGCCGACAATCTTGAAGCGCGTGCGGATGTCATTCTCAAGGCAAATGAAGAAGACCTGGCACAGGCGCGCCAGGACGGCCTGAGCGAGGCGCTGCTCGACAGGTTGGCACTGACGCCTGCGCGACTGAAGGCGATTGCTGATGACGTGCGCCAGGTCTGTAACCTGGCTGACCCGGTCGGGCAGGTGATTGACGGCGGCTTACTCGACAGCGGTTTGCGCCTTGAGCGCCGCCGCGTGCCGTTGGGCGTGGTGGGTGTGATTTACGAGGCGCGCCCGAATGTGACCGTTGACGTGGCATCGCTGTGTCTGAAGACCGGTAACGCGGTGATTCTGCGCGGGGGCAAAGAGACTTATCGCACTAACGCCGCAACGGTAAAAGTGATTCAGCAGGCGCTGGAAGCCTGTGGGTTACCGGCGGGTGCCGTGCAGGCTATTGAAAGCCCGGATCGCGCGCTGGTGAGCGAAATGCTGCGCATGGATAAGTACATCGACATGCTGATTCCGCGCGGTGGTGCGGGCCTGCACAAGCTGTGCCGCGAACAGTCAACCATTCCTGTCATCACTGGTGGTATTGGTGTGTGCCATATTTTTGTGGATGGGAGCATGGAAACGGCCCCGGCGCTGAAGGTGATTGTGAATGCCAAAACTCAGCGCCCCAGCACCTGCAACACGGTAGAAACGCTGTTGGTGCATGCCAGCAAGGCAGCAGAGTTCCTGCCTGCGCTGGGCCGCCAGATGGCGCAAAGCGGCGTGACGCTGCATGCCGACAGCGCGGCACAGGTGCTGCTGGCAGACAGCCCGGCAAAAGTGGAGGCGCTACAGCCACAGACGCTGGATGACGAATTTCTGTCACTCGATCTTAACGTGGTGCTGGTGGCTGATATCGATGCAGCTATCGCCCATATTCGCGCTCACGGTACTCAGCACTCCGACGCCATCCTCACGCGTGATATGCGTAACGCGCAGCGCTTTGTCAACGAAGTGGATTCCTCGGCTGTCTATGTGAATGCCTCCACGCGCTTTACCGACGGCGGTCAGTTTGGTCTGGGCGCGGAAGTGGCGGTCAGTACCCAGAAGCTGCACGCCCGTGGCCCAATGGGTCTGGAAGCGTTGACCACCTACAAGTGGGTCGGTTTCGGCGACGATACGATTCGTGCCTGAATAATCTGAAGGTGATGTAAAAACCAGCAGTCGATGCGCGGGGGAGTTGACGCCTCCCGCGCTTTTTTTTACCCTTTACGCCGTACTCAGGTTCCTGTGCACGTCTTAAAGCCGATATAGCTCAGTTGGTAGAGCAGCGCATTCGTAATGCGAAGGTCGTAGGTTCGACTCCTATTATCGGCACCATCCACTCTTCCATAACCTTCCTTATTAGTCCTGAGTTTATTGTATTAAAAAGGTTTTTTTCTGATTTTGATCCAAATTCATCCAATCTTGTCCGGTAGAATCCAGCAACTGATGTGTATAAGATTGTGTATATATTCCTGTTCGGTCTTTGAGGTCTATACACATGCCGTTAAATGATATGCAAATCCGCCGCACTAAACCTGATGCCAAGGCCTATACACTAAGCGATGGGGCAGGGCTGTCGTTGCTGATTGAGCCTAACGGCAGTAAAAGCTGGCGCTTTCGTTATCGTTTTGGTGGGAAACCCAAAATGATTTCTATGGGTGTTTATCCCACAGTTTCGCTTGCTGAAGCACGAAGTCGACGCGATGAGGCCCGGAAGCTGGTTTCTGAAGGCCGTAATCCCAGCGAAGTACGCAAAGAAAAAAAGCTCGCGTTGGCCGCTGAAAATACGACTTCTTTCGAGGCTATAGCCAGAGAATGGCACAAGCTGAAGTCGATGAGGTGGTCAGTTGGTTATGCTGCTGACATTATGGAGGCATTTGAGAAAGATATCTTTCCGTACATAGGTAATCGCTCGGTAAGTGAAATCAAGCCGCTGGAATTACTTAACGTGCTTCGTAAAATTGAGGCGAGGGGAGCATTAGAAAAGACGCGTAAAGTCAGGCAGCGGTGTTCGGAAGTTTTCCGTTATGCGATTGCAACAGGCCGCTGTGAGGTTAACCCAGCATCAGAACTGTCGAGTGCGTTAGATGTTAATCAGGCGCAGAATTATCCTTTTCTCCGGGAGGAAGAAATCCCACTATTCAATGCATCTTTGAATGAGTATACGGGCAGCGACTTGGTAAAGCTGGCGACGAAATTACTTATGGTGACCGGTGTCAGAACCATTGAACTCAGAATGGCCTGCTGGGATGAGTTCGACCTGGAAAATGCCACCTGGGAAGTGCCAGAAGAACGCATGAAAATGCGCAGGCCGCACCTGGTGCCTTTACCGGTTCAGGCTGTAGCATGGCTGGAAGAACTTAAGGTCATGACAGGGAATTACCGTTATGTTTTCCCCGGCCGGAACGATCCCAATAAACCCATGAGTGAAGCCAGTATTAACCAACTAATTAAGCGCATTGGTTATGGCGGTCGGCTTACAGGGCACGGTTTCAGGCACATGATGTCCACCATCCTGCATGAGCAGGGTTTTAACTCTGCCTGGATTGAAATGCAGCTCGCCCACGCGGATAAAAATACCATCCGGGGAACATACAACCATGCGCAGTATTTTGACGACAGAAAACTCATGCTCCAGTGGTACGCTGACAAGGTTTTCGCCCCCGTAGCACCGTAAGACGACCACTGCATTAATTGCTTTTTTTATCGTGTAAAAATGGCAGAAATTCAGCCGGAATAAACCCGCTTTTTATCGAAAAATAATTCAGTAATTAAATGCGCTGGCGCGCAATAGCATCCCCGCCACGCCTGCCCGCTTCACAGGCCGCTTATCATGCAATGACATGATAAGGGTCAACCCGCGCCAGCACTGGCGCGGAGGTCTACGAAAAATACAGAAATACTCATGCGAAATGATGCACGGTAATGCAGGGCAAACTTCACTCACTGAACCGAAAAACCGTGTATTTTTTATAATTATTTTCACCAAAAGATTAGAGTTAATCACGTCAATATAGGCAGTGTTTTCACGCAGCATTTTTCTTCTGCCCCACATAAACGGAATAAAAACTGACCTTTTCTGACGCATTTTCGCACATGACCACACGTCAGTTACCGACTGTTTCGCGACAGAAGTAGACGTTAGATATGTCTCGAATTTCGCCAAATGGCGATTGGTTTAGTTGACCGATATACAGCAATTATCTAAGTTGGCAAAAACATTCATCATCATGAGGCCCAGATGATTATTACTATGGAATTATTAACGGCAGGAGCCACTGAAAGAGGTTCACACAAGCGGCGGCAGGTTGAGTTACTGGGTGAAGAATGGCCGCCCACTCGCGGGTGGAAGCAACGGGTAATTGGCAAGGTAATTTCTGATGAAGCTGCGAAAGAATTTATTCTATTAGGCGGCGGCAACGTTGCCACTGAAAAATCCGAAAAGAATAAAACTGAATACTGGTTTAATGCCCAGTCTCCAGTTGATATATACCTGTATGTCCTTGAGTTGTCGAATGGATGCTACTATGTTGGATTAACAGCAGACATAAAAAAGAGAATAGATACGCACTTTAACGGTAAAGGTGCAGAATGGACCCGACTAAATCCCCCTCTTCGACTGATGTATTCCATCAATACAGGAACAAAAAAAACTCGTGACGCGGAAATAATAGAGAGTGAAGCCACTATTACACTTATGCTTAAATACGGCATCAGCAAAGTTAGAGGAGGTTGTTATACTCAAACAGAGCAGAAATCGGTTGAGGAGCAATTACGTGCTCATGGAGCCTGGGAACGCATAATGCAGGTCGAGCTTGGAAAAAAGGCTTTTAATTACGAACTTGGCTGGAATGACGCCCTGAATAATTTTCTCGATGTCGCCCTTAAATATTATGATGAAGGAGACTGTAATTAAAATTGTGTAATTGCCTGTTTTTGATATGTTCACTCCAACAACGGAGACAGGCAAATTATGGACGAAAAGAAACTTAAAGCCCTTGCGGCTGAACTGGCTAAAGGCCTTAAAACCGAAGCCGATCTCAATCAGTTTTCCCGCATGTTGACGAAACTTACCGTCGAAACGGCGCTCAATGCTGAGCTGACAGACCACCTCGGACACGAGAAAAATGCGCCAAAATCAGGCTCGAATACCCGCAACGGCTATTCGTCCAAAACGCTGCTGTGCGACGAGGGTGAGATTGAACTCAGCACACCCCGTGACCGTGAAAACACCTTCGAGCCTCAGCTGATAAAGAAAAATCAGACCCGTATCACGCAGATGGACAGCCAGATTTTATCCCTGTACGCCAAAGGTATGACGACCCGGGAGATTGTCGCCACCTTCAAAGAGATGTACGACGCGGATGTGTCGCCCACCCTGATATCCAAAGTCACAGATGCGGTGAAAGAACAGGTGGCGGAGTGGCAAAACCGCCCTCTGGATACGCTGTATCCCATTGTTTATATGGACTGCATCGTCGTAAAAGTCCGTCAGAATGGCAGCGTAATAAACAAAGCCGTCTTCCTCGCACTGGGTATCAACACCGAAGGCCAGAAAGAATTACTGGGCATGTGGCTGGCCGAAAATGAAGGCGCAAAGTTCTGGCTGAATGTGCTGACGGAGCTGAAAAATCGTGGCCTTCAGGACATCCTGATTGCCTGCGTTGACGGCCTGAAGGGCTTCCCGGATGCGATAAACAGCGTGTACCCGCAGACACATATCCAGCTGTGTATCATCCATATGATGCGCAACAGCCTGAAATACGTGTCGTGGAAGGACTACAAAGCCGTGATCAGTGGGTTGAAAACAGTGTATCAGGCTTCGACGGAAGAAGCCGCGCTGATGGCGCTGGATACGTTCGCGGGAGTCTGGGACGATAAATATCCGCAAATCAGCAAAAGCTGGCGTGCACACTGGGAAAATCTCAATACGTTCTTCGGTTACCCGCCAGATATCCGCAAGGCAATCTACACGACGAATGCCATCGAGTCGCTGAACAGCGTTATCCGTACAGCCATCAAAAAGCGAAAGGTGTTCCCGACAGACGACTCTGTGCGAAAAGTTATTTATCTGGCGATCAAGGATGCGTCAAAAAAATGGAGTATGCCGATCCGGAACTGGCGGCTGGCAATGAGCCGCTTTATTATCGAGTTCGGTGACCGCCTGAGCGTTCACCTTTAATACGGTGGCAGTTACACAGAATTATTTACAGGCTCTGATGAAGGCTCACCAGAGCATATGCATCAAACTGTATTTGCGACTTTTCATTCCTTAACTCGTTACCCTTACTGGGATCAAAGTTTTACTCCGTGTTTAGGCTGGGATTTTTGGAAAAAAAAGGGGATTCTTCCTGTCTTGTTGTCTTTCAAACACGCCCGTACTGTGGGTAGCAAATTGCCTTCAGCGTATGACGTTCTTGCCGCTGCCCTGAACAGAGGTAGCAATGGCAAACACCCTTTAAGACGTTTATTCCTGTTGGGCTGGCAAAGTTTTCAACCGCCAACAACAGACAAACAGGCTGAGACTGTTAATCGGTTCATGTCTTATCTCAATGAAGGTACAGAATTTGATCGACAGTATGATTCTTTCGTTTCAATCCTTTTCCCTGAAATGAGAGCGCTACTTCGACAACAATAGCCACGGCCAACTGCCCCCATCTTTTCCTTAGGAAAAAGGCGTGCTCAAGATATGAATGGCCTCAGCCTCGCTAATTCATACATCAGAATTTAAGTTGTGATAAGAATGGCTCAGGCATTCAGTCCTCGCTAAAGCAGACATCTTTCCCCCTGTTCTATCTGAGCCTTGCTGCAAATACAGGTTAAAGTTTACTTGTCGGCTCAAACTCCCACTGAGATTCATCACTGTAAACTGTACCATCGTCATCCATAACCCTGGCGTTGAGATGCTTCGCAATCCTCAACATTTTTCTGTACAGATAGGTATCCGGCCACTTGGTATAAATATTGCCATCACTCCAGTCAAGCCACGATTCATCATACAACGAGGGACCTGACCACAATGCATGATAATCGCCGTTTACAACATATTGACTCAATTCATTATCACTGTTGATATAGTCAATCCATTCATCAGACGTTATTTGTACGTCACCATTATCTGCCCAAAACTCGGCTCTTGTTATGTAAAACTCAACGGACATGCTACCTCCTTATACACTGAAACAATCCTCACAAGCTAACATAATGCCCTATTGTAAGCGGGGTTAAAACACCACAGTATCTATAGCCCTGAACAGTATTTCCTCCTCTCCTCGCTGAAAGCATAATCTCTTCAATTCCTGGTGATAACGGTAAGACAACTGACACTCAAACACAGGAGATGGAGCGAGCAGGTATCCGGCTTGTGCAGGGTTTATATATTCGCCGCGCGGGGCCAGACGGTCTGCTTTCACCTCTGAACGGCTTAACCCCGGCAAGCCAGGGAAAGTGGTTGTCAGTCCGGGCTTTGAGTTTGTTTTTTATCTGTAACTCTTCACACTGTTCACATAAAATAAATAGATAGTAAATACAGTAAGTTAAGGTGTGAACGGAGATATTCTGACTCTTCACCGATAGTTCACCACTCTTCACACCCTCTTCAGCACTGCTGTTTTATCCCCCATATTAATTTGATGTTTATTTCTATTGATAGCCACCAATCAAATGGTGAAAACTGGTTTACTTTTCACATTCAACAGCATTCAACACTATTCAATAATCATCGATAATTTCTGATAATCCTGTTGCCATTGAGTGCTTTTTGCACAGGTCATTTAAGCAACGATTAAAATTTTCGCTTGTTGCATTGCGTTAAAATATTCACAAAATAGATGGCTACCCGACGCCGGACAGATGGTCCCGGCACCGTATGGATTTAATCAAAGGTAGCCCAATGCACACCCCGTTTTCTGCTTCGCCTTCCCCCGCTGTCACTCCGGCTGTACCGGTCACCGAACCGGCTCAGGAGCGTTTCCTTCGCCTGCCGGAAGTGATTTATCAGTGCGGCCTGTCCCGTTCCACCATTTACGACCTGATTAGCCGTGGCGCGTTTCCGGCGCAAATCTCACTGGGCGGTAAAAACGTGGCCTGGCTTCAGTCTGAGGTCAGCGCCTGGATGGCGGTGCGTATTGCCGAACGCCATCAGGGAAACGCGGCGTGAATCAACCTCACCCGCAAAAAGCCCTTTATCCTGGCTTGCGTTCGGGCCTGGTTCCCAGGTATAGTTTCGCCGCTGTCGCAAAATCGGCAGCCGGGCGTAGGAACCCGTGTAATTCACAGGCGACAACTGACGCGCCATGCGTCTTTTTTTTCGTCGTTGTTCAGGCACAGCCATATTTTGAGCCAGGGTACATTTGCCGTGGCTCCTGTCAGATAATGGTGGTCCGGGCGGGGCAGCCTTCGGGCTGGCCGGTATTCTGTGAAACCGGTATTCCTACCCCCGTTCGGGTCACCACCCATGAGCGTAGGAACTCCGGTGGTGGCAATAACCGCTATTCACAGGAGGTTGCCCTGATGGCTACAACCCTCATCCCGTCACGCCCACAATTTATTTTCGTCTTTGCCGCTGTTCGCCGCGCGCAGACTGGCTCATCCCTGCGTATGCTGCGCACTGTTGCCACCAGTGAGTATCTGGCCCGCCGCAGCCTTGCCCCTGAATATGTGCTTTCCCTTGCTGCTCGTTTGCCTTTTGCGGAGGTGCGCGTATGAAAGACCTTACGCCTGCTTTTACAGGCATGACTGCGCCGCAGGGCTGCACTGTCGCCACCGCTGACACCGGGGAGGGTATCGGGCAATGACCATGAAAGTCAGCAACGCCGTGAACGCAGCGCGGGGCCACTGGCCGTGCATTCTCCCGGCGCTCGGCATTAAGGTGATACCGAACCGGCACCAGCCCTGCCCGATGTGTCAGGGCAAAGACCGCTTTCGCTTTGATGACAAGGAAGGTCGCGGCACCTGGTTCTGCAACCACTGTCGCGCCGGGGATGGTCTGGAGCTGGTCAAGCGCGCCCTGCAACTCTCAGCCAGCGGTGCCGCAGACCGGGTGAATGCTGTAACCGGTAATCTGCCGCCGCAGGCCATTCAGCCTGTCGTACAGCATGACCCGGCAGCCGACCACCAGACCGCTGCCGCGCTGGCCGCCCGTCTGCTGGACACCTCGCGCACAACGCAGGCGAACGCCTATCTGGCCCGTAAGGGCTTCCCCTCGCAGGCGTGCCGGGTGCTGAGTCAGTCGCACACGGTTGCCACTATCGGCTACCGCCCCGGCGACCTGGCGGTGCCGTTGTACACCCTGTCCGGTGACCTGGTGAACCTGCAACTGATTAACGCAGACGGCGTGAAACGCACCCTCAAAGGCGGGCAGGTAAAAGGCACCACGCACACCCTGAGCACCATAGACGCGCCCACAAAACGTCTCTGGATTGCCGAAGGCTATGCCACCGCCCTGACGGTCCACAACCTTACCGGCGACACGGTAAAAGTGGCGCTGTCGTCTGCCAATCTCCTTTCCCTGGCAAGCCTGCTGCGTGAGCAGTCACCGGGCTGTCAGATAGTGATTGCCGCTGACCGCGACCTCACCGGAGCCGGTCAGGACAAAGCTGCTGCGGCGGCCCGCGCCTGTCACGGTCTGGTGGCCCTGCCGCCGGTGTACGGTGACTGGAACGATGCGTTTATGCAGCACGGCGAAGCCGCCACGCGTGACGCCCTTCAGGCAGCCATCACACCGGCAGCGGCCAGCCCGTTCGATACCATGAGCGAAGCGGAATTTACCGCCATGAGTACCAGCGAAAAGGCAATGCGCATTGATGACCACTACCGCCAGTCGCTGGCCGTGGACCCGAACGGCGAGATTCTGTATCGCTATGACGCCGGAGCCTGGAAGGTGATTGCGCCCGCGCAGTTTGCCCGCGAAGTGGCTGCCCTGTTCCAGCGCCTGCGCGCCCCGTTTTCATCCGGAAAAATTTCCGGCGTGGTGGACACGCTTAAGCTGATTCTGCCGCAGCGGGAGACACCGGCACGGCGTCTGATTGGTTTCCGTAATGGCGTGCTGGACACCACCAGTGGCACGTTCAGCCCGCACCGCCGGGAAAACTGGCTGCGTACCGTATGCAGCGTGGACTTTACCGCCCCGGTGAAGGATGAAATGCTGTCACGCGATGCGCCGAACTTCTGGCGCTGGCTGGACCGGGCCGCAGGCGGTAACGCACAGAAGCGGGATATCATTCTGGCTGCGCTGTTTATGGTGCTGGCAAACCGCTACGACTGGCAGTTATTTCTGGAGGTCACCGGCCCTGGCGGCAGCGGAAAAAGCATCATGGCTGAGATAGCCACCATGCTGGCCGGAGCCGATAACACCACGTCTGCGACCATTGAAACGCTGGAATCCTCCCGCGAGCGTGCGGCAGTCATCGGGTATTCCCTGATTATCCTGCCGGACCAGGAAAAGTGGAGCGGTGACGGCGCAGGCATCAAGGCCATTACCGGAGGGGATGCGGTGTCAGTTGACCCGAAATACCGGGATGCCTATTCCACGCACATTCCAGCTGTGATTCTGGCGGTGAACAACAATCCGATGCGCTTTACTGACCGCAGCGGCGGCGTGTCCCGTCGCCGGGTGATACTGCACTTCCCGGAGCAGATTGCGCCACAGGAGCGCGACCTGCAACTGAAAGAGAAAATCAGCCAGGAGCTGGCGGTTATCGTGCGCCAGTTGATGCAGCGTTTCAGCCAGCCAGGAGAAGCACGCCAGCTGTTACAGTCGCAGCAGAACTCTGATGAGGCTGTCAGCATTAAACGCGATGCCGACCCGCTGTGTGATTTCTGCGGCTATCTGGAAGCCATGCCTGAAGCCACCGGCCTGTATATGGGGAACGGCAATATTCGCCCGGTACAGCCGCGCCATTACCTGTATCACGCCTATCTGACCTTCATGGAAGCCAACGGCAATAAAAACGTACTGAGCCTGAAAATGTTCGGGCTGGGGCTGCCGGGGATGATGAAGGAGTTCGGGCTGGTGTACATCAAAAAGCACACCCGCAATGGTACGCAGACCAACCTGAAACTGAGTGAGGACAGCAATTCGGACTGGTTGCCGAAGTGCGGCGAGCCAGTGACGGAAAAACTCATGTAACCGGCGAAAGCCGGTTTTTTTATGCCGTTTTTTCTTGCCCATAACAGCCAGGCCGTCATGCTCTGCACCGGCCGGGGATTTCAGTTCGCCAGCAGGCGCTACCCCTCACGCAGCCCCTGCGCCATAAGGCCTGACGTAAAAACCGCGTTTTACCGTGTGCGCGCAATCATAAAAGTGCAGCCACGTAATCCAGTAAAAAACTCAGCAAGTCAGCCAGTTACTGTCACACCCTGCGCACCCGAAGGCCCGAAAACTGAAAACACCTGAAATCTGTTTCACTGATTTCAGTGGCGATGTTACGCCGTACCGCCTGTCCTGCCGGGCTGTGAGGCCACCTTTTGTAATACCGGAAAATTGAAATAACTCCCCGATATGAAAACGGCAGGCGGGTGCGGTAGAGTGCTTTTTCCCTGACGTCCGGCGTTCTTTCCTCATTCCCCACGTTCTGCGTGTTTCCGTGTACAACACCACCGGACAACCTGCACAGCAGCTGCCACTGGCTGAACTCTGCTGCATATTCACTGGCCGAAGCCGTCAGTCAGTCCGCCAGGCCAGAACGTGGTTAATACGCCGTACCGCTGGTAAAAAATCGTAGCAGGAGCTATCCCGGCGCACGGATGTTGATGCTCGTCACGCCCAAGCCTTCTCTCTGTTGATCTTTTTGTGACCAGAGAAAACATTGTTTTGTACTTCTTATCTTCTGGTTCACAACCGATATTTCTGCCGCCAGCATTCCCTTAAGGTTTTTTAATGCATCTGAGCGTGATTTTATGCGATCCCTGTTCACATCCCCAGTAAACCAGCTACTTTAAATTTTTGTAAAAAAATGGTTTATTACAAAATATAACAGGCTGCTTAAGCATCCGGCGTTCAGAAAGACACACACAAGCTAAAAGAATCTGGGATTTCAGGGATGAAAATTTACCGTACCGCTGCATTCGTGCTGGTGGGCACCCTTACATGCGCAGCCAGCGCCGCACCGCTGTCGCCTGCCGAGCGCGACACCATTCGCCAGCAACAGCAGCGCCTGCTGGAGCAGAGCCAGCAGCAGCGCGACGAGCTTGAGCGCACCACGCCACTGGTGCGCCCGCCGCAGCCCGCGCCGGACGTCTCCACCCTCGGCCCCTGCTTCACCATCCACACCATTACGCTGGATAACGCCACGCTGATTTCCCCGCGCGCGCAGGACAGACTGCTGTCTGAATGGCGCGGTCAGTGCCTGGATATGGCGCACATCACCCAGCTCACCAATACCGTGTCCGACTGGTATATCAGCCGGGGTTACATCACCAGCCGCGCGTTTCTGACCGAACAGGATTTGTCGTCCGGCACGCTGCACATTGCGGTGCTGGAAGGCCGTTTGCAGGCGGTGCGCCTGGACGGTAAGCCTGACCGCCAGTTAAAAATGGCGTTCCCCGGTCTCGAAGGCAACATTCTGAATCTGCGCGATATCGAACAGGGCATGGAGCAGATTAACCGCCTGCGAAGTACGCCGGTGCAGATTGAAATTCTGCCGGGCGACAGCGCCGGGTACTCCATCGTCAACCTCACCGCCACGCCGGAGTTCCCGCTCACCGGTTCGGTGAGCTTTGACAACAGCGGTCAGAAGAGCACCGGCACCGGGCTGCTCGGCGGCGCACTCACCGGCAACAACCTGCTCGGCATTGCCGACAAATGGTTTGTCAGCGGCGGGCGCAGCAGCGATTTCTCCAGCTCGCATGACGCGCAGAACTTCGCCGCAGGTGTAAGCGTGCCGTACGGCTACGGCCTGCTGGACTACAGCTACAGCTGGAGCAACTACCAGAGCACCATCGATAACAACGGCTGGCCGTGGGAGTCCACCGGCGACACCGAAGCCCACCGTCTGAATGGCTCGTGGGTCCTGTTCCGTAACAGCGATATCAAAACCGGCGTCTCGCTCGGCATCAGCCACCGCATCAGCCGTAACTATCTCGACGGCGTGAAGCTTGAAAGCAGCAGCCGCAAGCTCACCAGCCTGCAACTCGGCGTGAATCACACCCAGAAAATTGCCGGCGGTGTGGCGACCTTTAACCCGACGTACACCCAGGGCGTACCGTGGCTGGGTGCCGAGAATGACAACCATAAGGTGGGCGACGTGCCGCGTGCGGAGTTCAGGAAGTGGAGCGTCAGCGCCAGCTTCCAGCGCCCGGTGGTGGGCGACCTGTGGTGGCTCAGCAGCGTCTACGGCCAGTGGTCGCCGGACCGGCTGTACGGTAGCGAGCGCCTCACTATCGGTGGCGAAAGCTCGGTGCGCGGCTTTAAGGAGCAGTATCTTTCCGGTGACAACGGCGGCTACTGGCGTAACGAGCTGAGCTACCCGCTGTTGACGCTGCCAGTGGTCGGCCAGGTCAGCGGGTTTGCCGCACTTGACGGCGGCTGGCTCAAGCAGGACGACCAGGACATGTACGCCAGCGGCACGCTGTGGGGCAGCGCCATTGGCTTAACCAGTGCCAACCGCTGGTACTCCAGCCAGTTTACCGTGAGTGTGCCGGTGGATTACCCGCACTGGCTGAAGCCGGACCACGTCAGTATTTACTATCGCGTTGCGTTTGCGTTTTAAGGGATGAAACAGGTTATGGACAACAATAAAAACAACACCGTTAACAACGTGAACGTGCGTTTCTCTCAGCGCCTGCTGAGCTACCTCATCAGCGCCCTGCTGGCAGGCCAGCCACTGGCCCCGGCGCTGGCCGCCGCGATTACGCCCACCGGAAGCGCGAAGATGGACCAGGCCGCCAACGGCGTGCCGGTGGTCAATATCGCCACGCCAAACGGCGCGGGTGTGTCTCATAACCAGTTCAAAGACTACAACGTTGGCAAAGAGGGCCTCATCCTCAACAACGCCACCGGCAAACTCAACCAGACCCAGCTTGGCGGCCTGATACAGAGCAACCCGAACCTCAAGGCAGGTCAGGAAGCGAAAGGCATTATCAACGAAGTCACCGGCGCGAACCGCTCGCAATTGCAGGGCTACACCGAAGTGGCGGGTAAGGCCGCGAACGTAATGGTGGCAAACCCGTATGGCATTACCTGTAACGGCTGCGGCTTTATCAACACCCCGAATGCGACACTCACCACCGGCAAACCACAGTTTGATGCCGCCGGTAACCTGTTGGCGCTGGATGTGTCGAAAGGCACGATTACCGTTGAAGGCCAGGGGCTGGACGCCAGCGGCAGTGATGCACTCTCCATTATCACCCGCGCTACCGAAGTAAACGCGGCGATTCACGCGAAAGACCTGAGCGTGACCGTGGGTGCCCACCGCGTGGCGGCAGACGGCAGCACACAGGCAATTGCCGGTGAAGGTACGGCACCGTCTGTTGCCGTGGACACCGGCGCGCTCGGCGGCATGTACGCCAACCGCATCCGGCTGGTGTCCGGCGAAAAAGGTGTGGGGATTAACCTCGGTAACCTCAATGCGCGCCAGGGCGATATCACACTTGATGCCAGCGGCAGAATCACGCTCAACAACAGTCTCGCGAGTGGCAGCACGGCCATTAACGCGCAGTCTGTGGCGCTCGGCGGTGACCACAAAGCGGGCGGTAATCTGGCGATTACCAGCGCCGGGGATATCACCCAAAGCCAGGGTTCACTGAATGCCGATAAAGACCTGCAACTGAGCGCGGGCGGGAAGCTCACACTCAGCAACAGCCTGGCGGCGGGCAACAGTACGCTCAAGGGTAAGGACGTGGCGCTATCCGGCAGCCAGCGTGCGGGCGGTAGCCTCTCCGTGAGCGGCACGGACCTTGCGCTGAACAGTGCCACGCTGACGGCTGGCAGCAACCTGCAACTGACCGCTGACGGTAAGCTGGCGCAGAGCGGCGGTAAGCTGACCGCCGGGCAGGATATAGCGCTCAGTGCACAGACTCTGACACAAAACGCAGCCGCACAGGCAGACGCGGCGCGCAACATTACGCTTAATGCCCGCGACAGTGCCACGCTGGCGGGCAAAATGACTGCCACGCAGCAGTTGAGTGTTTCTGGTGGCGGCGTGAATAACAGCGGGCAACTGGCAGCAGGCGGCGCGGCGGCGGTGAAATCCACCGCGCTGACTAACAGTGGTTCGCTCCAGGGCGGCACCGTGGCCGTTAACAGCAACACGGTGACCAATACCGGCAGTCTGGCAAGCCGCAGCACGCTCGATATCACCGCACAGAACCTTACCCAGCAGGGCAGCGTGGGCGCGAAAGGCACAACCACGCTCACCGCCACGCAGAAACTCACCCACAGCGGCAGCACCGTGACCGATGATGCGCTGACGGTTAACGCCGCCACGCTTACGCAGGATGGCACGCTCTCCGGCACGAAGGGCCTGAACGTTACCGCGACCACACTCACCAGCGGCGCGAAATCCGTCACTCACAGTGATTCATCCGTAACGCTGAACGCACAGACAGCCACGATTAACGGCGAAACCAGCGCCGGAACCACCCTTGCCGTAAAAGGCCAGTCGCTGACAACCGCCTCCGGCGCACAGCTGCAAAGCGGCGCGGGCATGACCCTGGAAGCGGCTAAAACCACGCTCAACGGCACCCAGGCGGCAAAAGGCGCTTTGACCGTAACGGCCAGCGACAGCCTGAGCCACAGCGGCAACAGCACCGGCAGCGTAGTAAATCTCAGTGCCGGCACGCTGACTAACAGCGGCATTGTCGAAAGCCCGGCACTGACGGTTAACGCCAGCAACCTCACCAACAGCGGCACGCTGTATGGCAAACAAACCTTCACGCTGTTTGCTGACCAGCTGGCAAACCAGGCGCAGGGCGTGCTGTACAGCGATGCCAGCCTGGCGCTGACCACACCTGTACTCTCTAACACCGGAACGATTTCCGCATCGTCACTCGCCATCAACAGCCGGACGGTGACCAACAGCGGGCTGTTGCAGGGTTCTCAGGCGCTTAGCCTGCTGGCAAACTCACTCGACAACCAGGCGGCTGGCGTGGTCTACAACGCGGGTGATTTCGCACTGAGCCTGCCGGAATTACGCAACGCAGGCACCATTACCAGCGACGGGCAACTGACGTTTACCAGCAATACCCTCACCAACAGCGGCCTGCTCCAGGGCAGTAAGGCACTGACGGTTGAAGCTGCACAGCTGACTAACCTGGCCGACGGTGTGCTGTACAGCGACACGCGCCTGACGCTGAAAGCACCGGTACTGAATAACGCCGGGGCAATAGCGGCTCCGCTGCTTGCCATCGACAGTAAAACACTCACCAACAGCGGGCAGATTCAGGCCAGCCAGGCGCTGAGCCTGCTCGTGAACCGTCTTAATAACCAGGCAGGTGGCGTGCTCTACAGCGCCGCAGACCTGGCGTTTAACCTGCCGGAACTGCACAACGCGGGAACACTCGCCAGCGACGGGTTACTGACATTAACCGGCACCACACTCACCAACAGCGGTCTGTTACAGGGCAGCACCGGTTTGACTGTCGAAGCCGCGTCCTACATCCAGAACACCACAGGCCGCTCACTCAGCGGTGGCGTGCTTGAACTGACAACCACCACCCTCACCACGGACGGTACGCTCCAGGGCCAGTCTGCCCGGATACAGGCCGACAACTGGCAGCACGGCGGCTCACTGCTGGGTAAAGACCGCCTTACCGCCAGCGTGAACGGCACGCTGGTTAACCGGGGCGACCTGCTGAGTCAGGGAGACGTGGCGATCACCGCCAGCACGCTCGACAACCAGGGCAGCCTGCTGGGCGAAGGCGATATGCAACTCACCGGTAACCAGATCACCAACAGCGGCGCGCTCCAGGGCAACCGCCTGACGCTCAGTCAGGACCGTATCGACAACACCGGCACCGCCATTGGTTTACAGGCTCTGACGCTGGCGTCACGGCTGGATATGGCACAGCCGCTGCTGACGCTGGTGAACGGCGGGTCGCTGCTGACCCAGGGGACGCTCGCCATTACCGGCGGCGAAATCCGTAACACCGGCACCTGGCAGGGCCAGCACATCCTGCTGGATGCACAGCGCCTGACGCATGACGGCACCATTCAGAGCGCCGATGCGCTGACATTCACCCTGGGCAACAGCCTGATCGCCAGCGCAGACAGCAAAATCAGCGCCAACGGCACGGCGGCGCTGAATGCGCTCACCCTGACAAACCAGGGCCAGTGGATTGCCAACAACCTGACGGTAAAAGGTGCCACGCTGAATAACAGCGGCGAGATCACCGGCGTGAACGGGCTTACCGTGGCGCTCACCGGCGACCTGAAACAGACTGGCGATATGCTCAGTGCAGGCACGCTGACGCTTGATGCTGCTGAGATCACCCACAGCGGACGCATTCAGGGCGGCGATACCCGCATTACGGCGGCCAGCCTGACAAACGAGGGCCGCATTCAGGGCGACAGCACCCTGGCGTTAACCCTGAGCGGTAAGCTCACCAATAACGACACCCTGCTGAGTCAGGGCGCGCTGACGCTGACCACCCCGGAACTGCTTAACGATGGCGTGATTCAGGGCGCAGGTACCACCACGCTTAACGCCACACAGCGCGCGCAGAACGACGGCAAAATACTCTCCGGCGGCACGCTGACATTCGACACGCCGACACTTAGCAACACCGGCTGGATACAGGCAACAGACCTGGTGCTGAACGCCACCCGCCTGGACAACAGCGGCACCCTGCTGGCACAGCAGAACGCCCGGCTGACCGGCACCCAGTTCACTAACACCGGCACAGCACAGGCCACCGCGCTGACGGTCAAACACCAGACGCTCAGTAACGCCGGAACCCTGCTCGGCAACAGCAGCCTGAGCGTGACGGCTGACACTGTCGGGCAGCCCGCGAGCGGTAACCTGTTCAGCGGTGGCGACCTGATGCTGAACAGCACCGGGCTGACATCATTCGGGCAACTGGTGGCACTCGGTAACCTGACACTGAAACTCACGAATGCCTTTACCGCGCAGAATGTCATCGCGGCAGGCAAACAGCTCACAATAGAAAGTGGCGGGGATATCACTAACGCCAACACCCTCCAGGGTAACGGCGTAACGCTGACTGCTGGCGGTAAACTGATTAACCAGGGGCAAATTACCACCGGCAGTGCAGCCAGCAGCTTAAGCGGCTCGCACATCGCCCTGACCGCAGGCGGCTCGTTGCAGGCAGGCGGCGATGTCACACTCGCCAGCCGCAGCGATATCCTGCTGGATGGCTTTACCGGCACGGCGGGCAATCTGACGCTCAGTGCCACCAATGCCATTATCAACACCGCGCTGCTGTATGCGGGTAACAACCTGATGTTGCTGGCAAACAGCATTCAGAACCTGCGCGGCGATATGCTGGCGGGCAACAGCCTGTGGATGCAGAAGGATGCGGCGGGTACGGCGAATACTGAAGTCATTAACCGTTCCGGCACCATCGAAACCGTTAACGGTGATATCACCATTAACACCGCACACCTGCTGAACAGCTGGGATTCCCTGACGGCCACGCATGAGGTTATTCCGGGTGATGACACCGGCACGCTGACGCCACTACCGCCGAATAACTGGTGGGAAATCAGAACCGATGAAAACGGTCCATACCTCATGGTGTACTGGACCAACCTTCCCGTTGAGTCTGAATACCGGGTGCAGATGGGCGATAAAGAGGTGGTCACCGTCACGGCCACCGGCAGCGCCGGACGTATTGCCAGCGGCGGTGATATGACCATCAACGCGGCAAATCTTGAAAACGAAGCCTCTTTCCTGCTTACCGGGGGCAATATGCGCCTGAGCGGTGACACGCTGAGTAACCAGGGCTGGCAGGAAGGCACGTCGGTAACTGAAAGCGTGTGGGCGCTGGACAGTAGCCGCCGCTATGTCTGTGGCGCATATGAATGTAAGGGATACCGTCTTTCCAGCCAGACCACCACCGACCTTGACGGGAAAATTTACCGTGCGGTTATCAGCGCGGGCGGCAGTGTTGACGCCAGTTTTACCCGCGATATCAGCAACACCACAACAACCGCAAATGCAGGCGGCGTCACCGGCACCCTGACCGCGCCGACGCTGAACACGCTCAGTAATCAGAACATCGATGGCGGTGTGCAGGCAGAAAGCCTGACAGGCGCAGACAGCGTGGCAGTCGGTTCTCCGCAGTGGCAGGACCAGCTTAACGGGGCGCTACAGCAAATCAGCGGCGGCAGCGCCCTGGGCAACACCCCGGACGGCAGTACACCGGGTAAGGTGGACACCAGCGCGTACCCGCTTCCCTCCGGTAATGACGGGTATTTTGTCACCTCAACCGACCCGGACAGCCCGTACCTCATCACCGTCAACCCGAAGTTGGACGGCCTCGGCCAGCTCGATGAAAGCCTGTTCGGTGACCTGTACGCCCTGCTCGGCATTCAGCCGGGACAGGCTCCGCGTGAAACTAACAGCAGCTATACCGACCAGAATCAGTTCCTCGGATCGGCGTACTTCCTGGACCGGCTCAATCTGAACCCGGACTACGATTACCGTTTCCTGGGTGATGCGGCGTTTGATACCCGCTACGCCAGTAACACCATCCTCAACCAGACCGGCAGCCGCTATATCAACGGCGTCGGCTCGGACCTGGAGCAGATGCGCAAGCTGGTTGATAACGCTGCGGTAGCCTCACAGGCGCTGGGGCTGGAATTTGGCGTGGCCCTGACGGCCACACAGATTGCCGCACTCGACAGCAGCATTATCTGGTGGGAAGCCGCCACCGTGAACGGTCAGACCGTGATGGTGCCGAAAGTGTATCTGTCACCGAAAGACGTGACCGTGCATAACGGCAGCGTTATCAGCGGCAGCGATGTGATGCTGACCGCAGGCAACATCACCAACAGTGGCGGCACGCTGACGGCACAGAACACCCTGACCGCCAGCAGCCAGAACAGCCTCAGCAACCTCAATGCCGGGCTTATCAGCGCCGCAAACGGGCTACAGTTAAGCGCACTGGGTGATATCAACAACGTCAGCGCCACCATCAGCGGCAAAACTGTTTCGCTTGAAAGCATCGGTGGCAGTATTAACAACACCACGCTGACGCAGCGCCTGGGGCTGTATGCGGCCAGTCAGCGCGGCGATACGGTAAACCTGACCACCACAGTGACCGGCAACACGGCATCCATCACAGCGACTGACGGCCTGCTGATGAAGGCCGGACAGGACATTGCCGTCACCGGCGCAAACGTCAGCGCAGGCGGCAGTCTGGCAATGGTGGCCGATGGCACTATCCGTGTGAGCGAAAACCAGCTGAGTGACGGCTACACCGGTAGCGACTTCCGGGGCGAGTCATACGGCAACGACATCAGCAACCAGGGCAGTAGCATCACCGCAGGCAACAACCTGGTGATGCAGGCGGGCAACGACCTGACGGTCAGTGCCAGCAGTGTCAACGCAGGCGGCACGGCGCAACTGACCGCAGGCAATGACCTGAACCTTAACAGTGCAGCCACCACGAAGAACAACAGTTACGGTGGCAGCGAATCCCACGCAACCGGCGTTGACCGCACCACTGTCACCGCAGGCGATGAACTGGTGCTGGTCGCCGGGCGCGACCTGAACTCGCAGGCAGCAGGTCTTGCCGCCGAAGGCAGCGTGGGCTTACAGGCCGGGCGCGACGTTAACCTGCTGGCACAGGCCACCACTGAAGGCGACAGCACCTACGCCCGTAAAAAGGTGGAAATTAACGAATCCGTACGCCAGCAGGGAACGGAGATTGCCAGCGGTGGCAATACCGTGATTATCGCCGGGCGCGATGTGAACAGCCAGGCGGCACAGGTGACGGCGCAGGGCGATATCGGCGTAGCGGCAGCCCGTGATATCAACCTCGAAACAGCCACAGACAGCGATTACCGCTACTTCGAAGAAACGAAGAGCAAAAAAGGGTTCCTGAGCAATAAAACCACCCACGTTATCGAGGAAGACAGCGCCACCCGCGAACAGGGCACGCTGCTGAGTGGCGATAACGTCACGCTTAGCTCCGGTAACAACTTGCTGGTGAAAGGATCGGCGGTGGTGGGCGACGGTGACGTGTCGCTCAGTGCAGGCAACCAGGTGGATATTGTGGCGGCCACCAACACCGACTCCACGTATCGCCTGAAAGAAACCAAAAAGAGCGGCCTGATGGGGACCGGCGGTATCGGTGTGACTATCGGTACGGCGAAATCGCGCAGCGAAATGAACGAGGACGGCACCACCCAGAGCCAGAGCTTCAGCACCGTGGGGAGTACCGGCGGTAACGTCAGTATCACCGCTGGCGGTCAGGCGCACATCGGCGGCGCTGACCTGGTGGCAAACCAGGATTTGTCCATCACCGGCGACAGCGTGGTGATTGAACCGGGCCGCGACCAGCGCACCCGCGATGAACGCTACGAGCAGAAGACCAGCGGCCTGACGGTGGCGCTCTCCGGCGTGGCAGGCGACCAGGTGAACAACGCGATATCCGCTGCAAAAAGTGCAAAACAGGAAAGCGATGGCCGACTGGCGGCGCTCCAGGCGACTAAATCAGCCCTGTCAGGCGTGCAGGCCGGGCTGGGCGTCCAGCAGGCCGGGGCCGAAGGTGATGCGAATAACGCGGTGGGTGTCAGCCTGTCGTTAAGTTCGCAGAAATCGAAATCGCAGCAGCATCAGGAATCCACGATGGTTTCCGGCTCCACCCTGAATGCCGGAAATACCCTCTCGGTGACCGCCACGGGCCAGGGCAACGGTGCACACAGTGGTGATATCGCTATCGGTGGCAGCCAGCTGAAAGCCGGTGGCGATATGTCACTGAACGCGGCGAACGATATCGTGCTGGCCGGTGCAGCAAACACGCAGCAGACCACCGGCAGTAACAGCAGCAGCGGTGGCGGCGTGGGCGTGAGCTATGGCGCAGGCAAAGGCGGTGCGGGCCTGAGCGTCTTTGCGAACGTTAACGGCGGCAAAGGCAACGAAAAAGGCAATGGCACCACCTGGACCGAAACCACGCTGGACGGCGGCGGCACAGTGTCCCTGACCAGCGGACGCGACACCACCCTGTCGGGCGCGCAGGTCAGCGGTAATAAAGTGGTGGCTGACGTCGGGCGTGACCTGACCATCAGCAGCCTTCAGGACAGCGATAACTACGACTCGAAACAGAGCAGCTTCGGAGCCGGTGGCAGTATTGGTAGCACCGGGGGCAGCGGCTATGCCAGCGCCAGCCAGGACAAAATGCACAGCACCTATGACAGCGTGATTGAGCAAAGCGGTATCTATGCGGGTGACGGTGGATTTGACGTAACGGTCGGTAACCACACCCAGCTTAACGGCGGCGTGATTGCGTCCACGGCGACGGCAGATAAAAACAGCCTCGATACCGGCACGCTGGGCTGGCGCAACATTGAGAATAACGCGGAGTATGACGTCAGCCACAGCGGCGGCAGCTTCGGTATGAGTTCAGACGGCGGCACGCTGGGGTCACAGATGGCCGGTAACGCGTTGTCGAACATGACCGGCACGGTGCTGGGGAACCTGAACGGCAGCGGTAGTGCGTCAGGCACCACGCAGGCGGCAGTGAGCGACGGCAGCATCACCATTCGCGATAAAGAAAACCAGCAGCAGGATATCGCCACGCTGAATCGTGATGCGGAAAACGCCAACGGCAGCATTGCACCGATTTTCGACAAGGAGAAAGAGCAGAAACGCCTCCAGGGCGCGCAGCTGGTGAGCGAGATAACCCGCCAGATGAACGATATCGTCAGTACGTATGGCGATATTCAGGCGCTGGAAGCAGCGAAGAAGAGTCACCCCGGCGCAACTGCCGCTGAATTGCGCCAGTCGCAGGCCTATCAGGATGCAATGAAAACGTATGGTCTCGGCAGCACCGCACAGATGGCCGTACAGGCGATTGCGGGTGTGCTGGGTGGCCTGAACGCCGACAGCCTGGGCCAGGCGCTGGCAGGTGGACTGAATCCGATGATGGCGCAGGCGATTAAGGCCGGAACGGAAGGCAACGATAAAGCCAATCTGATGGCGCACGCTATCTGGGGCGCAGTGGCGGCGCAGGTGTCAGGCGGCAATGCGGCAGCGGGTGCAGCCGGTGCGTTCAGTGCAGAACTGGCTGGTAAGTACATCCTGAATAATTATTACGGTGGTGATGCCAGTAAGCTGAGTGAGCAGCAGAAGCAGGAAATCAGCCTGCTGGCAACGCTGGCAGGCGGCGTGGCGGGCGGGCTGGCCGGTGACAGCACCGCATCAGCGACGACGGGGGCACAGGCAGGTAATAATGCGGTTAACAATAATTTCCTAGCTGGTGACATGTATGCATTAGACAGAAAAGTTAAACAAGCTAAAGAAAATGGCGAGGATATTTCTCCGATCCTCGAAGAATACCGTACCGCATTAGAAAATGATCGGGCAAAAATGGAGGTCGACTGCAAAGCAAACCCTGATACTTGTGGTTTTTCTCGGGATGTGGCCAATGATGCCTATAGTGAATTACTTGAAAATGGAATTTATCTTAATATAGATCCAGACGTGGTTAACTTTGTGGCACAGGAAACGGCTAAAGATAACGTTATAATAACTCAGAATACAAGTGAGTTAGGGCAAGGGCTGGTTGTTGCTTCTGAGGGATTATCTATACTTGCAGGTCTAGGTTCCGGCATTGGATTGAACTTACTGAAAACAGGAGGAACCGCTAAAGATCCGAAAAGCGGTGCTACAGTTACAGTCTACCGTGTTGAGGGAAATCCAAATACGCGAGTAATTATAGGCGAACAAGGGCAAGTTACCATTGTTGGAGATACAACTTTGTATCTTAACTTTGGGGATAAGGCGCGTGCTCAGGAGTTTTTACAGAAGCGTATATCTCAAAATATGGAAGGTGCTACAGTCAAAACATTTGAAGTGCCAAAAAATCTTTTGGATGATCTAAGGGCATCGGCTGTGAAAGAAAGTATGGCTAGATTGCCAGAGAATAAAGGGAAACCCATTATTGCTGATCCTACAAAAGCAAGCGATCAGTATGGTATTAGGCCTGAAAGCTTTAAAGAACTGCAAGATAAAATCATTCAAGGGTCAGGAAAAGATGCAAATAAACGCTGAAATAAGAAAGCAAGTTATCTTTGAAAGAGAGCGGCTTAAGTCTCCCCCTCTGCCTACTCACAAAGCAACGGGGGTGGGTATAGCTAGGTTTATTGTTGCATGTGACTCAAATGCATTGGCAACGCTAAGCCTTGCTAAAGAAGTGCTGTCTATTGTAAATGCGCATTCACTTGAACAGTGGCCTACTCTTGAAGATTGGAAGACAATGCTTCCCTCGAAGTTTGTCAATAGGTGCTTACAAGAATCACAAGAAGAACAAAAAATAGAAGCTCAAAAAAAATGGGAGCAACTAAGTTATGACGAAAAAATAAAAGCTGCTGCCTTAGATGAGCAATGGGCTTTATCTAGCTGGCTCTCTTGGTTGGAACCAGAGGGGAGGGAATGGTTTTGGTGGAACGCTATATTATTTGATGAGCCATTAGATGAAACTCATTTTTTAGTTGAGGTGACTGTATTAGACTCTCCTTTCATGTCTGGTGCTCTAAAGTGGTTATTTAAAGCATCTGGGGCTTTAAGTGTAGTGTCCGAGGATGATGTATGATAATTAGTTCAATGGACTGACCCCACGACCGTAGACAAATGCTGTCCTCACGACGAAGCCTGTTCAAAGACCTCCGGACTGACGCCGCCGAGGTGACTGTGGTGCCGGGTCCGGTTGTAGAACGCTTCAATGTAATCGAAGATATCCGCCCGGGCCAGATCCCGGGTTTTATAGATACGTTTTCTGATCCGTTCTTATTTCAGCGAGGAGATCAATGACGTCCTCCAATTAGTAGGACGTCTATCAATCGATAAAAGCATCAATGGCTTTTTCATGAAGCTCAACAGAACGTGAGAAGCCGATGGTTATCGTAGCCTACTGCTTGCTTCGCTTGGATTGAAAGTAGAAACTGAGGAAAACTTAGGGTAGTCGAGCACACTATCTAGCACCGAGTGTGTTTGATCTAAAGGGGAAAGTTAATGGAAATTGGTGAGTCGGTTGTTAAAGCAGTCATACTCCATCAGGTTGGAAACCGCTTGAGAGAAGAACCTTTGGTTTTGGCGGATGAATGCTTCGCTATTACAGATAGCATTTCTAACGTCATACTTGGCGGTTACTTACGTGGAATTATCAGTAGCAAGAATCAGTACATGCTGAGCCACGAGAGTGATATGGCGCTAAACGATGTGGCGCATCATACCTTGGGATTTTTTAGCAAAAAGATATCGTTTGAAGATTTGTCGAAAAATCTGGCCACTCACTTATATTCCTCTGCTCATCACCCCAACATTGCGTCTGGCGATCTTTTTGTGATTCTGTTTGATAAGCTTAAAGTAGATGATGTATATCGTTCTGCAATTGGAATCTATAAGTCAGAATCAAAGCAGCAGTATTTGTCTGCTCGCATAGACGGAAAAACACAGCAACTCGAAGTCTCTAGCGGCATAAATCCCGATTTGATTGACAAAGGAGCTCTGATTGTTGATGGGGCCGATATTATCTATGCCATCGATAGGCTCAGTAGTCGAACAAAATACTGGGTTGATGACTTTTTGAAGGCGAAGCAGATTCCCAATGAAAGCACTAAGTCAGCCGTTGTTACCGGATTGATAGAGAAAGTTCGTGAAAATATTGAAAGCCCTTTAGCGCGACAAGAGTTTTGCCAGGAAGTCATAGCCTTGTGCTCAGACAAAGACAAGGTACTGGGTGAAGAAATCAGGGAGGTATCTGAAAAATATGTATCTCCTGATGTATGGGACAATGAACTAAACCGACTGGTTGAACGTAAAGGATTGGTTGATACAAAGGACATTAGTGTCTCTTCAAAAAGCCTTCAAACCAAGTTGAATAGAATATTTAATCGCATCAACTTAGGTAACGATATTAGCTTGATAATCCCTAGCGACCTTTCATTTAGTGACATGGAGTTCAAACTCGAAGGTAAATCTATAAAATTAAATATAACTTTGGAGAGAAAGGATGGGTGAGCTGTCAAAAACCTCTGGTGAGAATGGAGAAAAAATCACAGAAGAACTCTTGAGGTTGATTGGATGGAACAATCTACTGAAAGGAGTCAGTGTACCTTGCATAAATAAAGATCATAACCGAGAGGAAACTCACGGAAATGACTTTGTTTTTATCTATGATAATCCACTTCATGATAGTCGGACTGATGTTGTATATATCTCATCTAAAAATGCAAAAAAAGGCTATCCTAAAGGAGAGCAAGGAGTTAGGACGACATTCAAAAAACACTTGTCCGAGCTTGATGAGATTGTCTCCTGCTCAAAAATAAGCTCTGAGATCTCACAGAAACTAAAAACTTTCCAAGGTCGCAGGCAGAAAAAACATGTGGGCCTTCTTGTCTGGCTGCATGGGAATAGCGAAAGTTTAGAAAAAGACATCAAACCGGCCCTAAGTAACATACAGCTTGACCTATCGTCAAATTGCCCACTCTATCTATTAGATATGTCACGGGCCTCGTTCATTAAAGAAGCAATTAGCCATTTCAGGGCCATCAAGCAGGGGAAAGAGTATAGTTTTTATTATCCAAAACTTGGGAATGTGATTGCCTCTGTAGATGAACGATATGGGGATGTGCTACCAGTCGAACTCATAGCTTCCGATATCATTCCCATTAAATTCACTCTGGGAGAAAGGCCTTCTCTGTGTCTATATGCCAAACAAGCTTTCTCGGAAGAATCCCTCAAGAAAATTTGCAGTCTGGCTTTCGACTTCGCTGACGGGTGGGTTGAGGACATATTTATTGGCTTGGAAAGCTACCACCCTGCGGATGATAAGCAAGCAAAAGATGCTGTCTTGATGGCTTACCAAGAGAGGAAAGCACGTATTAAAGTGTTTTGCTATAAAGAATCCCTCCTTGATCTTCTGGAGTATTGATTATGAGCACATTGAGTAAACAAACCCCTGCCAAACAATTTGATTACGAGCGAGCCATTCTGTGGGGGGATCGTTTGAGAGTCTTGCTCAATAGTGAGCACATCAGCAGTGGTGAAATCACCGAGACACTTAAGGAGAAAGGAATATTTATAGGCAGTACCAACAAATCGGATACAGTACCACTCTTGAGTGCTTCTTTGCTAACTCCAGCCGAATTCAAGAGGCTTGTTGAAAAGTCCTTTTCTCGAGAGTCAGGAAAAAAATATTCGTCTTGCAATTTTAAGCTAACATCTTCAGGTGATGACTGGAGGTCGGAAATTCTAAATAACTTCGATTCAACGATTGAGGGCATTAAACTTGAAGATGATCGTGAGTTTGCTTCCGACCCATCTATTTCAGTTGACCCTGATGGAAATGTCCTAATTTCATATTCCTTGCGAGTACTAGATTTCAGCAAAGACTGGATAGAGCAGGAGGTTGTTTATCCGGGGGAAATACTGCTTAAACAATCTGGTAGTGGTTTGGAAATTGAGGTCAATAGATTCAGAACATCCAAGGACACCAATAAGCTCAACGATGCTATTACTGGGGCCATCGGTAAGTTCTACAAATCAAAAGGTATAACATCGAGCGAACAACCTGAATCCATTTTTTTCGATGACTTCACAAACAGTGAACGTATCCGTTTCTTTCTGCAATTGACATCTGTCAATACACCGGATTTCTCTTTCAAGGAGATCGGCAACTTCGAGATCATTCGTGATCAGGAGGCCGGGGCTCTGCCGAAAGAACAACGAATTGAGTGGATGGAAGGTTATGTCAACAAAATACAAATAAGAGGTAGTGATCTTGGTAAAATATTTCTTCTCCATGAACCGAGCTACTATCAATATTATTTTTTGATAAAAATGACCGCTACATATGCTTTCAAATTTGGTGCAAATACTGGCGACTGTGGTGTTGAATTTTCATTTTCAGGAAAAACTTCGAGAGATGATAATTTCTCTGGAACCACATTCGATTTCAGTATCGAACGATTATCGCGACTAGAGGAAGGAAGTAAAAACCAGGTAAGAAAAGCGATCATTCAAAAAATTCAGGAGGCAAGGGATGCTGCTTTCAAGCATGTAAAACCCTAGTCATCACCGTGTCGGTGCTGCATTATCGAGTAGCTCCACGATACAACTATGCAGAGCAAGATGGTCAGTTGCTGAGGCTGTCCATTCTCGTGCTCCTTAAACTCGGATGTCGCACCGACGCCCTACTTTCCTAGCTTCGTCAGCATAAGCGGGATACAGGTGATGGACTCATTATCCCACAACCAACTGCATGCAGGACACTCATGTCTTGCTCAAAATTGTTCCGTCAATATGAGTTCATTGCTTATTCTTCTATGAGATGACTTGCCCCCAGTATTAGATACAACCATCAGTTAGTAATGTCGGTTTGTTTACCTTCACATTTTCCATTTCGCCACCGTGCTGCAAACTCTGATGGCGTCTAATAATTCAGTGCTGAATGTGCACGACACTCGTTATAATCCTGCCGCCAGTCATTAATGACTTTCCTGGCATGAACGATATCACTGAAGCAGTGCTCATTCAGACATTCATCGCGAAATCGCCCATTAAAACTCTCAATAAATCCGTTCTGCGTCGGCTTGCCCGGCTGGATTAAGCGCAACTCAACACCATGATCTAAAGCCCATTGATCCAGTGCGCGGCAGGTGAACTCCGGCCCCTGGTCAGTTCTTATCGTCGCCGGATAGCCTCGAAACAGTGCAATGCTGTCCAGAATACGCGTGACCTGAACGCCTGAAATCCCGAATGCGATGGTAATTGTCAGGCACTCCTTCGTGAAGTCGTCCACACAGGTCAGGCACTTGATCCTGCGACCGGTGGCGAGCGCGTCCATGACAAAATCCATCGACCAGGTCAGGTTGGGCACCGCCGGGCGGAGCAGCGGTAGACGTTCCGTTGCCAGCCCTTTACGACGTCGTCTGCGTTTTACGCCCAGCCCTCTCAGATGATAAAGGCGGTACACGCGCTTGTGATTAATATGAAGGCCTTCACGGCGCAGTAACTGCCAGATGCGGCGGGAGCCAAAACACCTGCGCTCCAGTGCCAGCTCAGTGATGCGCCCTGATAAATGCGCATCAGCCGCCGGACGCTGAGCCTCATAGCGGCAGGTCGACAGGGACAAACCAGTAAGCCGGCAGGCACGACGTTGCGACAGACCGGTCGCATCACACATAAACTCAGCGGCTTCCCGCTTCTGGTCTGTCGTCAGTACTTTCGTCCCAGAGCCACCTGAAGAGCCTTCTTATCCAGCATGGCTTCGGCAAGCAGCTTCTTGAGTCTTGCGTTCTCTTCCTCAAGCGACTTCAGGCGCTTAACCTCAGGCACCGACGTACCCAGTTCGGCCTGCTTCAGGGCAAAGACAATCTGCTCCTCGGTGAATCGTGATTTTTTCATCGGCACCATCTCCGTTCAGGGAGTGTAGATCATGCCGGAATTCTGTTTCTGAATGGCTCAGGATTTTGGGTCAGGGTCAGCTCACACTGGCCTATTCATCCTTCACAGGTAATAGCTATCCATCCTCATGAATTATTTTTATAAATTACAGACGTGAAGAGTGTGAACCATAAATCACAAAAAGACTTTTTCTGGTCAGATGTTCGAAAAGCAGACAGAAAAAAATGTGTGTATAGTTGTGTGTATAGTATTTATTTTTCAAAATTAAAAATCGATAAATAACAATATGTTATTTATCGGTTTCTGTTCCTATTATCGCACCATATAAATCAATGTGTTACGCATCGCTTGTTCCCTCATTCTTTTCGTAATGGGACAGATTTGGGACAGAAGTGCCAAAAATCGAGTCAATTTGCCTTGCGTGCTCTGTCAGATGATTTGGTGCAAGATGTGCATATCTGCGTACCATTTCTATTGATTCCCACCCCCCCATTTCTTGCAGCACTGAAATTGGCACGCCAGCCTGAACCAGCCAGCTTGCCCATGTATGCCGTAAGTCATGGAAACGAAAATCTTCGATGCCCGCTCTTTTGAGTGCAGCCCTCCATGCTGTGTTAGCGTCATAACGCATCTTTCTCACGACGGGTGTTTTTGTTCCGTCCGGCTTTGTGCTGCTTTCCTTATAGACGAATACCCATCTTTTATTATTGCCGATTTGTCTTTTCAGGACGCGGCACGCAGTATCGTTCAGTGCTACACCAATCGCCCGGTTTGACTTGCTTTCTTCTGGATTGATCCATGCCACATGGCGCTGCATATCAATCTGTTGCCACTCCAGATTGATGATGTTAGACCTCCTCAGTCCAGTAGCTAAAGCAAATTCAACAACCGATTTAAGCGGCTCAGGACATTCATCAATCAGCCTTTTTGCTTCCTGGGGCTCAAGCCATCTTATGCGCTTATTCTTCGGTTGTGGGACCTTGATAACAGGCGCTTTATCAAGCATCTTCCATTCGCGTTCTGCTGCTCTGAGAAGCGCCTTAATG
Organism: Enterobacteriaceae bacterium 4M9; assembly: GCA_010092695.1. GTDB lineage: Bacteria > Pseudomonadota > Gammaproteobacteria > Enterobacterales > Enterobacteriaceae > Tenebrionibacter. The sequence goes on along the minus strand of JAADJJ010000001.1, from coordinate 3,871,690 downwards.
AATGAAAGATGCGTTGCCTTTGTTGCTGTCGACGCTGGTTTTGACTGGTATGTTGGCGGCGTCTTTCCTTTCCTTCTGCAAGCCTCATCCATCAGCTTCCAGTTTTCCTCATGACGCCGGTTTGTAGTGGTCAACTAAAACTGGCCACGGCTTTAGAGTTTTTCCAGTATCGGTTTTCCGATTCGTTTGGGGGTAACCCACCGTTATAGTCATGCGGCCTTAACGAGCTGTAATACCCGACGATATAGTCTGTAATCGCATGAGCAGCTTCGCTAAAGTTTGTATAACCAGTCACTGGCACCCACTCGTTTTTCAGACTTCTGAAGAAGCGTTCCATCGGGCTGTTGTCCCAACAGTTACCTCGTCGGCTCATACTCTGCCTGATCCGGCAACGCCACAGTAACTGCCGGAACTGCCTGCTTGCATAGTGGCTACCCTGGTCACTGTGGAACATCACTTCGGCTGGTTTACCGCGAGCTTCCCACGCCATTTCCAGCGCTTTGATGGTCAGCCTGCTGTCCGGCGAGAATGACATTGCCCAGCCCACCGGTTTCCTTGCGAACAGATCGAGAACAACTGCCAGGTAAGCCCAACGCTTGCCTGTCCAGATATATGTCACATCAACGCACCACACCTGGTTAGGTTCTGTCACTGTAAACTGTCGCTCAAGGCGATTCGGGATAACGATGTGTTCATGACCACCACGTTTATACCGGTGGGTAGGCTGCTGACAACTCATCAGCCCCAGTTCTTTCATGAGCCTGCCGGCAAGCCAGCGTCCCATTCTGAAGCCTCGCATGGTTGCCATAATCGCGATGCTTCTTGCGCCAGCAGAGCCATGGCTGATCTTATGCAGTTCCAGAACCTGACTACGTAACACAGCACGCCTGCCGTCTGGCTTTTTGGGGCTTTTTTCCCAGTATTTGTAGCTGCTTCGATGAACCCCGAACACGTGGCAGAGTGTGACCACAGGATACTGCGCTCTGAGTTTCCCGATTAACGAGAACTGTTCAGGGAGTCTGACATCAAGAGCGCGGTAGCCTTTTTTAATATGTCGTTTTCCATTTCAATGCGTTGTAGCTTTTTCTTAAGCTCACGTATTTCAATTTGTTCCGGGGTTATAGGGGAGGCTTTAGGTATTTTGCCCTGTCGTTCATCCCGCAACTGCTTTACCCATCGCGTCATGGTAGAAAGACCAACATCCATAGCACTGGCCGCAGCTGCAACGGTGTAGTTCTGATCAAGGACCCGTTGAGCGGACTCGCGTTTAAACTCTGCACTGAAACTTCTTCTTTTCATTGGGACACCTGCTTTGTTCTGAGGTGAGCATATCACCTCTGTTCAGGTGGCCAAATTCAGTAAACCACTACATATTGCGAGAGACGTTTATCTACCCAAAGGAACGGTTTTCTCTATTGAAGCACCGTCTTCATTCAAATATCGATACCGGATTTTACCCTCTTTAAGCGTCGCGTTAGCGGCTTCTAATGGGTAACGCTTCTCGCTGAACGCTCTTGTCATCATATCCATCTGCGAGAGCGTGCCTTGCTCTACGGTATCGTTGACAAGCGCAATCGAGGTAAAAGAGATATTCAACGGCGTGGGATTATTAACGGCAATTGCCCATCCGCTATTATCTTGTACCAGTCTGAAGGTCAGCTGACTCACAACATCCTTCAGGGTGGCGGTAATAGCCTTAGGGCGCCAGAACAACTTAAGCTGAGTATTCATCGCCAGCGTCAGACGTGATTGCTGAGATTGTTTATCGGTCACTGGCGGGATCTCATAAAGATTGAGCCAGAAGACAGATTCACGATCTGACGGGAGCTTATCCTGGTTGTAAATAATACGTAACCCTTGCCTCTCGCCCGGCGAAAGGCGAAAAACTGCCGGCAATACAACAAAGGGAGCCTGGTTAGATTCAGGATCGCCTTCGCCATTATCGACCCAGCTTTGAACAATGACGGGATATTTATTGGTATTGGCCAGCATAAGGCTGACTTCGCGATGGCCTTGCGGGTAAATTACGCGCGTTGCAGCAGCCATAATGCCCGCGTGAAGTGGTGCGGCAAACAGCAAACATAAAAACGCGATTGCAACACGCTTCTTCATCATTGCATTCTCACCAGTACATAAGCTGTCGCATGCACTTTACCCGCCGTGACCGTCTGTCCATTGAGTTTTTTCAACGTGGCAATGAAGGTGTGGGTATAGTAAGTGTAGCCGCTGGTGACGCTGCCAGCCGCTTTAGCGCCTAACAACACCGGGTACCAACCCGCGCTATTTCCACCCGGCGTGAGCGTGGCTATGCCGGGTTGTCCGACAAAGATCAATGGCGTTCCAGGGTTATCGCTGTGCGCAAGCGTAATGCCTACTCCTTTCGCCATATTTGGTGAGGCGTAATTATCTGAAACCAGAGCGGTTACCCCGCCACTGCTATTGACCAGGCCCAACGTTTGAGCCGCGCTGTATGCGCCTTCAGAAACCTGGATACCCAGCGCCGTCTGGGTGTCGCCTACGCCAGACTTAACCGCATCGCTACATTCGACCTGTACCGAAAAGGGAGCGTTGACCTCCATACCCGCGTTCAGGTCGACAGTCGAGATTGTCGGCAGCATGACAACGGGGTCGGCGCTACGGGCAACACAGGTCGCCACGCTATAAATTGAGTTACCGGTACGCATCCCGTAGCCAAAGCCATTATCAGCGCCCCAGAAATTAAAATACGTAGCGCTGTCTTGCCCAACCATATCGCGCGCAAAAGCGAAAGAGACAGAAGAATCCCCAGAAAGTTGGATATAGCTATTAGGTTGTATACATGAATATATCGTCCCGACGCTTTTACCATAGGCAATACCTCTGCCATCCGTATTGTTATTTCCGCAGTAGGAGGATTTAGCCGACGTGCCGGGGAGGGTGCTAATACGATATAGCTCAGCCTGAAGCGGAGGGATATCCTGGAGGCGAATTTGTATTTTACCGTTCGACGTTGTATTCCAGCTGCTCAATGGCAATTTCTGCCAGTAGCGGGTCAGGGTTACGCCTCCCATCGTCTGGCGTAATCCGACATAAGCAAACCAGGTGGCATAAACGTCCGTCAGTCCATCGACGGCGCCAAGATCATAGAATCCGCCGACGCGATCGTCACCATTAGTCGCAACAAGAAAATAAATACCTGGAAGGTCAGCTTCATCACACTCCCAGAGCACCGTAGAAGCCGTTGCGCCACCGTAGGTGTAGTTGGTCGGTGGTACCACGACACTGGCTAACAATGAACCTACGGGAATAAAGTAGGTATCCGTCAGGTTAACCTTGCCGAAGGGAATAATTGCCGTACGGTCGTCTTCGGTTTGCGAGGCGTTGGTTTTTGTACATCTGCTCCACCCAGGAGTCGCAGCGATAAGCAGCATCAGACCAATAAATAATCGCAGCATCAATACGCTATGCTTTTTCATTTTCGCTCCGGCTTATTTAACGTGAACATATTGATGATAATCTGACCATAGGCTGCTCATTGTCAGTGTGGGATATGTCAAAAGGCAAATAACAACGATCTTCAGCCTCTTCGCCCCAGCGCACGGTAAGGTGCCCCTTATTTTTTTCACTGCGAACATATATTTGTCCGCCCTGGCCGGTCATTCCAATTATGTTGCCGCTTTCGTCAAGGACATCAGCGCCAAGGGGGAGGACTTCACCATCGGGAAAACGAGACTTAATTAATAGCGCCGTACCGCTGCGGGTACGGAATACCAGTTTACTTGCCGAACCGGCAACAGGCGCAATACGCTTCTCGCTGTCCACTAATTCGGCATTACCATCCATATTCTGCGGATCCAGCGTTACCCTGTTGTAGCGATACGGTGTAATGGACGGTATAAGTGCATACCCGTTGCTATCAATAGCCACTTGTTGAGAGTTGAGCACTTTTGCACCTTCAGCGCCTTTGGCCTCAACCAGCACAAAGGTATCGCTAAGATAAGGGCCAAAAGTGATACCGCCGGAGTGAATTGCCATTGCGCCCTGAGCATTACCTGATGCCTGCCAGTAACCCTCTCCTTTTGATGCATTCATCCCTAACGTGGTATTCGTGAACCGTTTTTGCAGGTTGCCGCTGAACACCGTGTTCTTGTATTCCTGATCGCGGCTAACATTAATACCGTAGTTTGTGGTTTGTTTCTCATCAATAACCCCTGACAGTGAGCTTTGATATTGCTCGCCGCCATCGGTGGAATGTGTCAAGGACGTACTCAGCATTGGAGCGTATGCTCCTGATTTTCCTAACGGGATTGAAAAAGACAATGAAGTGAGGGTCTGCATGCTGCCACTGTCATTGTAATTTCCCATGCGCTGGCGTGCGATGGAAATGTTAGTACCAATCCCATAAAAACTATTACTGTAACCAAACTGCAGTTGCGTGTCCCGGCTGCGATCGTCACGATAATTTTGCGTCGAACCCGATAAAAATACATTGCCAAGCTGTCCCAGACTCTGGCTCAGAGAAATATCAAACCTGGACTGTTGGAGATAGCTTGTTGATTGCCAGCTATTTTCTGAGTTCGCACTATGGCGCACGCCGAGTACATCGCTTAAATCCCGATAACCGCTGGTGGAGTAGCGATAACCTGCAAGAGAGACGGTCGTATTTGTTTCCTGAAATGTTTTGCTCCAGGACAGATGCGTCATCCATCCTTCGGTGTAACCCGTATCAGGAAGCGAAGCATGTGACCAGGTCATATCCATCCCAAACGCACCCAGCCAACTGCCATAAACCCCACCGAGCATCACTGCCTGGTAAGAATCGGCTATTCGCAGGCCGCTGTTCACGGTAATCGTGTTATTCAAACCATGTTGCCAAATGATATCGCTGAACAACGATTCACTACCACTGTCACGCGTTCTCCCAATCTCAACATTATAACGAGAGATGCCCGGCCTCATGGATTCCGGCACAGCAGCAAAGGGAACGCTGAAGTGACTGACGGAACCGTCTGCCTCGGTAACCTCAACATCAAGGTCGCCGCTGTAGCTGGTAGGGTAGAGATCGGTAATTTCAAACGCACCAGGTGATACGGTCGTCTGATAGATTTGCTGGCCATTCTGATGTACAGACACTTTGGCGTTGGTGACCGCCACGCCGCGAATCACAGGGGCATAGCCGCGCATTGAATCAGGGAGCATTCTGTCGTCTGTTGCGAGGCTGAACCCGTTATAGTTCATACCGGAAAAGAAGCGCCCTGAGGTGATAAGCTCGCCCATCTCCAGCTGACTTCTTAGGTTCGGCAACGGCCTTTGGACATAACTACGAATGTTCTTCCAGTCGCGTCCTCCACTTCGGCTCCAGGTAAAATTTGATAACTGTCGGTACTGCCACTTCCCCATATTTAATCCACCATTCAATGACACCCATGCGGAGTCCTGAGCGGTGCTGTTATTTCCTGTATAAGAGACGTGATAATAGTTAGTTATGTAATTAATAAACCCAATGGAGCTACCGGTAACTAAATCCTCTGGGTTTACATAGCCGCGTGGAGCAACGTTCATGTCCGTTTGTGGAACACTCAGGTTAAGACGCAGTTGGGCCATATTCATGTCAACACTGCTATCTTTTACGACCTGGCTAAAAATGACACATCCGCTGTCGTTTTGTGTGTGTATCATCGTCTGCGCAGAGAATTTTATTCCCGCACGCTTAAAAAATTCAGGTTGCACACACAGAACAACAGAGCCATCGCTCTGGGAGACAAAATCAATAGTCAATACATCGATGTAGTTAGTATTTACATAGACATCGACTTTATATGAACCCGCGGCGATGTTGCTTTTTGTGAGTTGGGCAAGTGTGGACTCGCTGAACCGCCCACCCCGAAATAACTCAGGCTCGAAAATATAATCATCAGAAGCCGGGGAGGCAGATGATGATTTGTTATTCATATCGGCTGCCGGCGTTGCAGGAATTGATGCCATAACAGTTAAAAAAACAGCTATGTATTTCATTCTGTTACGCCTCCGGTGCTGTGATTATTGTATTTTCTATTCAATAATTTTGTGTCGTCACAGGAGGCGTTCAGTGACGGTATCCATACCGTAGTCATTAACTAAAACCAGGCGAAGACGCGCACCTTTAAGGCTGTTTATGGGTTTAGACGGTGTCCATTCAGAAAAAGATTTTGGTGATACCATCGCTGAGTCAGCCAGAAGAATTTCACCATTTTGCGTCAGTAAAGTTGCGCGCCGTACAACGGCAAAATAGCCGCCAGGGTTAGTGACTTTAATTTTTTTACCGTTCAGGCTAAAAGAGAGTCGTTGCGCTGTGTCTGCCTGCTGTTTGGCGAGCCCGGCCGGCCGATAGAAAATTTTTACACGATTGGTGATAGCTAAAACCAGCTGATTACTACTTTGCTGGGCCGCTTTTGAAGCGGGCAGTTGAGTAAAGTTCAAGTAAAAAAGGGATTCGCGATCCTGGGGTAAAGCGTTACCTTTGTATATCAAGCGAATCGATTGCCCGGCATTAGGCTCCATGCGAAATATCTGCGGAGTAATGACAAAATCCCCTTCAGCGTCAACGGTGTCGCTTCGTTTTCCATCATCCGTCTGGATTTGGACAATATAAGGTTGTTGGGCGGTATTTCTTAACTGAACGGTTTTTTCGCGAGCCTGCGCTGGGTAAATAATACGTGTGCCAGTCATCACCACGCTGGCAGATACGTGTTGGCTGAAAAATATTAAAAAGGTCGTGAATAGAGTAAAATATGTGCGCATCCTTCGCCCGTAATTATCAATAAGTTTGTATCATGAGGTATTCTGGTTGGTCGAATTACTTTGCCAACCAGAACAGGGGGATTAGAAGTAGCTCAGGGTATACTCTGCAACAGCCGTTATTTTACCTGGCTTGGCACTCGTGGCATCAATAACATAATACTGCGCGCCAAAATCATAGCTGGCAGAAGTTTCACCCGTTTTCAAAACCAGGCCACTGACATTCGTCGGGCCAGAAAGCGTGACAACATCAGAGCCATCGCTGGAACCGGTTAGCTGAATACCGTAACCCACCGCAGCATCGGTTGTCGCTCGATTACCCAGAACGCCGGTTGAGGAATCAACGTCGTAGCCCATAAACTTCGTGCTGATGTTCAAATCGGCGGCGGGCGCGGTGCATTCACTAACAGATACAGTGAAGGGCGTCAGTCCTGCTGTTTGACCATTCGCGAGTGTTGCACCAAAGTCAGCCGTCGCAACGGTCGGCAGCATCACAACAGAGTTAGTTTGACCATTGATGCTTACAGAACACGTTTGATCGGTCACTTCACCTTCGAAGGTGACGGTAGGAGTGGAAAAGGCAGTGCAGGGCAAAATAGCCAGGGCGACAACGGCTGTAACTTTTTTAAAATGAATCATATATATCCTTATACTATAAACTAATTAAGCACTTTTCCTGTCAAGGGCTTAACTCTGTATAGAGTTTAAAACCACATCTTGCGAGGTCGGGATTCTATAATTTGAATTATGTATCGTCAATCAGGTTAGACGATATTCTAAACAATTTTGTAATTTACATTTATAGACATTTCCGGGGGGGGGGATATTTTTCATTGTGGGATTTCCTTAGCGTGCTAATTGAGTAGAGCGCAATGAGAGATATTTATTAGCAGGCTAACTGAACGCATTTGTTTTTATGGAATTTTCCTGGCGGTTTCACTGGCCGATGCAATAAAAATTTTTGAGGCCCGCTGATGAACATGTGATAAATATCAAGGGGTTTGATGAGCTCAATCTGTGACAGGTGGTGGCCTGTAAACTGGAAAATATCTCACCTACGGTTGCCCTTTTAAATGGTGTCAGCAGTTAACGTGAGACGAGCAAAAAATCAGTACCGTACTCAATCTGGAAGAAGGCAGGGCGTTATGTACTCCTGCTCGTGGAAGAATTTCTTTACGCCTGCCTTTAATCCGGTTCAAACTTGCCTTGCGAAATGACCCTGACGTGAAAACCTGGACACCTGGAGATGAGCAGGCCTGTCATGACCTGTTAGCGCCTGTCCTTTGGTAAGTCCTGCTGCTTCGTTATGGCAGGGGGCAGCCGTCAGAATGGCTGTGCCGCTGTGTCTGGGTTTCAAGGTGGCAATGCAATGTACCGGCAACGTTACGCCAGCGGTATGATTAACAACCGGCTTCAACGTGTCGCACAATGAGTGTGATGTTGGCCCCTGAGCGTAATTATCAGGGGCTGTTTTGACAGGCATTGCGCTATCTTTATAGCCTCACATAACCAGGATGGACGTAAATGGAATTAAAAGACGTACTATCAATGCTCATTGCGGTAATACCGGCAATGATTGGTGTCTGGAAGTTATTCAAAGACGTAAACTGGTCGTTGCCGAAGACCACAAAATATAATCATTTACTGGATAATTATTCAGCGTGCCTTGATCCTCTGGAAGTCGCTTTTCTTAAGTCTGAGATTAAAAAAGAAGTTAAACAAAACGTATTAAGGGTGCTCAATCCGAAGTTCAGAAATAGGTTGTTATACGTGCGCACGCACTGCCATTTAGATATATCCGCCTGGCGTTGGGGACACCTGGCTCCTCACATTCAGATGAAGTACGGTAAATTTTTTATCAGGTATAAGGGGCGCTATCGTCTCTGTCGCTGGGGGTTTCGGGCGTTCGCGGTTTTCTATTTTACTTTTGGTACACTCTATGCTGTGCGTATATACAACCCAGATGTGGTTTTTTATCAATTTCTGGCGGTGATGTTTTTTCTGGCATGTGTGTTTATGGGGGGCGTTTTTTGGGGACTGTTGCCGGGCAAGAAAATAATAAAAAAATACAATGCTGCGCTTTTAAAAATTGATGGAGCAGATTTTAGTGCCTACTGTCGTTAAATCTTATTCGCCCGGCGGCGCCGGGTAGAACAGAGCTGATACCGTGCTTTGGTGCTGTCGTCGTACAGAAACGGGGCACAACCTGGCGAGCGACTGATGTGCTCACCAAAAGTCTTGTCCCTGGTGTGCAGGTCGATGAGCATATTAACTCACCGTGTAGTGCCGAAAGAGTGTGTTGCGGGGTTCAGGCTTCTGAACTGGGTAGTACGGCTGGAATAAGCCTCGAGGTAACATAAATCGACGACCTGTCAAAACGCACATTGGCGGGATCATCGTTGATATAGTCCAGTACAGGAGGTGACGGGAGGCGCGAGGAGGGCGTTGCACAGCCAACCAGAAGAAGCGGTAACACCACCGCAACGGTGCTTTTGGGTATCTTCATCGATATTCCTTTCTGAAAGAGCCATCCATTGGCTTCGGTGAGTTTATCAGAGCCACTTCCCGAAGGGTTACCTAAAGTTGCGTAAACGTTTCTGGTAAGCGCGATAAGGTCAGCGTTAACAGGATGAGCAAAATGACATTCTGGTTAGTCAGGACAACACGGTGATGATGAAGCAGGAAGGGAAGGGTTCGACACGGGTAATTCCTCCACCCGGACAGGCCTGGTGGAGGAGAAGTAACGCTTAATTGCTGTTAACGGTGATATCTACGCGGCGGCTGTCTTTATTACAGCCGTCCTGCTGGCGGGAACTGCAACCTTCGGCGGTAGACGCAATGCCTTCGCCTCTGGCATTGATGATTGCTCCGTCAATACCGGCGCTTATCAGCGCCTGGCGCACGGTTTCAGCGCGCGCTTGCGACAGACGGCGGTTGCTTTCCGCTTTACCAATACGGTCAGTAAAGCCGCGCAGTTCAATGCTGGAAATATTGTTCGAATTGCGGGTGAATTCGATGAGTTTTTCCAGTTTGCGTTTTGACTCAGGCAGTAACTGCTGATAACTGCTGCCGCCAAAGCTGAACAGCACGTTATCAACAACCAGTGTGACGTCTTTGCCCCCGCCCACGTAGCGGCACTGTTGTACGCCAGAGGCGCGGTTGACAAGGCGTACGGCCTTGTTCATGCCCTGCAACTCTTGCTCCGCCTGCTGATGAGGAACGGATTCGCTCACAATGCCCTGGTTTACCGCCGAGCGCACAAAGTAGGTTTTACCACCGTTAAAATTAGCGTGAACGCCTGCGCTGGCCTTCTGCTGGTAAAGCGGTGCATCGTTTACCGCAGCAGCCAGAATATGCTGCCCGCTTGCGACGCAAAGCGTAGTGAATTCCCCCGGCAGCAGCGCGGTATGGAATTCTTTATCAACGTAGATATTAACCGGTCCGGCGTTGACGCTGGCCGGGTAGTAGTACACAAGCTGTGATTGCTCAGGTACAACCTGTGGCAGTTTCACTGTGGTGAAAGCCGACGTTGTCTGCACTACAGCCGTATCATTTTCATAAGCGCGAGCCTGCGCCTGAGCGGATAATAAAAACGCACCCCCGAGCAGCGTGACGAATGTCTGCGTCATCAGGCGGGTAGTTGAATTACATTTCATTTGAATACTCCATATTCGCCAATGCGGTTCCATATACCGGCAAATAGTCATTAACAGATTGCCCCGAAGGGCAATCTCAAAGAGGGAGGATTCACTGCCCGTAGGCAGTGAATCTCCTTACCGGTACTGCATCACACCATGATCTGGTTGTTCTGCAGCAGCGTCACCAGGTCAGTGTGGACATCAGCAAGGGTCAGCACGGCGGTGTAGCCGTATGACGAACCGCTGCCATCACGGTCGATACTGATTATCGTATCGTTGCCTGAGACTTCTACTTTCAAATAGTTCATCAGTCCTTTCGAGGAGTTATCCAGCTTCAGGACACCATCATCTTTATAGAAGGAGATACTGCCGTTGTAATCCAGCATATCGCTCAGGTCGATAACGTCAGCGTTGCCATCGGAGGTGATATTACCTACGTGGAAGCCGTGAACCGTATCGTGGCCGTTACCGCCAGTGGAGTCCTTCTCAGCACCCGCCAGCACTTTGTACATCAGTACATCGTTACCACCGTTAGTGAGATAGAACGTGTCATTGCCGCCGCGGCCTTCAAACTGGTTGTTTGCCGCATTGTCAGTGAACGTATCACCGTGTTTGGTCCCGATAAGTCCTTCGATACTGATTAATTTATCCGTACCGATGGCGGTGCCAGTGGCAACACCCGTCTGCAGGTTAGCGGTGACTGCACTGGTGGCTGTGCTGTAATCCAGCGTATCCAGCCCTGCTTTTTCGTCCCAGACTTGCTTACCCACCACGGTCAGGTTCCAGCCACCACCGCCGGTGTAGGTATCATTACCTGCAGACCAGAAGAAGGTGTCGTTGTAACCCGTACCGACAATACCGTCTTTACCGCTGGTATTGTTGGCTGCGCTGTCGCTTTCTGCCGTCAGAACGTAGGCATCGTGCGATTTACCCGTAGTCAGACCGCCCCAGTTGCTGTTGACTGTACCGTTGGTATAACCCCCGATAGTGCTGGAGGCACCCACGTGGTCTGCAACACCGTTGGTGATACGCAGCAGCTGCACCGAGTAAACCTCATTCGGATCCAGCCCGAAGAAGCTCACCAGACCCATACTGTTGCTGGAGCCGGACGCCTGCGGGTTAATCAGCTGCGTGGCAACCAGTTCACCTGCGGAGTTATAGAGCTTCACGGTGTTGCTGTAGAACGTATTGATGCCGTTGCCGTCAACAATACGAATCTTCAGGCTGGTGCCGTCTGCCGCGATGTTGGTGTTTTTCACCAGCAGTGTGGTCGCGGAAGAATCGTTGGATACGACCTGTGAGTTGCTACTGTTACCGCGGTACAGTATCAAGTCCATGGAACCATCCCAGTCGTAGTCCATCGCGACGGCACCCGTCAGGTTGCTGTAGGCGGATTTCGTCAGGGCAATGCCGCCGCCGCTCCAGTTATTGTTACCGTTGTTCATATACAGCATCGGTGAACTGGATGTACCTGAGCGTGGGATCTCGATAATGTCCATCTTACCGTCGTGGTTCCAGTCCACCGCCAGCGACGTACCGCCGAGCAACGTGTCGCCAAACCACAGCGCGTTGGCATCGGTTGCTAACAGGTTACCTTTGCCGTCGTTCAGATAAATACGGCTTTCATTGCTGTTTGCCGCGTTCTTCGAACCACTGCTCAGGAACAGATCCAGCCAGCCATCTCCGTTGAAGTCCGCATAGGTCATCGAAATGGAGTAGTTACCGTAGTCATCTGCACCATCGTTTTTGAAGACGTTGGCGTAGTAACCGACGGTGCTAAAAGAGGTTGTCCCATTACCATTTACGGTGTTGTACAAAATCCCTAAGCCACGTGAACCGTTACCCGCGTTGTTACCAGCGCCGTTGTAGTCGATGTGAGCGGTAATATCCACCGTACCGTTGTTATCGATGTCCACGGCACCCACTTCGTGCAGCACACTCAGCGCTGACGGAATGGCACCACCAGGGTGACCCGCAGCAAAGCCTGAGTTTGACTCGTAAGACAGCGTACCGTTAACGTTCTTAATAAACGAAATGGAGTCTGCTTCGGAGTCGGCCAGCACAAAGTCCAGATAGCCGTCACCTTCACGGTCATAGGCAATCACACCGCCCAGGTGGTTCAGCGTACCCTGGTTCAGCGCTTTCGGTGTCCAGCTGCCGTCAGCATTCTGTATCCAGTAAGCGGTGCGGCCATTGTTACCATAAGAGCTGACCTGCGACATCAAATCGGTATAGCCATCGCGGTTGATATCCGCAAAGGTCATCGAGTTAATGTAATGGTCGTAGCTGCCATCATTGACGTTGTAATCCGCGCCGTTTGATGTGGACGGTTCGGCCAGGTAAGAAGAGGTATAATCCTCACGAGTTACCGAGTCATATACACGTACGGCGTTGGCAGCCGACGAGCCGCTGGTTCCTGCTGCACTCTGTGCGAACGACCATCCACCGCTGCCGTTAATAGTCACTGCCGCCGAGTTCAGACCGCGGCCCGGCGATACCGTACCACCCCAGGTTTGCTCAATCAGCGTCACGCCGTCACCATCGGAGACACCCGTAGGCGTATAGGCTGACATACCGGAACGGTTGCCTGCCGCATCCCAGACGACAAAGGCCAGGTTATGTGCACCTGCGGTCAGGTTAGTCTTGATAATCCAGCTACCGTCTGCACCCGCCACGGCAAAGCCGAGTACCTGGTCAAGGCCTTCCTGATAAGTACCGCTCTGGTTGACATCACTCACCAGCGACACTATCGCCCCCGCTTCTACACGACCATAGGTTGTGCTGTCGAAGGTGAAGATAGTGTTAGAGCTGACCGCAGAGTCAATCACCGGTGCCATCGTCAGGCCATCCGGGGAATCCAGATCGATAACGACACTGTAGGAGTCTTTGAATGCCGTATCTTTCGCGATGTTACCCACGCCATCCAGCACGCGCAGGATGAAGTCGTAGCTGGTGCTCGCGGTGGCCTCTGGCAAACCGTAGCTCCAGGCTGACCCGGTTTCTGACAGTAGCGTGGTCCAGGTCTTACCCTTATCGAACGAAATCTGCAGATATTCGTCTTCTTTGAGCGACTGGCTGAGCGTACCGTTAAGCGTCACGGTGGTATCACGAGTGACCAGGTCGTTGTTGGTCGCATCCAGGCTGTGGCTGAACAGATCGCCTGCCGACAGGCCGTGGCTGGTATCCGTTGTGATAGCCGTCGTGGTCGTCATGCCCGGCACGTTCGGACCCACGGTATCCAGCGTCATGTCGAACGCTTCGCTGTCGTCACTGCTCTGGCCCACGCTGTTTATCACCTGAGCGGTAAACTTGTGGTTGCCGTCGGCAAGTGCACGGGTAGTCAGCTCCCAGTGGCCATCTTTGTCGGCGGTGGTGCTGCCGATTTCAATGCCATTGTCGTAGAGGTGAACCACGCCGTTTGCAATTGCGGTACCTCTGAGCGTCGGTGTGCTGTCGTCAGTGCTGCTGCCATTAGCAATATTGCCGGTGTAGGCGCCAGCATCATCCCAGACGCTGTCGATGGTTGGCGTCTCAAGCGTGGTACCGACGATGGTCACGGTATACGCAGGCGTTGGGCTGGTGCTGTTGCCTGCCGGGTCGGTTTCCACCGCCGTCAGGTTGTTCAGCCCTTCAGACAGCTGGTTACTGTCGTTAAGTGCCAGCGTCCATTTACCGTCTGCGGCCACGATAGCTGTGCCCAGCACGCGTGTTGACCCCTCAAACGTTGTCGACACAGTGATAGTATCGCCCGCCGTACCGGTACCGGAAATCACCGGTTGCTTATCGTCAGACGAGCCGCCGCTGGCAACCTGGCCGGTGACCTTACCCACATCGTCCTCAAAGCCCGTAATAGAAAGGTGCTTCGTATCCGGTGCGGTGTAGTCAGTGGTCAGGTTAAAGGCACCGGACTTGTCGCTGACGTTGCCAGCCGTATCGGTGGCGGTGACGGTGAAGCTGTGCGCGCCTTCACTCAGGTTCGAGGTCGGGGTGTAGCTCCATTTGCCATCGCTGCCTGCGGTGACAGAACCCAGCTTCGTTGTGCCATCGTAGATGATGACCAGGCTGCCGGCTTCTGCCGTACCGCTCAGGGTCGGGGTCGGGTCGTCGGTGGTGGCACCGGCGGCGAGACTGCCCTGAATGCTGCCCACGTCGTCATGCACGTTGTCGATGCTCGGCGCCGTTGGCGCAGTGGTGTCCACCGTCAGGCTGAAGGTGGCATCATCACTGACGTTACCGGTCGCATCGGTAGCGTTGGCGGTCAGGGTGTGCTTGCCTTCACTCAGTGCCGTGGACGGCGTGAAGCTCCAGCTACCGTTGGCGGTTATCGTGGTGCTGCCCAGCAGGGTGCTGCCGTCGTAAACCTTGACGATGCTGCCCGCTTTACCGGTACCGTTAATGGTCGGCGTGGTGTCGTCGGTGACGCCGTTGGCGGCGATATTGCCGGTGACGCTACCAGCGTCGTCCACCACGTTAGTAATGGAGATTTCCACACCAGACGTGTCCACGGTGATCGTCACACCCGGCGTACGCGCGCTTTCGTTACCGGCGTCGTCGGTGACGCTGACGGCGAGTTTGTGGTTGCCATCGTTCAGGGCTGCGCCTGGCGTCCAGTTCCACTTACCGTCGCTGCCCACCTCGGCTTCGCCAACCTTCTCGTTACCGTCGTAAATATTAACGGTGCTGCCCGGCTCGGCCGTGCCGGAGAGGGTCGGGGTGTTGTCGTCAGTGGTCTCACCGTCCTTAATAGCGCCCTGAACTTCACCCACGTTGTCGGTGATGAGCAGGTCAGACACCGGGTTCGGTGCTGCGGTATCAATGGAGATGGTCCACTCACCGCTCTTGTCGCTCACCTGGCCGACGCTGTCTTTGGCATCAGCGGTGAAGGCGTGGTTGCCGTCTTTCAGCGCCGGTGATGGCGTGAATTTCCAGTTACCGTTGCTGTCAGCGGTGGTGGAGCCAATCAGCGTGCCGTTGTCGTAGATACGCACCAGCAGGCCTGCACCGGCAGTCCCGTTCAGGGTTGGGGTGTTGTCATTGGTGACAGCCCCTTTCTGAACAGGTTCTGTTACGCCAACATCGTCAATCACTGAGTTAATGCTCGGCGCAGCCGGCACATCACCCACCACGGTCACGGTATAAGCCGGCGTTGGGCTGGTACTGTTGCCTGCCGGGTCGGTTTCCACTGCGGTCAGGCTGTGCGTGCCTGCGGCCAGTTTATTAGATGCGTCCAGTGTCAGCGTCCATTTCCCGCTGGCGTCAACGGTGGTGGAGCCAAGCAACGTCTTCGTGCCATTCAGCGTGGTGTACAGGGTGATGATATCGCCCGCTGTACCGGTACCGGAGATAACCGGTGTGGTGTCGTCGGTGCTGCCGCCGCTGACGACGTTACCGGTGGTTTCACCCACGTTGTCCTCAAAGCCGGTGATGGCCAGTTTGGACGAATCTGGTGCGGTGTAGTCAGTGGTCAGGTTAAAGGAGCCAGACTTGCCGCTGACGTTACCGGCCGCATCGGTGGCGGTGACGGTGAAGCTGTGTGCGCCTTCGCTCAGGTTCGAGGTCGGGGTGTAGCTCCACTTGCCGTCGCTGCCGGCCTTGACCGAGCCAATGGCCTTGCCGTTGTCGTAAACCGTGACCAGGCTGCCCGCTTCCGCGTTGCCGCTCAGGGTCGGAGTCGGATCGTCGGTGGTGGCACCGGCGGCGAGACTGCCCTGAATGCTGCCCACGTCGTCATGCACGTTATCGATAGTCGGTACTGTCGGCGCGGTGGTGTCCACGGTCAGGCTGAAGGTGGCATCATCACTGACGTTACCGGTCGCATCGGTAGCGTTGGCGGTCAGGGTGTGCTTGCCTTCACCGAGCGCCGTGGACGGCGTGAAGCTCCAGGTGCCGTTGGCGGTCACTGTGGTGCTGCCCAGCAGGGTGCTGCCGTCGTAAACCTTGACGATGCTGCCCGCTTTACCGGTGCCGTTAATGGTTGGCGTGGTGTCGTCGGTGACGCCGTTGGCGGCGATATTGCCGGTGACGCTGCCAGCGTCGTCCACCACGTTGGTAATGGAGATTTCCACACCAGCCGTGTCCACCGTGATCGTCACACCTGGCGTACGTGCGCTTTCGTTACCGGCGTCGTCGGTGACGCTGACGGCGAGCTTATGGTTACCGTCGCCCAGCGATTCGCTCGGGGTCCAGCTCCACTTACCGTCGCTGCCCACCTCGGCTTCGCCAACCTTCTCGTTGCCGTCGTAAATGTTAACGGTGCTGCCCGGCTCGGCCGTGCCGGAGAGGGTCGGGGTGTTGTCGTCGGTGGTGTCACCGTCCTTAATAGCGCCCTGCACGTCGCCGACGTTATCGGTGATAACCAGGTCTGACACCGGGTTCGGTGCCGCCGTGTCAACGACGATGGTCCACTCACCGCTCTTGTCGCTTACCTGGCCGACGCTGTCTTTGGCATCAGCGGTGAAGGCGTGGTTGCCGTCTTTCAGCGCCGGTGATGGCGTGAATTTCCAGTTACCGTTGCTGTCAGCGGTGGTGGAGCCAATCAGCGTGCCGTTGTCGTAGATACGCACCAGCAGGCCTGCACCGGCGGTACCGTTCAGGGTCGGGGTGTTGTCATTGGTGACGGCCCCTTTCTGTACAGGTTCTGTTACGCCAACATCGTCAATCACTGAGTTAATGCTCGGCGCAGCCGGCACATCACCCACCACGGTCACGGTATATGCCGCGCTCGGACTGGTGCTGTTACCCGCCGGATCGGTTTCCACCGCCGTCAGGCTGTGCGTGCCACCGGCCAGTTTATTGGAGGCGTCCAGCGCCAGCGTCCATTTCCCGCTGGCGTCAACGGTGGTGGAGCCGAGCGTAATCTTCGTACCGTTCAGCGTGGTGTAGAGGGTGATGATATCGCCCGCGGTACCGGTACCGGAGATAACCGGCTGGTCGTCGTCGGTGCTGCCGCCGCTGACGACGTTACCGGTGGTTTCACCCACGTTGTCCTCAAAGCCGGTGATGGCCAGTTTGGACGAATCTGGTGCGGTGTAGTCAGTGGTCAGGTTAAAGGAGCCAGACTTGCCGCTGACGTTACCGGCCGTATCGGTGGCGGTGACGGTGAAGCTGTGTGCGCCTTCGCTCAGGTTCGAGGTCGGGGTGTAGCTCCACTTGCCGTCGCTGCCGGCCTTGACCGAGCCAATGGCTTTGCCGTTGTCATAAACGGTGACCAGGCTGCCTGCTTCCGCGTTGCCACTCAGGGTCGGGGTCGGGTCGTCGGTGGTGGCACCGGCGGCGAGACTGCCCTGAATGCTGCCCACGTCGTCATGCACGTTATCGATGCTCGGTACTGTCGGCGCGGTGGTGTCCACCGTCAGACTGAAGGTGGCATCATCACTGACGTTACCGGCCGCATCGGTGGCGTTGGCGGTCAGGGTGTGCTTGCCTTCGCCGAGCGCTGTAGACGGCGTGAAGCTCCAGGCACCATTGGCAGTTACCGTGGTGCTGCCCAGCAGGGTGCTGCCGTCGTAAACCTTGACGATGCTGCCCGCTTTACCGGTGCCGTTAATGGTCGGCGTGGTGTCGTCGGTGACGCCGTTGGTGGTGATATTACCGGTGACGCTGCCAGCGTCGTCCACCACGTTGGTGATGGAGATTTTCACCCCGGTAGTGTCAACCGTGATCGTCACACCCGGCGTGCGTGCGCTTTCGTTACCGGCGTCGTCGGTGACGCTGACGGCGAGTTTGTGGTTGCCGTCGCCCAGTGCTTCGCCTGGCGTCCAGCTCCACTTACCGTCGCTGCCCACCTCGGCTTCGCCAACCTTCTCGTTACCGTCGTAGATGTTAACGGTGCTGCCTGGCTCGGCCGTGCCGGAGAGGGTCGGGGTGTTGTCGTCAGTGGTGTCACCGTCCCTGATAGCGCCCTGAACTTCACCCACGTTGTCGGTGATGAGCAGGTCAGACACCGGGTTCGGTGCTGCGGTATCAATGGAGATGGCCCACTCGCCGCTCTTGTCGCTTACCTGGCCGACGCTGTCTTTGGCATCAGCGGTGAAGGCGTGGTTGCCGTCTTTCAGCGCCGGTGATGGCGTGAATTTCCAGTTACCGTTGCTGTCAGCAGTGGTGGAGCCAATCAGCGTGCCATTGTCGTAGATACGCACCAGCAGGCCAGCACCGGCGGTACCGTTCAGGGTCGGAGTATTGTCATTGGTGACGGCCCCTTTCTGAACAGGCTCTGTTACGCCGACATCGTCAATCACTGAGTTAATGCTCGGCGCAGCCGGCACATCCGTCAGTACCGTGACCGTATAGGATGAGCTTGGGCTGGTGCTGTTGCCCGCCGGATCGGTTTCCACCGCCGTCAGGCTGTGCGTGCCACCGGCCAGTTCGTTGGAGGCGTCCAGCGCCAGCGTCCATTTCCCGCTGGCGTCAACGGTGGTGGAGCCGAGTGTAATCTTCGTACCGTTCAGCGTGGTGTAAAGGGTGATGATATCGCCCGCGGTACCGGTACCGGAGATAACCGGTGTGGTGTCGTCGGTGTTGCCACCGTTGATAACGTTACCGGTGGTTTCACCCACGTTGTCCTCAAAGCCGGTGATGGCCAGTTTGGAGGCGTCCGGAGCGGTGTAGTCAGTGGTCAGGTTAAAGGAGCCAGACTTGCCGCTGACGTTACCGGCCGTATCGGTGGCGGTGACGGTGAAGCTGTGTGCGCCTTCGCTCAGGTTCGAGGTCGGGGTGTAGCTCCACTTGCCGTCGCTGCCAGCCTTGACCGAGCCAATGGCCTTGCCGTTGTCATAAACGGTGACCAGGCTGCCTGCTTCCGCGTTGCCGCTCAGGGTCGGAGTCGGGTCGTCGGTGGTGGCACCGGCGGCGAGACTGCCCTGAATGCTGCCCACGTCGTCATGCACGTTATCGATGCTCGGTACTGTCGGCGCGGTGGTGTCTACGGTCAGGCTGAAGGTGGCATCATCACTGACGTTACCGGCCGCATCGGTGGCGTTGGCGGTCAGGGTGTGCTTGCCTTCACCGAGCGCTGTGGACGGCGTGAAGCTCCAGGTGCCGTTGGCGGTCACTGTGGTGCTGCCCAGCAGGGTGCTGCCGTCGTAAACCTTGACGATGCTGCCCGCTTTACCGGTGCCGTTAATGGTTGGCGTGGTGTCGTCGGTGACGCCGTTGGCGGCGATATTGCCGGTGATGCTGCCAGCGTCGTCCACCACGTTGGTGATAGAGATTTCCACACCAGACGTGTCCACGGTGATCGTCACACCCGGCGTACGCGCGCTTTCGTTACCGGCGTCGTCGGTGACGCTGACGGCGAGCTTATGGTTACCGTCGCCCAGCGATTCGCTCGGGGTCCAGCTCCACTTACCGTCGCTGCCCACCTCGGCTTCGCCAACCTTCTCGTTACCGTCGTAAATGTTAACGGTGCTGCCCGGCTCGGCCGTGCCGGAGAGGGTCGGGGTGTTGTCGTCGGTGGTGTCACCGTCTTTGATAGCGCCCTGCACGTCGCCGACGTTATCGGTGATAACCAGGTCTGACACCGGGTTCGGTGCCGCCGTGTCAACGACGATAGTCCACTCACCGCTCTTGTCGCTCACCTGGCCGACACTGTCTTTGGCATCAGCGGTGAAAGCGTGGTTGCCGTCTTTCAGCGCCGGTGATGGCGTAAAGGTCCAGCCGCCATCGCTGCCAACGGTGGTAGATCCAATCAGCGTGCCATTGTCGTAAATGCGAATGATGTTACCGGCTTCACCGTTGCCTTTAAGCGTCGGGGTGTTGTCGTCGGTTACGCTACCTTTTTGCAGCTGGCCGGTGAGGGTGCCTGCATCATCATAAACGCTGTTGATACTCGGCGTTGCTGGGCCGTCTTCAGGACCATACACGGTAACCACATAGGCCGCACTCGGACTGGTGCTGTTGCCAGCCGGGTCCGTTTCCACCGCAGTGATGCTGTTTACGCCTTTGGACAGGGCATTGCTGTCGGTGAGCGCCAGTTTCCAGGTGCCGTCTGCACCTACAGTCGCGCTGCCCAGCAGGGTTTTCACGCCATTTACCGTGGTGTATACGGTAATGGTATCGCCTGCTGTACCCGTGCCGGAAATGACCGGTGTGGTGTCGTCAGTATTACCGCCGCTGATAACGTTACCGGTGGTTTCACCCACGTTGTCCTCAAAGCCAGTAATGGCCAGATTGAGCTGCGAAGGCGCGGTGTAGTCAGTGGTCAGGTTAAAGGAGCCAGACTTGTCGCTGACGTTACCGGCCGCATCGGTGGCGGTGACGGTGAAGCTGTGCGCACCTTCGCTCAGGTTCGAGGTCGGGGTGTAGCTCCACTTGCCGTCGCTGCCGGCCTTGACCGAGCCAATGGCTTTGCCGTTGTCATAAACGGTGACCAGGCTGCCCGCTTCCGCGCTGCCGCTCAGGGTCGGGGTCGGGTCGTCGGTGGTGGCACCGGCGGCGAGACTGCCCTGAATGCTGCCCACGTCGTCATGCACGGTGTCGATGCTCGGTACTGTCGGCGCGGTGGTGTCCACCGTCAGGCTGAAGGTAGCGTCATCACTGACGTTACCGGTCGCATCGGTGGCGTTGGCGGTCAGGGTGTGCTTGCCTTCACCGAGCGCTGTAGACGGCGTGAAGCTCCAGGTGCCGTTGGCGGTTACCGTGGTGCTGCCCAGCAGGGTGCTGCCGTCGTAAACCTTGACGATGCTGCCCGCTTTACCGGTGCCGTTAATGGTTGGCGTGGTGTCGTCGGTGACGCCGTTGGCGGCGATATTACCGGTGACGCTGCCAGCGTCGTCCACCACATTAGTGATGGAGATCTCCACACCGGTGGTGTCCACCGTGATCGTCACACCCGGCGTGCGTGCGCTTTCGTTACCGGCGTCGTCGGTGACGCTGACGGCGAGCTTATGGTTGCCGTCGCCCAGTGCTTCGCCTGGCGTCCAGCTCCACTTACCATCGCTGCCCACGTCGGCTTCGCCAATCTTCTTATCGCCGTCGTAGATGTTAACGGTGCTACCCGGTTCGGCCGTGCCGGAGAGGGTCGGGGTATCGTCGTCGGTGGTGTCGCCGTCTTTGATAGCGCCCTGAACTTCACCCACGTTGTCGGTGATGAGCAGGTCAGACACCGGGTTTGGTGCTGCGGTATCAATGGAGATAGTCCACTCGCCGCTCTTGTCGCTCACCTGGCCTACGCCATTGCGGGCTTCAACGGTAAAGGAATGAGCGCCATCCTTGAGTGCGCTACCCGGTGTGAAGGTCCAGCTGCCATCGCTGCCGACGGTGGTGGAGCCAATCAGCGTGCCATTGTCGTAAATGCGAATGACGTTACCGGCTTCACCGTTGCCTTTAAGCGTCGGGGTGTTGTCGTCGGTCACGCTACCTTTTTGCAGCTGGCCGGTGAGGGTGCCTGCATCATCATAAACGCTGTTGATACTCGGTGTTGCCGGGCCATCGCCTGGACCATACACGGTGACCACATAGGCTGGAGTCGGACTGGTGCTGTTGCCAGCCGGGTCCGTTTCTACCGCAGTGATGCTGTTTACGCCTGCGGACAGGGCATTGCTGTCAGTGAGCGCCAGTTTCCAGGTGCCGTCTGCACCTACAGTCGCGCTGCCCAGCAGGGTTTTCGCGCCATTTACCGTGGTATAAACGGTGATGGTATCGCCCGCAGTCCCGGTACCGGAAATGACCGGTGTGGTGTCGTCGGTATTGCCACCACTGAGGATGTTGCCCACTACTTCGCCCACGTTGTCTTCAAAGCCGGTGATAGCAAGGTTAGACGCATCCGGTGCGCTGTAATCAGTATTCAGAACAAAGGCACCTGACTTATCGCTCACGTTACCGGCCGTATCGGTGGCGGTCACGGTGAAGCTGTGCTTGCCTTCAGCCAGCGGTGTGGTTGGGGTGAACTGCCACGCGCCGTTGGCATCAGCGGTTACGCTGCCAAGTAGGGCGCCATTGTCATAAAGGGTCACCAGGCTACCGGCTTCTGCGCTACCGTGCAGGGTTGGAGTAGAGTCGTCAGTGACGCTGCCGTTCACCAGTGCATCACGTACAGAACCAACATCGTCGATAGCGCCATTGATGGTTGGTGCCGTTGGCGCGGTGGTGTCAATGTCAAAGCCAAATACGCCGGATGGCTGGCTGGTGTTGCCCGCCGGATCGGTCGCAGTAACGGTCAGGCTGTGTGAGCCTTCAGTCAGTGCCGTCTTCGGTGTGAAGCTCCAGTTGCCGTCAGCATCAGAGGTGGTGCTGCCAATAAGCGTAGCGCCATCGTAAATCTTGACCACGCTGTCGGCCTTCGCGATACCGCGAATTTCCGGCTGGGTATCGTCGGTAATGCCGTTCGGGGTGATATTGCCCTGTACATTGCCCACATTGTCCACAAGGCTCGTGATTTGCGCCGTCGGGTCAGTGGTGTCAATGGTCATTACCAGTTCGTCGGAATGCCCGGATTCATTGCCCGCTTTATCCGTCACGGTCACGGAGATAGCGTGCTCGCCATCGGTCAGCGCATCGTCCGGCGTCCAGCTCCAGGAGCCGTCGTCATTCACTTCAACTTCGCCAATCTTCTTGTCGCCGTCGTAAATGTTGACGGTGCTACCCGGTTCAGCAGAACCTTCCAGCGTTGGCGTGGCATCGTCAGTGGTACCGCCATTTTCAACAGGACCCTGAACGGCGCCCTCGTTATCGGTAGCGCTCAAGTCTTTTACCGTCTCCGGTGCGGCTGTATCGATGCTGAAGTTGAACTCACCACCGTGCTCGCTGGTTTGACCCACGCTGTCGGTTGCCGTGACGCTCAGGCTGTGATCGCCATCTTTCAGCGCTGTGCCAGGCGTATAAGACCAGTTACCGTTTTCGTCGGCGATGGTAGAGCCGATAAGCGCGCCATTGTCGTAAATGCGAATAAGCGCACCCGCGTCGGAGGAGCCACTGATGGTTGGGGTATTGTCATCGGTCACGTCGCCTTTTTGCAGCGCGCCGGTGATCGGCCCTTCGTTATCCACAATGGAACCGATGCTCGGGGCTGACGGGCCTTCAACAAACAGTGTTACCGCATAGTCTTTAGACGTTGTGCTATTGCCAGCGGCATCCACTTCTGTGGCAGAGAGCACGTTGTTGCCAGCCAGCAGCGGGCTTTCAGGCTGAATTGACCATTTGCCGTTAGCATCCACGGTGGCGCGACCAATTTCATGCTTACCACTGCTGTCGGTGGTGTAGAGCACAATGGTATCGCCTGCGGTACCGGTACCCGAAATGGTCGGGCGGCTGTCGTCGGTTTTTCCACCATCGGCAATATTACCGGTGATTTCACCGACGGTGTCGTTAACGCCAGTGATAGCCAGCGCTTTCGCATCCGGCGCTGTGGTATCAACGGTAAGGGTGATGTCCGGTGAAGGGGCTGAGGTGTTACCTGCCTCGTCGGTCTCGGTAGTAGAGAGCTTGTGCTCGCCTTCAGTCAGCGGTTTTTCAGGCGTCCAGGACCAGTTGCCGTTTTCGTCAACGGTCGTGGAGCCAATTTTCTCGCCGTTGTCCCAGATATCAACCACGTTGCCCGGCTCGCCTTTACCGTTAAGCTCCGGCTGGGTGTCGTCGGTGACATCGCCATCTTTCAGCGCGCCGGTAATATCGCCCACATTATCGGTCGCACCTGGCGCCGCCGGGGTTTGCGGTGCGGTGGTATCGACGATGATAGTCAGGTCCGGCGACGGCTCGGAGGTGTTGCCCGCTTCGTCGGTCTCGGTGGTGGAAAGCTTGTGCTCGCCTTCGGTCAGCGGCTCTTCCGGGGTCCAGGACCAGTTGCCGTTTTCATCAACGGTGGTGGAACCCACTTTCTCGCCGTTGTCCCAGATATCAATAGTGCTGCCCGGCTCACCTTTACCGGTAAGTTCCGGCTGAGTGTCGTCCGTGGCTTCGCCATCTTTCAGGCCACCGGTCTTGCTGCCTACGTCGTCCGTTGCGCCCGGTGCCGCCGGGGTTTCCGGTGCGGTGGTATCGACAACGATATTAATGCCCGGCGATGGCTCAGAGGTGTTGCCTGCCTCGTCGGTCTCGGTGGTGGACAGGTTGTGCTCGCCTTCAGTCAGCGGCTCTTCCGGGGTCCAGGTCCAGTTGCCGTTTTCATCAACGGTGGTGGAGCCCACTTTTTCGCCATTGTCCCAGATATCAATGGTGTTGCCCGGATCGCCTTTACCGGAAAGCTCCGGTTGGGTGTCATCGGTGGCTTCGCCGTCTTTTACTTCGCCCGTTTTGTCGCCGACGTTATCGGTGATGCCCGGTGCAGTAGGGGTTTCTGGCGCGGTGGTATCCACAACGATGTTGATGCCCGGTGACGGCTCGGAGGTATTACCTGCCGGGTCAGTCTCGGTAGTAGAAAGGTTGTGCTCGCCTTCGGTCAGCGGCTCTTCCGGGGTCCAGGTCCAGTTACCGTTTTCATCAACGGTGGTGGAGCCCACTTTCTCGCCGTTGTCCCAGATATCAATGGTGTTGCCCGGATCGCCTTTACCGGAAAGCTCCGGTCTGGTGTCATCGGTGGCTTCACCTTCGTTCACACCGCCTGTTTTACTGCCCACATCGTCAGTGATAGTCGGTGGTGTGGTAGAGCCTTCCGGCGGTGTGGTATCCACAACAATGTTGATGCCCGGAGACGGCTCAGAGGTGTTGCCCGCCTCGTTGGTCTCAGTGGTGGAAATGTTGTGCTCACCTTCGGTCAGCGGTGTTTCCGGCTCCCACGTCCAGTTGCCGTCTTCATCCACCACGGTAGAACCGATTTTCTCGCCATTGTCCCAGATATCAATGGTATTACCTGGCTCACCTTTACCAGACAGTTCTGGTTGGGTGTCATCAGTGGCTTCGCCGTCTTTTACTTCGCCGGTTTTGTTACCCACGTTGTCAGTGACGGTTGGCGGTGTCGTTGAGCCTCCCGGCGTTGAGGTATCCACCACGATGTTAATGCCCGGTGACGGCTCAGACGTGTTGCCCGCCGGGTCAGTCTCGGTGGTGGACAGGTTGTGCTCACCTTCGGTCAGCGGTGCTTCCGGCTCCCACGTCCAGTTGCCGTCTTTATCCACTACGGTAGAACCGATTTTCTCGCCGTTGTCCCAGATATCAATCGTGTTACCCGGATCGCCTTTACCGGACAGTTCCGGTCTGGTGTCATCGGTGGATTCACCTTCACTTACGCTGCCTGTTTTGCTGCCCACATCGTCCGTGACGGTCGGCGGCGTGGTAGCGCCTGTCGGCGGTGTGGTATCCACAACAATATCGATGCCCGGTGACGGCTCAGACGTGTTGCCCGCCGGGTCAGTCTCGGTGGTGGACAGGTTGTGTTCACCTTCGGTCAGTGGTGCGTCTGGCTCCCACGTCCAGTTGCCGTCTCCATCCACCACGGTAGAACCGATTTTCTCGCCGTTATCCCAGATATCGATGGTATTACCCGGATCGCCTTTACCGGACAACTCCGGTTTGGTGTCATCAGTGGCTTCGCCATCTTTTACGCCGCCCGTTTTGCTGCCCACATCGTCAGTAATGGTTGGCGGCGTGGTGGAGCCCGTCGGCGGTGTGGTATCAATAACGATATCGATACCCGGCGACGGCTCAGAGGTATTCCCTGCTTTATCGGTCTCGGTAGTAGAGAGATTGTGTTCACCATCTGGCAGTGGTGCCTCTGGCTCCCACGTCCAGTTGCCGTTTTCATCCACCACGGTGGAGCCAATTTTTTCGCCGTTGTCCCAGATATCAATGGTATTACCCGGCTCACCTTTACCGGACAGCTCCGGTTTGGCGTCGTCAGTGGCTTCGCCGCTGGTCAATGGCCCCGTTTTGTTGCCCACGTTATCGGTAGTGGTTGGCGGCGTGGTAGAGCCGGTCGGCGGCGTGGTATCCACCACGATGTTGATATCCGGCGATGGCTTAGAGGTGTTGCCTACCGGGTCAGTCTCGGTGGTAGACAGTTTATGCTCACCTTCAGTCAGCGGCTTCTCTGGCTCCCACGTCCAGTTACCGTCTTTATCCACCACGGTGGAGCCGATTTTCTCGCCATTGTCCCAGATGTCGATGGTGTTACCCGGCTCACCTTTACCAGACAGTTCCGGGCGGTTGTCATCGGTATAATCACCTTCTTTCAGTGCACCTGTGATATCGCCGACGTTATCGACAACCCCCGGCGCACTGCCGCTTTCCGGGGCCGTGGTATCGACCTCTATAACAAATTCAGGCGATGGCTTACTGGTGTTACCGTTTTTATCGGTTTCTGTGGTGGTCAGGGCATGCTTACCGTCTGCCAGATCGAGGTCCGGGTCATAGGTCCAGTACCCATTTTTATCAACGGTGGTGGAGCCGATGACCTTACCATTGTCATAAATGGTAATGAGGTTACCGGCTTCGCCGCGACCACTCAGCTGAGGACGTTTTTCGTCCGTAACGTCCCCGTTGGCAAGCGAACCTTTGACGGTGCCTGTTTTATCCAGCGCGCTGTCAACACCTTTGCTGGTAGGGGGAGACGTGTCCTGCGGTTCACGCGTGTCATTCTTGTCGCGGTTGTGGTGCGCTATAGCAATACCACCACCTACCAGACCCGTCAGGCCCAGCAGGCCGAAAAGGATGGGGTAGAAATTGTCATTAGACTCTTCAGCGACGAAGAAGGCATCACCCGTACCCAGCGATTGACCACCGAGCGCTACCGGCGACATCTCGCCGTCGGCCATCAGGTAGCCGGTCTCGTAACCTTCACCTGACAGCGGAATATATTGATAAACCTGGCCGTCTTCAGCCATGCCCAGCAGCACAGGAGGGCGCTCTTCGCCCTCTGTGAAGTAGCCTTCGAGGATAAGGCAAGGTTGGTCACTACCTTCGTTAAAAACCTGAAGATCGTTCCCTGCGCGTTTAAGAGTAATGTTTTCAGGCGCAAAGTTATCGTCTGCGTTTTTTAAAAGATAGACGTTGCCTGATTTCGTTTTAATTTTAGCTACATGGCTATCACTTGCCTTGTAGCTTTGACCTTTGCCATTAATATCTTTTGTCACCAGGACAATTGCGTTTCCGTTCATATAAGAATTTCCGTTCATATAATCCATTTGTCGTAACTACCTTGTTACGACAGGACGATTATTTCCATTGGTGGTCAGGGATGCTATTGATACAACTTTAATAGTCTATTCATCATGCTCGTGGAATGATACTGGCGTGCTTAAACCTGGCTGGGATGAAAGTAATGCTTAGCCATGTTAATTATCGTAACCTCATGAATTTAGATAGAATAAAGTATGGCTATCTCTTCTTGTTTGGGATTTTTGATTAATAAAATAATCAGGCCTTAATTTTTAAAAAAAGGCTTGCTCAGAAGGCGGTAGAATTAAAATGCTACCGCGTATCTAAAAAATACTTAGCATTTGAGTAAAGCTTAATTTTTAAATAAAAGAGATGCTCCCGCTTCGTATTATTAATATTCGCTATGGTGCATAAATAATAGACGTGCAGGTATTACTCTTAGCGCATCCTGAGTTGCCAGCCTTTCATACCCAGCTTACGCAACAGGTTGGATTTATGGGCGCTGATGGTCTTTTCGCTGCGTGACAGCTGGAGTGAGATGGCTTTGTTAGATTGTCCCGCTAGACAGAGATCGAGGATTTCTCGTTCTCTTCGGGTCAGACCGGCTTTATCGAAAACTTCATCGTTTAATTCGCTTTCCGGTGCATTAAAAATGTTCAACATGTTCCAGGAGTAGCAGTAACAGCCGTCCAGTATGAGGCCAATAGCTTTGGTAAAACGCTCAAGGTTACTGTCGCGATCGATCATTCCCTGGATTGAAGGGAACCGACTTTGCAGCCATTTTATTTGCTTGAACTCGACAACCAGTGCCAGAATGGGCGTACTAATATTGCTTAGTTCACGATTAAGAAGTTCAGCGTTCTGATTGGCTGTTTCACAATCAAGCACAATAATGTCATATTGCTCTTTATGTAGAGCAGTCTGTATGGATTTGATAGGCGATGAAAAAATGCTGTCCTGAGGAAAGCTTTTTTCGAGAATATAGTAAATGCCGCAGCAGCTAATGTTGTCTGCACCCAGGTACAGTAGTTTCATAATGTCATCCTTCCTTTTCTCTCTGATTATCCGTAGATGGCTATGGCGAGCCCTCTTTGGTATAAGTGCAGAAAGAATAAATGTCCATATAAAATAAGTGGTTACGTGAAGTCAGGAGGGTTAGCCCTCAATGTATATTAAGTTAGTACGCCATGAGTGGCACTCATATACAGTCCTTTCTTAGGAATTGTCTTGCTGTGGATGGATTTGTCCTGGGTAAAGGAAACCATTACTCATAGGTAGAGTCAATAGGTTGCAGATTAAATTACTTAGGTGAATGCTTTTTTTTAACTAAGGTGTGTTTAGATTTTTGGTGTATTTTTAAGCGTAAAAAGAGCCGGTGAATTCTTTAAAGAAAGCTAACTTATTAATATAAGTGGAATTGTTTTACCCAGGCCAAAAGGCACAAGCGCTTAAGTATTGTTAACTTTCTGACCTGCGTGCTGCAAAGTAAATCTCAAGGTGATAGTAATAGCCTCTGACTGTATAAAAGGACTTTCCGATGAGTTTTAGATTATTCATAGGTAATTCTCAATAAAATAAATTACGCGCGTGATAATTTAAGTGGTTATTAACTGTCATATCCCCCCAAAATACTCATGTGTGAGTATTTTGGGGCAATAAAAACCGCCGTAGGGCGATTTTTATTGCGTTAGGTATTAATTATAAAATAAGACAATAATCTTATTTATTTCGCCTTTACCAGAAATTAAGTACTTTCATCCAGGCACCGCCTAAGAGTAGCCAGATAGCGAGGGAGACAAGGGAAACGGCAAAGCTGATGCTCCACCACTGGCCGGTGGTGTTGTAGCCGGAGCCAAACAACGCGGGTCCTGGGCCGCCGGCGTATTGTGTAAGTCCCATCGACAAATTCGAGGTATACCCAAGCACCAGGGCGGCAAACAGCGGCGGTGTCCCTACTGAAATCGCCACCGCCAGGAAAGCAAGATACATCGCTGAGATATGCGCCATCGCAGAGGCAAAAAAGTAGCGGGTATAGAAGTACACCAGCACGAGCACCAGGAAGACCGTCGTCCAGTCAAAGTGGCCGATATAGCCGACGATGCCGTCGGAAATCCAGCTAATCATGCCGTATTTGTTCAGTGCGTTGGCCATCATAACCAGTACCGCAAACCAGAACATGGTGTCCCACGCGGCGTGTTCTTCAACGATGTTTTTCCAGGACATTATATTGGCAATCAGCAGAATAGCCAGACCGATAAACGCTGACAGCGTTGCCGGGATGCCAAAGACGATGTCACCCACGGTCCACAGCAGAATCAGGAGTACAAAGTCGAGTGCCAGGATTTTCTCAGCAAGCGACATCGGCCCCATATTTTTTAGCTGCTGGCGGGCAATCTCAGGAATTTCCGGCGTTTTCTTAAGCTGCGGTGGATAAATTAAGTAAACCACTAACGGCAGCAGAATCAGTGCGGCAATACCTGGGACGATGGCGCCTAAAAACCAGATGGTCCAGTTAATTTCCACGCCCTGGCTGCGTGCCAGTTCGGCAATGAGCGGGTTCCCGGCCATTGCGGTAAGGAACATGGTGCAGACAATGGCATCAATCTGTGAGACGCAGATCATCAAAAAAGCACCGGCCCGGCGCGCCGTGGGGCCGGGTTCGGAGTTGTAGGCCGTGGCGATAGACCGGGTGATAGGGTACATGATGCCACCGCCTCTGGCCGAGGCTGACGGAATACCTGGCCCTAACACCAAATCTGAGAGCGCCAGCCCCCAGGCTACGCCCAGCATGTTGGAGCCACAGCGGGCAATAAACCACAGGGCTACGCGTTTACCCAACCCGGTTTTAATAACCGCGCGCGAGATAAACATCGCGATACCAATAAGCCAGATGGTGCTGTTGGCAAAGCCTGACAGCGCGCCTACCTTATCGCCTTTGGCGGCGAGTGGCGTGACGTCGGTCAGCGCTGAGACAATCAGCGCAATCATCGTCACGGCTCCCATCGGCAGCACCTTGAGGATAATCGCGAAAATCGTGGCGGCGAAAATGGCGAACATGTGCCAGGCGTTGGCCTCAAGTCCCGCCGGGGGCGGTGTGAACCAGATAATGGCACCCGCTAAAACAGACAGGACTCCCTTCCACAGTGGGAAAGCGAGTTTAACCGGTACTGACGGTATCTCTTCTTTCATCTTCTTGCTTCCATGTTTTTTTCGTATCTTCGGGGTTGAGGTGAATAGCACGTATTGATGTGAATCAACCTTCATTGCTTCGTTTACGTTCGCCCGGGAACAAACAGATCAAAGATGAGATCCAGCGCCATTATTTTGCGCCCCTGTACTGGCGGTTTATTTTTTTCACCTTGAGTGGGCTTTTATATTAATTTTTTATTCACCAGTCTGTTATTCCATGAAAATAGCTAAACCTCCCACAGGCCTTGATAGCCGCAGACTGCGCAAATCAGAAAATTGTTCTCCATTATTTACTGGTGGCGGACGGTGGAATTCGGTAGCGATTCAGTCTTTTTCCTGTTTTGTGTTTTTTTTCAGCGCCTGAATTAGTCTTAAATATTATCATTAGTAGGCCTGGTTGCTTTAAAGGCCAAAACAGACATATCCATGAAAACAAAAATGCACAACATACTTACATTCCGGGGTGTCCCGACGCTCACCTGCCGACTCACTAAATGACCTGTGCCGTTCGTTCTGGCGTTGTTATTGATATGTCATCCCTGATGGATTCAACGCAAGCCCCTTTATTGGTGTGGCTGCGCCTTGCGGCGGTTGATGCCTGTTTATCAGCCTGGCATCTGCCGCCGGGGTATCTGGCTGCTGAACCTCGAAGGGGCAGCGTGTTTTCTGATTGCCGGACTGGCGTCGCTTGCCACTGGTTTCCTGCTGCTGCGACGCAAACGCAGCGCCCTCTGTATACGCTACTGTTGCTTACCAGCATCGTCTGAGCGCGGTATGCGCTGCATCTTGACTGGATGAGGTCCAGGGCGGGGGGAGTCATCACAAGTTGGGCCGACTACAGGCGCAGCGCCGGGAAGTGAGCGTACCGCCCAAAGGGCGGCGATTTCCAGGCGGAGTGATTGTTAAAGGTGATTCGGCAATCCCCCTTAACCCATTCACTGCCGATGAATCCCGTTCATCATCGGGCCTCAAGTGAACGGAGTATTCCACCGCCGCCAGCTACCCCGACACCCTCACCAACCACGACAACTCCCCCGCCCGCGTGGCGGGCTCACCAGCCCCCACCGACATCACATCGCCCTCCAGCAATAAGAAAAAAAATTCCTTCTTGCGCATTATCCTAATTTTCCGTAAACCTGCGTAGAATACCTGACCACCACGGAGCAAAAGGAGATGCGATGTACCGTTGGAATACGCTGGCGCTTGCCGCCCTCGCACTGACTCTTCATGTCAGTGCTGCTAAAGCCGAGACCTGCCATACAGCAGAACAGCAGGATTTGCTGTGCCTCACGCCGGTTAACGGCGCTCACCCGCGCAGCAGCGAGCCGCCTGCTTCAGGTAATAACGCGCCAGCCTCATCTGCTGAGTTCTGGGGCAGTAAAACGACGGCTTCTGACGCCACGCCGGGCGAGACACAGGATCAACGACTGCTGCCAGAAAACGCCGGGATTACCTCGCATACCGATAACTGGGGCAAAACCACCTACTATAATATGCACGGGATGGCGATAGGCTCATCGACCAAAGATATTGCCGGCAATGTGCATTACCGGGATCAAAATGGCACCGAGGTGGACCGCCTCTGGTAGTCGCTTACTGGCGCGCGCTGGCGATTGTGTGCAGACCGCGCCGGGCTGGCGCATCCCTGTTCGGGTAAGTGCCAGCCTCTGTGCTGAGTGAACGCTCACATCATGCAGGCGCTTTGCCTGCCGTAGCACATTGCCGCCTCAGGTAACCACACACTTCCCCGCCCGACTTTTCAGATAGCCATTATCGGATACACTCAATTTATCCTTCCCCGTCAGACGGATATATCCGTGGAACATATCGATCATATTCTGATAGTCGACGACGACCGTGATATTCGCAGTTTGATTGCCGATTATCTGCAAAAGGCCGGGCTGCGCACCAGCGTGGCGGCCAGCGGTAAACAGATGCGCGCCATGCTGGCAGCTATGCCAGTGGATTTGATTGTGCTGGATATCATGATGCCCGGCGATGATGGCCTGGCGTTGTGTCGCGAGTTACGCAGCGGGCCGAATAAAACGGTGCCAGTGCTGATGTTAACCGCACGCGGCGAGGATACCGATCGCATCGTCGGCCTGGAGATGGGCGCTGATGATTATCTGGTGAAGCCCTTTGTCGCCCGCGAACTGCTGGCGCGTATCAAAGCTATCCTGCGCCGCGCCCGGATGCTGCCACCGAACTTACAGATTACCGAGGCCGGGCGTCTGCTGGCGTTTGGCAACTGGCATCTTGATACCTCCGCACGTCATCTGCTCGATGGTGACGGACTGGCGGTGGCGCTCAGCGGTGCCGAGTATCGCCTGCTGCGCGTTTTTCTCGATCATCCGCAGCGGGTGCTCAACCGCGATCAACTGCTGAACTTTACTCAGGGGCGAGATGCGGATCTGTTTGAGCGCTCTATTGATCTGCTGGTGAGCCGCCTGCGCCAGCGCCTGAACGACGACGCACGCGATCCGGCCTACATTAAAACGGTGCGCAGCGAAGGCTACGTTTTCGCGATGCCGGTGGCGATTAAAGAGGCCCAGGTGTGAGTCTGTGGCCGCGTTCGCTGCTTTCGCGCCTGCTGATGATTGTGCTGTTAGGGCTGCTGCTGGCAAATGCATTAACGCTGAGTTTGTTAATGATCGAGCGCATCAGCACTGCACGCAGCGTCATGCTGGGCAATCTGGAATACGACGTGGCAACCAGTGTGGCCATCCTGGATCGGGTGACGGCACAGGAAAGACCGGCCTGGCTTGCGCGTGTGGATCGCGAAAACTACCGCTACCTGCTAACGGCGGGAACGCCGGGAGCGTATCCCACCAGCCGCCGCTCGCGCGAGACGGCGCGCTCGCTTGAGCAGGCGCTGGGTAAGCGTTATCGCCTGAACATTAATGCGGTGCCCGGCGCGCAGGAGCGCGTGCAGGCTCATCTGCGGCTGGGGGACGGTCAGCCGCTCACCATTGATATTCGCCCGCGCCTCACGCCCGTTGCCCGCTGGCTGCCTGCGATGCTGTTTATTCAACTGGTGTTACTTATCCTGTGCGCCTGGCTGGCGGTGCGCCAGGCCGTGAAGCCGCTCACGCGCTTTACCCGTGCGGTAGAACAGCTGGCTCCAGGCACGCTTGCAAACAGCGCGATGGAGGAACGCGGGCCGCGGGAGGTGCGCCAGGCGGCGCGGGCGTTTAACGCCATGCAGGCACGCTTGCAGCATCATCTTAAGGAGCGTGAGCGCATCCTGGCCGCCATTTCCCATGATTTGCAGACGCCTATCACGCGCATGAAGCTGCGTGTTGAAATGGCAGGGCAGCCGGAGCTGCGCGATAAACTGTTACAGGACCTCAGCGAGATGACCCACCTGGTGCGCGAGGGCATCGCCTATGCACGCGCGTCGGAAAAGCTTGAGGAGCCGCTGCTGTTGCTCAATCTCAACGCCTTTATCGACAGCCTGGTCTGTGACTATCAGGATGTGGGGCATGCGGTGGCGTTTACGCCTGCGCCGGGCAGTACCGCACTCTCCACCCGCCCCAGTGCGCTGCGCCGCATTCTGACTAACCTGATTGATAATGCCCTTAAATTTGCCGGTAGCGCGCGCCTTCGCCTGGAGATGCCCCACGGCGGCGGTGTAGAGATTGTGGTGGAGGATGACGGGCCGGGGATTGCACCGCAGGACCTGGAAGCCGCCATGCAGCCCTTCTGGCGCGGCGAGCGCTCGCGTAACCGCGATACCGGCGGCACCGGGCTGGGGCTGGCGATTGCCCGCCAGCTTGCGCTGAATCTTGGTGGCGATTTACGTCTTGCCAACCGCCCGCAGGGAGGGCTTCAGGCCCGCCTTTTACTGACGCAGACGCCATAAGCCGCCAGGTGACGGATTGTCTCGTACTGTATCTGTCGCCCCTTATGTCACGCAGTGCGACAATTCCCTTTCTTGCTGACACCTCCTGCACACATTCCCACCGTTTAATAGCCTCAGCACCGCCGGTTTCATCACGCGGTTTCGATAATCCACAGGCTGAACGCGCTGTCCATCAGGCTGGCGCTTCACGGGAGGTCACCATGACGCTGTTTATCGCCTGGCTTGGCGGGATGCTCTCGCTGTTAAGCCCTTGCACACTGCCCGTTATTCCGCTGCTGTTTGCCAGCGTCCAGGGCCGACGCCGCCATCTGTTGGCGCTGTTTAGCGGCATGGCACTGATGTTTATGTTAGTCGCCATTCTGGCGCTGGCAGGCGGTGCGTGGGCCGTGCGCGCCAGTGCCGTAGGGCGCGTGCTGGCGCTGGTACTAATGGGCATTATGGGGCTGTCGCTGCTGTCTGAGCGGGTTGCATTGTGGGTGATGCGCCCGGTGGTATGGCTGGGAAACCGGCTCGATGAACGCAGTCGCCAGTACGGGGGCTGGCTTGCCTCGCTGCTGGCGGGCACCGCGCTGGGGCTGCTCTGGGCACCGTGCGCCGGGCCGGTGTTGGGGGCTATCCTCGCAACAGCAATGTTGCACGGTGCCTCAGGCCAGGTGGGATTACTGCTACTGGCCTACGGCGGTGGGGCTGCCAGCGTGCTGGCGCTGTTGTGGTACAGCGGTGATGCGCTGCTCGCTACACTGCGAGCCCGAATGGGGCTAACGGTACGGCTGCGCCAGGCGGCGGGCATCCTGGCGCTCGGTGCCGTCGCGCTGATTGCCAGCGGTACAACGGCCCGGTTACAGGGTGAAAATGGCCTGGGTGCAAGGTTAGAGCAGCATCTGCTGGCGTGGCGGCCTGTGACGAGAGCACAAACGGTGCTGACGCCGGTTACGGCTGGGCAGGACCGCCATACGATGCCGCCGCTCACCGGTGCGGTGCAGTGGCTCAATTCCCCGCCGCTGACGCCAGCCCAGCTTAAGGGCAAAGTGGTGTTAGTGGATTTCTGGACCTTTGACTGTATTAACTGCCAGCATACGTTGCCGCACGTGCGCGAGTGGGCAGAAAAATACCGCGCGCGCGGGCTGGTGGTGATTGGCGTGCATACGCCGGAATATCCGTGGGAAAAAGACCCGGCAGCGGTGCAGCGGGCGCTGGCGAAGTGGCACATCCGTTATCCGGTGGCGCTTGATAACCAGTATCAAATCTGGAACGCCTTCGGGAACCAGTACTGGCCTGCACACTACTATTTTGACGCGCGCGGCCTGCTGCGCCACGTGCAGCTCGGCGAGGGTAATTATGCGCAGCAGGAACAGGTAATTGAGTCGTTGCTGGCAGAGGCGCACGTTTGAACGCGCGGGAAGGGAGAATGACGCTGTCATCGTTGCTGATGGCGGTCTCGCTGACGCTGTTTAGCAGCCTGGCCGAAGCCGTGAGTGTCACGCCGCTGCCGTGCCGGGAGTGGCGGCCTGCGCCGGTGCGGCGCGTAGATATGCCCGAGCGTCAACGGCGAGGGCAACGCTAAGACGCTACGTTCACCCTTGCTGGTGAACGTAGCCCATTAAATTACTGCTTCGCAACGTCGATGATTGCCTGAGAAAAGGCCTGCGGTGCCTCCTGCGGCAGGTTGTGTCCAATGCCACCGTCAACGGTGCGGTGCTGGTATTTGCCGGTAAATTTTTTGGCGTAGGTTTCCGGTGCCGGGTGTGGCGCACCGTTGGCATCGCCCTCCAGCGTAATGGTGGGAACCGTAATAACAGGCGCTGCGGCCAGCCGGGTTTCCATGGCGTCAAATTTCTTCTCACCCTCTGCCAGCCCCAGTCGCCAGCGATAGTTGTGAATCACCAGCGCGACGTGGTCGGGGTTATCCAGCGAGTTTGCCGAGCGAGCAAACTCGGCGTCGCTGAAGTGCCAGCGCGGTGACGCCGTCTGCCAGATAAGTTTCGCAAAGGCTTCACGGTTAGCCTCATAGCCTTCACGCCCGCGCTCGGTGGCAAAGTAAAACTGATACCACCAGGCAAGCTCAGCCGCAGGGGGCAACGGTGCTTTGTTGGCCTGCTGGCTGCCAATCAGATAGCCGCTGACCGACACCAGCGCTTTACAGCGCTCCGGCCACAGTGCTGCCACAATATTGGCGGTACGCGCCCCCCAGTCAAAACCGCCAATTACCGCCTGCTTAATCTTCAGGGCATCCAGAAACGCAATAACATCCACCGCCAGCGCCGCCTGCTGGGCGTTACGTACCGTATCCGCAGACAAAAAGCGCGTGCTGCCGTAGCCGCGCAGGTGTGGAATCACTACGCGAAAGCCCGCTGCTACAAGCTTTGGCGCCACATCAACAAAGCTGTGAATGTCATAGGGCCAGCCGTGCAGCAGCAGCACTGGTTCACCGTCGCGCGGGCCGGTATCAACATAACCCACGTTCAGCTCACCTGCATGGATTTGCTGAATGTCACTGAAGGCGGCGCTGGGTTTAGCGGTGGGGACGTTGGCGGGTTTGGCAGTGGTTGCCTGCGCGGTGCTGAGTTTTAGTTCAAACGCGGCAAGACCAAGTGCGGTGGCCTGCAACAGACGGCGTCGCGTCGGGTTTATCCGTTCCTGCATGGGATGCTCCTCGTTGGGATGGAAACAGAGATAACGCGGCAGCGCGGCGCAAAACGGCGCGGCTGTCCGCACGCTACCATTTGATGCGCATCGGGTATCCTGAATGTGTCCGAAACAGGGCAGTAATGTATCTCAGTGTATCTGGAGAGTGACGTATCCCCACGGAATGCTGCGTTTTCTTTCCAAAGGGAGTCCGCTAAGATTGATTGCATGACTTAACATGTTGCCGAAGGAACCGTCAGTGGATACCAGCAAAAGTGCTTTTGAAACCGAGCCGGATGATTTTCATGAACACCGCTTTCGCCGTGAGGAGTATCCCTTTTTCTGGCTGGTAAACGTGCAGGCACGCTACAGCCAACTGCTGGAAATTGAACTTAAAAAAATCGGACTGGATATTTCGCGTTTCCGTGTGCTGACGCTGGCGTGGAAATACCGCACCGCCACGATTACCCAGCTTGCGGAATATGCGGTGATTAAAATGCCCACTGTTACCAAAATCGTGGTGCGCCTGCGCGACGACGGGCTGGTGATAACCCGCGCCAGCCGCGCCGATGGCCGCGTCACCGAGGTGCTACCCACCGAGGCCGGTGTGGCAAAAGCCGAGCAGGCACATGTGCTGGCGACGCGTATTTTTGACCGTGCTTTTAAGGGGATCCGCACGTCGCAGGTGGATAAAATGAACCTGATACTGGCCCAGATCCTGACCAACCTTAACGACTGACCGCGCCGGTGAATCCGTGTTCACTGTGTCACAAAACAAGGCAAAATTACCGGGCAACCGTCATTCCTCCAGCGGCGGTTTTACCTGCCTTATTCCGCTTTCATGGTATTGATCCTGCGTATTTTTAGTGTATTTGTGCCAGGTGTTTTGCTGTGCCTGTCATTCTTTTTTTATATGTAAAGTTCACTTGAATTTTCAAGTAATGTGCTCAAAACTCACTCTGTACAAAAAGTGACGGCAACGACCTCACGAACAGGGCAGACAATATGAGCAATCTCAATCGCACTCACTGTAACCCCCAGGGTTACCTCACCACCTTTCGCCTGGGTAACGGCGACCTGCGTTTTGCGGTGAAAGATACGCTGGACGTGGCTGGTTGGCCAACGCGTGCAGGGAGCCAGGCACGGGAAAATACGCTGGCGGCAACGCGCAATGCGGCGGTTATTGATACGCTACTGGGCGCAGGCTGCGTCCTCACCGGCAAAACCGTGCTGCACGAGTTGGCCTTTGGCGTAACCGGCATCAACCAATGGGCCGGTACGCCAGTGAACCCTCGTTATCCGGCGCTGATTCCCGGCGGGTCATCCAGCGGTTCGGCAACGGCAGTGGCCGCAGCAAGTGTCGAGTTTGCCATTGGCACTGACACCGGCGGCTCGGTGCGTATGCCCGCTGCCTGCTGCGCCATTGTGGGGCTCAAACCGACCTTTGGCCGGGTAGCACGCGAGGGTGTCATGCCCGCCGCCAGTTCACTCGACTGCGTAGGCTTTTTTACCCGCGACCTTGCCATGATGGAACAGGTTCTCACGCGCCTGGGTTTCCCCGACGGTGACGAGCCAGAAAGCACCGCGCCTGCACTGCTGGCGGGAGCCGCCCGTGCAGATATAGATGCACTGATTGCCCGGGGGCTGGCAACTCACGGTGTGCGTTATCACCGTGCTGAACTGCCGCTGCTCGATGCGGCCCACAATGCCGCGTTGCACATTATCGGCCATGAAAACGCATGCGCATTTGCTGACCTTGCCGACAATCCCGATGTTTCTTCTGATGTGCGCAGGCGCATTACGTTGGGCGCTAACATCACCGCCGCTGAACTGGCTGAAGCCGAAGAGGTACGGCTGCGTTTTAGCGCCGCCGTTGATGCGCTGCTCGAACGCCACGGCGTACTGCTGCTGCCCGCGCTGCCGGACCTGCCGCCAACCCTTGAAGAAGCGCGCGATCCGCTTTCCGTGGTCAACCTCACCCGGCTGCTGCGGCCGTTTAACCTGAGCGGCCATCCGGCGCTGGTGCTGCCGGTCGGGGAGATAGACGCTCGCCCGGTGGCGCTACAGCTGGTGGGTCGCAAAGGGCACGAGCGCGCGCTGCTGTATCACGCCCGCAGATTGCTGTCCGAACGCTAATTCCTTCACTCTTATTAAGAGGATGTTTTATGTCCGATGTTATGGAAGGACTGCTTGCGCGCCTTGCACAGCTTGAGGCCGCACAGGCAGTACGTAATCTCATCAGCGAATACATGCACTTATGCGACCGCCTGGATGATGCGCAAACCGTTGATGCCCTTGTCGCGCTCTTTACTGAAGACTGCGTGTGGGAAGGCATTGGACCGCTGTATGCAAATACGCTGGGGCGCTGCGCAGGGCGCGCGGCGCTTGCGGCAATGATGGCAGGTTACGTAAGGCAACCGGCGCACTTTGCCACCAACGTCCATTTTCTGTGTTCGGAACAGATAACGGTGCATAGCGCCACACGCGCCAGCGGACGCTGGAAAATGTTGCAAACCTCGACCTTCAGCGCCGGTGGTTCACATCTTAACAGCGCCGAACTGGCCATCCAGTTTGCCTGTCGCCATGGCCGCTGGCTGATACATCACTTCGCCACCTGCAACCTGTTCAGCCGCCCGGTGGACTACTGGCACTCGACACAGGCGCTGCCGGTCCCCGATAACACCATGCTCCCGGAGAGATAACGATGGAAACGATCCCTGTAAAGAATATCGACTGCGCCATGAGCCATAACGATATTGCAGCGCTAGTGCAGCCTGACCGGGTGCACACCTCGCTCTATACCTCACCGGCAATTTTTGAGCTGGAGCTGGAGCGTATTTTCTCCCGCACCTGGGTGTGGGTAGCGCATGAAAGTGAAATCCCAGAGGCGGGCAGTTTTAAATCAGCGTTTGTCGGCACCCAGCCGGTGATTGTGGTGCGTGACCGCAAACGCGATATCAACGTGTTGCTCAACCGCTGCCGCCATCGCGCTGCCACGGTGTGCGAGCACCGTAAAGGCCGCACCAACAACTTTGTCTGCCCGTACCACGGCTGGGGTTACGGGCTGGATGGCAGCCTGCGCGGTGTGCCACACCCGCAAAGCTACGGCGACCAGCTTGATAAATCTAATCTCGGTATGGTGCGCCTGCGTACCTCTGCTTACGCGGGCATGGTGTTCGCCACCTTTAGCGAAGATATCGAGCCGCTGGAAGAGTTCCTCGGTCCCGCCAAAAAGTGGATAGACCTGTTTATGAAACAGGGTGCGGGCTACGCCATTGAGGCGAGCGAAGCACAGCGTTTTCGCTTCCCCGGCAACTGGAAAATTCAGCTTGAGAACACGACCGACGGCTATCACTTCCCGATTGTTCACAAATCGTTTTTAAGCTCGGTCGATAAGCAAACCGAGGAGATGCTCAACTTTGTGGACGGCAGCGGTTACGTCGAGGACCTCGGCAACGGCCACAGCGTAATGGTGATGATCCCGCAGTTGGTGGATTTGGAGGAGAACCTGGATGCCGATATCCCGGAGCGTTTTCTGGAACTGGCCGGGCAGCTTCGGGAAGAGGGCCATGAGGAAATGCAGGTGCGGCGCATCGTGCGCGCGGTTGGCGGCAGCGGCTTTAACCTCAACCTGTTTCCTAACGTCGCCTGCTCAATGGCGTTTTTCCGCGTGCTACAGCCGGTATCAGTAAAAGAGACGGAAATCCATCACGTGGTTATCACCATGAAGGACGGCCCGGTGGCAGCAAACCAGGCGCGGCTGCGGCTGCACGAGCACTTCCAGGGGCCGATGGGCTTTGGTACGCCGGATGATTCCGAGGCCTGGGAGCGCGTGCAGCACGGCGCAGCGGCGGGTGACAACCTGTGGATCATGCTTAACCGCGGCCTGCCAGGGGAGACGCGCACTGCGGACGGGCTGAAAAGCGATGTCAGCGCCGAGACCGGTATGCGCGCGGCCTATCAAAAGTGGAAGTCCTGCATGACCGAAGGGGAACTGTGATGAATGAACAAGCGCTGTTAGCCCGCGTGGTGAACTTCATTAATCTTGAAGCCGACCTGCTGGATCAAGGGGAATTCGAGGCCTGGCTTGCGCTGTGGCAGGAAGAGGGGCTGTATATCGTCCCCATTGACCAGCAAACCGAAGACTTCGCCAACAGCCTCAATTACGCCTGCGATGATGCGCCAATGCGCCGCAAGCGCGTGCATCGCCTCTACAGCGGCGAGTCCATTTCCACCACGCCGCGCGCACGCACCGTGCGCATGAGCGGCCGCCACCGGTTGCTTAACGCTTGCGACGATAGTGTAGAGGTGCGCTGTGCCCAGTCGCTGTGGGAATACCGCAAGGGCAATCCGCAGCACTACGTGGCAGATGTCACGTACAGTCTGGCCGCCGACGGCGATAGCTGGCGCATTACGCGCAAAGTCGTGCGCGTGCTTGGTGGTGACATCTTCCTGCGCAGCATTGGTTACATCCTGTAAGGAGAGGGCGATGAGTGACGTAGTCATGGTGACCGGGGCAGCCGCCGGACTTGGGCGTGAGATGGCGTTGCATTTTTTGCGCGAAGGCTGGCGCGTGGCGCTGGCAGACCTGTCGGAAGAGGCGGCGCAGACAACGCTTAATGAAGCAGGCGAGCAGGCGAGTAACGGTATGGCGCTGGCGCTGGATATTCGTGAAGAGACAGGCTTCAGTCAGGCACTGGCGCAGGTAACAGAGCATTTTGGCGAGCTGCATGCGCTGGTGAACAACGCAGCGCTCACGCTCACCACACCGATTATGGATATTTCTGTTGCGGAGTTTGACCGCGTACTGACCACCAACCTGCGCGGCACCTTTCTCGGCTGCCAGACCGTGGGCCGCTATTTTGCACAACGCGGCTACGGACGCATCGTTAACCTGGCCTCGCTTGCCGGGCAAAACGGCGGCACGGCCTCCGGCGCGCATTACGCGGCATCCAAAGGCGGCATCCTGACGCTGACCAAAGTTTTCGCCCGCGTGCTGGCAAAAGACGGTGTCACCGTGAACGCCATTGCGCCGGGTCCACTGGATTTGCCCTCGGTACGGGCGGCGGTGCCAGATGAAAACATGCCTGCGCTGCTGGCGATGATCCCGGTGGCAAAACTCGGCTCGCCGGGGTTTGTCGCCCGCACGGCGGCGCTACTGGCATCACGCCAGGCAGAGTTTGTGACCGGTGCGGCCTGGGATATTAACGGCGGTATCTACATGCGCTAAGGGGGCGTTATGTCTGAACAGATTACGCTACGGGTGACCGGGCGCGAAGAGCAGGGCACCGGTGTGGTGGTGCTGACGCTGTGTGCCGCGAACGGCGACGTTTTGCCCGCGTTTGCCGCAGGTGCACATATTGACCTGCATCTGGCCGACGGCCTGGTGCGACAGTACTCATTGTGCGGTAACCCACAGGATACCCGCCACTGGCAGCTTGGCATCCTCAACGCCGGGAATTCACGCGGCGGCTCACAGGCGGCGTGCTTGTTGCAGCCTGGCGATGAGGTACAAGCCAGCCTGCCGCGCAACCTGTTTGCGCTGACGCTGGATGCACCGCACACCTTGCTGGTCGGTGGCGGCATCGGCATTACGCCAATGCTGGCGATGGCCCATGCGCTGCATCAGGCGGGACGTGCTTTTGAGTTGCACTACTGCGGGCGCTCACGCGCGCGGATGGCGTTTCTGGCCGCGCTTGCTGCCGTGCCTTGGGCAGCACAGGTGGTGTACCACGTGAGTGATGAAGGTGAAACGTGCCGCTTGCAGCCGGATGCGCTGCTGGCCGGTGCACCTGCCAATAGCCATCTCTACGTGTGTGGCCCGCAAGGCTTTATGGACTGGGTCATCGACAAGGCCGAAAGCGCCGGGCTGGCGCCGACGCATATCCACCGCGAGTACTTTAACCGCGAGGTGCAAACCAGCGGCGAGGCATTTGAGGTGGTCGTGCCCGCCCTTGGTGTCACCGTACAGGTCGCGCAGGACCAGAGCATTGTTGAGGCGCTGGCGCAGGCTGGCGTGCGCGTCAAAGTCTCCTGCCAGCAGGGCATTTGCGGCACCTGCATTGCTAATGTGCTGGAAGGGACGCCTGAGCACCGCGACAGCTACCTCACCGAGGAAGAAAAGGCTGATAACGACCAGATTGCGTTGTGCTGCTCGCGCTCGCGCAGCCCGTGCCTGGTGATAGAGGTTTTTGAGCTGGAATAAGCTGCGCGCAGCGTCCGTTTTCGTCTGATAAAGAGGCTTCACACCATGAGTACTCAGGATTTATCAACGGAATATGCCACAGGCAGGACATCAGGGAAGATGCGTAAACTCGTGCTGAGTTCACTTTTAGGCAACTCACTGGAATGGTACGACTTTTTCCTCTACGGCACGGCGGCCGCGCTGGTGTTTGGTGAACTGTTCTTTCCGGTACACGGCGATTCGCTGCTCGGCACGCTGCTGGCATTTTCTGGCTTTGCGGTGGGGTTTCTGGCTCGCCCGCTCGGTGGCGTGCTGTTTGGTCATCTTGGTGACCGACATAGCCGCAAACAGGCGTTGATCGTTACGCTTGCGCTGATGGGGGGATGTACCTTTCTGATTGGCCTGCTACCGGGATACCAGCACATCGGCTTTCTGGCGCCATTGGCACTGATTCTGCTGCGCCTGGTGCAGGGCGTGGCCTGCGGCGGTGAGTGGGGAGGTGGCGTGCTGATGCTCAGTGAAAACGCCACGCCGCAGAAAAAGGGCTTTTATACCGCCTGGAGCCAGATGGGGGTGTCCGGGGGCTTTGTCTTGTCATCGCTGGCGTTCTGGCTGGTGCGTCAGTTGCCGGACGCTGCTTTTATGAGCTGGGGCTGGCGTCTGCCGTTTCTGGCAAGTGCGCTGCTGTTCGTTGTCGCGATGTATATCCGCAAAAATATTGAAGAGAGCCGCTCTTTTCTGGGCAGGCGCGACGAGCAGGCGCAGGCAGAGAACATGCCGCTGGCTCAGATACTGCGCCACCACCGACGTGCGCTGTTGCAAGCTATTGCGCTGCGCCTGCCGGAAAACGGCGCGGTCTATCTGTTTTTCACTTTTTCGCTGGTCTACTGCCGCCACCTTGGCATTCCTGACGGCAGCATTATTGCCTGTATCACGCTGGCAATGGCGGTGGAGTTCTTCTCCATTCTGTTCTGGGGAGCGCTGGCGGACCGTATCGGTTTTCGCCGCGTCTATCTTATTGGCACGCTTGGC
The DNA here is from genome assembly GCA_010092695.1 of Enterobacteriaceae bacterium 4M9. GTDB lineage: Bacteria > Pseudomonadota > Gammaproteobacteria > Enterobacterales > Enterobacteriaceae > Tenebrionibacter. The sequence goes on along the minus strand of JAADJJ010000001.1, from coordinate 3,827,379 downwards.
GTGCTGCTACTGGCGTTCCCTTTTTTCTGGCTGCTGGAGAGTGCGCATACCGGGGCGATGCTGCTGGCGATGATGCTCGCCCTGCCGTTTTGCCACGGCGCCATGACAGGCGCCCAGCCACCGCTGGTGGCGGCCCTGTTTCCGGCAGGCGTGCGCTATACCGGGTTGTCGCTTGGCCATGAAATTGGCTCGATCCTTGCCGGCGGCCTTGGGCCAATGGTGGCAGTGGCATTGCTAATGGCATTTGATGCCAGCTGGCCTGTATCGCTACTGCTGGTGGCCTGGGGGCTGTGCGCGCTGGTAGCGCTGTGGTCGCTGCGCGGCCACCCACAACGCTGAGTCTGATTAGCAGTGACGCCGGAACCACGGTTCCGGTCATGAAGGTTATTTCAGAGGATACCGCTATGGAACCATTGTTATATCCACACGACAGGCAGCAACCGCAGAAAAAGCAGGAGGCGCTGGGTGAGTTACTGGAGATTGTCCGGGAGCGGGCGTTGACGGGCGAGTTTGACGCGCTGCGCCATATCCCCGGCGACATTATTCAGCGCTTTCGCCAGTCAGGCGTCTATCGGGCGCTGGTGCCAGCGCGCTTTGGCGGTGAAGAGCAGGGGGCGGCGGCATTCTGTGAACTGATTGAGAAAATTTCACACGCTGACGGTTCCGCAGGCTGGGTGGCAAGCTTTGGTATGAGCCCGGTTTACCTGGCAGCCCTCCCGCTGGAGACGCTACGTAAGGTCTACGCTGACGGGCCAGATATCGTCTTTGCTGGCGGTATTTTCCCGCCGCAGCCTGCGCAGGTGGTGGCAGGTGGCATGAAGGTGCGCGGGCGTTGGAAGTTTGCCAGCGGCTGCATGGGCGCAGATTTGGTTGGTGTGGGCATCACGCCGCAGGCCGGCGACACGCCGGGCTTACCGCGTATGGCCGTGATGCCGCGCCACCGGGCGCGCATTGAGGAAACCTGGGATACCGTAGGTCTGGCCGGCACCGGCAGTCATGACCTGGTTGTTGAAGACGTCGTCGTGCCAGAGGAATGGACGTTTGTGCGCGGGAGTGCCGCGAACCTGGATGAGCCGATTTTTCGCTATCCGGCTCTGGCGTTTGCCACTCAGGTGCTGTCGGTCGTGGGGCTTGGCGTAGCACGGCGGGCGCTTGATGAAGTACGGGCTCAGGCAGAGAAAACACCTTCTGTTACCGGTGCACCGGCACTGGGCCAGCGCCCGGCAGCGTTAATGGATATCGCCCGAGCCGAGGCCAAACTACGCAGCGCACGCGCCTTCTTTTATGACGCCATTCATGAGGCCTGGCAGCGGCTGCTAAAGGGCGATGAGATTACGCTGCATCAGGCCAATATGCTGCGCCTGTCGTCCACGCATGCGGTTCGTGTTGCGGCAAGCGTGTGCCGCGAGATGCAAATGATGACCGGCATGGGCAGCATTGTTCGCAACAACCCGCTGGCGCGCTGCGTGAATGACGCGCAGGCCATTACCCAGCACGCTTTTATGGGTGAACATACCTGGCAACTGGCGGGCGCCGTGCTGTGTGGGCAGCCTGCGCAGCCGGGCTGGTTATAACGAGTAAACAGGAGAAGGTCATGAGTGAAAAAAAACCGTTACGGGTGTTGTTTTGTATCGCTATCAACCAGAATTTTTTTGACGCCCCCGCCGCTGAGGCAAAGCAGGTATGGGCGGCGTTTGGTCAGATGTGGCGCGGTATTGAGGCGCTTCCCGGCGTCAGGGTACTGGGCAATATGGATGATGACCAGAGTATGGTCGGGGCGTCGTCAGGCTGGCCGTGGACCACCTATTTGCTGGCTGATGTACCGGACCTTGATACGGTCCATGCCGCCTGTAACCTGTTTCGCACTACGCCAGTAGGCGAGGGGGAATTCAGGTTGTGGAGGTATTGCCGTGTAGAGGCCCGTACCGGGCGAGAATTGATTATTCAGGCTTAAAAGGGGGGACGTTATGGTGGATACCACGGCTTTTCGTGACGCGATGGCGATGCTAGGCGGCGCAGTATCGATAGTCACTACAGCAGGTCAGGAGGGTAAGGTAGGCATGACGGCGTCTGCGGTTTGCAGCGTAACGGATTCCCCTGCGACTGTACTGGTCTGTATTAACCGTAGTGCCTGGGCGCACAGGCAGTTTGTGCAAAACGGCATCCTTTGTGTCAACGTTCTGGGCGCTGAGCATCAGGCGTTGTCAGGTCGTTTTGCGAACCGTAATATCGGGATGGAAGAGCGATTTTCGACCCACACCTGGCGCGAGCTTGTAACGGGTTCACCTGTACTTGGTGAGGCGCTGGTAAGCGTTGACTGTCGTATTGTTGCCTGTCATGACGTGGGGAGCCATACGGTGTTTTATGGCGAAGTTCATGCCATAAAATCAGGGGAAAATCGTGGCGCGCTGATTTATTTTAATCGCGATTATCATGGTGTGCAGTCGGTACGTTTTTCATGATGACAATGTGACCACGCCGCTGAATTGACCACTTTGTATGCGTGTTCACGGGGGGTACGGCATACCAGAAGGTAGGTGTATCATAAGTTTAGTTTAAGTATTGCCTGGGGGAAGTATGCCTGAAGCGCGTTCTCTGAAAGCGCAAACACACAAGCGATTATTTATTCAACCCAGGTTAAGAGCCTGACGTTTTTTTTGCCAGGTGCTGGCAGTGAAAAGGGTTTTCAGATAAATCTGCTGGTGATTAATATTGTCTTTGCTTCTGCGTGCGAGAGATATTAATCATCTGCTTTTATTTTTTTAGCCTATTATCAAATTTTTTAATATGATTATTTTTTTATAAGAAAAATCTTGCATTGTGAACGTCAGGGTTTAGTTTCTTTCTCGTCTTTTTACTAGTGTTTGCTGGTTGTTTTTCAAGGTTCAGGAAAGGGTTGCTTTAGGCGTTTTTGCTATTATTGACCATCGTCCTGGCTTTTTGTTAGGACTTTTATTTTTCTGTATGATAAATCCGATTGACAGTGTCGGGGCATTTTAATACTTTAATCCGATATTGCGTGTAACGGGTTTTTGCCTGGGTTTTTGTTTCACAAATGCGGTGCCTCAGGCTTTCAGGATGAATTGCGAACCGCCCGCTGTGGTAATTAAAACCAGTATAAAAAATTAAACAAGCCCGAGTTGGTGAGATTTTTCGCTGTCTCATGGTGCCATGGTGATATAACACATTGTTTTTATCGCATTCGTGGTGTTTGGTTTTTTATTGTTTTCGTAACGGTATTTATTCTGTTTTTATGTGAAAAATCTCATTAATTAAATGAGGTAATAAAGAGAATTTTATCGCTAAACAGGGCATAAACCTTCCAGAAACAGAATGAGTTAGAAAGTAGTTTATCATTAAGGATGACGATAAATAACATGCCGCAACTATTGATTGTATTTATCAGTGCACTTCTGGCACTGTTAATTACGCGCTACCTGGCAATAAAAATAGGGCTTGTTGATAAGCCCAACGTTAGAAAGCTGCATCAGGGTGAGATTCCCCTTGTTGGCGGTATTTCTGTCTGGTTTGCGCTCATCGTTTTTTGCCTGTCACAATCTGAACCTTTCCCCTGGCAGTCATGGTATCTGCTGTGTTCTGGTTTACTGCTTATCATTGGCGTGCTTGACGACCGCTTTGATCTTCCCGTTTTTCCTCGCGTGTTAGTACAACTGGTAGTGGCGGCGCTGATGATGGTTGCCGGACTCAAACTCTCCTCTTTTGGTGCTATCTTGCCCGGCTTGATGCTGATGCACGGTATTGTCAGTTATGGCATTACCATACTGGCAGTCTGGGGTGCCATTAATGCATTCAATATGGTTGACGGTATCAACGGGCTGCTGGGGCTGCTTTCATGTGTGACGTTTGGGGCACTGGCGCTGCTGTTTTATCTCGGCGCACGTCTGGATGTTGCGTTCTGGTGCCTGGCTATCGTTGTGGCGATGGTGCCTTATTTGCTTTCAAACCTGGGATTGCTGGGTGGGCCACGCACGCGTGTTTTCATGGGGGATGCGGGCAGTACTGTTATTGGTTTTACCGTCATCTGGTTTTTAATTATTGCCACGCAGGGTGAGCATGCGGTGGCTTATCCGGTGACTGCACTCTGGATTATTGCCATTCCCCTGATGGATATGGCCCGGCTTTTCTTTAGCCGCATGCTTAACGGTAATAGCCCTTTCAAGCCTGACAGGGAGCATTTGCATCACGTGTTGCAGCGCTATGGCCTGAATACAAAACTGACGCTTTGTGTGATAACAGCGGCATCACTGGTGCTGGCGTTGGTTGGGATCGGGCTTGATGTATATGGCGTTCATGAGTCCGTGAGCTTTACGCTTTTCATGGTGTTGTTTGCCGTCTATTTCTGGTTTACAGGTCGCAGTAAACGGGCAAGCGAAAAAGCGCAGCGTCATTCACAAGAAAAACAGGTATGAAAGCGCGATGGCCTCAGGCTGAGGCAAGCGGTCTCATTGGTCATAAAATGGAATTTACAATGAAAATGATAAAAGCACTTCCCGTCTTTATTGCAGCAGCGCTGTTAAGTGGCTGCGTATTTGCACCGGGAACGCACCTTTCGACACAGGGAAAAAATGTCATTAAGCAGCAGGATGCGGATTTTGATATCGATGAGCTGGTCAATGTCCTGCCAATGACACCAATGCTAATTGAGAAAATGCGCCCGCAGGAAGTGCGCGCTCGCAGCAATCCTCAGCTTGATTTGGCAATGCAGAATTATGAATACCGCATCGGTGCGGGCGATGTGCTGATGGTGACCGTCTGGGATCATCCGGAACTGACAACCCCCGCAGGCACCTACCGCAGTGCTAGCGATACCGGCAACTGGGTTAACTCTGATGGCACCATTTTTTATCCCTATATCGGGCGCGTGAAAGTCACTGGAAAAACGCTGGACGAAGTACGCAGCCTGATTACTAACCGACTGGCAACCTATATCGAAGAGCCGCAGGTTGACGTAAGTGTGGCAGCATTTCGTTCACAGAAGGCCTACGTCACGGGTGAGGTTGTCACCTCCGGCCAGCAGCCAATTACTAACGTTCCTCTGACCGTGCTGGATGCTATCAACAAAGCAGGCGGCCTGACGGCAGATGCGGACTGGCACAACGTTGTACTCACACATAACGGTCAGGAGCAGCGTATCTCGCTGCAGGCGCTGATGCAAAAAGGGGATTTGATGCAAAACCATCTGCTCAGCCCTGGCGATATTCTTTATATCCCACGCAATGATGCTCTCAAAGTGTTCGTAATGGGTGAAGTCAGCAAGCAGACTACGCTGCGCATGGATCGTAGCGGTATGACATTGACGGAAGCACTTGGTGGTGCTGAAGGACTTTCCCAGAATCTGGCGGATGCCACGGGTATTTTTGTGATTCGTTCGAAGCGTACAACTCGCCAGTCTGAAACCCTCTCTGGCGAAATGAAGCAGACTACGCAAGCCACATCTGATAACGCGGATGTGCTGCTGTCAGGCGGTGCGAACAGCCAGAGCAACGGGCCTGCTCCGCAAACTGTTACCTCTGTAAATGAGCACAGCGCCGTTCCTGTAGCAAAAGGCAAGATTGCTGATATCTATCAGCTCAATCTCTCCGATGCTACCGCACTGATTATGGGAACGGAATTCCAGCTACAGCCGTACGACGTAGTTTATGTCACCGCAGCACCTGTAGTGCGCTGGAACCGTGTGGTTAACCAACTGTTGCCAACTGTGACGGGTATCAACAACATAACCGAAGTGGCAAGCTGGGTGAAAAAATGGGGTCGTTAAAAATCCGTTCGGTGCTAATTGTCTGCATGGGGAACATCTGTCGTTCTCCTGTAGGGGAAGCGCTACTGCAACGCAGGCAGGGCGATATACGCATTGAGTCAGCGGGGATCCGTGCAGTGGTGGGGCGCCCGGCAGATACGGTAACCTCAACGCTTGCCGGGCGGCATGGCCTGGCGCTGGAGGGGCACCGTGCCAGGCAACTGACGGCCGAATTATGCCGTAAAAACGATCTCATTCTTGTGATGGAAAAGCAGCACGTTGAGCATATCACGCACCTTGCACCGGAAGTGCGGGGTAAAACGATGCTGTTGGGCCACTGGCTACAGCGGACCGAGATTGCTGACCCTTACCAAAAGAGCACGTCGTTTTATGAGTTCGTTTATGGACAAATGGACCAGGCCGTTGAGCGATGGGCAAATGTTTTGTCACGATAATTTTTTCAGGGATAGTGAATGACAATGCAACAGCGTCTGACCAGTGATTCAGGCGAGCGGGAGTTGGATTTAGGCAAGCTTCTGTTTTCATTATTGGATCATAAATGGGTCATCATCCTCACCGTGCTGGCCTCGTTTCTGTTGGGACTGGTTTATGTTAGCTGTACTACCCCGGTATACCGGGCGAATGCGCTAATTCAAATCGATAAAAATAACAGCAGTTCGCTGTTGGGCGATCTGTCGAACATACTTTCTGATAAAAGTATGCAGTCCGGTGCCGAAGTTGAAATTATTAAATCCCGTATGGTGGTTGGCCAAACCGTTCAGGAATTGGGGCTGGACCTACGGGTTAAGGAAAAACGCCTGCCGCTCATTGGCAACGCCATCGCGCGCTTGTTCAATCTTGAAGATGGCAAAATTGCGATTTCCCGGCTGGTTATCGACGGCACCTTTACCAATACGCAGCTGACGCTGGCCGTACTGTCACCCACGACGTATCAAGTGACGCTATCCGAAGGACACTCTGTAAACGGAGAAGTCGGCAAGCTGCTGGAAAACGATGCCCTGACTCTACTGGTTAGCGATATACAGGCTGAACCCGGTACCGTATTTCGCATAGAAAAACTGCAGGTGCAGACCGCGGTCGAATCGCTACTGCAGAAGTTTTCTGTTGCGGATAAGGGTAAAGACACCGGCGTGATGCAGCTGACCTATGAAGGCGAAGATCCGACGTTGATTCGTAAGGTACTGGACAGCATTTCGCGCAACTATTTACAGCAGAACATCGACTGGAAATCGGAGGAAGCTGAGCGCAGTCTGGTGTTCGTTAACGATCAGTTGCCCAAAATTCGCGCTTCACTTAACGAAGCTGAAGACAAACTCAATCAATTTCGCCAGAAAAATGAATCGGTCGATCTTTCTCTGGAAGCGAAAAGCGTGCTTGATACGATGGTGAACGTTGAAGCCGGGCTGAATGAGTTGACCTTCAAAGAAGCGGAGATTTCCAAGCTTTATACCCGCGAGCACCCGGCGTACCGAGCATTGAATGAAAAGCGCAAGACCTTGATTCAGGAGCGCAACAAGCTCAATCAACGTGTTGAATCGATGCCGGGAACACAGCAAGAGATCCTGCGCCTGACACGCGACGTTGAGTCGACGCAACAAGTGTATATGCAGTTGCTCAATAAGCAGCAGGAGCTGAAGATAAGCAAGGCAAGTACTGTTGGGCACGTACGTATTGTTGATAATGCCGTGACCGAAACAAAGCCCGTGAAGCCGAAAAAGGCGCTGATCGTCGTGGTGTTTGTTCTACTGGGCGGCATGCTTTCCTGTGCGCTGGTGCTGGTGAAAATGCTGTTTAACCACGGTATTCAGAGTGCCAGTGAGCTTGAAACCCACGGTGTGAATGTATATGCCAATATCCCCCTGAGTCGTGCGCAGCAAGGGCCGACGCACGGGTACAGGCCACGCTTTCGTAAACCGAGGCGCGGCAGTGATGGGCTACTGGCTGTTAAGGATCCTGCCGATCTGGCTATTGAAGCGCTGCGTAACGTGCGTACCAGCGTTCAGTTCTCCATGATCAATGCAGATAACAATGTTCTGATGATCTCCGGCCCAACGCCAGGCGTGGGGAAAACCTTTGTCACCAGCAACCTGGCGGCTGTGTTTGCTCAGAGCGGGCAGCGCGTGCTGCTCATTGACTGTGATATGCGCCGCGGTGATTCTCATAAAACGTTTGGCAGTAACTCAGCACCAGGCCTCAGCGATGTGCTGAGCGGTGTTCGTCTTCCAGAAGAAGTCATGTTGAAAACCGAAGTCGAAGGGCTGGACTTTATTTCTCGTGGTTCGAAGTGCAGCACGCCGTCAGAATTACTGATGCATCCGCGTTTTGCTGACATGCTGACAACTTTCTCTGCACAGTATGACATGGTCTTGCTCGACTCCCCGCCCATTCTGGCAGTGGCCGATGCTGCGATTATCGGCAAGCATGCCGGCTGCTCGCTGCTGGTGGCGCGTTTTGAGAGCAACAGCCTGAAAGAAGTGGATGCCAGTATCCGTCGCTTTATGAACAATGGCGTGACGATCAATGGCGCTATTCTGAATGGTACCGTGGAGCGTTACTCAAACTTCTACGAGTACGGTTTACATCATCACTACAGTTACGACGATCGTCATGACTAAACCACGCGGTGGTGGTTACGTGTGATAACAATAAAAAAAGGCGCCTGTACGGCGCCTTTTGTTTGGGCTGCATTCAGAGCAGTTTTTGCTCTGCGACATCGAGTGCAAAATAGCTCAGGATCAGATCCGCGCCTGCGCGCTTGATAGCGCCCAGACTTTCCAGAACTACGCTACGTTCGTCAACTGCGCCTGCCAGTGCAGCAAACTTGATCATCGCGTATTCTCCACTCACCTGGTAGGCCGCCAGCGGTAAATCACTGCGCTCGCGGATATCGCGCACGATGTCCAGGTAGGCACCGGCAGGTTTCACCATCAGGCAGTCGGCCCCCTGAGCTTCATCCAGCAGCGACTCACGAATAGCTTCGCGGCGATTCATGGGGCTCATCTGATAGGTTTTGCGATCGCCTTTTAGTGCCGTACCCGCGGCTTCGCGGAACGGGCCGTAAAATGAAGAGGCAAATTTGGTGGAGTAGGCCATGATTGCCGTTTGGGTAAAGCCCTCAGCGTCCAGCGCCTGGCGGATTGCCTGTACCTGTCCATCCATTGCCGCTGACGGCGCGATGAAGTCTGCACCGGCTCTGGCGGCGGCCACCGCCTGCTTACCGAGGTTGACGAGGGTGGCATCGTTATCCACACCGTGCTCACACAGCACGCCGCAGTGGCCGTGCGTGGTGTATTCGCAAAAGCAGGTGTCGGACATCACGACAAGTTCTGGCGCGGTTTGTTTGGCAATGCGTGACATACGTGCCACCAGCCCATTCTCATTCCAGGTATCGCTGCCTGTTTCATCTGTATGATGAGAAATACCAAACGTCATGATGGAACGGATACCGGCTTTAGCGATACGTTCGATTTCGTGAGCCAGGCGCTTTTCAGGGATGCGCATAACGCCAGGCATCGCTTCGATAGGTACGTAATCATCAAGGCCCTCTTCCACAAAGATGGGCAAAACAAGGTCGTTAAGAGAAAGGGAGGTTTCTTCGAACATTGCGCGCATTGCGCCAGACTGGCGCAGGCGGCGCGGGCGGTTAATTAAGGAGAAATCAGACATTGCGGTCACTCTGTTCTGTGTAAAATATACCGCTCATGTTACCCGATTTTTGCTGTGGCGTTTTACGTTTGGGGCCGTTGTCGTCGTTGAAACGTCAGTAATCGGCGCAGCGTGCATTGAAAAGCGGGAGCAATGACAGGGAAGGGCGTGTGGAAGGCTGAAGCTGCGTTTCCCGCCGCAGGGCGATGGGAAACGCAGCTCACTGGCATCATTCGGGCCTTTTGATGTCCAGAGAATAAAGCGACTGACACGTCTGGCACATCTGCTCGCCTTCAAGGCCATTAAAAAGATGATTTCTTCTGGCACGGCACTGCGACGGCGTACAGGTCATCACGTGTTTAAAGGTGCGCGTATACGACTGTTGTGAGCTGAAGCTGTATTTTTCGGCTATCTCAATAATCGAGCAATCACCAAATTTCAGATCGCGAATCGAACGATGCAGCTTGTCGTGACGGATATAGCTGGCAGCGGTGATGGACATTTGCTCATAAAACATCCGTTGCAAATGCCATTTGGAATAGCCCGCGATACGGGACAGATCGTCCAGAGTGATTTTTTCGTGAATATGATCGTCAATCCAATAGAGAATTTGTTCAATCACATTTGCGGAGAAGTGGTCCTTTCTCATCCATGTGTCCTCCAGATATAAGAATTATCTAATTATGGACACAAATTTTTATAAGTGTGTGTATAAAAAAATAAATTAGTCTGAATTATTCAAGTTATGCAAAGATAAAGTCAATTTTGATCATTTATTCATCATTTTCAATATCAGGGACGAGATTTGTTCTTGTTGCCCTGGTGTCATTCTATCGAGAAATTGCTTATCTACGTCAATAGCTCGCGGAATGGCGCTTTGAAGTAGTGCCAGGCCTTCCTCTGTGAGCCAGATAAAACGACGACGTTTGTCTGAAGGATCGCATTCACGTCTGACCAGGCCACGCTGCTCCATTCGGCTGAGCATTTCGGCGAGCGTCGCTTTAGTACTAACGGCAACGTCAATCAGTGTGACCTGTTCGATGCCAGGGTTCTCTGCAATAGAACGCATTACGGCGTATTGCGGCTTGGTAATATCCGGTAAGCTTTGCTGCCAGTGTGATGTATGTTGTTGAAAAAGCTGCCGTAAAAGGTGAAATACTTCATTTTTAACCTGCATGATTACGGCCCCCGGGTTGAGAAAGTCGCGTTATCATAGCGCTCTGCTGCCAGGAATTTAAGATATGTGTACTTTTTTGATGCCGGAAGATGGCCCACGGCTTAACAAGTCGGTTTTTGAGCGATATAAAAAAGAAATTGCCAGCATGATATTGCACTGCATTCGCAGTAAATAACTATTATTCTGTCGATAAAAAGATCGTTTTGTTTGATTATTCCACTCTCATGTTAACGATTTTTAATTGTACTGTAAAAATAACTTCTCGTTCTTATAAATAAAAAGCTTCATTTATAAAGAAACGAGCGGACATTATTTTAACCCAGGTTTCGATTTCTTCATCTCTTGTCCTGTTCAGGTACGTATTTTCGGCGCAATTGTTTCATCAATTCTCTGACGAGGCATATTTGTTCCCGTAATGACTGATTATCAGGGCCAAAACCAGTCTTACTACAATGAATTTAGAATTCAACGACGGCTAATGTCCCTGTGCTGGATATTGGCTTTTCGTGCTGCCAACACTTGCGAGCAGGCTGTGTCCGTGTCATCGTAAATAAATGTTCGTACACGAACAATTTGCGAGGTAACGATGAAAATCATTGTGGGGATCACCGGGGCCACGGGTGCACCGCTCGGCGTTGCGTTATTACAGGCGCTGCGTGACATGCCGCAGGTGGAAACGCATCTGGTGATGTCGAAGTGGGCCAAAACTACGATTGAGCTGGAAACGCCGTGGCAGGCGAGAGATGTTGCTGCACTTGCGGATGTGCATTACAGCGCCGCGGATCAGGCGGCGGCCATCTCATCGGGATCGTTTAAGACTGACGGCATGGTGATTATTCCATGCAGCATGAAAACGCTGGCCGGGATCCGTGCCGGTTACGCGCAGGGATTGGTGGGGCGTGCCGCAGACGTGGTACTCAAAGAAGGCCGCAAGCTGGTGCTGGTGCCGCGCGAAACGCCGCTCAGCGCAATTCATCTGGAAAACATGCTGGCACTGGCGCGTATGGGCGTGGCGATGGTGCCGCCCATGCCTGCGTATTACAACCACCCGCGCACTATCGATGATGTTACTCACCACATAGTCAGCCGCGTGCTGGATCAGTTTGGCCTCGATTCACGCCTGGCCCGACGCTGGCAGGGGCTTCAACACGCAGAACAACCGCTTCAGGAGGAGTTCGAAAATGGCATTTGATGATTTACGCAGTTTTCTGCAGGCGCTGGATGAACAGGGCCAGCTTCTTAAAATCAGCGAGCAGGTAAAAGCCGAGCCGGATATTGCCGCCGCCGCTAACGCCACCGGGCGCATTGGCGACGGTGCACCGGCGCTGTGGTTTGACAACATTGAGGGGTTTACCGATGCGCGTGTGGTTATGAACACCATTGGCTCCTGGCAAAACCACGCTATTTCGCTTGGCTTGCCGCCGGGAACACCGGTTAAAAGCCAGATTGATGAATTTATTCGCCGCTGGGACGCTTTCCCTGTGTCGCCAGAGCGTCGTGCCAGCCCTCCGTGGGCGCAAAACAGCGTAGAAGGCGATGAGATTAACCTGTTTGATATTCTGCCGCTGTTTCGGCTTAACGACGGCGACGGAGGTTTCTACCTTGATAAAGCCTGCGTCGTTTCACGCGATCCGCTCGACCCGGAAAACTTTGGTAAGCAGAACGTTGGTATCTACCGCATGGAGGTGAAAGGCAAACGCAAGCTCGGCCTGCAACCGGTGCCAATGCACGATATTGCACTGCATCTGCACAAAGCGGAGGAGCGCGGTGAAGACCTGCCGGTCGCCATCACGCTGGGCAACGATCCTATTATCACGCTAATGGGCGCGACGCCGCTCAAATACGACCAGTCAGAATACGAAATGGCGGGTGCGCTGCGCGGTAGCCCGTACCCGATAGCAACTGCGCCGCTCACCGGCTTTGACGTGCCATGGGGATCGGAAGTGATAATCGAGGGGGTTATCGAAGGGCGCAAGCGCGAAATAGAAGGGCCGTTTGGTGAATTTACCGGCCACTATTCCGGTGGGCGCAATATGACCGTGGTACGCATCGATAAAGTGTCTTATCGCAGCAAACCTATCTTTGAATCGCTGTACCTCGGTATGCCATGGACAGAGATTGATTATCTGATGGGCCCGGCAACCTGCGTGCCGCTTTACCAACAGCTTAAGGCTGAATTTCCGGAAGTGCAGGCGGTGAACGCCATGTACACCCACGGCCTGTTGGCCATTATCTCCACCAAAAAACGCTACGGCGGCTTTGCCCGTGCAGTTGGGCTGCGTGCCATGACCACACCGCACGGCCTGGGCTATGTGAAGATGGTGATTATGGTTGATGAGGATGTGGATCCGTTCAATCTGCCGCAGGTGATGTGGGCGTTGTCATCCAAGGTCAATCCGGCAGGCGATCTGGTGCAGTTGTCGAACATGTCGGTGCTGGAGCTCGATCCGGGTTCCAGTCCTGCGGGCATTACCGACAAGTTGATTATTGATGCCACCACGCCGGTTGCGCCGGATCTGCGGGGGCACTATAGCCAGCCGGTGAAAGACCTGCCGGAAACCCAACAGTGGATAGAAAAACTCACCGCCATGCTGGCCAACCGCAAATAAAAGGAGCGAGATATGATTTGCCCACGTTGTACCGATGAGCACATTGAGGTGATGGCGCAGTCGCCAGTTGCAGGCGTCTGGACGGTCTACCAGTGCCAGCGTTGTCTCTACACCTGGCGTAACACTGAACCGCTGCGTCGTACCAGCCCTGAACATTATCCCGAGGCGTTTCGTATGACGCAGCAGGATATTGATAACGCGCCGCAGGTGCCGACTGTGCCGCCGCTACTGGCTGCGCAATAAAAAAAGGCCAGCGCGTGTTGCAACGGGCTGGCCTTTTTACCTGCACAGGGTGTAACCCGGTGGAGCGCGTTTTAGCGCTGGGCTTCACCGCCGAGGCCCGCAATCAGGCTTTCGATAAGCGCAGATAGTTCGCCGGTCATCAGCGTGAAATCGGCGTCAAAACGCTGGGCGACATCTTCCCGGTCGATATCATCGTTCTGATCGCGCAGTTCATCGCTGAATTTCAGACGCTTAAGCGAACCGTCGTCGCAGACCAGGAACTGAATGCGCTGCTGCCAGTCAAGCGCAAGCTTGGTCACTACCTTACCGGCTTCAATGTGTACCGCGATTTCATCGCTCACCAGCTCCTGCTTTTTCGCGCGAATAACGCCACCGTCTTCGAGAATGGCTTTCAGTTCGGCTTCGTCGAGCAGTTGATAGCCCTGAGGCACATTGCCGGAACGTACCCATTCAGTGAGCGTGAGCTCAATGGGATTTTCCATCGCGAGCGGCACTACCGGCAGCGAACCCAGGCTCTTACGCAGCAACGCCAGCGTGTCCTCGGCCTTTTTGGCGCTGGCACAGTCGATAATAATCAGGCCGTTGACGCTGTCTATCCACATCAGGGTTTGGCTGAAGCGGCTGAAGGCGCGCGGCAGCAGGTCGTGTAGCACTTCGTCTTTAAGTGAATCCTTTTCAGTCTTCTTCAGCTTACGCGCCTGCTCGTTCTCGAGTTTGCGAATTTTGGCGTCAAGCTGCTGCTTAATCACCGAAGAGGGCAGCATTTTCTCTTCTTTACGTGCGCAAATCAGAATCTGGCCATTCACTGCGTGGGTTAACGCATCGCTTTGCGAGCCCATTGGCGGCACCCAGCCGGTTTTCGCCATGTCCTGGCTACCGCAGGGCGTAAAGCCGTAAAGCGCGAGCTGTTTTTCCATTTCGTCCTGTTGCAGCGAGATGTCGCGGCTGAGACGGTAAACCATTACATTTTTGAACCACAGCATGAGAGGTAACCTTGTAAGTCGAACGCAGCGCGCATGATAACGAATCGGCCCGCGGGTTTCATTGCCTTTCCGGTTTACGCGCTCTACTCTCTGGGGACTTATTCAGACACTGAGGTCTTTTTTGTGCGTATTGGCATCGACTTAGGCGGCACCAAAACAGAAGTCATTGCGCTGGCAGACAGTGGAGAGCAGCTTTATCGCCATCGCCTGCCGACGCCGCGTGATGATTATCCACAAACCCTCGATACCATCGCGCAACTGGTAGCGATGGCCGAAGCGGCGACTGGTCAGCAGGGCAGCGTCGGCGTGGGTATTCCGGGGGCGATTTCGCCGTTAACCGGCGTGGTGAAAAACGCCAATTCCACCTGGCTTAACGGCCAGCCGCTGGATAAGGATTTGGCCGCGCGTCTTAAGCGCGATGTGCGACTGGCAAACGATGCCAACTGCCTGGCGGTTTCTGAAGCGGTGGATGGCGCAGCGGCAGGTGCGAAGACGGTATTTGCGGTCATCATCGGCACCGGCTGCGGCGCGGGGGTGGCGATAGAGGGACGCTGCCACGCGGGCGGCAACGGTAGTGCGGGCGAGTGGGGCCACAATCCGCTCCCCTGGATGGACGAAGATGAGCTGCGCTATCGCGCTGAAGTGCCATGCTACTGCGGCAAGCAGGGTTGCATTGAAACGTTTATCTCCGGCACTGGTTTTGCGACCGACTATCATCGCCTGAGCGGCAGTCGGTTTGCCGGAGCAGAGATTATCCGCCTGAGTGAACAGGGTGACCGCGTGGCAGAGCAGGCGCTGGCGCGCTACGAGCAGCGGCTGGCAAAGTCGCTGGCGCATGTGGTGAACATTCTCGACCCGGACGTGATAGTGCTCGGCGGTGGGATGAGTAATGTGCAAAGGCTGTATCGCACCCTGCCGGACCTTGTCAGGCAATTGGTGTTTGGTGGCGAATTCGAAACGCCGATTCGCCAGGCGCAGCACGGTGATTCCAGCGGCGTACGCGGTGCGGCCTGGCTGTGGCCGATGGCCTGAACGGCAGACGTATCAGGAACGAAATAATTCATACAACAGGGAGAGGTGGGCTGTGAGTGACTATATTAGCGTGAATGAAGATGATGATGACGTACTCTGGGTCTGGTTTTTCAATGAAAATGACAAGCCGTTTGCCCTTGGCAAGAAGATGAATGCCATCTGTGATGAGGCCTACATGAACGGCTATAACTGGGATGCGTTTTTCAATTACTACCTTGCCAGCCGCGCGCCGGAGGTACTTAGCGCCATGCAGGATTCCGATCCTGAAGCCGGTTCGTACGTGGCTTATTTTAATAAAGAGTATGAGGCACAGGCAGAGCGTTTTGTCGCCATTATCCGCGAACTGGTGGAGAATGAAGACGAAACGCTGCGCATTGTGCGCGAAGAGTGTGACTGCATTGCGTGGGACTGACGGTGTTTACGCAGGTCTGCGAAGAATTGGGACTGACGGCGTTAACGCAGGTCTTTGAAGAATAACGTAGTTAAAAACCGGCGGCACGCTTTGAACATGCCGCCGCTGTCTTTACACAGCAAACGTCTTATCGAGCTTGCTAAAGCCCAGCCCGTTTACCTTTCTCACCTTAATCTGCACCGGGATCCGCTCTTTCATCGCCTCAACATGGCTGATAACGCCAATGGTTTTGCCGCTGGCGTTTAGCGCATCGAGCGCATCGAGCGCGATATCCAGCGTCTGGGCATCCAGCGTGCCGAAGCCTTCATCCAGAAACAGCGATTCGATGCGGGTTTTGTGACTCACCAGGTCAGAGAGCGCCAGCGCCAGCGCCAGGCTTACCAGAAAACTTTCGCCACCCGACAGCGTGCGGGTATCGCGCACCGCGTCCGCCTGCCAGGTATCCACCACTTCCAGTTCCAGTGATTCACTGGCCTTACGCCTGAGCAGATAGCGCCCGTGTAGCCGGTTAAGCTGGTTGTTGGCAAGCCACACCAGGTTGTCCAGCGTCAGCCCCTGGGCAAAGCGGCGGAATTTATCGCCTTCTTTTGAGCCAATCAGGTGGTTGAGGTGGCTCCATTCCTCAAGCGTCTGGCGGCAGCGCTCAATATCAGCCTGAATTCCTTGTTGGCGTTGGGCATTTTCAGCGTCGTGGCGCAGCTGCTGGTTAATTTCGCCCTGGCGCGTGGTGTTGTCGCGCAGCCGCTGGTTGATGGCGTTGAGCGTTTCTTCCAGCGCTGTGGGTGTAACGTCATCGGCAAGCGTTTGTGGGCGTAGCTTGTCGTGCTCACGCTGGGCATTATCGGCTTCTTCCTGACGGGTTTGCTGCTGTTGCAGGGCGCGCTCAAGCTGCTGTTTACGTAACTCAAGTGCCTGGAGGGTTGCGTCATCAAGCCGGGCGGCAAGAAACGCGGTTTCATCAGCAAACGGGCTTGCCGCCAGCGCCTGGTTAAAACGTGTTTGCGCGCTGGCAAGCTGCTGGCGCGCCAGGGTCACCTGGGTATCCAGACTTGTCAACTGACCCGCCAGCGAAACGCAGGCTTCCTGCACCTGCTGCCAGCCGTCGAGGGAGGCAGGTGGCGTGTCGTCTTCGTCTTCGCCTGCTTCATCCGGTAACGCATCAAGCAGTTGCTGGAGGCGAGCAACTGACTCGCTCAGCGACCGGCTGCGCTCCTGTTCACGCTGCCAGTGCTGTACCTGATTTTCGCGCTCGGCAAGCCAGTGTGCTTCTTCTGCGACTGGCGGCCAGCACAAACCCAGCGGCGTGAGTGCCTGCTCGCGCTCGCGCTGCTGCTCGTCCAGTTCTGCCTGTAGGGTTTGTTGCTGCTTTTGTGCCGCCAGACGCTGCGTTTCCAGCTGCTGTCGCTGCGCAAAGGCAAGGAGTTGCTGCTCCTGTTGCTCCTGGGTATCAAGCCAGGCGCTAATGTCCTGCTCAGGCGTGAGCGCGGCGTTCAGCGCGGTGCAGTTTTGCTGCCACTGCGCCTGCCAGTGCTGCTGCTCGTCGTTAAGCGAAGTGAGGTCTTTTTCGAGTTGGTTTTTGCGCTCAAGCCACGCACCAAGCTGGCCCTTCAGCGCCGCGCCCTGTTCTTTAAGCTGCTCTCTTTCCTGCTCAAGCTGCGCCTGTCGCTGCTTATTCTGGCTGGTTTCAATGGCCTGATACTGTTCCACCGCCGGGTGCACAGTGGAGCCGCATAGCGGGCAGGGTGTATCCGGCTGCAAACGTGCGCGCTCGTCGTGCAAGCGCACAATGGTGTCTTCCAGTTCGCAGATTTTCTTCACGTCCAGCGCCTGCTGGTTTTTCTGCGCCCAGGCCTCACGCTTCTCATTGAGCGCCTTTTCCTGGGCGGCAATCTGTTCTGTCATCGCGCCCAACTCCTGCGTGAGCGTGTTGCGACGCAGGGCGAGCGGGGCAAAGCGGGCATGCAGCACGGCTAACTGGCGGCGCGCCGGACGGGCGTCAGTCAGGCGTTGTAAATGCTCACTGACTTTCTCTGGCGCGATAGCCAGTTCAGGAGTGGGGAGTGCGGTCAGCTTGTCGTTTAGTGTGCGGATGTCCTGCTCAAGCTGGGTAAGCCGTTGTCCGTCCCGCTGGCGCTGGGCGAAGGTCGCACGCCAGCCTGCCAGTTCGCTGCTCCAGGCGGCGATGGCGGCGTTGTCATTCAGCCACTGATTAAGCGTGGATTGTTCACGCTCAAGCTCGCTGCGCTGAGTGATGGCGCTCAGGCGTATCCGGCGGCGCTGCTGGCGTTGCTGATGTAAGCGAGCGCTGACTTCACTGTGGGTTTTGAGTGTGTGGTTAAGGTTTGCCTCCTGCTCCTGGCGCTGGCGCCAGTCAGGCTGGAGTATGGCAGCCGGGCGCGCCAGCGCCAGCCGGGAGAGATCGGGTGCAGCCTGTTCCAGTGCGTAAGCGGCACTGCGGTGAGCCTGAGCGATGTCGTGCTGATGGGCGAGCAACTGCTGGCGGCGGCTTAGCCACTGCTGCTGCGCCTGAAGCGTTTTTTGCTGTGCCAGTTCGCGCTGCTCTTCATCAGTGAGCGTTTGCAAACTTTCTGTCAGTTGCTGCTTCTGCTGTGCGCTTAACAACGTGACACCTGCGGCCTGGGTTTCAAGCTGTTCCAGTGCCACGCGTTCAGTCTTGTGGCGTTCAAACACGCTGGCCGACAGCCGGCCGTAGATTTCGGTGCCGGTCAGTTCTTCAAGTAACTCGGCGCGCTCGTTGGCTTTAGCATTGAGGAAGGCGGCAAACTGGCCCTGGGACAGCAGCATGGATTTGGTAAAGCGGTCGTAATCAAGACCGCTCAGTTCGGTGAGTTTGTCGAGTTTATCTTTGACTTTATCGGCCAGGATTTTGCCATCACTCACCCGCGCCAGTTCCACGCGCGGTGCCTGCAAATTACCGTCCGGCTGGTTGCGGGCGCGGTTCTGGCTCCAGAATGCGCGATAGGCCACGCCTTTGACCTCAAACTCCACCTCGGCCAGGCACTCGGCTGTGTCGCGGGTCATCAAATCGTTTTGTGACTGGGTAATGGCTCCCAGGCGCGGTGTGCTGTGGTAAAGCGCCAGGCAGGTGGCATCCAGCAGGGTGGTTTTGCCCGCCCCGGTTGGGCCGGTAATGGCAAACAGGCCGTTACTGGCAAATGGCTCGGCGGTAAAGTCGATTTTCCACTCACCGCGCAGCGAGTTCAGGTTTTTCAGACGCAGCGTCAAAATTTTCACGGCTGGCTCTCCTCGTGCAGGGCTTCCAGCGTCTGGCCGAACAGCGTGCGCAGCCGCGCTTCGCGTTCTTCCTCAACGGCTTCAAGCGCCAGACGGCGTTCGAACACCTCGGTGACGCTCAGTTCGCTCAACGACTCTTTGTGCTGACCGTCAATCGCGCGCTGGCGCTGCTCCCGCGCCCGGCGCATCAGCACGACCTCAACCGGCAAGGTTTCGGTGAGTTGTTGAATATGGCGCTGCATATCGTGCAGATAGTCGTCAGTAGTGATTTCAATATCAAGCCAGGTGACGGGCGCGGCTGGCGCATCACGCCAGGCGGCAAGCTGATGTTCAATTTCACTGAGCGTGCCTTTAATCACCGCCAGCGGTTGAGTGACCGGCACGTCCAGCGCCTCTACGCCCGCCAGTGCGCCGTGATCAAACGTCACCAGGTTGACGCATTTAACCGGGCCGGTTTCATCAAAGCTCAGCGCAATCGGCGAGCCGCTGTAGCGGATGTGCTCCATGCCACCCACGCGCTGGGCGCGGTGTATATGGCCGAGCGCCACGTAGTCGGCAGGCGGAAACGCCTGTGCGGGAAAGGCATCCAGCGTGCCGATATAAATCTCACGCACTGAATCGCTGGTGCTGGCTCCCACAGCAGTAAGATGACCGGTGGCAATAATCGGCAGCGGGCGCTCTGCGCGACATGTCAGCGCTGCCTGGTAACAGTCCTGATAATGTGCCGTGATGGCGTCCAGCAGCGACTGTTGTTTTTCATGACCGGACTGCCCGGCCTGGCTTTTCAGGATGTCGCGTGGGCGCAGAAACGGAATGGGGCACAGCACCGCGCCGGGCTCGCCGTCGCGCGTGGTCATCAGCAGCGGCTCGGTTGTGGGCGTGGCAATCACCTGGGTGTGCAGGCAGGCCAGTAGCTCGCGGGATTCGTTGAGGGTCGCGACCGAATCATGGTTACCCGCCAGAATATAAAGACGGCAGCCAGCGCTTTGCAGCCTGACCACAAAGCGGTTGTATAACTCACGCGCGTAGCTCGGCGGTGAACCGGTATCAAAAATGTCGCCTGCCACGATGATGGCATCCACCGCGTGCTCCTCAGCCTGCTGGAGCAGCCAGTCGAGAAACGCCTGATGCTCGGCGGCACGGCTTTTGGTGTAGAAGTTCTGGCCCAGATGCCAGTCTGACGTGTGGAGAATGCGCATATACCGGTTCCGGTGGCAAAAAAGCAGGATGGCTATTATAAACAGGCAGACCGTCAAGGGCAGCGCTGTTAAGTGGGTTACTATAACAGTGGGGCGCAAGGATCATAAAAGGGTCATTTTTTCATAAAACTGTCATAAAACTGACGCATAATGGCGGCGCGTTACAACAGACAATGTTTAACAAACAGGGTAACTCATGGCGAGACGTATTCTGGTAGTGGAAGACGAAGCCCCCATTCGCGAAATGGTGTGTTTTGTACTCGAACAGAACGGCTTCCAGCCGGTTGAGGCGGAAGATTATGACACGGCGCTCGGCAAGCTCAATGAACCCTGGCCCGACCTGATATTGCTCGACTGGATGCTGCCGGGCGGCTCAGGACTACAGTTAATTAAACACCTCAAGCGTGAAACGCTGACCCGCGATATCCCGATTGTGATGCTGACCGCACGCGGAGAAGAAGAAGACCGGGTGCGCGGCCTGGAAACCGGGGCCGATGACTACATCACCAAACCCTTTTCACCGAAAGAGCTGGTCGCGCGCATTAAAGCCGTTATGCGCCGCATCTCACCGATGGCCGTTGAAGAGGTTATCGTCATGCAGGGCTTGAGCCTTGATCCCACCTCACACCGCGTTACTACCGACGAGGCCGCTCTGGACATGGGGCCGACGGAATTCAAACTGCTGCACTTTTTTATGACTCACCCGGAGCGCGTTTACAGCCGCGAGCAGCTGCTCAATAACGTCTGGGGCACCAACGTCTATGTTGAAGACAGGACGGTGGATGTGCATATTCGTCGCTTGCGTAAAGCGCTGGAGCAGAGCGGTCACGACCGTATGGTGCAGACGGTGCGTGGCACCGGCTATCGTTTCTCGACCCGCTTTTAACTTTTCTTTACTGGAGCGTGACCCGTGCTGGAACGGCTGTCATGGAAAAGGCTGGCGCTGGAGCTGGCGCTGTGCTGTTTGCCTGCGTTGCTGTTGAGCGCGGTTTTTGGTTTTTTGCCGTGGTTTTTACTGGCGGCAGTGACCGGCCTGCTGGTCTGGCATTTTCATAATCTACTGCGCCTGTCCTGGTGGTTGTGGGTTGACCGCAGTATGACGCCGCCGCCCGGGCGCGGCAGTTGGGAACCGCTGTTGTACGGCCTGCACCAGATGCAGATGCGCAACAAAAAGCGCCGCCGTGAATTGGGTAGCCTGATTAAGCGCTTTCGCAGCGGTGCCGAGTCGCTGCCAGACGCGGTGATCCTCACCACGGAAGAAGGCACCATTTTCTGGTGCAACGGCCTGGCACAGCAGCTTTTGCACCTGCGCTGGCCTGACGATAACGGCCAGAACATCCAGAACCTGCTGCGCTACCCGGAGTTTAGCCGCTATCTCAAAGCGCGCGATTTCTCACGCCCGCTGAATCTGGTGCTTAACAACCAGCGCCATATCGAATTTCGCGTGATGCCCTACAGCGACAGACAGTGGCTGATGGTGGCGCGTGATGTCACGCAAATGCACCAGCTTGAGGGCGCACGACGCAACTTTTTTGCTAACGTCAGCCACGAGTTGCGCACCCCGCTTACGGTATTACAGGGCTACCTCGAAGTGATGCACGGCCAGAGTATGCCCTCGGCGCTGCGTGACAAGGCGCTGGGCACCATGCGCGAGCAAACTCAGCGTATGGAAGGGCTGGTGGAGCAGCTACTGACGCTCTCGCGCATTGAAGCCGCGCCGGCATTACAGTTGACTGAAAAAGTGGATGTGCCGGTGATGCTCAACATGCTGGAGCGTGAAGCGCATACGCTTGGCCCGCAGCACCAGCTTCATTTTGAGGTTGATAAGACGCTATGGGTGTTTGGCAATGAGGATCAGTTACGCAGCGCGGTTTCTAACCTGGTATATAACGCCGTTAACCACACGCCTGCGGGCACGACCATTACCTTGAGCTGGAAGCGCACGCCGCACGGCGCGCTGTTTTGCGTGGAAGATAACGGACCGGGCATTGCCGCTCAGCATATTCCGCGCCTGACCGAGCGCTTTTATCGGGTGGATAAATCGCGCTCACGCCAGAACGGCGGCAGCGGGCTGGGGCTGGCTATCGTCAAACATGCTCTTAGCCACCACGATACCCGTCTGGACATTGACAGCGCGCTGGGCCGCGGTACGCGTTTCAGTTTTGTGCTGCCCACGCGCCTGATTGCTGATGAAACACGTGCCGCTGCGGGCTAACCCGTCAAGGTTACTTTCCATAATGAATGCTTCGCACGTTTTTAACACCACCGCCGGACAGGCAGGGCGTTAAACGCGTGCGTTGTTCGCTTTTTGTCCGCACGATAAGCCAGCGGTCAGCGCAGCTTCACAAATACCCTGCCAAATATTGTGTTATATTTAGTGGAATGTTCTGGTTTGACGATCCCTGGTTGCCTTCAAACCCTATAAGCGTTTTAATTGGCGCCCGCTATCGTCAGACTCACCAGAATTGCGTGGTTAATCGACTAACAATTCTTCGCTGCGCTTACTGAGACCTATTTCTCGCTGGAAATTTCTGATATTGCCGTTTTTTTGCCATCTTATTTGGCGGCGAAAAAATATTATTTATTTCAACACCACATCCACAGGCTGCAACGAAATTTATGACCCATCGTTTAACATCGCGTGACATCCTCGCCCTGGGTTTTATGACCTTTGCGTTGTTTGTTGGCGCGGGCAACATCATTTTCCCTCCCATGGTCGGCTTACAGGCCGGTGAAAACGTGTGGTGGGCTGCACTCGGCTTCCTGATTACTGCCGTTGGTCTGCCGGTGCTGACCGTGGTCGCGCTGGCGCGCGTGGGCGGCGGCGTTGACAGCCTGAGCACGCCAATTGGCCGCCGTGCCGGGGTGCTGCTGGCAACCGTCTGTTATCTGGCCGTTGGCCCGCTGTTTGCCACACCGCGTACCGCTACCGTGTCTTTTGAAGTCGGGATTGCGCCACTGACTGGCGACGGCGCGCTGCCGCTGTTGATTTATAGCCTGGTCTACTTTGCGCTGGTTATCTTCGTTTCCCTGTATCCGGGCAAGCTGCTGGATACCGTGGGCCATTTCCTGGCACCGCTGAAAATCATTGCGCTGGTGGTCCTTGGCGTCGCTGCCGTGATGTGGCCGGCAGGCGATATCAGCACGGCAACCTCAGCCTATCAGGCCGCGCCGTTCTCCAACGGTTTTGTGAACGGCTATCTGACGATGGATACGCTCGGCGCGATGGTGTTCGGTATCGTCATCGTTAACGCCGCCCGCTCGCGCGGCGTGAGCGAAGCGCGCCTGCTGACCCGTTATACCGTATGGGCCGGTCTGATTGCCGGTGTGGGTCTGACGCTCTTGTACCTGGCGCTGTTCCGCCTGGGCTCTGACAGCGCATCGCTCGTGGACCAGTCTGCTAACGGCGCGGCCATTCTGCACGCTTACGTTCAGCACACCTTTGGCGGCTTCGGCAGCTTCCTGCTGGCAGCGCTGATTTTCCTCGCCTGTATGGTGACCGCAGTGGGTCTGACCTGCGCGTGTGCAGAGTTCTTTGAGCAGTATCTGCCGCTCTCTTATCGCTCGCTGGTGTTTATTCTTGGCCTGTTCTCTATGGTGGTGTCTAACCTGGGCCTGAGCCATTTGATTCAGATTTCTATTCCGGTGTTGACGGCGATTTATCCGCCGTGCATCGTGCTGGTGGTGCTGAGCTTCACCCGCCCGTGGTGGAATAGCTCCACGCGCGTGATTGCACCGGCTATGCTGGTCAGCCTGCTGCTGGGCCTGGTCGATGGCATCAAGGCCGCTGGTTTTGGTGACCTGCTGCCGGGCTGGATGACGCACCTGCCGCTGGCAGAACAAGGTCTGGCGTGGCTGATGCCGTCGCTGGCAGCCCTGGTGCTGTGCGGTATCTGGGACAGGATTGCCGGGCGTTCGTCGACCTCTGTCGCACACTAAGAAAACATTTTTACTGTTAACCACGGGGCTGCCCGTGGTTTTTTATTTGGTGGATGGCTTCAATGGAAAAAAATACGCTCAAACGCGGCCTGAGCACGAGACACATTCGTTTCATGGCTCTCGGCTCGGCAATTGGCACGGGGCTTTTTTACGGCTCGGCAGATGCTATTAAAATGGCGGGGCCAAGCGTGCTGCTGGCCTATATTATCGGCGGCGTTGCAGCGTACATCATCATGCGTGCGCTGGGCGAACTGTCGGTGCATAACCCGGCGGCTAGCTCCTTTTCGCGCTACGCGCAGGAAAACCTCGGCCCGCTCGCAGGCTATATCACAGGCTGGACCTACTGTTTTGAAATCCTGATTGTCGCCATCGCCGACGTCACCGCTTTCGGCATTTACATGGGCGTCTGGTTCCCCGACGTGCCGCACTGGGTATGGGTGCTCAGTGTGGTACTGCTGATTTGCGCCATTAACCTGATGAGCGTGAAGGTGTTTGGCGAGATGGAGTTCTGGTTCTCGTTTTTTAAAGTCGCCACCATCATCATCATGATTGCTGCCGGTTTTGGCATCATCATCTGGGGCATTGGCAACGGCGGGCAACCCACCGGTATTCACAATCTGTGGAGCAACGGCGGCTTCTTCGCCAACGGCTGGATTGGCACGGTAATGGCGCTGCAAATGGTGATGTTTGCCTATGGCGGGATTGAAATTATCGGTATTACCGCCGGTGAAGCGAAAGACCCGCAAAAATCCATTCCGCGCGCTATCAACTCGGTGCCGCTGCGTATTCTGGTGTTCTACGTCGGCACGCTGTTTGTGATTATGTCGATTTATCCGTGGAACCAGGTGGGCACCAATGGTAGCCCGTTTGTGCTGACGTTCCAGCATCTGGGAATTACTTTTGCGGCCAGTATTCTTAACTTTGTGGTGCTCACGGCCTCGCTGTCGGCGATTAACAGCGACGTGTTTGGTGTGGGCCGCATGATGCACGGCATGGCCGAGCAGGGCGCGGCCCCTAAAGTGTTTGCCAAAGTCTCACGCCACGGTATTCCATGGGTGACGGTCGTGGTGATGACTGGCGCAATGCTGGTGGCGGTATATCTGAACTACATCATGCCAAAAAGTGTGTTCCTGGTGATTGCGTCGCTTGCGACCTTCGCCACCGTTTGGGTGTGGATAATGATCCTGCTCTCGCAGATAGCGTTTCGCCGCCGTTTATCCAAAGACGAGATAAAGGCGCTGAAGTTTAAAGTGCCGGGCGGGGTGGCGACCACCACTGCCGGGCTCATCTTCCTCGCGTTTATTATTGTGCTGATTGGCCTGCATCCGGAAACCCGTATTTCGCTGTATGTCGGTTTTGCGTGGATTGCGCTGTTGCTGGTGGGCTGGGTGTTTAAGCGCAGGCACGATGCGAAGCTGGGCAAAGCGTAATGGCCTGATAGCGTTGCTGGATGTGAAAACGCCCCGTTGTGATGATGTAATGCTGGTCGTTTAAGGACTGGTGAATGTTCCGTTCACCTTAAGCCCGACAACAAATGGGACTTCATTTGCGGTGAACGGGCAAAGAGGGCCACCGCGGCCCTCTTTGCAATCTCCGGCGGCCCCGCCAGGAAATCGCCGCTTCGCGGTGCGCTCACCTTTCGGCGCTGCTCCTGCGGCCGGCTTGACGCAGCATCCATGCTGCGTTGCGCCTCAGCCCGCCATCCCTGGCGGTCTGACCTTGTCTTCA
Organism: Enterobacteriaceae bacterium 4M9; assembly: GCA_010092695.1. Taxonomy (GTDB): domain Bacteria; phylum Pseudomonadota; class Gammaproteobacteria; order Enterobacterales; family Enterobacteriaceae; genus Tenebrionibacter. Next base: position 3,801,378 of record JAADJJ010000001.1, on the reverse strand, counting down.
CGCCTGCGGTTCGCCGATTTCAGCGGGGGTCAACAATCCCACACTGTATGTCTGTGCACCTTAAAAACGAATGAGTGCGCTGCTCATCTGCTTAAAAGAAAGAAAAAAGGCCCGATGACTCGGGCCTCAAAAAAACGTCACATTCTTAAGAATTGAAATAAATTTCTATTCATAAAAATGCTTAAGTGACTGACATTATGTTGTGATGACGAGGTTTTTTTAGGTTTTGCGTGGAACAGGCGGTGTCATGCCATGATACGAGAATCTGAGGCCGCCAGGGCATTGAGCCGGAAAGGTTTTGTTTGTTGGCGCTTCACGCCAGCCGTTATCAGTTGTCTCCTCCCCCTGCATCCTCCCCGAATCTGTGGAGTAATGATGAGCAACCGCCCTGGCTGATATGGCAAGGTGGGGCCATTTTTAGACACAGGGGAAGCACCATGTTAAAGGCCTGGCACTTGCCGGTGGCACCGTTTGTCACCGTGCGTGAGCAGAAAATGACCGTGACGCTGTGGCTGGCGAGCGATGCGCCGGTGCAGCGCGTGATGCTGCGTACCGAAATTGATAACGAAGAAACGCCGCTCAGAATGACGCGGCTGTCACGCGAGCCACAGCCTGGCGTTAGCGCGTGGCGCGTGACGCTGGACGTCAGCAGCGGGCAGGCGCGGCGGCGTTACAGCTTTAAACTGTTGTGGGCTGACCGTCAGCGCTGGTTTACGCCGCAGGGCTTTAGCGATTTCCCACCGCCGCGCCTTGAGCAATTCGCGGTCGATCTGCCGGACACCGGCCCGGACTGGGTTGCGGACCAGGTGTTTTACCAAATCTTCCCGGACAGGTTTGCCAGGGGAAAGCATCGCACCCCGGAGCAGGACTCCGTTTACTGGCACCACGCTGCCGGGCGCGAAATAGTGCGCCGTGAATGGCACGAGCCACTCACGCCAGAGGCAGGTGGGTCGACCTTTTACGGCGGCGACCTGGACGGCATCTGCGAGAAGTTGCCCTACCTTAAGCGCCTTGGCGTCACGGCGCTGTATCTTAACCCGGTATTTGTCGCCCCCAGCGTGCACAAATACGATACCCAGGACTACCGCCACGTTGACCCGCAGTTTGGCGGTGACGCAGCGCTGTTGCGCCTGCGCCATACCACCCGTGAGCAGGGTATGCGGCTGGTTCTTGACGGGGTATTCAACCACAGCGGCGATACCCACGCGTGGTTTGACAGGCACACGGTGGATGCTGCGGGAGCCTGCCACAATCCGGCTTCACTCCAGCGCAGCTGGTACAGTTTCTCGCCTGAAGGGCTGGCGCTGGACTGGCTGGGCTATGCCAGCCTGCCAAAGCTCGACTACAGTGCTCGCGGCGTGGTGGACGAAATTTATCGCGGTGAAAACAGCATTGTGCGCCACTGGCTGCGCGAGCCGTGGAACATGGATGGCTGGCGGCTCGACGTGGTGCATATGCTGGGCGAGGGGGGCGGCGCGGCCAACAACCTGCTGCACGTGGCGGGCATTCGCCAGGCAGCAAAGGAAACGCGCCCGGATGCTTACGTGTTTGGTGAGCACTTCGGTGATGCGCGCCAGTGGCTCCAGGCCGATGCAGAAGACGCTTCCATGAACTACCGCGGTTTTACCTTCCCGCTGTGGGCGTTTCTTGCCAATACCGATATCTCGTACGATCCGCAGCAGATTGACGCCCAAACCTGTATGGCCTGGATGGAGCAATACCGCGCGGCGCTCTCGCACCAGCAGCAGCTGCGTATGTTTAACCAGCTCGACAGTCACGACACGCCGCGTTTTAAATCGCTGCTGGGTCAGGATGTAGCGCGCCTGCCGCTGGGCGTGGCCTGGCTTTTCTGCTGGCCTGGCGTGCCGTGCATTTATTACGGCGATGAGGTGGGCGTGGATGGCGATATGGACCCTATGTGCCGCAAACCGTTCCCGTGGGATAAGACGCAGCAGGACACTGCGTTGCTGGCGCTCTACCAGCGTCTTGCAAAGCTTCGTAAGCAAAGCCAGGCACTGCGTCGCGGCGGCTGCCATATTGTGTACGCCAGCGGTGATGTTGTGGTGTTTGCGCGCATTCTCGGGCGCGAGCGGGTGCTGGTGGCGATTAACCGTGGCGCCCAGGCACAGGTGGTTATCCGTTCACCGCTGTTGGTCGGTGGGCGCTGGCAGCAGGTGGAAGGTGACGGGCATTTTACCGATGAAACCCTGCAGCTTGCGCCGGTCTCATTCGCAATCTGGCGCAGTAAATAATTATTTTAATCATGCCTGTGAGCGCAGGCATTATTTCCCTTATCTTTCTGTTGAAATAAATTCGTCCTTAATAACCGCTGCGTTAATAAAAAAATTCACCGATAAAGTCGGTGAATTTTTTTTAGCAGAGCGTTCAAAAAATCCAGCTATCCTGAATCAGGTTTCACGTCTATTCTTTTTCTGCAGTCAGCAACATACCGCTCTATATCTTAACCTGATAATTTAAAAGGTATTTATTATGTCTATACGGGAATTGATTGACCCGCAGAACTCTGCGCTCATTTTTATCGATCACCAGCCACAAATGTCTTTTGGCGTGGCAAATATCGACAGGCAGATATTAAAGAATAATACGGTGGCACTGGCTAAGGCCGGGAAGATTTTTAATGTGCCGACTATTTATACCTCGGTCGAAACCGAAAGCTTTAGCGGTTATATCTGGCCGGAATTGCTGGCCGTTCACCCGGATGTGAAACCGATTGAGCGCACATCAATGAATTCCTGGGAAGATGCGAAGTTTGTTGAAGCCGTGAAGGCTACCGGGCGCAAAAAACTGATTATTTCGGCGCTGTGGACCGAAGTGTGCCTGACCTTTCCGGCGCTGATGGCACTTGACGAAGGCTTTGAGGTTTACGTGGTGACCGATACCTCCGGCGGGACTTCGGTGGATGCCCACGAGCGCTCAATTGACCGCATGGTGCAGGCGGGCGCAGTGCCTGTGACCTGGCAGCAGGTGCTGCTGGAGTACCAGCGCGACTGGTCGCGCAAAGAAACCTACGATGCGGTCATGGATTTGGTGCGTGAGCACAGCGGTGCTTACGGTATGGGCGTCGACTATGCCTACACCATGGTGCACCACGCCGAAGCGCGTAAAAAATAACCTTACAGGCGGGGGCTCCCCGCCTGCATTTTCATTCAGGACGGCCCACTATGGCGCAGAACAAGCATGTCACGCTGGTCATTACCCACGAGCTTAAGCCGGGGCTGGAGGCAGACTACGAGGCCTGGCTGGGGCGCATTATGCCGGTGGCGGCAGAGTATCCGGGCCATCTTGGTACAAACGTAATACGTCCGAGCGCGGGAATGAGCGAGTGGAATATCGTGATCCGCTTTGACACGCTCGACAACCTTTATGCCTGGACCTGTTCATCGCAGCGCAAGCAGCTGGTTGCTGAGGTAGAACCGCTACTCAACGGCGGCGATCGCACCGAAGTACGCACCGATGCTGCCTTCTGGTTTACGCCAGCAACGCCCCGCGTGCGCCAGCCAAAGCGCTGGAAGCAGTTTCTGATTACGCTTTTGGTGATTTTCCCAAGCGTCAATCTGGTGGCGTGGCTTACCGGGCAGTTATTTGGCGCTCACCGCGGCGAGTTGTGGCTCAATCTGCTTAACAACGCCTGTGTGGTGGCGCTGGTGGTCTGGTTCTGGATGCCGATAACCACCCGATTGTTCGCGCGCTGGCTGAAAAGGTAGCCACGAATTACAGGAGAGTTCCCATGACCGAAACAGCTTCTTTAATACTGACGAACGGCAAGGTTCACACGCTGGATAGCGAAAACCCGCAGGCACAGGCGGTGGCGATAAAAGACGGCAAAATCCTTGCAGTCGGCAGCAATGACTATGTTATGCGCTTTGCCGGTGAACAGACGCAGCAGGTGGATTTACAGGGCCAGACGCTGGTGCCGGGTCTTAACGACTCGCACCTGCATCTGATTCGCGGCGGGCTGAACTACAACCTGGAGTTGCGCTGGGAGGGCGTGCCGTCGCTGGCGGACGCGCTGCGTATGCTCAAAGCGCAGGCCGAGCGCACGCCGTCGCCGCAGTGGGTGCGTGTGGTAGGCGGCTGGAGCGAGTTCCAGTTTGCCGAGCGCCGCATGCCAACCATTGACGATTTGAACGAGGCTGCGCCGGACACGCCGGTGTTTGTACTGCATCTTTATGACCGGGCGCTGCTCAACCGTGCGGCACTGAAGGCGGTGGGCTACACCCGCGACACGCCAAACCCACCTGGCGGCGAGATAGTGCGCGACAGTAACGGCAACCCGACCGGGATGCTGATTGCCAGACCTAACGCCACCATTCTGTATGCGACGTTGGCAAAAGGGCCAACGCTGCCGCTTGAGGCACAGGTGAACTCCACGCGCCAGTTTATGCGCGAGCTTAACCGACTGGGATTGACCAGCGCCATTGACGCAGGCGGCGGTTCGCAGCGCTATCCGGAGGATTATCAGGTTATCGAGCAGTTGCATGCTGAAAAGCAGATGACTATTCGCATCGCCTATAACCTGTTTACTCAGCGCCCGCAGCACGAACTGGAAGACTTTACGACCTGGACCGATATGCTGGCGCCGGGGCAGGGCTCGGATTTTTATCGTGTTAACGGTGCCGGTGAAATGCTGGTGTTTTCCGCTGCCGATTTTGAAGACTTCCTACAGCCGCGCCCGGACCTGCCAGAAGGAATGGAAGACGAGCTGGAGCGCGTGGTGCGCCGCCTGGTGGAGCACCGCTGGCCATTTCGTCTGCACGCCACGTACGACGAATCCATCAGCCGCATGCTTGATGTGTTTGAAAAAGTGAACCGTGATATTCCGTTTAACGGCCTGCACTGGTTCTTTGACCACGCCGAGACCATCAGCGATCGCAACATTGAGCGCGTGAAGGCGCTGGGTGGCGGTATTGCGGTGCAGCACCGTATGGCGTTTCAGGGCGAGTATTTTGCCGAGCGTTATGGCACTGAGGCGCTTAAGCAAACGCCGCCCGTCGCGAAGATGCTGGCGCAGGAAGTGCCGGTAGGACTGGGAACGGATGCCACACGCGTGGCGAGTTACAATCCGTGGACCGCACTGTACTGGCTGGTGAGCGGGCGTACCGTGGGCGGCATGGTCATGTACGACGAGAACAACCGCCTTTCACGCGACGTTGCGCTGGCGTTGTGGACGGCGGGCAGCGCCTGGTTCTCCAGTGAGCAGGGCAAGAAAGGACGCATCGCTGCCGGGCAACTGGCAGACATGGTGGTGCTCTCCAAAGACTATTTCAGCGTGCCGGAGCAGGAGATTAAAGATATTGAGTCAGTGCTGACGCTGGTGGACGGGCGCGTGGTGTATGCCGCAGGGCGCTTCTCACCGCTGTCGCCGCCGCCAATTCCGGTACTGCCGACATGGTCGCCAGTGGCAACGGTGCCGGGCCACTATCGCGCCGCGCCGCCGCAGGCGAGCAACGCGGTGTTTGCCCAGGCGGCACATCAGTGCTGTGGCAGCTGTGGCGTTCATGGTCATCAGCATGACATCGCCCGCCGTTCGGCGATCCCGGTCTCTGATGATGGCGCTTTTTGGGGAGCGCTGGGCTGCTCCTGCTTTGCTTTTTAAGGCGAGGAATGACGCGGGGCAATGCCCCCGCGTTTTTTATAGCTGCTTTGTGCGTGCCAGTTGCATCATTTGTGGGTAAAACTCGTTAAACAACTGCTCCAGCGCGGCGTAGTGTTCATTCAGGTCGTGCCAGGAGTCGCTTAATGCCGCGAGCTTCGGGCGGCGGCTCGCCATACCGTTTAGCACGCGGGCGATAAAGTCCATGTCGGCGTAGCGCTCCAGCCAGCGCTCCGGCCACAGATAGTTGTTGAGGTTCACAAACCGTTCCGGTGCCACAGGCAGGACAGGCGCAATGGCCGCCTCGGCGCGCGCTACAAACTGTGTGAGTGGCTCATCGGGTGAAAAGCGCGCCCAGTGGCGTGACAGAAAATGGTCCCACATCACGTCCAGAGAAATGGGGGAGACCCGGCGCGTTTGTGGGCGAAACCAGGTGCGCGCGGTGTGTACCTGCGCCAGTCCGTCGGTCATGGCATCAATGCGCCGGTGCATAAAAATGCCCGCCGTCACGTCGGCAGGCCAGTCGTCGCCAGGGTTACCGCGTATAAAATCGGCAATCAGGTTGCCGGGCAGCGAGCTGTCGGCAAGAGAGGCAAGGTGCAGGTGTGCCAGAAAATTCATTTGTTACCTTTTATCCGGGCGGCAAAATGGCTTACGGGTTGCAGCGAAAGCGCCCCGGCACTAGACTAGCCGCCTGTTTTTAAGTCTGAGTCCAGAGTCCCCGTCATGCGCGTCGCCGATTTTTCGTTTGAACTTCCCGAATCTTTAATCGCTCACTATCCGCAGCCCCAGCGCAGCGCCTGTCGTCTGCTGTCGCTCGACGGCCCGACGGGGCAGCTCACGCATGGCATCTTCACCGACTTGCTCGATAAGCTCAACCCCGGCGATCTGCTGGTTTTTAACAATACCCGCGTGATCCCGGCGCGCCTGTTCGGGCGCAAAGCCAGCGGCGGCAAAATTGAAGTGCTGGTCGAGCGCATGCTCGACGATAAACGCGTGCTGGCTCATATCCGCGCCTCTAAAGCGCCAAAGCCGGGCGCTGAACTGCTGCTTGGCGATGACGAAAGTGTACAGGCCACGATGGTGGCGCGCCATGATGCGCTTTTTGAAGTTGAGTTTACTGATGAGCGCACGGTGCTGGAAATCTTAAACGGTATCGGCCATATGCCGCTGCCGCCGTACATCGACCGCCCGGACGAAGAGGCCGACCGCGAACTGTATCAGACCGTCTACAGCCAGAAGCCGGGCGCGGTGGCTGCACCGACCGCCGGACTGCATTTTGACGAGCCGCTGCTGGATGCGCTGCGTAAAAAAGGCGTTGAGATGGCGTTTGTGACGCTGCACGTAGGCGCAGGGACTTTCCAGCCGGTGCGTGTAGACAGCATTGAAGACCACATCATGCACTCCGAATATGCTGAAGTGCCGCAGGACGTGGTGGATGCGGTGCTGGCGTGTCGCGCGCGCGGTAACCGGGTGATTGCCGTGGGCACTACCTCCGTGCGCTCGCTGGAAAGCGCAGCCAACGCGGCCAAAAATGACGTTATTGAGCCGTTTTTCGGCGACACGCAAATTTTTATCTATCCGGGCTACAAATACCGGGTGATTGACGCACTGGTCACTAACTTCCACCTGCCGGAATCGACGTTGATTATGCTGGTGTCGGCATTTGCCGGTTATCGCAATACGATGCACGCCTACAACGAAGCGGTGAAGGCGGAGTATCGCTTTTTCAGCTATGGGGATGCGATGTTTATCACGTACAATCCGCAGGCCATTAACGAGCGCCCGGGCGCATAAGCGCCTGACCGGGCTCGGTTCTACTTTTTTACGCCGCTGGCTTTTCCATTGCGAGCGCGCTGGCGCAGCGCGTACCTGTGAAACAGGCGACAGGCGCACGTAATTTAGCGCCGTGGGCAACGCCTGCGGCACCGGTATGACACGTCAGACTGTTTATCTGACGCAGGAGGTAATGTGAAATTTGAACTGCAAACCACCGACGGGCGCGCGCGCCGCGGTCGTCTGGTGTTTGAGCGCGGCACGGTAGAAACCCCCGCGTTTATGCCCGTTGGTACTTACGGCACGGTGAAGGGGATGGCCCCGGAAGAAGTGCAGGAGACTGGCGCGCAGATTATTCTCGGCAACACCTTCCATCTGTGGCTGCGCCCGGGTCAGGAAATCATGAAGCTGCATGGCGATCTGCACGACTTTATGCAGTGGAAAGGCCCGATCCTGACCGATTCCGGCGGTTTCCAGGTCTTCAGCCTTGGCGATATCCGCAAAATCACCGAACAGGGCGTGCACTTTCGCAACCCGATCAACGGTGATTCGATTTTCTTAAGCCCGGAAAAATCGATGGAGATCCAGTACGATCTCGGTTCCGATATTGTGATGATTTTTGATGAATGTACGCCGTACCCGGCGGACTGGGATTACGCGAAGCGCTCAATGGAGATGTCGCTGCGCTGGGCTAAACGCAGCCGCGATCGCTTTGACGAGATGGAAAACCCGAACGCGCTGTTCGGTATTATCCAGGGCAGCGTTTACGAAGATTTACGTGACGTCTCTGTTAAAGGGCTGGTAGAAATTGGCTTTGATGGCTACGCTGTCGGCGGCCTGGCGGTTGGGGAGCCGAAGGCGGACATGCATCGCATTCTTGAACATGTTTGCCCGCAAATTCCTGCCGATAAGCCACGCTACCTGATGGGCGTGGGTAAACCGGAAGATCTGGTAGAAGGCGTGCGTCGCGGTGTCGATATGTTCGACTGCGTCATGCCAACCCGAAATGCGCGCAACGGCCACCTGTTTGTGACCGACGGCGTGGTGAAAATCCGCAATGCGAAGCATAAAAGTGACACGTCGCCTCTGGATGCAGAGTGTGATTGCTATACGTGCCGCCATTATTCGCGCGCTTATTTGCATCATCTGGACAGATGCAACGAGATTCTGGGCGCGCGGCTCAACACAATTCATAACCTGCGCTATTACCAGCGCCTGATGGCTGGTTTACGTAAGGCCATTGAAGAGGGTAAATTAGAGCACTTCGTCGAGGACTTTTACGCACGTCAGGGTAAACCGGTCCCAGCGTTACGTATTGATTAAACAAAAAATGAGGGAATTTTAATGAGCATTTTCATTTCTGATGCGGTTGCCGCGACCGGTGCACCGGCCCAGGGCAGCCCGATGTCACTGATTCTGATGTTGGTTGTTTTCGGCCTGATTTTCTATTTCATGATCCTGCGTCCGCAGCAGAAGCGCACCAAAGAGCACAAAAAACTGATGGACTCTATCGCCAAAGGTGACGAAGTGCTGACGAATGGTGGCCTGGTAGGCCGCGTGACTAAAGTTGCGGAAAGTGGCTATGTGGCTATTGCCCTCAACGACACCACGGAAGTGGTTATCAAGCGTGATTTTGTCGCAGCCGTTCTGCCGAAAGGCACTATGAAGGCGCTGTAATTTTCCGTTTTCCCTAAGGGAACTGCCGTGTTAAACCGTTATCCTTTGTGGAAGTACATCATGCTGATTGCTGTGTTGGCGATCGGCCTGCTGTATGCGCTTCCCAACCTGTATGGTGAGGATCCGGCTGTTCAAATCACTGGCGCGCGCGGAGCCGCCGCCAGTGAGCAGACGCTGATCCAGGTTCAGAACACCTTAAAACAAGAAAATATCACCGCTAAATCTGTGGCACTGGAAGAGGGTGCGATCCTCGCACGCTTTGATTCCACCGACGTCCAGTTGCGCGCGCGTGAAGCGCTGGTAAGCCAGCTTGGCGATCAGTTCGTGGTTGCGCTTAACCTCGCGCCTGCAACGCCTCGCTGGCTGAGAGCGGTTTCCGCAGAGCCGATGAAACTCGGTCTCGACCTGCGCGGCGGCGTACACTTCCTGATGGAAGTGGATATGGAAACTGCACTGGGCAAACTCCAGGAACAAAACATGGATAGCCTGCGCAGCGATCTGCGCGAGAAGGGCATCGCCTGGAGCAACGTGCGCAAAGCCAATAACTACGGCGTGGACGTGGTGTTCCGTGATGCAACCACCCGCGACGCCGCCATTTCCTGGCTCCAGTCGCGCCATCGCGATCTCGTTATCAGCAGTCAGGGCAGCAATGCACTGCGTGCTGTGATGTCTGACGACCGCTTGCGTGAATCGCGCGAATACGCGGTACAGCAGAACATCAACATCCTGCGTAACCGTGTAAACCAGCTTGGCGTTGCTGAACCACTGGTACAGCGCCAGGGCTCTGACCGTATCGTGGTTGAACTGCCAGGTATCCAGGACACCGCACGCGCTAAAGAAATTCTGGGCGCGACGGCTACGCTGGAATTCCGTCTGGTGAATACCAACGTTGATCAGTCTGCTGCCGCATCCGGTCGCGTACCGGGCGATTCTGAGGTGAAGGCAATGCGTGAAGGCCAGCCGGTTGTGCTGTTCAAACGCGTTATCCTGACCGGTGACCACATCACCGACTCAACCTCCAGCACCGACGAATACAACCAGCCGCAGGTGAACATCTCGCTTGATAGCGCGGGTGGCAACATCATGTCTAACTTCACTAAGGACAACATCGGCAAGCCGATGGCAACCCTGTTCGTGGAGTACAAAGACAGCGGCAGAAAAGACGCCAATGGCCGTGCGATTCTGGTGAAGCAGGAAGAAGTTATCAACGTGGCGAATATCCAGTCACGTCTGGGCAATAGCTTCCGCATTACCGGTATCAACAACCCGAACGAAGCACGTCAGCTGTCGCTGCTGCTGCGTGCGGGTGCGTTGATTGCGCCGATTCAGATTGTTGAAGAGCGCACCATTGGGCCGACGCTGGGTATGCAGAATATCAAGCAGGGTCTGGAAGCGTGCCTGTGGGGCCTTGTAGCGTCCATCCTGTTCATGGTGTTCGTGTATAAGAAGTTTGGTCTTATCGCGACCACGGCACTGATTGCGAACCTGGTGCTGATTGTGGGTGTGATGTCGCTTCTGCCAGGGGCGACGCTGACCATGCCAGGTATTGCGGGTATCGTGTTAACCCTTGCGGTGGCGGTGGATGCTAACGTACTGATAAACGAACGTATTAAAGAAGAGATTAAGAACGGGCGTTCGGTACAGCAGGCCATCCACGAGGGCTATAAAGGCGCGTTCAGCTCCATTGTTGACGCCAACCTGACAACGCTTATTACCGCTATCATCCTTTACGCTGTCGGTACCGGCTCCATCAAGGGTTTTGCCATCACCACCGCAATCGGTGTGGCGACCTCGATGTTTACCGCTATTGTCGGCACACGCGCTATCGTCAACCTGCTGTACGGTGGCAAGCGTGTTAACAAGCTGTCTATCTGAGGAGTGAGTTGTGGCACAGGAATATACCGTTGAACAACTCAATCACGGCCGTAAAGTGTATGACTTTATGCGCTGGGACAACGTGGCCTTTACCATTTCCGGGCTGTTGCTGCTGGCGTCGGTGATTATCATTGGCGTGCGCGGCTTCAACTGGGGGCTGGATTTCACGGGCGGTACCGTCATTGAAATCAACCTCGAAAAACCGGCTGAAATGGATGTCATGCGTAGCGCGCTGGAGAAGGCTGGCTTTGCCGACCCGCAGTTGCAGAACTTTGGCAGCAGCCGTGACGTGATGGTACGTATGCCACCGGCAGAAGGTGAGTCAGGCGGCCAGGTGCTGGGTAGCAAGGTCGTGAGCGTGATTAACGAGGCGACCAGCCAGAATGCGACGGTTAAGCGTATTGAGTTTGTCGGCCCAAGCGTGGGGGCGGATCTGGCGCAGGCGGGCAGCATGGCGCTGCTGGTGGCGCTTATCTCCATCCTTATTTACGTGGGCTTTCGCTTTGAATGGCGTCTGGCGCTCGGTGCAGTTATTTCGCTTGCGCACGACGTGGTCATTACGATGGGCGTGCTGTCGCTGTTCCATATCGAAATTGACCTGACCATCATCGCCTCGCTGATGTCGGTTATCGGTTACTCGCTTAACGACAGTATCGTGGTATCGGACCGTATTCGTGAGAACTTCCGCAAAATTCGTCGCGGAACCTCTTATGAAATCTTTAACGTGTCCCTGACCCAGACGCTGAGCCGTACGTTGATGACATCAGGCACCACGCTTGTAGTGGTCCTGATGCTCTATATCTTCGGCGGCGCTATGCTGGCGGGCTTCTCGCTTGCGATGCTTATCGGTGTGTCTATCGGTACCATCTCGTCTATCTATGTGGCGTCTGCACTGGCGCTGAAGATGGGCATGAAGCGTGAGCACATTCAGCAGCTGAAAGTGGAAAAAGAAGGGGCGGACCAGCCGTCTATTCTGCCGTAACGGCGAGACTTCTTTGGTACACCAAAAACCGCGGCCCAGGCCGCGGTTTTTTTATCTCTGCATGAACATCACCTTCTGTGGCGCTGGTCAGCAACAGGTTTTTGGCTGTGCCATATCATCTTTGGATTTTAATCGCTCAGAACAGGCAGAGGTTTAGGGGAGTTAAGTACGCCCCTGTGGGGCGAAGCAGGTGGCTTTTCACAGCGTTTATGTCGCGTGAGCCTGTTGGCCCAGAGCGCGTTATTTGCTCAGGCAACAGCCGCGAATACGGTGACGCTCTTACTATCAGTCGGAGTTTTCGGCTACCAGGCTTCAGTGTTGGACGGTAGGCGCTCTGGGGCCAGACGCGCAGTTTTAGTCTGGGGATGTTGCGTAAGTGGAGTGTGGCAAAGAGCAAAAAGAGGCGCGGTTTGCGTGTGTTGCCTGTGTGATAAATGCAGGCGCAACTACATAAATGCCTGCATTGCAACGTAACCACCGTGCAAATAAAAACCGCGGCTTAATGCCGCGGTTTTTGCATCTGTATGGCAGCGAGGCTGCGCGTAAGATGAATCAGAAGTTGTAACCTGCAACCAGGTAGTAGCCCCAGCCGTTAGCCTTCACGCCAAAGTCACCTTCACCGAAGTTCAGAGTGGAGTTGTTTTTCCACTGGCCGCCGTTGTGGAAGTAACGACCCACGATGGAGTAATGCCAGTGATCGTAGTTCAGCGCCAGGATGTGGCTGGAGGCGATGGAGTTGCTGGAGCGGTTTGGCTGATCGCCCAGATCGGAACCCCAGTCAAAGTTGGTAAAACCGATGTAGCTCAGCTTGCCGCCCCACAGGTCGGTCAGCGGGACAAAGTATTTCACTTTGAAGCGGTAGCCGTCCCAGCTGTTTTCATTGGCTGCACCGTAGTTTTCCCACTGGTATTTTGCGTACACGTTCAGTGACAGGCTCATCGGCAGGCCGGTGTCGATATCGGTGCCCAGACCCATGTACCAGGTGTTCTGACGGTTGGCGCTGTTGCGGCCCATGTCGTAGATGTAGTTGTTAGCGAAATACCACTCTTTGAACGGACCAAAGCTCAGGTTGGTGCCGGTCAGCTTATCGATGGAGAAGCGAGGCTCAATTTCCATAAACAGCGGTGAACCGTGGTTCCAGATGCCGCGTGAGTTACCGTCGCCGCCGAAGAAACGCGGAGCATCAACGTAACCGTAGAAATCGAACCAGTCTTTTTTCGCGAACGCTTCGTATTCCAGATAGGTGTCGTTACGCAGTTGCGGTCCGAAGCGAGTGTGATAGCTGCCTACCACGTTAACGCTCTGGTGCCACCAGTCGGAAACATATTCGCTATTGCCGCTGGCAGCCGTCACGTTAAAAGAGCTGGTAAGTGCGATAGCCGCACCCGCTGCTAACATCAATTTTTTCATCATTTCGCCACTATTTTATTAATACATCCGGTTAAAACGGAGTCAGGGATCCTGCTTTTTTATGTTGCTGCCGTGAGGCTTAACTCCGGCGCGACTATTATAAAAACCCACGCTCACAAAAATATGTTCTTATTCACAATATCATTACGCACGTAATCGATTGCGTTCACGATGCGAAGAATAAAACGCCGCGATTCTACCGATTTTGTCGGATTTGTCCACGTGTAAGCGTTATTTGCGGGGGATTACTGTCGCGACAAAAGCCTTCGCACCAGCGGGTGCGAAGGGGAATGCGGTATCAAAACAGTGAAGTAGAGCGTGATGCGCCAGGCCGCAGGGGCCGGTTACTGGCTAAACGGTGAACGCGGGCCTGGACGCCAGTTAGGATCCGACGGCTGAATATCGTGAATACGGATAAAACCCAGCTGGTTTGACTGAATGCCGGGCATCTCCAGAGGAATCGCGACATCACTTGGCACCAGTACACTTTCTGGCGCACTGACCGGCAGCGTTAGCGGGTTGACCTCTTCATAGTTGTCCGTTGTACCAAGAATCTGGCCCCAGACAACCTGGGCGGTAAACGCGGGCAGTGGCCCGCTGCTGTCGCCACGGATATTGAGCGTTGCGCGGGTGCCGTTGGCATCAGTGGTGACGTTGGTCAATGACAGTTGCAACATGCCAAGCTGGCTTTTCAGCTGGGCTGGTGTTTTTGAACCCGGCAGCAGGTACACGCCACTGTTGGATTTGGCATTCAGCGCGTTTTGCTGCTTGAGCTTGATGGTTTGCTGGTTAAGCTGGTCCATCTGCTGATTGAGTGCGCTGACCTGGCGTGTGACCTGGCTTACCTCAGTCGCGTGCGCGCCAGCGGTGGCGAGGGCCAGCAGACTTCCTGCCAGAAGCAGCTTCAGGCCTGGTTTTGTCATAATAAAAGTGTCCCGTCGTTCAGTAAGTTAACTAAGAATAGGGGCAAAATATCAGAAAACCTAGCGTCTTACTCTCAAAGCGTGCGGCGTTTTGTAGTCCTGCCAGTTCAGGGTAAACTAGTTATCATTTATTTTTATTGCAGGTGGCGTTATGCATTGCCCATTTTGTCAGGCTGTGGACACCAAAGTCATCGACTCCCGCCTGGTTGGTGAAGGTTCATCGGTGCGCCGCCGCCGCCAGTGTCTGGTGTGCCATGAGCGCTTTACCACCTTTGAGGTGGCCGAACTGGTCATGCCGCGCGTGATAAAGAGTAACGACGTGCGCGAGCCGTTTAACGAGGACAAACTGCGCAGCGGTATGCTCAGGGCGTTAGAGAAACGTCCGGTTAGCGCCGACGACGTGGAAATGGCGCTTAATCACATCAAGTCACAGTTGCGCGCGACCGGTGAGCGCGAAGTCCCCAGCAAGCAGATTGGCAACCTGGTGATGGAACAACTGAAAAAACTCGATAAAGTAGCCTACATTCGTTTTGCTTCGGTCTATCGCAGCTTCGAAGATATCCGCGAATTTGGTGAAGAAATTGCCCGCTTACAGGATTAATGCTCATGCGTGATGAAATCTACATGGCGCGCGCGCTCATGCTTGCGCGCCGCGGGCGTTTCACCACGGCGCCAAATCCTAACGTTGGCTGCGTTATCGTGCGCGACGGCGACATTGTTGGCGAAGGTTTTCACTACCGTGCCGGCGAGCCGCACGCCGAAGTGCATGCGCTGCGCATGGCGGGCGATAAGGCGCGGGGGGCGACGGCTTACGTTACGCTTGAGCCGTGCAGCCATCACGGACGCACGCCGCCGTGCTGCGAGGCGCTGATTGCTGCCGGTGTTGCCCGAGTAGTAGCTGCGATGCAGGACCCCAATCCGCAGGTCGCCGGACGAGGTCTGAACCGTCTGCGTGAAGCCGGTATCGACGTCAGCCATGGGCTGATGATGAACGAGGCTGAAGCGCTTAATCGCGGTTTTCTCAAGCGCATGCGCACCGGGTTTCCGTGGATTCAGCTTAAGATGGGCGCCTCGCTTGATGGGCGCACGGCGATGGCCAGTGGCGAAAGCCAGTGGATTACCTCGCCTGAGGCCCGGCGCGACGTGCAACGTCTGCGTGCGCAGAGTGCCGCTATTCTTTCCAGCAGCGCCACGGTGCTTGCAGACAACCCATCGCTGACGGTGCGTTGGAACGAGCTTGATGATGATACCCGCGCGCTGTATCCGCAGGCGTCGCTGCGCACGCCGGTGCGCGTGGTGGTTGACAGCCAGAACCGCGTGACGCCGGAACATCGGCTAATCTCTGAACCGGGCCAGACCTGGCTTGCCCGCACGCGCGCAGGTGATGAAAGCTGGCCGCAGGACGTGGAACAATTGCTGCTGCCTGAGCACAACGGCCATCTGGATCTGGTGGCGTTGATGATGGTGCTTGGTAAACGCCAGATTAACTCAGTCTGGGTGGAAGCCGGTGCGAGTCTTGCGGGAGCGCTGTTGCAGGCAGGGCTGGTGGATGAACTGATTGTGTACATCGCACCGACACTTTTAGGCAGCGATGCCCGCGGGCTGTGCCAGCTGCCCGGGCTTGAGCGTCTGGCACAGGCACCTGAATTCACCTTCAGTGACGTGCGCCGCATGGGCCCGGATTTGCGTGTCACGCTCACGCCTGCACACCACTGACGATAAACGTACCCCTTGCGCGCCGCAAAGGTGAAAACCGTAAGCAGCGCGTGAAAGATTATGATAGAATCCGCCCCCCTGCGGGGGCTAACTGAACCCGTTAAGGATGAGTATGAACATTATTGAAGCTAACGTAGCCGCTCCTGACGCCCGCGTCGCCATCACCATCGCGCGTTTTAACAACTTCATCAACGACAGCCTGCTTGAAGGCGCTGTTGATGCGCTTAAGCGCATTGGTCAGGTGAAAGACGCTAATATTACTGTGGTATGGGTGCCGGGCGCCTATGAACTGCCGCTGGCTGCGGGTGTGCTGGCAAAAACCGGTAAATACGATGCGGTTATCGCGCTTGGCACGGTGATTCGCGGTGGCACAGCCCACTTTGAATACGTTGCAGGCGGTGCCAGCAACGGCCTGGCCCATGTGGCACAGGACAGCGAAATCCCGGTTGCGTTTGGCGTACTCACTACCGAAAGCATCGAACAGGCTATCGAACGTGCTGGCACTAAAGCTGGCAACAAAGGTGCGGAAGCCGCTTTGACCGCACTTGAAATGATTAATGTACTGAAAGCCATCAAGGCTTGAAGAATTTAGTAAGGGGAATTGTGTGAAACCTGCTGCTCGTCGCCGCGCCCGTGAGTGTGCCGTTCAGGCGCTTTACTCCTGGCAGATATCCAAAAACGATATTGCCGATGTTGAATACCAGTTCCTGGCAGAACAGGACGTTAAGGATGTTGACGTTGCGTACTTTCGTGAACTGCTCTCTGGAGTGGCGACCAACAGCAAGTATCTCGACGACCTGATGACGCCCTACCTGTCGCGCCAGCTTGATGAGCTGGGTCAGGTTGAAAAGGCGGTGCTGCGCGTGTCGCTCTACGAGCTGGCTAAACGTGATGATGTGCCCTACAAAGTGGCTATCAACGAAGGCATTGAGCTTGCGAAAACGTTCGGCGCAGAAGACAGCCATAAGTTTGTTAACGGCGTGCTCGACAAGGCTGCACCGCATATTCGTCCCCGCAAGAAATAATCCCAGAGGCCGGTTTCTCCGGCCTCCTTCTTTTCTATTCCAGCCAGAGGCGTTTTTATGCCAAACGGTGAATTTTCGCTGATAGCCCGCTATTTTGACCGCGCACGCAGCGCGCGCCGCGACGTCGAAACCGGGATTGGTGACGACTGCGCGCTGTTGACTGTGCCAGATAAACAGCTACTTGCAATAAGCACAGATACGCTGGTGTCTGGCATTCATTTTCTGGCGGACATCAATCCGGCCGATTTAGCCTGCAAGGCGCTGGCGGTGAACCTGAGCGATCTCGCGGCAATGGGGGCCGACCCGGCCTGGCTGACGCTGGCGTTAACGCTGCCGCAGGTGGATGACGCCTGGCTACAGGCGTTTAGCGATAGCTTGTTTGAACGCCTGAATTATTACGACATGCAGCTTATTGGCGGCGATACCACGCGCGGGCCGTTGGCGATGACGTTGGGCATTCACGGCTTTGTGCCCGCCGGGCGCGCGCTTAAGCGCAGTGGCGCAGAGCCTGGCGACTGGATCTACGTGACCGGTACGCCGGGCGACAGCGCGGCAGGGCTGGCGATTTTGCAAAAGACATTGCAGGTGGACAGCCGCGAGCATGCTGATTATCTGACGAGCCGCCATCTGCGCCCGACGCCGCGTATTCTGCAAGGCCAGGCGCTGCGCGGTCTTGCCAGCAGCGCTATCGATCTTTCTGACGGGCTGGCCTCGGATCTGGTTCATATCCTCAACGCCAGCGGCTGTGGTGCACGTATTAATCTTGATGCGTTCCCATTATCTGAGGCCCTCACGGCAAGCGTCTCGCATGAACAGGCGCTGCGCTGGGCGCTGTCCGGCGGTGAAGACTATGAGTTGTGCTTTACCGTGCCGGAGCTTAATCGCGGGGCGCTGGATGTGGCATTGGGCCACCTGGGTGCGCGCTGGACCTGCATCGGCCAGGTCACGGCTCCCGCCGACGGCATAAACTACATGATGGGTGATAAACCGGTGACAATGGAACTGAAAGGCTATGACCACTTTACGCAACAGTAAGGCCGAGGCGAAGCGTCGCCTGAGTATGCGCAATCCCTGGCACCTGCTGGCGACCGGGTTTGGCAGCGGGTTGAGTCCGGTGGTGCCTGGCACAATGGGATCGCTTGCGGCTATTCCGTTCTGGTGGTTACTGACGTTTCTGCCGTGGCAGCTTTATTCACTGGTGGTGATGTTCAGCATCTGCATCGGTGTGTATATCTGCCGCCGCACGGCGAAGGATATGAAGGTGCACGACCACGGCAGCATCGTCTGGGACGAGTTTGTCGGCATGTGGATAACGCTGATGGCTATCCCGGTGATGGACTGGCGCTGGGTGGCGGCTGGTTTTGTGATTTTCCGCATTCTGGATATGTGGAAGCCGTGGCCAATTCGCTGGTTTGACAGGAATGTGCATGGTGGCATGGGAATTATGGTCGATGACATTATCGCCGGGGTGCTGTCGGCAGCGATTATCTGGCTGATTAGCGTCCAGTGGCCGATTGGGTTGATTTAAGTGTATTTGGTTTAGTGAGAAAGGGTGCTACCGGACGGTAGCGCCCTTTTTTGTTTTATGTGGCACGTTTACGGTGGAGTTGCTTGTCTGCGGGGTGATGGGGATTGTTTTAGGTTAAGTGGATATTCCTTTCATTTGAGGTTGGGCACCTTCCAGGAACATGTATATTTGTGGGATATTCCGTTCACTTGAAGCCCGATGATTCGCGGGATTTCATCTGTGGTGAACGGGTTAAGGGGGATTTTCGCATCCCCCTTAACAATCCCCGCGACCCCGCCAGGAAATCGCCGCTTCGCGGTACGCTCAGCTTATCCCGTCTGGCTTATCGGGTACGGGCGCGAGGTAACGTCCCTGTAAATCGCGCCCTCGGGCCGCATCCCTGCGGCCCGCCCCGGCCAGCCGTGAACGCTTCGCCGATTTCAGCGGGGGCCAGCAACCCCACACTGTGAGCCTGTGCGCTCTTATCGCGATGTATGGCGCTGCCAGTTATGAGTATGAGTTTTTTGCCTGAACGTCTGACATTAGCCTGTGGAGCGGTTGGTTATGAAAACCCCACCACGTGATGGGGGCGGTACGGTGTTTCCAGCTCGGCAATTTCCTCAGGTGTCAGTTGTAAATCTACCGCTCCCAGCAGCTCATCAAGCTGCTCCTTGCGTGAGGTGCCGATAATCGGTGCGGCAATCGCCGGTTTACTTAAAAGCCACGCCAGCGCCACCTGCGCGCGCGTTGCACCTTTGTCTTTGGCAACGTAGGCCAGGCGCTCGGCAATCTGGGCGTCGTTTTCTTCGCTCTCGACATACAGCGTTTTGCCGAACTCATCCGAGACGGAACGTGCTGAGGTTTCACCCCACGGGCGCGTCAGGCGTCCACGCGCCAGCGGGCTCCATGGGATCACCGCCACGCCTTCTTCATAGCACAGCGGCAGCATCTCGCGCTCCTCCTCACGCTGAATCAGGTTGTACTGATCCTGCATGGTGACAAAACGCGTCCAGCCATGCTTATCCTGGGTATACAGCGCACGGGCAAACTGGCGGGCGTACATGGAGGAAGCACCGATATAGCGCGCCTTACCGGCTTTTACCACATCGTGCAGGGCTTCCAGCGTTTCTTCGATTGGCGTGTTGTAGTCCCAACGGTGGATTTGCAGCAGGTCAACGTACTCCATGCCTAAGCGTTGCAGACTGTCGTCAATTGAGCGCAGGATTTGTGCGCGCGACAGACCCTGCGGTAAATCGCCGGTCTGGTGATAGACCTTGGTGGCAACGACGACTTCGTCGCGGCGGGCAAAATCGCGCAGCGCGCGGCCGACAATCTCTTCGCTGCTGCCGTCGGAGTAACTGTTGGCGGTGTCGAAAAAGTTGATGCCGGCTTCCAGCGCACGCTTAATGAGAGGTCGGCTGCTCTCTTCTGGCAACGTCCAGGCGTGACTGCCACGGTTGGGTTCGCCAAATGTCATGCAGCCGAGGCACAGGCGCGAAACGCGCAGATCGGTGGTTCCTAAGGGGAGATAGTGCATTCTTCACTCCTGCCATGGATGGTTATTCACCACCTAAGCATAGCAGGAGCGAAAGAGGCGTCAGGCAAGCCAGGTGCGGATGCGGGTTTCCATGCCGTCGGCGGTCAGCCCACAATCAGCACGCGCTTCTTCCTGCGTGCCTTGCGGGATAAAGCGGTCCGGCAGGCCGATATTCAGCACCGGCACGGCGCGCCGGTGTGCCATCAGTAACTCATTTACGCCGCTGCCTGCACCACCCATGATGGCGTTTTCTTCCACTGTCACCAGCGCGTCGTGGCTGGCGGCAAGCTCCAGCACCAGCGCCTCATCAAGCGGTTTCACAAAGCGCATATCCACAAGCGTGGCGTTCAGGCGCTCCGCCACCGTCTGCGCTTCTGACAGCAGCGTACCAAAGTTCAGGATGGCCAGCTTTTCACCGTCGCGCTTTTTCACGCCTTTACCAATGGGCAGCAGCGTGAGTGCTTCGAGGTCAGCGCCAGTGCCGGTGCCGCGCGGGTAGCGCACCGCGCTTGGCCCTTGCTCGTACTGGTAGCCGGTCCACAGCATCTGGCGGCACTCGTTTTCATCGCTCGGTGTCATGATGACCATATCCGGGATGCAGCGCAGGAAGCTCAGATCGAACGCGCCCTGGTGCGTCTGGCCGTCGGCACCCACGATCCCGGCTCTGTCGATGGCAAACAGCACCGGCAGCTTCTGGATGGCTACGTCGTGGATGAGCTGATCATAGGCGCGTTGCAGGAACGTGGAGTAAATCGCGACAACAGGCTTATAGCCGCCGATAGCAAGGCCTGCGGCAAACGTCACCGCGTGCTGCTCGGCAATCGCCACATCGAAGTAACGGTCCGGGTGCTGGCGCGAAAATTCCACCATGCCGGAGCCTTCACGCATGGCGGGCGTAATCGCCATCAGCTTCTCATCTTTGTTCGCCACCTCGCACAGCCAGTCGCCGAAAATTTTTGAGTAGCTCGGCAGGCCGCCGCTGGATTTAGGCAGCATGCCGCTGCTGGGGTCAAACTTCGGCACCGCGTGGAAGGTAATAGGGTCTTTTTCCGCAGGCTCATAGCCGCGGCCTTTTTTGGTCATGATGTGCAGGAACTGAGGGCCTTTCAGGTCACGCATATTCTTAAGCGTGGTGATAAGACCCAGCACGTCGTGGCCGTCTACCGGGCCAATATAGTTAAAGCCCAGTTCTTCAAACAGCGTGCCTGGCACCACCATGCCTTTGATGTGCTCTTCGGTGCGCTTAAGCAACTCGCGAATCGGCGGTACGCCGGAGAACACTTTTTTACCACCTTCGCGCAGGCTGGAGTAAAGCTTGCCAGACAGCAGTTGTGCCAGGTGGTTATTAAGCGCGCCGACGTTTTCAGAAATCGACATTTCGTTATCGTTGAGGATAACCAGCATATCAGGGCGAATATCGCCCGCATGGTTCATGGCCTCAAACGCCATGCCAGCGGTGATGGCGCCATCGCCAATGACGCACACGGTGCGTCGGTCTTTGCCTTCTTTTTCAGCCGCTACGGCAACACCAATACCGGCGCTGATGGACGTGGAGGAATGACCAACGCTCAGTACGTCATATTCGCTTTCTTCACGCCACGGGAACGGGTGCAGCCCGTTTTTCTGGCGAATGGTGCCTATTTTATCGCGGCGTCCGGTGAGAATTTTGTGCGGATAAGCCTGATGACCGACGTCCCAGATGAGCCTGTCGAACGGCGTATTGTAGACATAGTGCAGTGCGACGGTCAGCTCAATGGTGCCAAGGCCGGAGGCGAAATGGCCGCTGGAGCGGCTGACGCTGTCCAGCAGATAGCGGCGCAGCTCATCGCAGAGCTTCGGCAGGCTCTCTTTTGGCAACGAACGTAGCTCCTGGGTTGATTCAACCAGAGCTAGCGTTGGGTATTTGGCGGTATCAAAACTCATCAGAGACTCATTGTGTGTTTTATTTATCACGCTCGATAACGTAGCGTGCCAGCGCTTCCAGCGCTGAGGTATCCAGGGATGCGCACCTGAGGTCCGCAAGCGCCTCAAGCGCGTTGTTGCACAGATCCTGTGCTTTGGCTTTGGCCTGCTCCAGTCCGAGCAACGCCGGATAGGTGCTTTTGCCAAGCTGCAAATCACGTCCCTGGCTTTTACCGATGGTGGCGGTATCGCCGACCACGTCGAGAATGTCGTCCTGCACCTGAAAGGCAAGGCCGATGTTACTGGCGTAACTGTCGAGCAGCGGCATGGCTTGTCGCCCAGGCTCACCTGCGCTCAGCGCACCCATGCGCACCGCAGCGCGGATCAGCGCGCCGGTTTTGAGCCGGTGAATGCGCTCAAGCATCTCAAGCGATGCCTGTTGACCTTCGGCTGCCAGATCGAGCGCCTGACCGGCGCACATACCCACCACACCGCTTGCCAGGGCCAGTTCAGACACCATGGCCAGACGTTGCTCTGTACCCACGCCGGGCATGGGTGCATCAGCCAGTATAGAAAACGCCAGCGTTTGCAGGGCATCACCAGCAAGAATAGCGTTCGCTTCGCCAAATTTAATGTGACAGGTTGGCTGACCGCGGCGTAGCGCGTCGTCATCCATGGCGGGTAAATCATCGTGAATGAGCGAGTAGGCGTGAATGCATTCCACCGCAGCAGCGGGGGCATCTAACGCCAGCGGCGCAACGCCAAACATTTCGCCTGTTGCATACACCAGGAAAGGGCGCAGCCGCTTACCGCCTAATAGTGCGCCATGCTGCATGGCATCAACCAGAGGAGTGTTCTGAAACGACTGTGGAGCAATAAAGCGCAGTAGCGCCTGGTTTGCCTGCTCGGCGCGAGCCTGCATTAAAGCGGTAAAGTTCATTACTGAGCATCCGGCGTGAAGGGTGCCAGCGGCGCCTCTTCACTGTCACTAAGGAGAATCTGTACGCGCTGTTCTGCCTGCTGCAGTTTAAGCTGGCCCTGGCGTGCGAGCGCAACGCCGCGTTCGAATTCGTTCAGCGCTTCTTCCAGCGGCAGTTCACCGCTCTCAAGATGGCTGACAATCTGCTCAAGCTCCGCAAGCGCTTTCTCGAAGCTGGCCGGACTTTCATTCTTTTTCGGCATAGTGGCTCTGTGCTTAGTTTTCGCGAATCCGTCATGGTAACGGAGATAAAATGATAATCAAACATCCCCTTCACACTTAGGGCGCTTCGCGGTAAGTGTGAAGGGGGTGCACCGTTACCGCCAGGCCGCAGCGCGTCATTAAAGAAGGCGGCTGTGGTTATGTGAGCAGTCTCACAGGGATGGTGATATACTTGCGCGTCCCGGATTGCAGGCACGCCGTTGTTGACCTGTGTACTACTACTTTCAGCCAGTGCTCATCGCAGTCGTGGCTGACCAACGAACCTTTAGTCGCCATGAAGTTTATCATTAAATTGTTCCCGGAAATCACTATTAAAAGCCAGTCCGTACGTTTGCGCTTTATAAAGATTCTGACCGGGAATATCCGCAATGTGCTCAAACACTACGATGAGAGCCTGGCCGTGGTCCGTCACTGGGACCATATTGAAGTGCGCGCCAAAGACGAGGCCCAGCGCCCGGCTATTCGCGATGCGCTGACCCGTATACCTGGCATTCACCACGTTCTTGAAGTGGAAGACGCGCCGTACACCTCTTTGCACAACATCTTTGAGCAAGCGCTGGCGCTGTACCGCGAGCAGCTTGAAGGCAAAACCTTCTGTGTGCGCGTGAAGCGTCGCGGCAAGCACGAGTTCACTTCCATTGAGGTGGAACGCTACGTTGGTGGCGGCCTGAACCAGCATATCGAATCGGCAAAGGTGAAGCTGACTCACCCGGATGTGACTGTTAATCTCGAAATTGAAAACGACAGACTGCTGCTGGTAAAAGGCCGCTATGAGGGCATTGGCGGTTTCCCTATCGGTACCCAGGAAGATGTGCTGTCGCTGATTTCCGGCGGTTTTGACTCCGGTGTGTCGAGCTACATGCTGATGCGCCGCGGTTGTCGCGTGCACTACTGCTTCTTCAATCTTGGCGGTGCCGCACACGAAATCGGCGTGCGTCAGGTGGCACACTATTTGTGGAACCGCTACGGCAGTTCACACCGCGTGCGCTTTGTTGCCATTAACTTTGAACCGGTAGTCGGTGAGATTCTGGAGAAAGTTGATGACGGCCAGATGGGCGTGGTGCTCAAGCGCATGATGGTACGCGCGGCCTCAAAAGTGGCAGAGCGCTATGGCGTGCAGGCACTGGTCACCGGCGAAGCGCTGGGCCAGGTCTCCAGCCAGACGCTGACCAACCTGCGCCTTATCGACAATGTCTCTGATACGCTGGTGCTGCGCCCGCTGATTTCCTGGGACAAAGAGCACATCATCGATATCGCGCGTGAAATCGGTACTGAAGACTTTGCCCGTACCATGCCGGAATACTGTGGCGTGATTTCCAAAAGCCCGACAGTGAAAGCGGTGAAGGCGCGCATTGAAGCGGAAGAAGAGAATTTTGACTTCAGTATTCTTGAGCGCGTCGTGGCCGAGGCGAATAACCTGGATATCCGTGACATCGCCCAGCAAACTGAGCAGGACGTGGTGGAAGTGGAAACCGTGAGCGGCTTTGACGCGCACGACGTGATCCTCGATATCCGCTCCATTGACGAGCAGGACGATAAGCCGCTGGCAGTTGAGAATGTGGAGGTGGTATCGCTGCCGTTCTATAAGCTCAGCACGCAGTTTGGCGACCTCGATCAGAGCAAAACCTATCTGTTGTGGTGTGAGCGCGGTGTGATGAGCCGTTTGCAGGCGCTGTATCTGCGTGAGCAGGGCTTTGCGAATGTGAAGGTCTATCGCCCGTAAAACCCGCATGTCGGCGTCACGTTGCCTGGCGCTGGCTGTCTTTTTCATCATTAAATCAGCGTGATGAAATGTGCTGGCGGTTCACGCCGCCAGCAATGCGCTGACAGGCTTTCTTCTGTTCTGCATTTAATTTCGTCCTGCCTGCGTTATTTTTACGAGAAACTCGCTTACCTATTTGCTTTATCAATATATTAAAATTAACTTAATTATCACACTCTTCAGACAATGGGCTGAATTTCTTTCAGTGGTTTTTAGCTGCCGTTTTTCTTATGATGCCTCAATATCTTAACGATAATAAAAATACCGCTGGGTTTGTTGTGTCATCAATAAGGATGTTGATATGGATATTAAGAATATTTCACTGAGAAAAAAAGTTGGTGCTGTCGTTATTGTGGCGGCGATGGCAGGCAGTATATTTAGTTCTACGGCGCTGTTTGAAAACGTACCGGCGGGCTACATCTGCGTGATTCAGTCACCGCTGTCCGGTAAGCTCACCATCCACACCGAGCCGGGGCTTAAGGCGCAGCTCTTCGGTATTGTGACCTATTATCCTCGCTCTGGCGTATTTGAGTTTAACCAGCCTGTTGACCCGAATGACCCGTCTCAGGTTGCCGCGTATAAAGCGGAAAACGATGACGCATTAAAAATTACTTTTAATGACGGCGGTGAAGCCTGGATTAGTGGCTCCATTCGTTATGACTATCCGCTTGAGCAGGACAAAATAAAAACCCTGCATAAAATGTTCTCAACGCATAATAATGTGATGAAAGGGCTGATTGAAAAAACGGTTGAACGCTCTATTTATATGTCTGGTCCGCTGATGTCATCCATTGAAAGTTTTATGTCGCGCCGCGCCGAATTACCCAAACTGATTGAAGATCAGGCGCGCAACGGTCTTTATGACGTGGTGACCAAAGATATGCGCATGGAAGATGAGTTCACCAAAGAGGTCAAAATGGTGAAAGTGGCAGAGCCGATTCGTGATTCCAACTCACCGGGCGGTTTACAGCGCCAGGAGGAGTCGGTGCTGACCAAATACGGCATGTCGCTTTCTAACTTCACCACCAACAATATTTCCTATTCACCCAAAGTGCAGCAGCGTGTTGATGCGCTGTTTGCTGCCGCCTCCGATATTCAGGTGGCGACCCTGAATGCGAAGAAGGCCGAGCAGGACAGAAAAACCTCTGAAGAGAAAGGTAAAGCCGAAGCCACCGAGGCAGAATGGAAGGCGAAGACCAGCGCCGCAGAAGAGACTGAAAACGCCCGTAAAGTCGCAGAGGTGCAGAAAATTGAAGCCCAGCGTGATAAGGACGTTGCAATTATCGAGGCCAATAAAAAGCGCGAAGTGGCCGAGCAGGAAAAAATCACCGCCTCGTTATATAAAGATGCCCAGCTGCTGCGCGCAGAGGCAGATGCGACCTACAAGCGCAAGATGATGGAAGCAGACGGCGCGCTGACGCAGAAACTGGAGGCATATAAGCACTCGGTTGACCGCTTTGCTTCAGCGATGCAGAACTACCAGGGCAACTGGGTGCCGCAGGTGGTCACCGGCGGTAATAGCGCGCAGGGGAACAACGCGGCAATGAACATGATGGAGTTTTTAAGCCTCAAGGCGGCGCGTGATTTAAGCCTGGAGTTGGGGGCTGGCGACAAACAGCCTTAATGATGTGAGCCGGGAAACCGCCCGGCTCGTTGCACGCGGGTAGCCTGCTAGCGGGCTACCCCGGCGCTATCGGCATCGTGATAGTCATAAATACCTGCCGCCAGCACCAGCTGTGACGCCACGTCCCGGGCCTTTTCCTGCCCAGCCAGCAAATCAATAATCTTCAGAGCAAAGTCCATTGCGGTGCCCGGCCCCTGGCTTGTCAGCAGATTGACGCGCGGGTCCCATACCACACGCCGGTCCATCCATTTCTCTTGTGGAATACGCTCTTTCAGCCCCGGAAAACCGGTCATATTGCCGACCGGGAACAGATCGTGCGGTATCAGCACCACACCTGCTGCCGCGCAGATAGCGGCGACGATGCGCCCTGAGTGATGGAACTGGCGCACGGTTTCGACTAACAGCGGGCTGTCGCGAAAGCACTCGGCGCCTTTCAGGCCGCCGGGCAGCACGATAACGTCAAAATCACCGTCGGCCACGGCCACCAGTGGAGCGTCGGCCAACAGTTTTACGCCGCGTGAGCAGGTAATTGTCAGATTGCCGTCGCTGGCAACGCTTGCTGTGGTGACCGCAATACCGCCACGCACCAGCAGGTCGATAACCGTGACCGCCTCTGTTTCCTCACTCCCAGGGGCGAGACAAACCAGCGCCGATGCGCTCATACTCATTCTCCTTACGTTTGACCTGCTCATAGAGGTGGGCGTTGGCCGGGGCGCTCAGGCCGTGGGCTCGGGCGTGCTGGAGCAGGTAGCCAGTAATGTAGTCGATTTCGGTATGCCGCAGCATGCGCACATCCTGCAACATGGATGAGATATTGGCAGCGGTACTGTCCACCACATCCCAGACGTAGCTCAAAAGCCCTTCCGGCGTGGTGTGGTGGCCTTCGCGCACCATCACCTGAGCGACTTCGTGACACACGGTTTCCACCTCCTGTGCGTGCTCACGCAGTCCGCCGTTGGCACAGTTAAGTACCGCCGTCATGGGGTTGATGACGCAGTTGGCCGCCAGTTTATTCCAGCGTGCGGCGTTGATATTGTCATGCCAGGCGACATCGGGCAGCGCACACTGTAGCGGCTCGGCAAGCCAGCTGTAATCGCGCCCGGCATCGTTGGCAGGGCCGATGTGCGTGAGTCCGCTGGCAACGTGAATGATGGTATTACCGTCGCGCCGGGCGGCCTGGGTTGTCACCCCGGTAACGAGCGGCTGGCGCAGGCCGCGCAACTCTTCTGTGGTGCCCATGCCGTTGTGTAGCAGCAGTACCGGACAGCGTTCAGGTAACAGGGGCGCGAGATTTTTAAGGGCATCGGAAACCTGAAACGCCTTAAGCGTAACCAGCAGCAGTTCGCTGTGCGCCAGAAACGGTTCGTTATTGGCAGGAAAAGCGCGCTGGAAGCGGCTTGCGTCTGTGCCGGTAACGTCAACACTGCACTGCGCCTGGGGTACGCGCAACCATCCCTGAAGCTCATGACCCTGGTTTGCGAGTGCCGACAACCACAGTTGCCCCAGTGCGCCACAGCCCAGCACGGTAATTTTCATCTTTCCTCCCCACCTGCAATAGCTACCCAGGTGTTTTATACTTTTGACCCGTAAAATGATGATACTGGCACCATAAAAAAAAGCGTTTGTCCTCGTATGCCAACGGTTACGGGTTTGTAGAGTATAGCGTTGACGGGCGCTTCCCCGCCTGGCGGGTTGTTTTGTGCTGCTTTGCGGGTATTATGCAACGCAACAGAAAGAGAGGGAGACCAAAATATGCCATCTTTTGACATCGTGTCTGAAGTCGATTTGCAGGAAGTCCGTAACGCGGTGGAAAACGCCACCCGCGAACTGGAAACCCGCTTCGATTTTCGCGGCGTGGCCGCAAGCTTTGAATTTAACGAGAAAAACAAAAGCATCAAGGTGCTGAGCGAATCTGATTTCCAGGTGAACCAGTTGCTGGATATCCTGCGTGCCAAGCTGCTTAAGCGCAGCATTGAAGGCAGTTCCCTGGATGTGCCAGAGGAGTTTGAGCACAGCGGTAAAGACTGGAGCGTGGAAGCCAAACTTAAGCAGGGCATTGACGCGGCGCAGGCGAAGAAAATTGTGAAGCTGATTAAAGACAGCAAGCTGAAAGTGCAGGCGCAGATCCAGGGCGAGCAGGTGCGTGTGACCGGTAAGTCCCGCGATGACCTGCAAGCCGTGATGGCGCTGGTGCGCGGCGGCAATCTCGGCCAGCCATTCCAGTTCAACAACTTCCGCGATTAATACCTTTATGACCCCGCATCGCGGGGTCACTGCTATTGTGCACCACGCTTATGCAACACCTCTGACGAGCTGCTCAATTTCAAACCGGTTGGTGACTTTATTGTCGATTTTGACGTAGGCGCTGCGCTCTGCGGGCACTACTACGGCTTCGTTTACGCCAGGTGCTGCCAGCAGGCGCTGTGCAAGTGTTGCGTCACTGGCGGCCTCTTCCGGCAACTCTACGCGCAGGCTACTGACGTAAGGCGGCTCCTGCATGGTGATGCTTACCAGTAGCCACGCCACCGCCAGCAGTGCACCAAACAAAAAGACCGTCTGGGTGTCGTAATGGCCCGCGAGCCAGCCGCCGAGTGAGCCACCGATGGCAACGCCGAGAAACTGGCTGGTAGAGTAAACCCCCATTGCCGTGCCTTTATAACCGGCAGGGGATTCCTTGCTGATAAGTGAGGGCAAAATGGCTTCCATCAGGTTAAATGCCACAAAGAACATCTGTACACCTGCAACCAGCACCCAGAAGCTTGTGCCCGCGCCCCACAGCACCACTTCGGCAATCAGCAGCAGCGCCACGCAGCCGACAAAGACGCGTTTCATGCGGCGCTTCACTTCGGCATAAATAATAAACGGCACCACGCAGGCAAAGGCGATAAGCATAGTGCACAGGTAGACTTTCCAGTGGCTGACGGCGGGCAGGCCAGCGCGCTCAAGCTCGCCTGGCAGCGCGATAAACGTGGACATCAGCATGATGTGCAAACACATGATGCCAAAATTAAGTTTGAGCAGCTTCGGGTTAGCCAGCACCTGGCGAAAGCAGCCTTTGACCATGCCGGATTCGCGGTTAAGACGATGGGTACTGGCGTCAGGCACCATCAGCACAGTGATAATGACTGCCAGCGTTGCCAGCAAGGCAATCATCCAGAACAGGCCATGCAGGCCTATGGCGTGAGTCACGATGGGACCGAGCACCATAGCCAAAGCGAAGGTCACACCGAAGCTGACGCCGATGAAAGCCATCGCTTTGGTGCGGTTTTGCTCGCGAGTAAGATCGGACAGGAGCGCCATTACAGCGGCAGCAATTGCCCCGGAGCCTTGCAGCGCACGGCCCAGAATCACGCCCCAGATAGAGTCGGCAAGGGCGGCGATAACACTGCCAAGCACGAATACCAGCAGACCGCCGATAATCAGTGGCTTACGGCCAATGCGGTCAGAGAGCAGGCCAAAAGGCACCTGGAAGACAGCCTGCGCCAGACCATAAATGCCAATAGCCAGACCAATCAGTGCCTCAGTCGCGCCCTGGAGCGCCATGCCCCAGGTGGTGAGCACGGGCAATACCATAAACATGCCCAGCATGCGCAATGAGAAGACTGTCCCTAATCCCCACGTAGCGCGACGCTCAGCGGGCGTCATTTTATAATCGTTCATTCATTTCCTGGAAGAAAAGTCAGACAACAGAAGTCTCATCAGAGTCTGATACATCAGGCTCAACGCCGCGCGGCTATTGTCGCACAGGTGAGCGCAGACCACGCTCAGGAAGGTTGAAACTGTGATGTCTGATAAGACAACATAGTGTAGTGCGCGGGCAGGGGAGGGTAAACGCCCGCTGTTTTAGCAAATATTACAGCGGTTACTGTTTGATAACCGACGTAAAAAAGGACGCTAATGCGCCCTTTTTCGTTACTGGATGCTTACCAGACGTTAGTCAGCAGATTGTGCGAGTCGGGCACCATAAAGTCCACCGACATCATCACGCTCAGCGAGGTGATAGCCACAATGGAAAAGACGAACAGCTTACGCGCCCACACGCGGTCGTTCTCCGTCTTGTAACCAGACAGCGCCATACCAAGCCACCACACGCTGACCGCCACGCCGACAATCAGGTATTTGTAGCCTGCATAACCGCCAAGCGACAGCATCAGCGTGGCAACGGCAAAGGCCGCAATGTAGAGCGTGATGTGGTTCTTCGCAACAGAGATCCCTTTCACCACCGGCAACACCGGGATGTTAGCGGCCTGATAATCCTTAAAGCGGAAGATGGCAATCGCATAGGAGTGCGGCATCTGCCACAGGCTAAAAATAGCCAGCAGAATCAGGGCGCCAGTATCGAACTCGTTGGTCACCGCACAGTAGCCAATCACCGGTGGCGCTGCACCAGAAAGGCTACCGATAAGCGTGCCGTAAACGGACTTGCGTTTCATGTACAGGCTATAGACGCCGACGTACACCACAAAGCCCATCACCCCAAGCCACATGGCGAGAGGGTTAGCACCAAACCACAACAGCATGAAGCCAGCAATACCCAACGCTGTGGCGTAAGCCAGCGAGACCTTCGGCGAAATCAGGCCTTTGACAAGCACCCGGTTCTTCGTCCTTTCCATCTTACGGTCGATATCACGGTCGATAACGTTGTTGTAGACACAACCTGACGCTACCACCAGCGATACGCCCACAAGGGTGTACAGGAACAAGGGATAATCAATGCTGCCTTTTGAGGCCAGTAAAAATCCTCCAATGACAGAAATTAAATTCCCAAAAATAATTCCCGGTTTCGTGACTTGCAGGTATTGCTTAACCATGTTTACCGCTCTTAAGAAAGCATCATGTTGTAGTTCAGGTTCCACATAATCCAGATAGAGCCTACAACCAGAATCGCGATGATGAGCACCGTAAAGACGAATGCCGTCATGTTCCAGCCCTCATCGGACTTGGTATTCATGTGCAGGAAGCAGGACAAGTGAACCAGAATCTGTACCACTGCGGTGACCAGCACCACACCCAGAATAACAGCATGTGACGCACTGCCATTCATCACCATCCAGAACGGGATTACCGTCAGGATGATGGACAGGATGAAACCTGTCATATAGGTTTTGACGCTGCCGTGAGGCGCAGAGTTGTCGTGTGAATGACTCATTACATCGCCCCCATCAGATAGACAACAGAGAACACACAGATCCAGACTACGTCCAGGAAGTGCCAGAACAGGCTCAGGCACATCAGACGCGTGCGGTTAGTACTGGTCAGGCCGCGGCGTGCAATCTGGAACATCATCAACGCCATCCAGATAAGGCCGGAGGTCACGTGCAGACCGTGGGTACCGACCAGCGTAAAGAACGCTGACAGGAAGCCGCTGCGATCCGGGCCATAACCTTCAGAAATCAGGGTGTGGAATTCATAGATTTCCATCCCGATAAAGCCCGCGCCGAACAGGAATGTCAGACCAAGCCAGGTCAGCACTTTGCCCTGGTTGTTGTTGTTCATGGCGATAATCGCCATGCCGTAGGTGATGGAGCTAAACAGCAGCAGGAAGGTCTCTACGAGCACGAACGGCAGTTCGAAAATATCCTTCCCTGTCGGGCCACCGGCAGTGCCGTTCACCAGAACGGCATAGGTAGCAAACAGACATGCAAAGATGATGCAGTCGCTCATCAGGTAGATCCAGAAGCCAAAAACCTTATTGGCTCCTGCGTCGTGGTGCCCATGGTCATGCGCGTTGTGGGCGTGCGCCTGATTCAGAGTATCAGTTGACATTTTTCAGCCCTGCTTTGGTAATTTCGTCGAAATGCTGGTTTTCCAGTTTTTCAACCTGTTCAACCGGTACGTAGTAATCCACGTCTTCGTCGAAGCTTTTCACAATCCAGGACACGATGGTGGCCGCAAAGCTTGCGATAGCCAGCCACCAGATATGCCAGATCATGGCAAAGCCGAAGATGGTGATGAACAGCGAAATGATGATGCCCGCGCCGCTGTTTTTCGGCATGTGGATTTTTTCGTAGTGGGTCGGCTGCTTGTACGCTTCGCCTTTCTCTTTCATTTCCCAGAAGGCGTCACGCTCGTGAACCTGCGGCACCAGGGCAAAGTTATAGAACGGCGGCGGTGAAGCGGTTGACCACTCCAGCGTACGGCCACCCCACGGGTCTCCGGTCAGGTCACGGTTCTGATCGCGGTCGCGAACGGAAACGTACAGCTGAATGACCTGGCAGAGCACACCGATAGCAATCAGCGCAGCACCAACGGCAGCAACGGTGAGCAGCGGGTGGAACTGCGGGTCAATCTGCTGGCTCAGACGACGGGTCATACCCATGAAGCCCAGCACGTACAGCGGCATAAACGCCACGAAGAAACCGATGAACCAGAACCAGAAAGCACGTTTGCCCCAGGTTTCGTTCAGGGTGTAGCCAAACGCCTTCGGCCACCAGTAAGTCATACCGGCAAACAGACCGAATACCACGCCGCCGATGATGACGTTATGGAAGTGCGCAATCAGGAACAGGCTGTTGTGCAGAACAAAGTCGGCACCCGGTACGGCCAGCAGCACGCCGCTCATCCCACCGATAGAGAAGGTGACGATAAAGCCAACCGTCCACATCATCGCCGAGTTGAAGATGATACGGCCCTGATACATGGTGAACAGCCAGTTGAAAATCTTCACCCCGGTCGGGATGGCGATAATCATGGTGGCAACACCGAAGAAGGCGTTGACGTTCGCGCCGCTGCCCATGGTGAAGAAGTGGTGCAGCCAGACGATGAACGACAAAATGGTGATACAAATTGTCGCCCAGACCAGCGAGGTATAACCAAACAGGCGTTTCTGGGAGAAGGTGGCGGTGACTTCAGAGAACACACCGAACACCGGCAGCACCAGGATATACACTTCCGGGTGGCCCCAGGCCCAAATCAGGTTGATATACATCATCATGTTGCCACCCATATCGTTGGTAAAGAAATGGGTGCCCAGATAACGGTCAAGCGTCAGCAGTGCGACAGAAACCGTCAGGATAGGGAAGGAAACAATGATAAGTACGTTGGTGCAAAGCGCAGTCCAGGTAAAGACCGGCATTTTGAACAGGTCCATGCCCGGTGCACGCATCTTCAGGATGGTCACGAAGAAGTTGATACCGGTGAGGGTCGTACCGATACCGGACAGCTGAATACTCCAGATCCAGTAATCGACCCCGACTCCTGGACTGTATTCAATGCCCGATAGCGGTGGATAGGCAACCCAACCGGTCTGGGCGAATTCGCCAATACCGAGAGACAGGTTAACCAGCACCACGCCAACCACGGTCAGCCAGAAGCTCAGGTTGTTCAGGAACGGGAACGCCACGTCGCGTGCGCCAATCTGCAGCGGAACCACCAGGTTCATCAGACCGACAACGAACGGCATCGCCACGAAGAAGATCATAATCACGCCGTGGGCGGTAAAGATCTGATCGTAGTGGTGCGGTGGCAGGAAGCCTGCATCACCCGCTGAGGCCAACACCTGCTGGCTACGCATCATGATGGCATCGGCGAAGCCGCGCACCAGCATGACCAGCGCTACCAGGATGTACATGACACCTAAGCGTTTGTGGTCGACAGAGGTCAGCCACTCTTTCCACAGATAAGTCCATTTACCGAAGTAAGTCAGTGCTGCCACAACCGCCAGGCCACCGATGATAATGGCGGCAACGGTCACCATAATAATCGGTTCGTGGTACGGGACAGCATCCAGTGTAAGTTTTCCGAACATCGTATTTATTCCTCGGCGCCCTGATGAGAGGTTTCCGCGTTACTCATGGTCATGCTTTCTGCTGAGTGGCCCGCGTGCGCGCCTTCAGCATTGCCCATGCTCATGTGTTCCCCGTGTGACATGAACTTGTTCACAACATCCTTGAACAGGTTCGGTTTCACGCTGGAGAAATACTCGACTTTGTTGTATTCGCTCGGCGCTGCCAGCTTCTCGAAAGCATCCATATCGTTCATGGTGGCTGTCGATTGTTTGGCTTTGGCAACCCACTGCTCAAAGCTGGCCTTGTCTGGCGTGGCGATAGCTTTGAACTTCATGCCGGAGAAGCCAGGGCCGCTGTAGCTTGCGGAAATACCGTCGTAGGTACCAGGCTCGTTGGCAATCAGGTGCAGTTTGGTCTGCATGCCTGCCATGGCGTAAAGCTGGCTGCCCAGACGCGGAATAAAGAAGGAGTTCATTACCGAGTTAGAGGTAATTTTGAATTCCACCGGGGTGTTGGCCGGGAAGGCAATTTCGTTCACCGTCGCGATACCCTGCTCCGGATAAATGAAGAACCATTTCCAGTCCATTGAAACAACTTCGATAGTCACCGGTTTCTCAGGGTGGTCCAGCGGACGGCTGGGCTCAAGAGAATGGGTGGTTTTCCAGGTCAATACGGCCAGGAAGATGATAATCAGAACCGGGATGGTCCAGACAACCGCTTCCACTTTATTGGAGTGTGACCAGTTGGGGGTATATTTTGCATCCTTGTTAGTTGCCCGGTACTTCCAGGCAAAGCCGATGGCCATCAGAATGGCTGGTATCACGACAATCAACATCAGGCCAAGGGCCGTCAGTATCAGTGAACGTTGCTCCAGGCCAATCTGCCCTTTCGGATCGAGAAGCGCCGAATCACAACCGCTGAGTAATACTGCGGTAGCGAGTAACGACGTCCATCCCAAACTTTTATTGTATTTCCTGAGTCTCATTCTAACGACCTCAATTCCACGGGATCGGGTGGCGTTTAAAGTGTGCGGGCATTTTACGGGATGGTTACATTACTGTAAACATAGATAGGGTTGTGTCAGCGCAGTGTTAGTTGCTTCTGCCTACTGCGTCACGAAATATAAGTCAAAGTGTAAACATTCAGTGCTGACAGGGGTTCGGGGGACGTTATAACCTTTTTTTAGGTAAAGAAATGTCAATGAGGCACATTGGTATATCTATCTGCCGTAAAGACACAAATGGTTA
The DNA here is from genome assembly GCA_010092695.1 of Enterobacteriaceae bacterium 4M9. GTDB lineage: Bacteria > Pseudomonadota > Gammaproteobacteria > Enterobacterales > Enterobacteriaceae > Tenebrionibacter. Next base: position 3,765,873 of record JAADJJ010000001.1, on the reverse strand, counting down.
ACAATATTGCATCAAAAGACATACAAGAATAGGATTAAAATAATTTATCACCGGTCAGAATAGCCGGAAGGAAATTGGCGAGGGCAGAAATGGAAATATTTTTTGCACCGCCCTTTTTGCTAAAAGGAAATAAAATAAATAACAAAAGTCGCCGGAATTAACCGGCGAACTTAAGTGTTAAAGCAGGCGGCTGCGTTTGAGTGCGGTGTAATCGAGTATGCCGCCGAACAAAATTCCGCCAACGGCGAGGAGTGCACCGGCTTCAAGCAGCAGTACATCGAAAGGCAAGTCAGCAAGACCAAGCGCGTTGATAATCAGTACCACCAGCCAGGCAGCGAGTAACAGGCAGCCAAGCGCCAGTACTCCGAGCGCGAAACGATAGGCGCTGGCATATTCAGTGCGCGGCATAAAGGATTCGGTGCGCTGGGTATATTCCAGCGTATGGCGACAAATCAGCAGCAACACAATGCCGGGCACGGCGGCAACGACGGAGAACAAATAGAATGTCGGCCAGCCGTGGCCTTCAACAAACCAGCCGGCAATCGGCCCGACGTAGACGCGTCCTACCGCCGAGAGCGCCGAGAGCAGCGCAAACTGGGTGGCAGAAAACGATTTGTTGCACAGCGTCATTAACAGCGCCACGAAGGCTGCGGTACCCATGCCGCCGCACAGATTTTCAAAAAAGACGGCGCTGCCCATCGTGATGATGTTTTTGTCCGTGACCGCCAGCATCCAGTAACCGGCGTTCGACACGCCCTGCAAAATACCGAAGATAAGCAGCGCACGGAACAGACTCAGGCGCTGCATCAGCACGCCGCCGTAGAGCGCGCCAACAATTGTTGCAAACAGACCCAGCGTTTTGTTAACCATGCCGACTTCACCGGCATCAAAGCCAACGCCGCGGATTAAAAAGGTGGTGGTCAGGCTCATGGCGAAAGCATCACCAAGCTTGTACATCACAATCAGCAGCAAAATCAGCCAGGCGTTATTGCGGCCAAAGAAGTCGCGCAACGGGGCCATCACCGCTTCTTCTAAGGTTTTGGGCGCAGCAATGGCGTCGGTTGGCTCCGGCGCCAATAAGGTTGCGATAATGCACGGAATCAGCAGTGCAGCCATCAGCCAGTAGGTGGCTTGCCAGCCGAGGTATTTGTCCGCCATCCACAGCGCCAGCCCGCCGGAAACCAGCATCGCCAGGCGATAGCCCAGCACACTGATGGCGGCGCCGGAGCCGCGTTCTTCCGGCGGCAGTACGTCGGTTTTCCAGGCATCGAACACGATATCCTGCGAGGCAGAGCAAAAGGCAATCAGCACAGCCAGCGCCGCCATCCAGCGTAGCTGGCTGGTAGGGTCAAGAAAGCCCATTGCGGCAATACCTGCCATCAACAGTAACTGGGTAATGATAAGCCAGCCGCGCCGCCTGCCGAGCAGCGGCGGCGTAAAACGGTCCATCGCGGGCGACCAGAGAAACTTAAATACGTAAGCCTGGCCGACCAGCGAGAAGAAGCCAATGGTTTTTAAATCAATGCCTTCAACGGTCATCCACGCCTGTAGCGTGCCGGAGGTGAGGGCAAGAGGCAGACCGGACGCGAAGCCCAGAATTAACAGAATGGCCGATTTCGGCTGGCGGAAAAGTTGTAGTGTATTGCTCGACATGGTCAATCCGGTGACAGGCCCGACAGCGTCGGGCCTGGAGTGAGGCAATTAACGTGCGTTCTGCTTAATAAAGTCGTGAACGCTGGTGTCCTGCGCCATCTCGGCAATGGTGTCGGTAAGCGTGGTGTTAACCGCGTTGGTGATATCGGCGTTAGAAGCCTGGAACGCACCTTCAACACTGTAGTTTGAACGGTACTGTTTGTTCATCTTGTTGCCGTTTTTCGCCGTCGCGGTAATGGTGATATCCGCTTTGGTCGAGATTTTGTAGCGCACGTTGCCCTGAGAGACGTCAGCAAACAGATTATTGACGATAATTTGCAGGTCAACCGGACCGTTCGGGCCAATCATATAGCCGCGTGCGGTCATCTGCTTTTCCAGCACTTCCTGCAACAGGAAACGCAGGTCACGTGAGGCGGTGAGCGTCACCAACTGGTTGTTGCGGTTAATTTTCGCCAGTGCCTGGTCGGCTCGCTGGTCAGCGCCGTTGATGCTGATAGTAATGCCCATCAGGCTCGGGTCCTGCTGCGGCAGGGCAATCTGCGGTGAAACTTCAAGGGTGTTGGACTGTGATGCACAGCCAGCAAGCATTACCAGCGCCATCAGCGGAACAAAGATCTTCTTTAACATAGTTAGTTATCTCAATCGTGTTGCGTGTGTCTGCCTAACAAAATTCTTGTCATCATATCATTGCCACGGGCCAGGGGAAGGGGGAATGTCTGCAAACGCAGCGCTTTGTTTTTTTAAACGCCGTAGCCTGGATTTGTCGCAAAAGCCCGGTTCCGGGATGGTTAAATTTTTGTTGAGAAATGACAATGGAAGCGGTAAAAGCGGCTAACATTTAAAGGGATGGGAGCCATCCCTGCGTTGACGAGGTAAGCATTATGATGGTACGCGAGCAAATAGAAGCAAAACTCAGAGCAGCTTTTGATCCCGTGTTCCTTGAAGTCGTTGATGAGAGCTATCGTCACAATGTTCCTGCGGGATCTGAAAGTCATTTCAAAGTCGTGCTGGTGAGCGACTGCTTTAACGGAGAGCGTTTTCTCAATCGCCACCGGTTAATTTACGGGACATTAAGTGAGGAGCTGGCGGGCAGTGTCCATGCCCTCGCACTACACACCTACACGAAAAAAGAGTGGGAAAGTTTGCAGGATACGGTGCTGGCTTCTCCACCCTGCCGGGGTGCCGGAAGCATTGCCTGAAGACAAAGCTAAGCGGAACTTTTCTTTATCTTTATGCATCAAACGCCAACGCAATATGAATAAAAAACGGCCTGAGGGCCGTTTTCTTTTGCCTGTTGTCAGGAATGGTGAAAATATTGTGAAAGATGCCGCAGCGTTGGCTGCCGCCGTTCTCGACTCACAAAAGCGATGCCGCTATAATGCGGCGTCTTATTTTTCGGAATGTCTTCGGGGTAATTCTGGCGACAGGGAATGTGATTCTGATTTCAGAATGTATCCCGATGCTGCGAAGCAACAACAACGTTCCCTCGGGGGCTGCTTCCAGAGTTGACCGAGCACTGTGATTTTTTGAGGTAACAAGATGCAAGTTTCAGTTGAGACCACCCAGGGCCTGGGGCGCCGTTTAACGATTACTATCGCTGCTGACAGCATCGAAAACGCTGTAAAAAGCGAGCTGGTCAACGTAGCGAAGAAAGTACGTATCGACGGTTTCCGTAAGGGCAAGGTACCGATGAATGTTGTTGCTCAGCGTTATGGCGCTTCTGTTCGCCAGGACGTGCTGGGCGACCTGATGAGCCGCAACTTTATCGATGCGATCATCAAAGAAAAAATCAATCCGGCTGGCGCACCTAACTACAAGCCGGGTGCGTACAAGCAGGGTGAAGATTACACCTATGCTGTAGAATTCGAAGTGTATCCGGAAGTTGAGCTGAAAGGCCTGGAAAGCATCGAAGTCGAAAAGCCGATTGTTGAAGTAAAAGACGAAGACGTCGACACCATGCTGGACACCCTGCGTAAGCAGCAGGCGACCTGGAAAGACAAAGACGGCGCTATTGCCGCTGAAGACCGCGCCACACTGGACTTCACCGGTAGCGTTGACGGCGAAGAATTCGAAGGCGGTAAAGCGTCTGATTTCGTTCTGGCAATGGGCCAGGGCCGCATGATCCCGGGCTTTGAAGAAGGTCTGGTCGGTCACAAAGCGGGCGAAGAGTTCACTATTGATGTGACCTTCCCGGAAGAATATCACGCTGAAAATCTTAAAGGTAAAGCCGCTAAGTTCGTCATCAACCTCAAGAAAGTGGAAGAGCGCGAGCTGCCGGAAATGACCCCGGAATTCATCAAGCGTTTTGGCGTTGAAGACGGTTCTGTTGCAGGCCTGCGTACTGAAGTACGTAAAAACATGGAGCGCGAGCTGAAAGGCGCCGTGCGTAACCGTGTGAAATCTCAGGCTATCGACGGTCTGGTGAGCGCCAACGAGATTGACGTTCCGGCTGCACTGATTGACAGCGAAATAGACGTATTGCGTCGCCAGGCTGCACAGCGCTTTGGCGGTAACGAGAAGCAAGCGCTGGAACTGCCGCGTGAGCTGTTCGAAGAGCAGGCAAAACGCCGCGTCGTTGTTGGTCTGCTGCTGGGCGAAGTGATTCGCACCCAGGAGCTGAAAGCTGACGAAGAGCGCGTGAAAGGCCTGATCGAAGAGATGGCTTCTGCGTATGAAGATCCGCAGGAAGTTATCGAGTTCTACAGCAAGAACAACGAGCTGATGGACAACATGCGTAACGTTGCGCTGGAAGAGCAGGCTGTTGAAGCCGTTCTGACCAAAGCGAAAGTCACTGAAAAAGAAACCACTTTCAGTGAGCTGATGAACCAGCAGGCATAATAGCGCCTTCGCACGCGCAAGCGTAGAAAGCCTGTCACCGCCGGTGGCGGGCTTTTTTTTATCAAAAAAACAACCGCCGTGTAGAATGAGAATAAAACCTTCTCCGGGCGCTTAGCGTTCGGGCCAAAGGTTGTTATGCTTGAAAAAGCATAGGGTCAACCCCATCTGGTACTCAAGGTTGGCTTGCCGATACCCTGGTTGATATCCGTCTGTGTGTGCCGGACGCGCTGCGTAGTCAAGCCGAGCGCGCTTTAGTAAAATCAGGTCAGTAAGAACGATAATGAAGGAGACGGACATGTCATACAGTGGCGAAACAGAACAATTTGCACCCCATATGGCGCTGGTGCCGATGGTTGTTGAACAAACATCCCGCGGCGAGCGTTCTTACGATATATTCTCCCGTCTGCTTAAAGAGCGCGTCATCTTCCTGACCGGGCAGGTCGAAGACCACATGGCTAACCTGATTGTGGCGCAGATGCTGTTCCTGGAAGCGGAAAACCCGGAAAAAGACATTTATCTGTACATCAACTCACCAGGCGGCGTGATTACCGCCGGGATGTCGATTTACGACACCATGCAGTTCATTAAACCAGACGTCAGCACCTTCTGTATGGGCCAGGCCTGCTCAATGGGCGCGTTCCTGCTCAACGCCGGGGCGAAGGGCAAGCGTTTCTGTATGCCGAACTCGCGCGTGATGATTCACCAGCCGCTGGGCGGTTACCAGGGGCAGGCGACGGATATCGAAATCCATGCCCGTGAAATTCTGAAAATCAAAGCGCGCATGAATGAACTGATGGCGCAGCACTCCGGCCAGCCGCTGGAAAAAATCGAAAAAGACACCGAGCGCGACCGCTTCCTGTCTGCCGAAGAAGCGCTGGAATACGGCCTGGTAGATGCCATCCTGACCCATCGTGAATAATGCGCATGCCCGTGGCGCGGTGTGTCGCTATACTATGTGTAGATGCGACACGCCCTGGCGCGGGTATGGCTATGGCCAGGGAATCGGGAACTGCACCCTTGAATGGCGCAAAAAGTAACAGATTAAGAGGTTTTGACTCATGACAGATAAGCGCAAAGACGGTTCAGGAAAACTGCTGTACTGCTCTTTTTGCGGCAAGAGCCAGCATGAAGTGCGCAAACTGATCGCAGGGCCGTCAGTGTATATCTGCGACGAATGTGTCGATTTGTGTAACGACATTATTCGCGAAGAGATTAAAGAAGTCGCGCCGCACCGCGAGCGCAGCGCGCTGCCAACGCCGCACGAAATACGCCATCACCTGGACGATTATGTTATCGGCCAGGAGCAGGCGAAAAAAGTGCTGGCCGTTGCCGTTTACAACCACTACAAGCGTCTGCGCAATGGCGACACGTCAAACGGCGTGGAGCTGGGTAAAAGTAACATCCTGCTGATTGGGCCGACCGGTAGCGGTAAAACGCTGCTGGCAGAAACGCTGGCTCGCCTGTTGGACGTACCGTTCACCATGGCTGATGCCACAACCCTGACTGAAGCCGGTTACGTGGGTGAAGATGTTGAGAACATCATCCAGAAGCTGTTGCAAAAGTGCGATTACGACGTGCAGAAAGCACAGCGCGGTATCGTGTATATCGATGAAATCGACAAGATTTCGCGTAAATCCGATAACCCGTCCATTACCCGCGATGTGTCCGGCGAAGGCGTGCAGCAGGCGCTGCTGAAGCTTATCGAAGGCACCGTGGCGGCTGTACCGCCGCAGGGCGGGCGCAAGCATCCGCAGCAGGAGTTTTTGCAGGTTGATACCTCCAAGATTCTGTTTATCTGCGGCGGTGCGTTTGCGGGCCTGGATAAGGTTATCGCTAACCGCGTGGAAACCGGCTCCGGCATCGGTTTTGGCGCAACGGTAAAAGCGAAGTCAGAAAAAGCCACCGAAGGGCAGCTGCTCTCGCAGGTTGAGCCAGAAGATTTGATCAAGTTCGGTCTTATCCCTGAGTTCATTGGCCGTCTGCCGGTTGTTGCCACGCTCAACGAACTGAGCGAAGACGCGCTGATCCAGATCCTTAAAGAGCCGAAGAACGCCCTGACTAAGCAGTATCAGGCGCTGTTCAACCTTGAAGGTGTGGAGCTGGAGTTCCGTGACGAAGCGCTGGATGCTATCGCGAAGAAAGCGATGGCACGTAAAACCGGTGCTCGTGGTCTGCGTTCTATTGTTGAAGGCGCACTGCTGGAAACAATGTATGACCTGCCGTCGATGGAAGATGTGGAAAAAGTGGTTATTGATGACTCCGTCATCGAAGGCCAGTCTGAGCCGCTGCTGATTTACGGTAAATCTGAGGCGCAACAGGCGTCTGGCGAATAATTCGCCACTCCTTACAGTCAGTTACCGTACAAATGGGGGAATTTATCCCCCATTTACTTTTCCTTAATTCCTGCCGTTGAATGTTCGGGAAACATCCCCATATACTGAATCACTAACTGGAGAGATGCCGTGAAGAGCGTTCACGCGCGCCCCTTACCTGGCGGAAACTAAATTGAGAGAGAGCTCTATGAATCCTGAGCGTTCTGAACGCATTGAAATCCCCGTATTGCCATTGCGCGATGTGGTGGTTTATCCGCACATGGTTATTCCGCTGTTTGTCGGGCGGGAGAAATCCATTCGCTGTCTGGAAGCAGCAATGGACCATGATAAAAAAATCATGCTGGTGGCGCAGAAAGAGGCTTCCACGGATGAGCCGGGTGTTAACGACCTTTTTTCTGTGGGTACCATTGCCTCAATTCTGCAAATGCTGAAACTGCCGGACGGCACCGTAAAAGTGCTGGTCGAAGGTTTGCAGCGTGCGCGTATTACCACGCTTGCGGACAACGGTGACCACTTCAACGCCCAGGCAGAATACATGCCGTCGCCGGAAATCGAAGAGCGCGAGCAGGAAGTGCTGGTGCGCACCGCGATTAGCCAGTTTGAAGGCTATATCAAGCTGAACAAAAAAATCCCGCCTGAAGTGCTGACGTCGCTTAACAGCATTGACGATCCGGCACGTCTTGCCGATACCATCGCAGCCCACATGCCGCTCAAACTTGCTGATAAGCAGTCTGTGCTGGAGATGTCCGACGTTAACGAACGTCTGGAATATCTGATGGCGATGATGGAGTCTGAAATCGATCTGCTGCAGGTTGAGAAGCGCATTCGCAACCGCGTGAAAAAGCAGATGGAAAAAAGCCAGCGCGAGTACTATCTGAATGAGCAAATGAAAGCGATTCAGAAAGAACTCGGTGAGATGGATGATGCCCCGGACGAGATTGAAGCGCTGAAGCGCAAGATTGACGCGGCAAAAATGCCCAAAGACGCCAAAGAGAAAGCGGAAGCTGAGCTGCAAAAGCTGAAAATGATGTCGCCGATGTCAGCCGAAGCAACCGTTGTACGCGGTTATATCGACTGGATGGTCCAGGTACCGTGGAACGCGCGCAGCAAAGTGAAAAAAGATCTGCGCCAGGCCCAGGAAATCCTCGATACCGACCACTACGGCCTTGAGCGCGTCAAAGACCGTATTCTGGAATACCTCGCGGTACAAAGCCGCGTGAACAAGCTCAAAGGGCCAATTCTGTGCCTCGTTGGGCCGCCAGGGGTGGGTAAAACCTCACTGGGGCAGTCCATTGCCAAAGCTACCGGGCGTAAATACGTGCGTATGGCGCTGGGCGGCGTGCGTGATGAAGCGGAAATCCGCGGTCACCGCCGTACCTACATCGGCTCTATGCCGGGCAAGCTGATTCAGAAAATGGCGAAAGTGGGCGTACGTAACCCGCTGTTCCTGCTCGATGAAATCGACAAAATGTCGTCTGACATGCGCGGCGATCCGGCGTCTGCCCTGCTTGAAGTGCTGGATCCTGAGCAGAACGTGGCGTTCAACGATCACTACCTTGAGGTGGACTACGACTTGAGTGACGTGATGTTCGTGGCGACCTCCAACTCCATGAACATTCCGGCACCGCTGCTGGACAGGATGGAAGTGATTCGCCTGTCGGGTTACACCGAAGATGAGAAGTTGAACATCGCCAAACGTCATCTGCTGTCCAAGCAGATTGAGCGTAATGCGCTGAAAAAGGGTGAGTTGACCGTTGATGACAGCGCTATCGTTGGCATCATCCGCTACTACACCCGTGAAGCGGGCGTGCGTGGACTTGAGCGTGAAATTTCCAAGCTGTGCCGTAAGGCGGTGAAACAGCTGTTGCTGGATAAATCACTCAAGCACATTCACATCAACGGCGACAACCTGAAAGAATATCTGGGCGTACAGCGCTTTGACTATGGCCGTGCGGACAACGAAAACCGTGTGGGTCAGGTGACCGGTCTGGCGTGGACGGAAGTGGGCGGCGATCTGCTGACCATTGAAACTGCCTGTGTACCGGGCAAAGGCAAGCTGACCTACACCGGTTCGCTCGGTGAAGTGATGCAGGAGTCCATCCAGGCAGCGCTCACCGTGGTACGTGCACGCGCGGAGAAACTCGGTATCAACACCGATTTCTACGAAAAACGCGACATTCACGTGCACGTGCCGGAAGGGGCAACGCCGAAAGACGGCCCGAGTGCCGGTATTGCTATGTGTACCGCGCTGGTCTCTTGCCTCACCGGTAACCCGGTGCGCGCCGATGTTGCCATGACGGGTGAAATTACCCTGCGTGGACAGGTGCTGCCGATTGGTGGTCTGAAAGAGAAACTGCTGGCGGCGCACCGTGGTGGTATCAAAACGGTGTTGATCCCGGACGAAAACAAACGCGATCTTGAAGAAATTCCAGATAACGTTATCGCGGATTTGGATATCCATCCGGTGAAACGCATTGAAGAGGTCTTGTCCCTGGCGTTGCAGAATGCGCCGTTCGGCATGGAAGTGGCGACGGCAAAATAGTGACCTGACGCAAAGACAAGTGATAAAAAAGGCGCTGGCAGGTGAATTCTCACTTGCCAGCTTTTTTTTGTCTGGCTAACTTAAATACCGTCTGGCTAATTTTTCAGACAAAGGCCTGCAACAACGGGTGTTGTAAGGGCATAACAGGCCTGATATAACTGCTGCGCGGTCGCGTTCCTGAGGATTTGGGCGCGATATAAATAATAATGAGAGGAAGAGAAGAGTGAATAAATCTCAACTGATAGAGAAGATTGCCGCAAACGCTGACATTTCTAAAGCTGCGGCTGGTCGAGTGTTGGACGCATTTCTGGATTCTGTTACCGAGTCTCTGAAATCCGGGGACGACGTGGCTCTGGTGGGTTTTGGCACTTTTGCAGTTAAAGAGCGTGCTGCCCGTACCGGCCGCAATCCGCAAACTGGCAAAGAAATCAAAATCGCTGCTGCTAAAGTACCTGGCTTTAAAGCAGGTAAGGCGCTTAAAGACGCCGTTAACTAAAACCGCGTTGGCTCCCTGAGGAGCACCGCTTGCAGTCATGCCGAAAGGGTACATCGTCAGATGTGCCTTTTTTATTGCGCAAAATTGCCGATCCGGGCTGACAATTGCCCCGGTTTCTTGTCACAATACGCCTTTATTGCGTAGCCGCTATGGCGTGCTGCGTCAGGTAAAGCAGTTACACTACAGCGGAGTGTTGTTACACCATGATGGACAATTTACGCTCGGCGGCTAATCACGTCGTGCTCAAGGTAATTCTGGGTTTGATTATCGTGTCATTCGTTCTGACTGGCGTAGGTAACTACCTGATTGGCGGTGACAATAATTACGCCGCGAAAGTGAACGGCCAGGAAATCAGCCGCGCTCAGTTCGAGAATGATGTGATAAACGAGCGTAATCGCCAGCAGCAACAGTTGGGCGAGCGCTTTTCTGAGCTGGCTGGCAATGAAGGCTACATGTCTGCCATGCGCCAACAGGTGCTACAGCGCACGATTGATGAGGTGTTGCTAAGTCAATATGCCAAAGAACTGGGTCTGAACATCAGCGATGACCAGATCAAGCAGGCGATTTTTAGCGAGCCGGCGTTTCAGGCTAACGGCAAGTTCGATAACGAACGCTACAACGCCATTATCAGCAACATGCGTATTACGCCCGATCAGTATGCTCAGGCGCTGCGTAAGCAGCTGACTACCCAGCAGCTGGCGGGTGCGATTGTGGGCAGCGACTTCCTGCTGCCGGGCGAAACGGAATCCCTGGCGGCACTGGTTTCCCAGCAGCGCGTAGTGCGTGAAGCGACGGTGAACATTAATGCGCTGGCGCAAAAGCAGCAGGTTTCTGATGAGGAAATCAAAGCCTACTACCAGCAGAACAAAGCCCGCTTCATGGCACCTGAGCAGTATCGCGTGAGCTACATTAAGCTTGATGCGGCGTCCATGAACGAAGACGTGAGCGATGCCGATATCCAGTCCTGGTACGATCAGAACCGTGCACAGTTTACGCAACCGGCGCGCTACCGCTACAGCGTCATTCAGACCAAATCAGATGCTGATGCGAAAGCCGTGCTGGACGTGCTTAACAAGGGCGGCGATTTCGCCACGCTCGCTAAAGAGAAATCCACCGACATTATCTCTGCACGCAACGGCGGCGATATGGGCTGGCTGGAAGCATCTACCACACCGGATGAGCTTAAAAACGCGCACCTGACCGAAAAAGGCCAGCTGTCTGGCGTGATTACGTCTTCCGTAGGTTTCCTGGTCGCCCGTCTTGACGATGTGCAGCCGGAGCAGGTGAAACCGCTGGCCGAGGTGCGCAGTGACATCGCGGCGAAAGTGAAGCAGGAAAAAGCGCTGGATGCGTACTACGCGCTGCAGCAGAAAGTGAGCGATGCCGCGAGCAATGATAACGAATCACTCGCCAGCGCCGAGCAGGCAGCGGGCGTGAAGGCAGTTGAAACCGGCTGGTTTGGCCGCGACAACCTGCCGCAGGAGCTTAACTTTAAGCCGGTTGCAGACGCTATCTTTGGTGGTTCCCTGATTGGCGTTAACAACACGCCAGGCAGCAACTCTGACATCATCACCGTTGACGGCGACCGGGCGTTTGTACTGCGCGTAGCGGAGCACAAACCTGAGGCTGAAAAGCCGCTGGAGCAGGTTCGTAACGACGTGGTTGTTGCCGTACAGCGCCAGAAGGCAGAGCAGCAGGCGAAAGCTGACGCTGAGAAACTGCTGGCAGCGCTGAAAAAAGGTGAAGGCGACAGCGCGCTCGCAGCGGCGAACCTGAGCTTTAGTCAGCCCAAGACCCTGAGTCGCACCGATCAGGACCCGATGACGCAGACCGTCTTTGACCTGCCGCTGCCGGAGAAAGGCAAGCCGAGCTTTGGTGTCGGCAACGACCTGCAGGGCAACGTGGTGTTGATTGCGCTTGATGACGTGCGTAGCGGTGAAATGCCGGCCGAGCAGAAGAAGGCGATGGAGCAGGGGCTGACCCAGAATAACGCGCAAATCACCTTCGAAGCGCTGATGGATAGCCTGCGTAAATCAGCAAAAATCAAACTGGGTAACATCGCCACCCAGCAGTAATCTCTCGAGGCGGATTGTGTTTTCCGCGCAACGAGTTGCAACATATAAAGGCCGCTTTCGCGGCCTTTTCCATATCTGAAACTCGCCGTTTGTGGTCTCTGCTGTGCCTGTTTATGGTGGCCTCACCAACAACAAACGGAGAACACAGTATGAAAAAACTCATCACTATCACCACACTGGCACTGTCGCTGGCAGGATTTTCCGCAGGCGCTCTGGCGGCACCTGCATCAGCGAAAGCTGCTGCGCCGCAGCCTGTGGCGTCACTTGCAGCAGACAGCGTACCGGAGAGTGAGCGTGTGAGCATCAACAGCGCATCAGCCGAAGAACTGGCGCAAATGCTTAACGGCATCGGCGTTAAGAAAGCGCAATCCATCGTGAGCTATCGTGAGGAACACGGCGCATTCAAAAGCGTAGACGACCTGCGGGCCGTGCCTGGTATGGGCAATGCGCTGGTAGAGCGCAACCTGCCGCGCCTCAAACTTTAAGCAACGTCGCATAGCGCGCAGATATTTTTTTGCTACGCTGTAGAGGTCATACCAGTTTGGTGTGGCCTCTGTACGTTATTGGGGCAGGGAAAAATGGACGCTGTTCTCCCTGGCTCGTAAAAACCATAAAAACAGTCAAAGGTTGCCGCTATGCAGACGCAAATTAAGGTTCGGGGATATCATCTCGATGTTTACCAGCACGTGAACAACGCGCGCTATCTGGAGTTTCTGGAGGAGGCACGCTGGGAGGCGCTCGAAACTCAGGCCGCCTTTCGCTGGTTAACGGAGCACAATATCGCTTTTGTGGTGGTGAATATTAATATCAACTATCGCCGCCCGGCGGTGCTGGGTGATGTGCTAAAGGTGGTGAGCCGCCTTGAGCAGCTCAACGGCAAGAGCGGCGTGCTGCGCCAGGACATTCACCTGGAGCCGGAGGGCGAGATGGTGGCCGATGCGTTGATTACGTTTGTCTGTATCGACCTTAAAACCCAGAAGGCGCTGGCGCTGGAGGGCGAGCTGCGCCAGCATCTGGAACAGATGATGACCGAGCGTTGAAACATGTCACTTGTGCCCTGGAAACGCCGTAGCGCGTGACTGGGGCGCTGGTGAGGGGGTTACCTTCGTTAAAGAGCGAACGGGCTGTCTCCTCCTCGCGTGGTTTTTTAAACTGATGGCATCAGCCCCGACAACCCAACCCAACCCTGATATCACCGGGTTGTGCGCTAAGTGCCAGGCTGGCGTAATCCGCACAACATCCCTGAAATGCTTCACTCTTACAGGCACCAGAACGCGGTGTTTGTATTCCTGATTTAACACCTTTGGGTTGTAAAAATGCATGATATATCCCTGTAATTGTTGAATTTTATTCATTTTGTTTGCTGGAGGGTTCTGAGCGCGCCATCTACACTTTCGCATCACGTCTGGATTACGCTGCCTGGAGAATCATGCTTTTTCGTAAAGAGGTGGGTGAGTACCAACAGGCTTTTCGCTCGGGTCAGGTGCTACTGTTACGCGGTTGGCCAGCCTGGGTAACGGCGGCAGTTACGGCACTGATTATGATTAGCCTGCTGATGTTTCTTATCTTTGGCAGCTACACCCGGCGTGTTAACGTCAGCGGCGAAATCGTCACGCTGCCGCACACGGTTAATCTGTTCGCGCCGGAACAGGGCATGATAACCCGCCTGCTGGTACGTGACGGTGAGGTCGTCACTGCTGGCACGCCGCTCTATCAACTTGATGTCAGCCGGGTCACAAGTTCCGGTAACCTCAGCACCACTACGCTTGGCGTGCTGCTTAAACAACGCCAGCGCACTGAAGAAATCATCACCCAGACGCAAAAAAACAAACAGTCCACGCTGGAAGGGCTGCAAAAGCAGCTCGACCGTTATATTGAGGCGCGCAAAATCAGCGAGACGATGATGGATTCTGCGAGCGTGGGTTTGCATGAGATGCAAAAAAGCATGGAAGCCTACGGCGCTTATCGCAAAAAAGGACTGGTGACGACCGATCAGCAAAACAACCAGCGTTATCTCTATTACCAGCAGCAGGCCAGTTGGCAGAGCCTCAATGCGCAGGTCATTCAGCAGGACTTACAAATCTCGTCGCTGCGCAGCGAGCTTATTGCCAAAGGGGCCGACTTCGACAGCCAGATTGCTCAGTACCGCATCCACCTGGATGACCTGGAAAAACAGTCCGCAGAAGCCGACGCGGGCGGCGTGCGTATCATCACGGCACCGACGGCAGGGCGAATTTCTTCACTAAGCGTCACGCAGGGGCAAATGGTGGGGCTGGGCGACAGCCTGGTCCAGCTGGTGCCGCTGGATAAAGACGCCTGGCGCATGGTTATCTGGCTGCCGGGAGAGAGCATTCCCTGGGTGCATACGGGCGATAGCATCAACCTGCGTTACACCGCGTTTCCGTTTCAGAAATACGGCCAGTTTCCCGGACAAATTGAATCCATCTCGCGTGCGCCTGTACCGGCAAAAGAAATCGTCGGATATGCCAGCGCGCCGCGCGATGCGGCGGGCAACGTCAGCGATGGCTGGTTTAAAGCGCTGGTAAAGCCGGATTTAACCGGCCTCACACTTGAAGGTAAACCGCCGCCAGTCAGCAGCGGTATGCAGGCCGAATCAACGGTATTTCTTGAAAATCGCCCGCTCTGGCAGTGGATCCTTTCACCTTATTACACGCTCAAGAGCAGCGTAACAGGAAGCGTACATGACCGCTGATGCACTCAAGGAGCTTGCCGCGCGTCTGGGCCTGAACCTGCGCCGCCGCATCCCGGTAATTTTACAGACCGAGGCCGCAGAGTGCGGTCTGGCCTGTCTTGCCATGATAGCCGCCGCTCACGGTCAGCCCACGGATCTCCTGACGCTAAGGCGGCGCGCGGGATTATCCATGCGCGGTGCCACGCTGCGCCAGATTATGGATATTGCTGCCACCAGTGGCCTCAAAACCCGGGCGCTACGTCTGGATATGGATGACCTGAGCGCGCTAAAAACGCCGTGTATTTTGCACTGGGACATGAACCATTTTGTGGTGCTGGTGGCGGTCCATGGCAACCGGCTGGTGATTCACGATCCGGCCGCCGGGCGGCGCGTACTGGCTATGCAGGAGGCCTCCGGCCACTTTACCGGCGTGGCGCTGGAGTTGTGGCCTTCCGAAAGCTTCACCACTCAGGAGCAGGCGCCGCGCGCCGCGCTCAAGCTGCGTACGCTGACCAAAACGGTAAGCGGCCTGGGGCCGACACTGGCAAAGCTGTTCTGCTTCTCTGTGCTGATTGAATCGGTGAACCTGCTGATGCCGGTGGGGATGCAGCTGGTAATGGACCATGTAATCCCTTCAAGCGATGTCGGGCTGCTGACGCTTATTTGTCTGGGGCTGCTGTTTTTTATTATCTTTCGCACCGCCGTCAGCATGACACGCGGCTGGATGTCGCTTGTGATGAGCACGCTTATCGACATCCAGTGGAAATCACGCCTGTTTGATCATCTGCTGGCGCTGCCGCTGGATTACTTTGAAAAGCGGCGGCTGGGGGATATCCAGTCACGTTTTATTTCACTCGATACGCTGCGCACCACGCTCACCACCAACGTGGTCAACAGCATCATGGACGGGATTATGTCCATCGGGCTGCTGGTGATGATGTTTTTATACGGCGGCTGGCTGGTGTGGGTGGTACTGGCGTTTACCGCAGGCTGGGTTATCTTCCGTTTGTCTACCTACGGCGCATGGCGGCGCGCCAGTGAGGAGCAGATTGTGCGTAGTGCCCGCGCAGGCTCGCATTTTATGGAAACCCTTTACGGCATGGGCACCATGAAGGCGCTGGGGCTGTCTGGCCAGCGCGCGCAGGCGTGGATGAACCTCAACGTTGAGAGTGCGAATACCACCGTGCGCAAAACACGCTATGAAATGCTGTTTTCCGGCGGTAATACGCTTATCTCTTCACTTGAGCAGATAACGCTGTTGTGGCTGGCGGCAAACCAGGTGATTGAGGGGCATATCACGCTTGGGATGTTTGTGGCGTTTAATACCTATCGCGGGCAGTTTGCCGACCGCGCGGCCAATTTACTGAACATGGCGCTTCAGCTACGCATGCTGTCGCTGCATACCGGCAGGGTGGCCGATATTGCGCTTACGGAGCCGGAGCCGGGTGGTGAAGAGGTTTGTGGGGCCGGACTGCCGCTGGTCACGCCAGGTAAACCGGCATCGCTTGCTATTGAAGGGCTGACGTTTCAGTTTGACGCGCTGTCGCCACCGCTGTTTCAGGGGCTGGCGCTGGAGGTGGCACCGGGGGAAAGCCTCGCTATTACCGGCCCGTCCGGCGAGGGTAAAACCTCGCTAATGAAAATCATGGCAGGCTTGGTACAGCCGCAGGGCGGGGAAATTCGCATTAACGGCATCAGTATCCAGCAAGCCGGTTTTGCCCGCTATCGCGCCTGTATTGCCACCGTATTGCAGGATGACACGCTGTTTGCCGGTTCCGTGCAGGAGAACATTACCGCGTTTGACAGCACGCCGGATGCCAAACTAATGCTGCAATGCGCCATGCTGTGCAACATTCACGAAGACGTGATGCGTATGCCGATGGGTTATGAGACGCTCATCAGCGAGCTTGGCAGCAGCCTGTCCGGCGGCCAGAAGCAGCGCTTGCTGATAGCCCGCGCCCTTTATCGTCGCCCGGCGATTTTGTTTCTGGATGAGGCCACCAGCCATCTTGATAGTGATAACGAAGCGCAGATCAATACCGCAATCAGGGCGCTTAACATCACGCGCGTGATGATTGCCCACCGTCCGTCGACCATTGCCTCCGCAGACCGGGTGGTGGATATCAGCGCGTTGAAAGCGGCGGGCGCGGCAAGTAGCGGATAAGTGTATCGCGTAAATTCCCGTATCCGTGGTCAGGCCGGATACGGTAACAGCTAAGGCGGTGTCACGCCGTTGTATTAACCGCCTTTCAGGCGATCTGCCAGGGATTTAAAGGCAGCGTTGATGCTGCTAATGAACGACTCGACAGTATTGCTTGCGTCAGAAACGACATTGCCTGCTTCGCCAACGATATTATTCACTGAATTGGCGAGTTTGTTGAGCATATCGGTAAGCTGACTTCCTCCTGCCACGGCATTAATTTCCGCTGCGTTGAGTTCACGAATGCCCGTTGCTTTTTCATTTTCTGACAGCATAGTGCGTTACCTCTTAATGATTGTTTAAATACCTGAGTTTTTCGTTAAATATCGATTTATGGGTATTGTCCGGCCTCATGCCATTTTTAATCCGCCATGCTGGCGTAACCATGCAAGATTGTTTGCTGCCGGGAAAGATGGGCGAATAGTAGACCCTGTGTCGACAGAGTGTCAACCCGAACGGCGTTAACGGAAAATCAGGTGAATTAACTCTAAAAGCAGGCTGCATAAATACAGTGCCTGATAAAAAAGGTATCAGGTCGATTATTTCTGGCGTAACGGGTTTACTTTGCGCGGCGGTAATATGATATCAGTGATAATGATAATAACGGGAAAGGGGGAAAGATAAATCAGGTGGAGCGTGGTGCTTCGGTTGTTGATATTTGTTGAAAGGTAGGTGTATCTTGCGAAAAGTTTCTCAATAATATGTCAGTGCTTTTTATCATTATGAGCGGGCGTTATCAGCAAGAGTGATAATGCAGTGGGTAATAATGACGCGGGAAGGCAGCAGTTTAACGGTGGCGCGACAGATAGCTCACCAGGTTTTGCACCCTGTCGCAGAGCGCTCGACAGGGTGCGGGAACGCAGTCGGTCAGCTTATTTGTTACCGCCGAGGATGCCGCCCAGGATGCCACCCAGGTCAAGGCCGCCGCCAATGCCGCCCGTCACGCCGCCCAGCACGCCATCTTCAATGGCATTAACCAGGCCTACTACCGTTGTGGTTGCTGTGCCCAGTAGTGAACCCAGAAGGTTGCCAAGAACGCCGCCGCCTGCAACTTCGTCAATTTCCAGGGCGTTCAGTTCGCGGATGCTGTTTTCTTGTGATTGCATAATAATTACCTCTAATCTAATGAGTTAAGGAATGACATCATGTTTTCACTAACGAGAGAAATAATGCGAGTAACAGCATGACAGTGTCAGGAGAATATAAACACCACCAAAAAAATTACCCTGTCGCCTGCATTACCTTAGCTGGCTGTATTGAATGCTCGCCATACCTGAATCACGTTCAGATGCTGAATATCTGCCGTGGGTTGATACCGGCTACGCCGGTTATCGCAACGTTATGCTGCCACAGATACCTCCTTTTCATTATGCGTAATGCATATGAAACTATTCGGTGATTGTTTCAGTAATGACATTTTGAAACTGTGTGGGATGCGCATTCAATTGCAGCCACAAATAAGGGTAGCTGTGTTTATAAAATAGTGAAAAGTTTTTTTTTGGTTTTAATATCGCAATGTAATTGCTAAGGTTATTCACTAAGCGAAGCGTTAAATCAGCGATTTTGTCGCATCGGGTAATATGATTTCATGTATGAAAGCCTTATTTAAATAAGACGTTAGCGCCTGTGGTGTCAGGGGTTATGGTATTAATCTGAATGTCAGGTGTTTTTGTAATTAATATATTATGTATTAATGTGCGTTAAAAATTCTTGATGCGGAATAAAAACGGGAGCCAGTAATGGCCCCCGCACAGCAGATAACATATCAAACCAGACCGGTTAACTGTTTCATCTGCGCCATAACGCCCGCTTTATCGGCTTCGTAGCCCTCCAGGCCATTGGCGCGCAGATGGCAGGCGGCGCACTCGCCACAGCCGTCGCCGCGAATCCCGTTATAGCAGGTGAGCGTCTGCTGGCGTACCAGGTCCAGCTTGCCCCAGTAGTCTGCCAGCGCCCAGGTTTGCGCTTTGTTAAGCCACATCAGCGGTGTTTCAAAACGCACATCGCGCGCCATACCCAGCGCCACCGCGTGGTTGAGGGCTTTCACAAACTCATCACGGCAGTCGGGATAGCCGGAAAAGTCGGTTTCGCACACGCCGGTAATTACCGCTTCGGCCTGCACCTGGTAAGCGTAAACGGCCGCCAGCGTCAGGAACAGAATATTACGACCCGGCACAAAGGTATTCGGGATGCCGCTGGCCTGGGCGTCATAATCCGGTACCGGGATGCTGTCGCGCGTCAGGCTGCTGACCGCCAGTTCGTTGAGTAGCGTGACGTCCAGCACTTTGTGCGCGCGAGCGCCGAGCGTGTGCGCCAGTTCGCGTGCCACGTCAATTTCTGCGCGATGGCGCTGACCGTAATCGAAGGTAACGCAGTGAACTTCGTCATACTGCGCCAGCGCCTGAATCAGACACGTTGTGGAATCCTGACCGCCGCTGAAGACAACAACTGCGCGTTTCATAGTTCACCTTTTTATTTTGGGGGGCGCTATGGTAGCGCCATGGACCGCCTGCGACCAGCGCTTCATGCGCCCGGGGGCGGTAGCCAGACACGGCTGAAGTCAAACCAACCGCGAGCGTTCAGTCGAATGCCGTTCACGCCCGGTGGGGCGCTTATCAGATAGCGGTAGTGAAACAGAGGTGTCAACAGGGCGTCTTCCATGAGTTGATGAAAGACGTGCATGAGTGCGCCGTGGCGCGCGTGCGTTTCAGCCAGATGCTGTACCGCATCGAGCCGGGTTTGTAGCTGCTCGTAGCTCGGGCGGTTCAAAAGCAGTGGCCACAGCGGATCGCAGCGCAGCCACTGTTCCAGCGTGGCTTCTGCCGCGTCGCCAATCAGCCTGTCGCCCATCACAATATCGGCATCGGCCGGTGCGTAGTTGTCGCTCCAGCTTTTGGCGTTATGAAAAATCACCTCCAGTTCGCAGCCGAGCGTGGCCAGGCGGCGGCGTAGCTGCTGGGCCATAACGTGTAGCTCTACCGGTAAATGGTAAATCAACCTGAGTCTGGATGGCAGTGCCACTGGTTCAGCCGTGAGGGGGGGCTGCTCCCAGCCAGGGAGAATGGCGTTGCCGGGGGTAATCAGCGACTCGCCGAGCGGTAGCGTATCAATCATGTCGCTGTTGTGAATCAGCGCCATCAGCCAGCGTGCCTGCTGTTTTGTCAGGCGGCCCTGCTGGTTAATGGCCAGATAGCAAAAACCGAGGCTGATGCTATGGCTGACAGGGCGCAGTTCGGGCAGTTGCTCTTCATTGCCAATGGCGAGTTGCACCGGATGGCGGCAACTGGTACCCAGCGTAGTGTCAAACAGTTGCGGGGTTATCCAGAATTCTATGGCGCGCAGCAGCGGGTGGCGCAGGTGATAGCCGTCGTGGTTTTCCAGGCGCAGGAGTGCGCTGCCATGACCGGCAATGCGAAACGGGCCGCAGCCCTGCGTCTCGTCGTCGGGATGAGCCAGTCGGCTGCAATAGCCCGACAAGCGCCAGGGCAGCCAGTAGTCAGCCTGGTGCAGCGTAAACTGTATACATCCGCCATGAGGCGCGCTTATCTCACTTACGCTTGCAAATAGCTGCGCCAGACCGGGGCGGGTCAGCAGTCGCTGGAAACTCTTGAGCAACTGATCGGCGCTCACCGCCTCGCCGTTGTGCCAGCGTAGCGTGGGGCGCAGGTAAAAGCGCCAGGTGCAGCCATCAGGTGAAATATCCCAGTGGTGGGCCATATCGGCTATCGGTTCAGCGCAGTCGTCATCAAAGCGGGTCAGACCGGCATATACCTCACTTGCCAGGTGCTGTTCGGCGCGGCCTGGCAAAAAGCCCGGCGTCAGCGGCTCCAGCGGGCGGTAATACGGGATACGCAGTGTTGGAATGTCGTTCTGCCAGCGGCCGCCGAGCAGCGGCTGTAACACCTGGCGCAGTTGCTCTGGCGCAAGCTGTGCCAGGTCCAGCGCATTCTGGTGCTGACCGCGCTCCAGTTCCTGCTCCAGAAGCGTGGCGCGCACGCTTTGCGGGCTTACCAGGAAGGTGAGTTCACCGCGCTTGCCGCGCCCGGCCTGCGCCCGCCAGGTGAGCCAACCGGCCTTTTCCAGTTGGCCAAGCAACGTGCGGGCGTGGCGCTCGCTGCAAAAGCAGCGCTCGGCAAGCTCGGCCACGGTAACACGCTGCACGGCGCCGCCGGAAGGCTGCCACAGGCGCTGGAACTGGTTAAGGCGGTGAAGCAGACGCATGGAAAATCCGGAACAGTTTTTTGGCAAGTATTCACTATTAGTTCCGGATATGCCAGGCAATACTGGTTGCTATCGCGCGCAATGTAAACAAAGAGGTAACGATGGCACGACTGGCGGCATTTGATCTTGATGGCACTTTGCTGATGCCGGACCACCGGCTGGGCGAGGAGACGCGCGCTACGCTGCGTCGCCTGCGCGAGCGCGATATTAAGCTCACCTTTGCCACTGGCCGCCACTGGCTGGAAATGCCGAATCTGGTCGGTGACTTGCTCGATGAGGCCTTTTTGATAACCGGCAACGGCACCCGCGTGCACAACGCCGCAGGTGAAACGCTGTGGCGTCACGACCTGGCGCCGGAAGTGGCGGAGATTGTGCTGCACGGCCACTGGGATACCCGCGCCAGTATGCATGTGTTTAACGACAGCGGTTGGTTGACGGAGTACGAGGTGCCTGAACTGCTGGGCGCGCATGCTTACAGCGGTTTTCGCTACCAGTTGACGGACCCAAGGCAGATTTCCGCACTGGACGTTACCAAAGTCTGTTTTTGTGGTGAACACGATGAATTGGTGAGACTGCGGGTACAGCTTAACGAGGCGCTGGGCGAGCGTGCACATTTGTGTTTCTCGGCGTTTCACTGCCTGGAAGTGCTGCCGCTCGGTTGTAATAAAGGTTCTGCGCTGGCGGCACTTGGTGCACACCTTGACGTGGCGCTTGCGGATTGCATGGCGTTTGGCGATGCCATGAACGACTGCGAAATGCTGGGTTCGGTCGGGCATGGCCTGATTATGGGTAACGCCATGCCGCAGTTGAAAAGTCAGTTACCGCACCTGCCGGTTATTGGCCATTGCAGCCGTCAGGCGGTTTCACACTATTTGACGTATTGGCTCGACACGCCGCATCTGTCTTATTCCCCCGAATAATGCGGTGATTGCGCCAGCCGGGCATTTGCCCGGCTTTTTTTTAGCCTAATAACGTGTTGATTTGCTCGCTAAACGGGCGGATATCACCCACGTTGGTCGCCACCCACTGCGGGTTGTAGTAGGTCTCCAGATAGCGCTCGCCGCTGTCGCACAGCAGCGTGACGATGGCACCCGTGCGGCCTTCTTCGCGCATCTGTGCGGCAAGCTGCAACACGCCCCACATATTGGTGCCGGTTGAGGCTCCCACCCGGCGACCCAACACGTTTTGCAGCCACAGGATGGTTGCGACGCTGGCGGCATCCGGCACGCGCAGCATGTTATCAATCACGCCCGGCACAAAAGACGGCTCAACACGCGGGCGGCCAATGCCTTCAATGCGGCTGCCAACCGTGCCGCGCAGGCTGGCATCGCCGTTGTGCCAGTAGTCCATAAAAACCGAGTTTTCCGGGTCAACCACGGTAAGTTGGGTATCGTGACCCTGCAAACGCAGCCAGCGCCCAATGGTAGCCGAAGTGCCGCCGGTCCCCGCGCTCATCACAATGTGTTCTGGCACCGGGAACGGTTCATTCGCCATCTGGCGGAAAATGCTCTCAGCAATGTTGTTATTGCCGCGCCAGTCGGTAGCGCGCTCGGCAAAAGTGAACTGATCCATATAGTGCCCGTTCAGCTCGCGGGCAAGCTGCTCTGAAGCGGCGTAAATTTCGCACGGGCTGTCAACGAAATGACAGCGCCCGCCGTAAAATTCAATCTGCTCAATCTTGCGCCGTGCCGTGCTGGCGGGCATCACCGCAATAAACGGCAGGCCCAGCAGGCGCGCGAAATAGGCTTCCGACACCGCGGTTGAGCCGGAGGAGGCTTCAATAATCGTGGTGCCTTCCTTAATCCAGCCGTTACACAGCCCGTAAAGAAACAGCGAGCGTGCGAGCCGGTGTTTCAGGCTGCCGGTTGGGTGGGTGCTTTCGTCTTTCAGATAAATATAAATGCCGGGAAACGCCGGCAGCGCCAGGCGAATCAAATGGGTGTCGGCAGAACGCTGATAGTCGGCGTTAATTTCATTAATGGCGTGGGTGGTCCACTGGCTCATCATCGGTCAATTCTCTTTTGTTCGTTTGTGCTCAGATTACGGGAATGATGAGAAAAAGAGATTGCTATTTTGCCTCTACATTCGCACCATGAGAGAAAAATTTTCTCCCGGAGGCGCCAGTGCTGGATAAAATTGACCGTAAATTGCTCAGCCTGTTGCAAAAGGACTGCTCGCTCTCTTTGCAGGACCTGGCAGACGCCGTTAACCTGACGACCACGCCGTGCTGGAAGCGCCTGAAAAGGCTTGAGGATGACGGCATTATCGTGGGCCGTGTCGCCTTGCTGGACCCGGAAAAGCTTGGGCTGGGCCTGGTGGCCTTCGTGCTGATTAAAACACAGCAGCACAGCAGCGACTGGTACAGCCATTTTGTTGAGGTGGTGGCACAAATGCCGGAGATCCTCGGCTTCTGGCGCATGGCCGGCGAATACGATTACCTGATGCGTGTGCAGGTAGCAGACATGAAGCGCTATGACGATTTTTACAAACGGCTGGTCAACAGCGTGCCGGGTTTAAGCGATGTCACTTCGAGTTTTGCGATGGAGCAGATAAAATACACCACGGCGTTACCGCTGGTGGAAACGCTCCCCCGTAGCTAACGTTCTTATTATGACTTCTTGCCGCCGTTTCGCGGCGACTCAGGACTTTTTCTCGTGCGATTATTTGCTCAGTTAAGCTGGTATTTTACCCGCGAGTGGCGGCGCTATCTCGGTGCGGTGAGCCTGCTGATTATTATTGCCGGTTTGCAGCTTATCCCGCCCAGGCTTGTGGGCGTGATTGTGGATGGCGTGACGCAAGGCGGCTTTGGCGCGCGCCAGATCCTGACCTGGACCGGCGTGATGATTGCCATTGCCGTGATGGTCTATCTGCTACGCTATGTCTGGCGCGTGCTGCTGTTCGGTGCGTCCTATCAGCTTGCCGTGGAATTGCGCAGCGATTTTTACCGCCAGCTCAGTCGCCATAATCCTGCCTTTTACCTGCGCCACCGCACCGGGGATTTAATGGCGCGCGCCACTAACGACGTGGACCGCGTGGTGTTTGCCGCCGGTGAAGGCGTGCTGACGCTGGTGGATTCGCTGGTGATGGGCTGTGCCGTGCTAATTGTGATGAGCACGCAAATTAGCTGGCAGCTGACGCTGATGGCGCTACTGCCCATGCCGGTGATGGCGATATTTATCAAGCGCTACGGTGACCGGCTGCATGAGCGGTTTAAAACGGCGCAGGCGGCATTCTCCTCGCTTAACGACCGCGCCCAGGAGAGCCTCACCAGCATTCGTATGATCAAATCTTTTGGTCTGGAAGAGCGCCAGTCCACACAGTTTGCCGAGGACGCGCGCGATACCGGTTTGAAGAACTTCCGCGTGGCGCGCATCGATGCCCGCTTTGATCCCACTATTTTTATTGCTATCGGCACCGCTAACCTGCTGGCTATCGGCGGCGGTAGCTGGATGGTGATGAACGACTCGCTCACTCTCGGCCAGCTTACCAGCTTCATGATGTATCTCGGCCTGATGATCTGGCCGATGCTGGCGCTGGCGTGGATGTTTAATATCGTTGAGCGCGGCAGTGCCGCATACAGCCGCATTCGCACGATGCTGGCAGAAGTACCGGAAGTGGCCGACGGCGAGCAGCCGTTACCTGCCGGGCGCGGGGTGCTGGCCGCCGATATCCGCAGCTTCAGCTATCCAGAAACGGCGCAGCCGACGCTACACAACGTGGCGTTTACCCTGGCGCCGGGGCAAATGCTTGGCCTGTGCGGGCCGACAGGTGCGGGTAAAAGCAGCGTGCTGGGGCTGATTCAGCGTCACTTTGACGTCACCGAGGGCGAGATCTGTTTTCATGATATTGCTCTGCCCGCTCTGCGCCTGGATGACTGGCGCGCAAGGCTGGCAGTGGTGAATCAAACGCCATTTTTGTTCTCTGACACCGTGGCGCACAACATCGCGCTCGGCAAGCCTGGGGCGACTCAGGACGAGATTGAAACTGCTGCGAAGCTCGCCTGCGTGCATGACGATATCCTGCGCCTGCCGCAGGGCTATGAGACCGAAGTGGGTGAGCGCGGCGTGATGCTCTCCGGCGGTCAGAAACAGCGTATATCCATTGCCCGTGCGCTGCTGCTGGATGCCGAAATTCTGATTCTTGACGATGCGCTTTCTGCCGTTGACGGGCGGACCGAGCACGATATTTTACGCAACCTGCGCCAGTGGGGCAGCGACCGTACGGTGATTATAAGTGCGCACCGCCTGTCGGCGCTGACAGGGGCGAGTGAAATTCTGGTGTTGCAACACGGACATGTGGCGCAGCGCGGTCAGCATGAGCGGCTGGCAGCGCAGCCGGGCTGGTATCGCGATATGTATCGCTATCAGCAGCTGGAGGCGGCGCTGGATGAAGACAGCGAGCCAGAGGAGGTAATAGGGCATGCGTAATTTTGGTCAACTCTGGCCCACGCTCAAGCGCCTGCTGGCGTATGGTTCGCCGTGGCGTCGCCCGCTCGGCATCGCAGTGCTGATGCTGTGGGTAGCGGCGGCAGCAGAAGTCAGCTGCCCGGCGCTGATTAGCTATTTTATTGATAACGTGGTGGCGCAGGACCGGGTGTCGCTCAAACTTGCCGTAGGGCTTGCCTGCGTGTACCTGATGCTGCAAATTCTGGCCGCCTCGCTGCACTATTTCCAGTCGCTGTTGTTTAACCGCGCCGCCATTGGCGTAGTGCAGCAACTGCGTACTGACGTGATGGATGCCGCACTGCGCCAGCCGCTGAGCGCCTTTGATACCCAGCCGGTAGGCCAGCTGATTTCGCGTGTCACGAACGATACCGAGGTCATTCGCGATCTCTACGTCACCGTAGTAGCTACCGTGCTGCGCAGTGCTGCGCTGATTGGTGCGATGCTGGTAGCCATGTTCAGCTTAAGCTGGCGCATGGCGCTGGTGGCACTGCTTATCTTCCCGGCGGTGCTGATCGTGATGTTTATCTACCAGCGCTACAGCACACCGATTGTGCGCCGTATGCGCGGCTATCTGGCTGATATCAACGACGGATTTAACGAAGTCATTAACGGGATGGGCGTGATTCAGCAGTTTCGCCAGCAGGCGCGTTTTGGCGAGAAAATGCACCGTGCCAGCTACCAGCACTACCTGTCGCGTATGCAAACGCTGCGCCTTGACGGCTTCCTGCTGCGCCCGCTACTGAGCCTGTTTTCGGCGGCAATTCTGTGCGGGCTGCTGATCCTGTTTGGCTTCAGCCCGGCGGGCACAATTGAAGTGGGCGTGCTGTACGCGTTTATCAGCTATCTCGGGCGGCTTAATGAACCGCTCATTGAGTTGACCACCCAGCAGTCCATGCTGCAACAGGCGGTAGTGGCCGGTGAGCGAGTGTTTGAACTGATGGATAAACCGCGCCAGCAATATGGTGACGATGTGCGCCTGCTTGAGAGCGGTAAAATCGACATCAACGGCCTGTCGTTTGCATATCGCGATGATCGGCTGGTGCTTCAGGATATTAATCTGCACGTGCCCTCGCGCGGCTTTGTGGCGCTGGTCGGCCACACCGGCAGCGGCAAGAGCACGCTGGCAAACCTGTTGATGGGCTACTATCCGCTGAGCAAAGGGGAGATTCGCCTTGACGGGCGCGCGCTGCAAAGCCTGAGCCACGGTGCGCTACGCCAGGGCATCGCGATGGTGCAGCAGGACCCGGTGGTGCTGGCAGATACCTTTTTTGCCAACGTTAGCCTTGGGCGCGACATCAGCGAAGCACAGGTATGGCAGGCGCTGGAAACGGTGCAACTCGCCGCACTGGCGCGCAGCATGAGTGAAGGTATTCATACCCGGCTTGGCGAGCAGGGCAACAATCTTTCGGTTGGGCAAAAACAGCTACTGGCGCTGGCGCGCGTGCTGGTGGATGCCCCGCAGATCCTTATCCTCGATGAGGCCACGGCGAATATTGATTCCGGCACTGAGCAGGCTATTCAGGCGGCACTGGCGGCAGTACGCGAGCGTACCACGCTGGTAGTGATTGCCCACCGTCTGTCGACCATTGTTGATGCCGATACCATTCTGGTGCTGCATCGCGGTCATGCGGTTGAACAGGGCAACCACGAGCAGCTGCTGGCCGCGCGCGGGCGCTACTGGCAAATGTATCAGTTGCAGCTGGTTGGTGAAGAACTTGCCGCGTCCGGGCGAGAAGACGCGCTGGCGAACTGATGCACTAAAAACGCGCGATGTGTGGTTTTTATCCTCTGCTGGTGCAGAGGAATGGTCCGGAGTGCACCATAATGGTGCGTCTTTTTTAATCTGTCATTCTCCAGTCATTCCTTCCTGTGAACACGCTGCGTGAAATCTCCCGCGCAGCGGTGTTTGTCATTTCTGGCACGCCCCTTGCTTTATACGAATCGTCTTGTTGCTTTTAGTCAATTCCGACGGGGGATTTATGAAGCTGGTTACCGTAGTAATCAAACCATTCAAACTTGAAGACGTGCGCGAGGCGCTTTCTTCCATCGGCATTCAGGGGCTGACGGTAACGGAGGTGAAAGGCTTCGGTCGCCAGAAAGGTCATGCGGAGCTGTATCGCGGCGCGGAGTACAGCGTTAACTTCCTGCCGAAAGTCAAAATTGATATCGCGGTGGCCGACGACCAGCTTGATGATGTCGTTGATGTCATCAGTAAGGCCGCGTATACCGGCAAAATTGGCGATGGCAAAATTTTTGTCGCCGAACTGCAACGCGTGATTCGCATTCGTACCGGCGAGTCCGACGAAGCGGCACTGTAACAAGCCTTTGTGACGGGGATAAATAAGATGAAAAAAACAACCACGCTTTGCGCCGCACTCGCGCTGCTGCCGGGACTTGCCAGCGCGGCACCGGCCGTCGCTGACAAGGCTGATAACGGGTTTATGATGATAAGCACGGCGCTGGTGCTGTTTATGACCGTGCCGGGGCTGGCGCTGTTTTACGGCGGCCTGCTGCGCGCTAAAAACGTGCTCTCGATGCTGACACAGATAACCGTGACGTTTGCGCTGGTATGCGTGCTGTGGGTGGTTTATGGCTACTCGCTGACGTTTGGTGCCGGTAACAACTTTTTTGGCAACGTTGACTGGGCGCTGCTCAAAGGCATCCAGATAACGGATGTGATGGGCAGCATTTACCAGTACATCCATGTCGCCTTCCAGGGCTCGTTTGCCTGTATCACGGTGGGCCTGATTGTCGGTGCGCTGGCAGAGCGTATTCGCTTCTCGGCGGTGCTGATTTTTGTGGTGGTGTGGCTGACGCTCTCTTACGTGCCGATTGCCCATATGGTTTGGGGCGGCGGCTTGCTCGCAAGCCACGGTGCGCTGGACTTTGCCGGTGGGACGGTGGTGCACATCAACGCCGCAGTGGCGGGCCTGGTGGGGGCTTACCTGATTGGTAAACGCGTGGGCTACGGCAAAGAGGCGTTCAAACCACATAACCTGCCGATGGTGTTTACCGGTACGGCCATTCTTTACGTGGGCTGGTTTGGCTTTAACGCTGGCTCTGCCGGTGCGGCGAGCGAAATTGCCGGGCTGGCGTTTGTGAATACCGTGGTGGCAACCGCCGGAGCCATTCTCAGTTGGGTGTTCGGTGAGTGGGCGGTGCGCGGCAAGCCGTCGCTGCTTGGCGCCTGCTCCGGAGCCATTGCCGGGCTGGTTGGCATTACCCCTGCGTGTGGTTATGTCGGCGTTGGCGGGGCGTTGATTATCGGTATCCTCGCGGGCCTCGCCGGGCTGTGGGGCGTGACCGCGCTCAAGCGCTGGCTGCGTGTGGATGACCCGTGCGATGTGTTTGGCATCCACGGCGTATGCGGCATTGTGGGTTGCGTGCTGACCGGCGTGTTTGCGGCCGCGTCACTCGGCGGTGTGGGCTTTGCCGAAGGCGTAACGATGGGCAAACAGGTGCTGGTACAGCTTGAAAGCATCGGGGTAACTATCGTGTGGTCCGGCGTGGTGGCGTTTATCGGTTATAAGGTTGCCGATATGACAGTGGGCCTGCGCGTACCAGAAGAGCAGGAGCGCGAAGGGCTGGATGTGAACAGCCACGGCGAGAATGCGTACAACAGCTAACTCAACGCACTAATAAAAAACCGAACCCATGGGTTCGGTTTTTTTATGTCTCAGGCACGCTTACTCGCCACGGTGCTGGCGAATAACGCCCTCCTGCACCGCTGATGCCACCAGTTCGCCTTTACGGTTATAGAACTCGCCGCGCACAAAGCCGCGCGAGCTGGAGGCAGAGGTGCTTTCTACGTCGTAAAGCAGCCAGTCGTTGATATCAAACGGGCGATGGAACCACATGGAATGGTCGATGGTGGCAACCTGCATATCTTTTTCCAGAAAACCTACGCCGTGGGGCTGGAGCGAGACCGGCAGGAAGTTGAAATCAGACGCATAGCCCAGCAGATACTGGTGCACGCGAATATCGTCAGGAACCTTGCCATTAGCACGCAGCCACACCTGGCGTCGCGGTGCGTCAACGTGACCTTTAAGCGGGTTATGGAACACCGCAGGGCGGATTTCCAGCGCTTTTTCACACAGAAACTTCTCTTTAGCGAACGGCGGTAACAGGTGCTCTACCGAGCGGGCGATGTCCGTTTCTGACACCAGCGTTTCCGGGGCAGGCGCGTCTGGCATCGGTTTTTGATGCTCAAAGCCGGACTCCGGTGCCTGGAAAGAGGCCGTCATGTAAAAGATAGGTTTGCCTTTCTGAATAGCAGCCACCCGGCGTGCGCTGAAGCTGTTACCATCACGCAGCACTTCCACGTCGTAGACAATCGGCATAGTGATGTCGCCGGGGCGCAGGAAGTAGCTGTGAAAAGAATGCACCAGGCGCGCTTCCGGCACCGTCTCTTTAGCAGCAGACAAGGCCTGCCCAACCACCTGGCCGCCGAACACCCGACGCAGGCCTAAATCTTCGCTCTGGCCGCGGAACAGCCCTTCTTCAACTTTCTCCAGATGGAGCAAGGCCAGCAGGTTCGAAAGTGCCTGACTCATTATTTCACCTTTAAATGCTTTACCACAGATTCGACTATTATACGCACTTTCACCGCCGCACGGTTGGGTGCAACTGTCTGATTAATGGCTTGCAGGCAGGCAAAAATCTGGATTATGTGCCACACTTACCGGATAAACAGCCGATGCGGCCGTATTTTCGGTGCATTGATATCAAAGGAGAAGTCAATGAAACTCGTGCACATGTTAAGTGGTTTAACCGTTGCTGTAGCTCTGGCGGGCTGTGCAGATAATAGCGCAGATATTCCTACGCCTGCGCCAAGCCCGAATGCGGCTGTATCGGGGGCAATTTCTCCCGACACGCTGCGCCAGCCTAACGTCTCGGGTTCTGTATTGATTCGCCAGCGTATGGCGGTGCCGTCTAATGCAGTGCTGACGGTGACGCTGTCTGATGCCTCGCGTGCCGATGCGCCGTCTGTGGTGCTGTCGCAAAAAGCGGTACGTACTAATGGTAAACAGGCACCTTACAGCTTTGTGCTGCCGTTTAACCCCTCGGACATCAAACCGAATGCGCACATTCTGCTGAGTGCGGCAATTACGGTTGATAACAAACTTATCTTTATCACCGATACCGTTCAGCAGGTGATTAACGAGGGTGGCACCAAAGCCGACCTTGTGCTGGTACCGGTTGAGCAAACCGCCGTGCCGGTGCAGAGTAGCGGTGCAAACAGCGGTGTGCCGTCAACCTCACCTACGCAGGTGACGCCGTCGGCCGGGATCCCTGCACCGACCACGTACTAATAAAACCGTACCAGTCACAGACGCATACAAAAGCGCCTCTTCGGAGGCGCTTTTTAGTAGCGCCAGCGGTAGCGCGCCATATCAATAAGCCCTTTACCTGATACCTGTACCCCTTCCGACAGCAGCGCCTGGCGCTGGCGCTGAAGATCTGGCCCGGTCAGTGAAATACTGCCGTGGCGGTTAACGACGCGGTGCCAGGGCAGGGTGCTCCCTTGCGGTAGACGACGCAGCACGCCACCAACCTGGCGCGCAGCACGCGGTGAGCCAGCCAGTTGAGCGACTTCACCATAAGTCGTGACACAGCCTTCAGGTATAGCGGCCACAATTTGCCAGACGCGCATGGCAAAAGAATCTTCTTGCTCCATTGGTACACTCTCGTTGTTATCTGGCTTCAGGATAGTCAGGCACGGCGGCGCTGGGAAGAGGGGGTTGCACAAGAAACCGGCAGGCAACCGTCGTCGTCTTGCAATTGCCAGAGTCAGCGGGGATAATGCCGCCTGCGCTTGTAAGGCAGTTCGCTTTGCAGGCTCTCAATGGGGGCCCTGTTGGTTCTCCCGCAACACTAACTTGTGAACTCGGTCAGGTCCGGAAGGAAGCAGCCGCAGCAGGCGACGTGTGTGCCGGGATGTAGCTGGCAGGGCCCCCACCCATTTCAGGGAAAGTAACGGGCAGTTACACGCACAAGCCTTATCACTTCTCTACACTCTGGGTAGTCAATACGATACCGGGTTTAATGCCATTGCAGCAGTAAAGTAAAATCCCCATAACATCTCGCCGGCTGGTGGAGTGCGTCTTTTCCGGGGCAGGCTCCCGCTTACGTCACTATCATCTGAACCGTGGCTTTTAAACCGCTTCGCTTCACCATTCAGGCATACTCCTCTCATGCAATTATTGCCTTTTTCCGAGGCATATCAGCGAAAATCATCCAGCATTGCGGCATCTTAGTACCGGTTTTGCAGGCTAGGGCATGGGTCTCGTTATATAGACGCTTTGCTGAAAGAAGCTCTTTTCAGGCTGGTTTTGCCCTTAATCACATGCTCTGTCTGTATCAGGCTCCACAACGTGAGGGACAGGGTGTTCCGGTGTGAGAACACAATGATTTTTCTTTGTTGTTACCAGAGACAAAGGGGGAAGGAAAACCGCGTAATAAAGAGTCTTCTCCAGTAATAATAAAAGCCGGTGCGGGCCGCGCTACGGTAAAGTGCGGACCGCGGGTGTGTTAATAACTGATTGATTTTAAATAATATTTAAAACCAAAAAATACTGTCCAGGCGTATCAATCGCCCGAGGGATCCTATACTATTTCACATAAGAAAACGGAATTGACTTTATTATCAGTACAGGAGGTAAAAGGATAGACTATATAGTTGATGGTGTTTTTTATAATTTTAGTGTTATTAATTCTGCGATAATCGTTTGTGTTTCAAGTGGATTTTTTTACCTGGTGTGTATTTCTGGTATCTCCAGTGTCTGTGGTTTTTTGTCTGGATAATGGAACGATATCAAACATAAAGTAATATTTAAATAATTAATTGAGGAAATCATTATGGGTAGTATTGTGAACAGGATTGTTCGTCCTGATAATTATTCTATTGCCGTTGAGTTTAATGAAGACGCTTTAATGCGGGATGACACCATTGAAATAGCCATGTGGTGCAGTGGGTTTAAGGCAACTGAAGATAGCTGGATGTTACCTTTAACCAATAACTCGATGTATTTTGATCCGCGGTGGGCCAGGTATGCAGGTCTGAACTCTATTCCAAATATCAAAGCATCCCAGTATTTTAATCGTTATGAAGAGTACCCGAACTGCCTGATGATTGAGTTTGATCACGAGGTTGAGCACGGAGAGTTCCAGCTTTGCAGTAGATTTCTTCTTTCTCCTTCTGGCTCGGTTGAAGAAGAGTTTTTTTCATTTTAAGTGATGGTTCAGGTTGATCGGTGAGGAAGCGCGCTTTCTGGCTTTAAATATTTATACGTATAGGGTGAGACTGCTCCGGTGAAGCTAAGGCTGTATTGTTTAAATAGATGATGAAATAAAACTCTCTACATTAGTTGAGTTAATGAGGGTTGTTTATTTGAATGAATGGCATCTTTTCATCTATCAGTCTCAGTGAGTTAGGTTGTCATTATATCAATGAGTTAAAGGTGGTGTCGTTGCGCTTAGTGAATATTTTACATCAATTACGCGTATAGACGGTAACCGTATTCGATTCGAACTTAATTCTGATATTATTTGTGATATTACCCGATATCGCCTGCGAACCGGTTTCGCCATAATGGATTCAGGGGACTATCGCTGGCCGTCGCCGTGGCGTAATATGAATAATACTGGAAAATATCTTATTCCTAATTACGGTGACCCGGATTTTCCGGAAACCATTGGCGAGTTTGTTTTGCTCATTCAGGAAAGAGGCGATCCGCAAACGTATTCTGTTATCTTCTCTATACCTGGGATTGGTGATGAGGAATATGATATTGCTATGGCAGTCTGCATTGTTGATCCTGATGGCTATTCTTTGGATAATACGATATTTACCTACTTTATTAATATCGCGCTGCACTCAAACTGATGTCTGGAATTACCACATTAACCAGGAAGTGGTACGGTTTTGTAATTTATATATTTAATGTGGCTTGTTAATTAATGAGTTTTACTTGCGCCATGCCCGGGATTTTGCTTTTCATAAATATTGTGCCATTCAGCATAAATCCTGAATATGGTGTTAACTATTTTTTGAGGATTTTTTTATGTACAGTTCTTTTACGCGTGGCTATGGTGATATTACACTGGCACCTAACGGAAATTATGGTGAAGGTTATCTCGAATTACCCATTCCGTCGGATTTAACTGATGATGTAATGGCCGCACACAGCGCCATTTACGCACGGGTGGATGTCACCTGTGGAGCGGTTAACAATAATACGCTCGATAAAGGGCATCCTGCTGGTTTGCGGATTCAAACACTGCGCTATGGTGACTGGAATGGTGGGGCAAATTTTGGTACCTATTACTGGGAGAAAGAGTTTTTTATTGAAAAGAAATCTGATGTTGCCACTGAATATCCCTATATTGCTGAAACGCGTACAACCAGCTTTATTCCAATTGAGTTGGTTTTGCGTAAGAAACCTCAGGGGTCGACATCAGGCAGTACTATCAGGCTGAAACTGGCCGTCGCTGACTGTAATTTTGATTCCACTTATCGGATCAACTATTACATCAGTTGGGTAGGCGCTCCGCTCTGATTGTTCATGACTTTTTCCCGTTGAGGGACAGAGGGGGAGAATCCCCCTCTGATTTTCATCCTAACTGCGCTGTTAGATGAACGGCGACGGGCAGTGGGCCAGCATGATGATGTTTTTCTAAATCACTAATGCGTCTTAAAGCCACTGCCCGGTTTTTGACTGGGGCTGGCACAAGCAACAAGATAGTCTGAAAAGAGTGTATGCCAGCACGTAATATCAAGAGCCAGTGATAGCCTCCCGCCTTATTTCACGCCCGTTTCCGTATCAATCACTCGGTTGAGATGCTGCGCCAGGCTTTGTGTCGTCATGCCAGGCAGGTCGAGGGTCAGCAACCCATCCAGCCCGCACACCAGCGCAATCAGTCGCCAGGCAATGGCCTGTGGCGTATCGGCAAGGGTAAATGCTCTGGCCGTCGCGCCCGCATTCAGGATCTTTACCGTTTTGTCATGCCACATTGCCATGCCGGTTATCCAGGCCTGGCGGATGTCATCATCGTGTTCAGCCAGCAGTTGCGCCTCACGCCACAGGCGAATATAGGGTTCCAGGCTTTCGTCCTGTGCGCCGAGCATATCGAACAGGCGCTCGCGCCAGCTGGCCGTGTCGGGCAGGGGAGCGGCATCCAGCGACTGGCGCACCAGGCGCAAAAACACCTCAGCCTTAAGCGCGCTGGCGTTGGCAAAGTGGTGATGCATTTGCCCGGTAGCGATTTCTGCCACGCTTGCCACCCGCCGTACCGTCATCGCAGACAGACCTTCAGCCAGCGCCACGTTCGTGGCGGCAGCAAGGATGGTTTCCCGGCGCGCTGCTTTGTTCATATAAGCCAATTTTTTCTCTCTCCGTTTATCCGGCTTCGGCAGTGTAGCTTAAAGCTGGACAATTGTTCAATTCCGGGTCAGGATCGCCAATATGAACACGTGTTCAAGTTTAAAAGAGACGATGAGGTTAGGTTTATGTTTCGCCAGTGGCTGATTTTAATGGTGATTGTTCTGGCTTATGTGCCGGTGGCGATTGATGCCACGGTGCTGCACGTTGCCGCACCGACGCTAAGCGTGGCGTTGGGCGCTAACGGTAGCGAACTGCTGTGGATTATTGATATCTATTCGTTGGTCATGGCGGGAATGGTGCTGCCGATGGGGGCGTTGGGTGACCGGATTGGGTTTAAACGCCTGATGATGGCGGGCTGCAGCCTGTTTGGGCTGGCATCCCTGGCGGCGGCGTATGCGCCGGATGCCGTTTTGCTGATTGCTGCCCGTGCGCTGCTGGCGGTGGGGGCGGCAATGATATTGCCCGCGACGCTGGCCGGGGTGCGCAATACATTTAGCGATGTACGGGCGCGCAACATCGCACTGGGTATCTGGGCTGCGGTGGGAGCCGGAGGAGCGGCGTTTGGCCCGCTGGTGGGCGGCATTGTGCTGGCCCATTTCTCCTGGGGTGCGGTATTTCTGATTAATTTGCCGATGGTCGCGCTGGTGTTGCTGCTGACCTGGCGCTGCGTGCCAGCGCAGCCAGGCAACAGGCAGCAGCGCCTTAACTTTGCCCATGCGCTGATGCTGGTCGTGGCGGTATTGGCGCTGGTATGGGCGGCGAAAACCGCCATCAAACCGGATGGCGCCTGGCAGCCTGCGGCGCTGGCACTGAGCATGGGGGCCGTGCTGCTGATGGCGTTTGTTAGGCTACAGCGGCGCACGCTATCGCCACTGCTGGATGTAGGGCTTTTCACTCACCGCATTATTCTTACTGGTGCTGTAATGGCGATGACGTCGATGGTAGCGCTGGTGGGTTTTGAGCTGTTGATGGCGCAGGAGTTACAGTTTGTACTCGGTAAGACGCCGTTACAGGCCGGTATTTTTATGTTGCCGGTCATGCTGGCAAGCAGCCTGTGCGGGCCGCTTGCCGGGTTGTTGGTGTCGCGCTTCGGGCTGCGGCGCGTGGCTGCGGCCGGTATGGCGCTCAGCGCGCTGAGTTTTTACGGGCTGGCGAAAACCGATTTTGCCTGGCAGCAGTGGCAGGCGTGGGGCTGGATGGTGTTGCTTGGGCTAAGTGCTGCAACGGCGCTGCTGTCCGGCACCTCGGCAATTATGTCTGCGGCACCGCCGAGTAAAGCCGCCGCCGCCGGGGCGATTGAAACCATGGCCTATGAGCTGGGTGCTGGCATGGGGATTGCGCTGGCAGGCTTGCTGCTGGCCCGCAGCTACCGCAGCGCGATGGTGCTGCCGCAGGGACTCGCACCTGAAGAGGGGGCTCAGGCATTATCGTCAATCGGTGAGGCAGCGCAGCTTGCCATGACCCTTGATGATGCGCTGGCGACGCACGTGATGCAGGCTGCCTCTGAGGCCTTCAGTTATTCCCACAGCACGGTGCTGGGGCTGGCGTGCGCGCTGCTTGCGGTGCTGGCAGTGGTTGTCTGGTTTGCGTTGCGGGGTGTTGCCCATAGTGGTTCCAGGGACGCGGCACACTGAAATACTGTGTGGTGAAGATGGATATTTTTACCGTTCGCTAAAGACGATGCACAGTGGAAGCAACCGCGCTTTCACTGCTCATTGCACTCGAAGGGAAAGCCTGGCGGGGGCAGAGGGTAATCCTTGGACCAGGCATTGCCGGGGGAGGGGCCGAAGGTAAACGAAACCGCGAGTGTGGGGTTATTCATCCTCTTCACGTCGCGAGCGAGACAGTGATTCGTTGGCATCCCATTTATCTGAGTAATCGCGCAGGCTTTCCCAGCCGCTCCAGGCCACGGTAATGATGGTTGCGCCCATAATGAACAGTTCACCGGTTTCCACGGTCTGCGGCTGACCGGCAAAGTAGCCTTCAAGCATGAGGATAATGCCTGTGAGCAAAATTGCTACCAGTACCGTGACGGTTGCCAGCCTGAGAAGAAAAGAGTGCTTCACAGTTCATTCCTTTGTCTGTTGAAACGCCGCTCCCGACGTGCGTTTTTTTCTGTCTGTCATTGTCGTGCCACAATCGCGTGGCATTGTCGTCGTGCAGTAATTCTTAATACGCCTCAACTATTGCGCAGCAGGGATGCGCGACGCCTGTAACGGGCCAGTCAGGCCCGTCTTCTTTATTTTACGACACTTTTGTAAACCAGCGGCTGAGATCGTACACCTTCCCGTCACCGCGATATTGCCCTCCCCCCAGGTAGTGTAGCGTTTGGGGTAGCTCAGGCTCTTTGCATACTCTGGCATTGACTACTTCAAAGATAAAAAAATTGTAGCGGCCCACCAGCGCATCGTCATAAAGGCGGCACTCGAAGCTGGCGTAGCACTCTGCAATGGAAGGCGCGGCTACCTGTTCTGAGGCTTCTGGCGTCAGGCCAAACTGGTGAAATTTATCAATCTCACTCCCGCTACAGTTGCCAATGCGTGAGACGGTTTGCGCCATTTTTTGCTCCGGAAGATTAATCACGCACTCGCCGCTTTGTGTGATCATATCAAAGCTATGATTGGCGGCAGAAATCATACAGCCGACAAGTGAGGGGGAAAACGCCAGAATCGTGTGCCAGCCCAGCGTCATAAGATTGTTTTTGTCGCGCCAGCGCGAGCTTATCAGGACGACCGGGCCGGGTTCGAGATAGCGGCGAACATCGCTAACCGGATATGCCGTTTTCATCATCTTCTCCTGGTGTTGGCGTCGTACCTGTAAACAGCGTAGAAGAAGATGTGTGTTTTAGCCGTGCGTACGGCAGTCCTCCAGCCGCTGACGCTGCTGGCCATCAGTAGAGAAATTTTCAGGGGCAAGCCAGCGAGTCAGCGCCAGACCGATCATTGGCCATTCGCTGTCGATAATCGAAAACCACGCGGTATCGCGATTACGCCCTTTGTACACCACGGCCTGGCGAAAGATCCCCTCAAACTGAAAACCCAGACGCAAAGCGGCCTTTCGCGAAGGGGCATTGAGGCTGTCGCATTTCCACTCATAGCGCCGGTAGCCCAGCGTGTCGAAGACGTAGCGCATAAGCAGCCAGTGGGCTTCTGTCGCAAGCGGTGTGCGGCTCATCAGCGCCGAGAAATGAACGTGACCGACTTCAACGCAGCCGTTCGCGCTGTCGATGCGCATTAGCGCAAGGCGGCCAACGGGCTGCTGGCTTGCTGCATCAATAACGGCGAAATGCAACGGGTCGTCCAGTGTTGCGGCATCGGCAATCAGTTGGTGAAAGGCGCGTTCGTCAGAGGGAGGTGGGTGCGGTAGCCACGTCCAGTGCCGGGTATCGGGAGCCGTCTGAAATGCCTGCCAGAGGGCTGCGGCGTGTTGCGCAGTCAGCGGCTCCAGACGGCAGCGCGGACCGGAAAGTGTCACGCGCTGTGGGCGGCTACGCGGCTGCCAGTCAAAAACGGGCTCGCCGACAGGCTGATTGAATTCATTAACGGGCATTCACGCTCCTGTTGAGAAAGCGGCGCGCGTGCCCGGGGAGAAATCAGATGTTGGGCATCGCCGCAGGGGTCGGGGACCTGGCAGGCTGCATATGCTGCCCATCCAGCGAATAAACATCGTAAAACGAAAGCTCGCCTTTTGTCGTCAGCATTTTACGCAGCTGTGCTTTCTGGCGCTCAGGCACGCGCTCTGAAGCCATAATGTCATCAATTAACGCGTCGGGAACGATGCGGGTGTTGTACCACTCACCGTTATAGCAAACGCGCAAATCCAGCACGTCGATATCGCTGTAGCGATAGCGTGGGTTGACATCAAAAAAGAAAAAGCCGTTGAGCAAAATGAAAATAAGGAACAGCAACCAGATGGAGTCTCTCAGCATAGGAGAAAGCAGCATCACGGCAAGCGTTGCGAACCAGCCGATATACATAGTGATAAACAGGCCGGGATGGTTGCGGATAAAGCTGATGCTAAAGCGTGGGCGATTATCGCGGTTTTCTTCAGCGTTAATGTTGTCGATGCAGGCAGTCAGCAGGCGTTGAATTTCGCTCATAGTAATCCTTCGTTCCTCTGTGTTCAGAAGGTTGTAGCGATAGTGTAAAAAATGTGGGCGGGTGTGAACAGTGACAGTTGTGGTCTGAAAAACGATAACAGGCTTACAGTTGTTTGATGACCCGCGCGGGGTTACCTGCCACGACGCAGTTTGCGGGGACGTCTTTGACAACCACTGAACCGGAGGCAACAACGGCATTGTCACCAATGGTGACGCCGGGATTGATAATGGCACGCCCGCCAATCCAGACATTATTGCCAATTCTGACCGGGATACCGTATTCAATACCGCTGGTACGCAGGGTTGCATCAACCGGGTGAGTCGCGGTGTAAATATGTACCCCCGGCGCCAGCATGCAGTTATCGCCAATATAAACCGGACAGACATCAAGAATGACGCAGTCAAAGTTGGTGTAGAAATTCTCGCCGACGTGGATGTTGTAGCCATAGTCACAGCGAAAAGGCGGCTCAATCCAGGCTTTGCTGACGCTGCCTAACAGCTGCTGGAGCAGTTCCTGGCGTAATTCGATTTCTTCAGGAGCGCTATTGTTGTACCGCCAGGTCAGTGCGCGAGCGTCGAGCCTGTCCTGACGCAACGTTGCATCGTCAGCGAGGTAATGTTCGCCAGCGATCATTTTTTGTTTTTCTATGCTCATTGCATTCCCTGATGAGTTTTAAGAACGCATTCCGGCGCTCTGGTTGTGCAGGGCAACTCTTTCATGAAGTATGGAGTAACATGCTTGCATTACGAGTGCAGGGATAAATTCAATGATGGTGTAACGTTCCAGCCTGAAGCAAACCTTAGCGAACAAATTT
Source organism: Enterobacteriaceae bacterium 4M9 (assembly GCA_010092695.1). Classification (GTDB taxonomy): domain Bacteria; phylum Pseudomonadota; class Gammaproteobacteria; order Enterobacterales; family Enterobacteriaceae; genus Tenebrionibacter. Next base: position 3,726,081 of record JAADJJ010000001.1, on the reverse strand, counting down.
CCACACGGAAGACGGTATTTTATCGTAGAGCTTATTCATTGTCAGTTCAGCCAGACGGTGGTCGGCTGCCGAGTAAAATACCGCCAGTTCACTGTCGGGTAATTCATATTTGTTTTTTTCAATAACTCTTTCAAGGGTATCGATTGTCTGGCAGCGCCTCAGACGCATCAGATAATCAATTTTGGTTAATGTTTTCGTTGTCATAAAGCACCTCAAAGGCTTGTAATAGATTTCTAAAATGAAAGACTTACTGGATTGTCTTTACTGGCAGTAACAAAACTACGAAACAGTTGATTGCCGGACTTGCGCCACTTCTGCAACTCTTTTGCATTAATGCCATAGTTACTGAGTAACATAAAAGTTTCGTCCAGGTATTCGTCTATTTGCTCAATCAATTTACTATCAGCGTCATGCTTAATCTTATAATTAAGCGCGAACGCCGCAATGTGTTCGATCAAATCATTAAGTTGTAGGTTGGTGGTCGATGTAGGGTCATTAACCCAACCTTGCTTGCGCTCGCCGAGGCTATCAAGACAATCGTGATAGAGGCTTTCACAGAGATACCTGAGCTGAGCTATATCATGCCGTTTTGGTGAGTATTCGTCCATATGCTATCGCCTTTTTATCGTAAAAAAAAGATAACGACTCAGGTGGGATGAACACACCGCATAATGTGTATATTTGTTGTGCATTAGCTTGATGGTTTAAATTATAAGACACACAACTTTTTTTTCCCTGCTCTATTACGAAAAATTACAATTATTCCCCAAAATAAAAGGGGTTGCCTTGTGGTTAATAGCGATTGTCAACAAGTTGAGTAATGTTCTGATTTTTTTTGTCATACAATCAGCAGGTTGCAATTTTCAAGGGATAATTGCCTGAGAAATAAGCGCATGTCTGGCGTTCTGGCTTTTTTGAGACAATCCCTAAGGAGGCGTCTGCGGTAAGAAAAATTAATTCTTAAATCGCGGTACGAAAAAAGATCTTTTTGATATAGCACAGAAAAATAAGGTTATTTCCTATTGCAAATTCATTTTGAATAATAAAGAAAAAAGGCCGCAAATGCGGCCTTTTATGCTGTTAGCGAGCGCTGAAAGTTACGGTTTATGCTCCAGTGGTACGCTATTTTCTTCGTTTTTATTGCGTCCAAAGCGGCGGCGAATCACCACAAAGAACACCGGAACAAAGAAGATAGCCAATACGGTCGCAGTAACCATCCCGCCCATTACGCCAGTACCCACTGCGTTTTGTGCACCGGAGCCTGCACCAGAGCTCAGGACCAACGGCAGTACGCCGAGGATGAACGCCAGCGAGGTCATCAGAATGGGGCGCAGACGCATACGCACGGCTTCAAGCGTGGCTTCTGTCAGGCCTTTGCCCTCTTTATCCATCAGGTCTTTGGCAAATTCGACGATCAATATCGCGTTCTTTGCCGATAGCCCAATGGTTGTGAGCAGGCCCACCTGGAAGTAAACGTCGTTGGTTAACCCGCGCATGGTCGCCGCAACAAGCGCACCGACGACGCCCAGTGGCACCACCAGCATGACCGAGAACGGTACTGACCAGCTCTCATAGAGCGCTGCCAGACACAGGAACACCACAATCAGCGAGATGGCGTACAGCGATGGCGCCTGGTTGCCAGACAATCGCTCCTGATAGGACAGACCGGTCCAGTCATAGCCAATACCCGCAGGCAGTTTGCTGGCCAGTTGTTCCATCAGCGCCATTGCTTCACCGGTACTCTTACCTGCAACCGCTTCACCCATGATTTCCATCGCAGGCAGGCCGTTGTAGCGCTCAAGACGCGGTGAACCATACTGCCAGTGGCCGGTTGCAAAGGCGCTGAACGGCACCATCTGACCGTTGGAGCCACGTACGAACCATTTACCAATGTCACCAGGCAGCATGCGGTATTCGGCTTCGCCCATGATGTAGACTTTCTTCACGCGACCGCGGTCGATAAAGTCATTCACGTAGCTTCCGCCCCAGGCTGCACCCAGCGTGGCGTTGATATCGGTGGTAGTAATACCCAGCGACAGCGCCTTCTCCTGATCGATTTCCACCTTATACTGCGGCGTATCTTCAAGGCCGTTCGGGCGAACCTGCATCAGCACGTCAGGGTGCTGCATTGCCATGCCCAGCAGCTGGTTACGCGCCTGCATCAGCTGGTCGTGACCGAGGTTAGCCTGATCGATAAGCTCAAAGTCAAAGCCTGTTGCGTTACCCAGCTCGACGATAGCCGGCAGGTTAAAGGCAAAGACCATGGCATCTTTGATCTTCGAGAAGGTCCCCATTGCACGCCCGGTAATGGCCTCAACCTTGTTTTCCTCACCAGGACGGTCAGCCCAGTCCTTCAGGCTCACGAACGCCAGGCCGGTGTTCTGACCACGACCTGCAAAGCCAAAGCCGTTAACGGTAAACACGGAGTTCACGTTATCTTTCTCTTTGGTCAGGAAGTAGTTCGTCACCTCATCCAGCACTTTCTGCGTGCGCTCCTGGGTTGCGCCAGTAGGCAGCTGAACCTGTGCCAGGAACACACCCTGGTCTTCGCTTGGCAGGAACGAACTTGGCAGGCGGATAAACAGCAGTGCCATGCCCACAACAATCAGCAGATACAGCAGCAGATAGCGGCCAGTGCTGCGCAGAATGTTGCCTACGCTGTCGGTGTAATGGTGCGTGCTCTTTTCGAACATGCGGTTAAACCAACCGAAGAAGCCTTTCTTGCCTTCACCGTGGTCGCCTTTAGCGATGGGCTTGAGCATGGTGGCACACAGCGCAGGTGTCAGGATCATCGCCACCAGCACCGACAGCGCCATTGCCGAAACAATGGTGATGGAGAACTGGCGATAAATCGCCCCGGTAGAACCGCCGAAGAAGGCCATCGGGATAAATACCGCCGAGAGCACCAGTGCGATACCAACCAGCGCGCCCTGAATCTGGCCCATTGATTTGCGCGTTGCTTCTTTAGGCGGCAGGCCTTCTTCCACCATAACGCGCTCGACGTTCTCAACCACCACTATCGCGTCATCAACCAGCAAGCCTATCGCCAGCACCATCGCGAACATGGTGAGTGTGTTTATCGAGTAACCGAATGCCGAAAGGATAGCGAACGTACCGAGCAGGACCACCGGCACCGCGATAGTGGGAATCAGCGTGGCGCGGAAGTTCTGCAGGAACAGGTACATCACGATAAAGACCAGCACGATAGCTTCCACGAGGGTTTTCACCACTTCGAAGATAGATATCTTAACGAACGGGGTCGTATCGTACGGGTAAACCACTTCCAGACCAGCCGGGAAGTAGGGTTTGAGTTTCTCTACCTCGGCTCGCACCGCTTTTGCGGTATCCAGCGCGTTGGCGTTGGTGGCAAGTTTGATACCCAGACCGGAGGCCGGGTGGCCGTTAAAGCGGGCGATAACGTCGTAGTTTTCACCGCCAAGCTCAATTTTGGCAACGTCTTTGAGGCGAACCTGAGAGCCGTCCTGGTTGACCTTCAGCATGATTTTGCCGAACTCTTCCGTGGACGTCAGACGGGTCTGGGCAACAATTGACGCATTAAGCTGCTGACCGGGGATCGGCGGTGTGCCACCCAGCTGGCCGGCGGCTACCTGGGCGTTCTGCGCTTTAATCGCTGTTGATACATCACCTGGCGTTAGCGAGTAGTTGTTGAGCTTGTTAGGGTCCAGCCAGATACGCATGGCGTACTGAGAACCAAACAGCTGAACGTCACCCACGCCGGAGGCACGGCTGATAGGATCTTTAACCGTCGAACCAACAAAGTCCGCGATGTCGTCCTGGTTCATGGTGCCGTCAGTGTTGATAAAGCCCAGTACCATCAAGAAGCTGCTGGAGGACTTTTTCACGCTGATACCCTGCTGCTGCACTTCCTGCGGCAGCAGCGGCATCGCCAGCTGCAGTTTGTTCTGCACCTGCACCTGGGCGATATCGGCATCAGTCCCTGAGTCGAACGTCAGCGTAATCTGTACCGTACCGGACGAGTCACTGGCAGAGGACATGTACATCAGGTTATCGATACCGTTCATGTTCTGTTCGATAACCTGTGTCACGGTGTCCTGCACCGTTTTCGCATCAGCACCAGGGTAAACGGCAGATATCTGAACCGCTGGCGGCGCAATGGTGGGATATTGCGCCACGGGCAGCTTCAGGATAGCCAGTCCCCCTGCAAGCATGATGATGATCGCAATTACCCAGGCAAAAATGGGGCGATCGATAAAAAACTTAGCCATGTCTTAACGGCTCCTGTTTAAGTTAAGACTGTGTCTTGTCGGACGGGGCAGCGGCGCCACTCTGCGCTTTGTCGTCTGCTTTCTGCTCTTCGGCTTTCACCTGAGCACCCGGACGGACTTTTTGTAGGCCGGAAACAATCACGCGGTCGCCGCTTTGCAGTCCTTCGGTGACCAGCCACTTATCGCCAATAGCCTGCGAGGTGGTTACCTGGCGCACTTCAACCTTCTCATCTTTACCCACAACCATTGCCGTGGCATCGCCGCGCGGTGTGCGAGTGATACCCTGCTGTGGAACCAGCAGTGCGTTCGGGTTAGTGCCTTCATCAAGGCTGGCGCGTACGAACATGCCTGGCAGCAGCGTGCCGTTAGGGTTCGGGAAAAGCGCGCGCAGTGTGATAGAGCCTGTGGTCTGGTCAACGGTCACGTCAGAAAATTGCAACGTGCCGGTCTGCGGGTAGGTGATGCCGTCGGCGGTGGTGAGCGTGACTTTCGCCTTGCCGTTTTCCTGTTTCAGCGTGCCGTTAGCCATCTCCTGTTGCAGTCGCAGGAAGTCGTTGCTCGACTGCGTGACGTCTACATAGATATGGTCAAGCTGCTGCACAGTGGCCAGCGCGGTAGTCTGACCATTCTGCACCAGTGCCCCTTCGGTGAAGGCAGATTTGCCAATGCGACCGCTGATTGGCGAGGTGACTTTAGTGTATGCAAGGTTAATGCGTGCCGTTTCTACCGCCGCTTTAGCTGCAACGACAGAGGCGTCGGCCTGCAGTGATGTGGACTGCGCGGTATCGTAATCCTGTTGGCTGATATAGTTAGTGCCAAGCAGTTTCTTATAACGATTCAGTGTGATGCGCGCCACACTGGCGCTGGCTTGCGCCCGTGCCAGATCGCCTTTGGCGCTTTCGTAAGTGGCCTGATATGTCGCCGGGTCAATCTGATAAAGTGATTCACCCGCCTGCACGTTGCTGCCTTCTACAAAGTTACGCTTCAGAATTATGCCGCTAACCTGAGGGCGAACTTCCGCAACTCGAACGGCACTGGTGCGTCCGGGCAGCTCGGTTGTTATCTGAAGAGGTTCGTTTTTTAGCGTAACAACGCCAACGGCCTGAGCCTGAGCACCTTGCTGTTGTTGCTGTTCGTCATTACATCCTGTAAGCGCAATACTGCCTGAGAGCATCAGAACGACCGCCAGAGGCGAAAATCCTCTGTTTTTGTTCATAGGTAAACCTCGAGTATCCGATTTCAAAATTTGATCAAGGGTCAAATGTCCGCAAACCCATTGCTGCGTTTATATTATCGTCGTGCTATGGTACATACATTCATAAATGTATGTAAATCTGAACTCCTGTAAATCCTTCCACTGATGGCACGAAAAACCAAACAACAGGCGCTTGAAACTCGTCAGCACATACTGGATATAGCGCTGCGTCTTTTCTCAGAAAAAGGCGTTTCATCGACGTCACTTGCCGACATTGCGCACGCGGCAGGTGTCACGCGCGGTGCAATCTACTGGCATTTTCGTAATAAGTCGGATTTATTTAATGAAATCTGGGAGCTTTCAGAGTCCGATATCGGTGATTTAGAAATTGAGTATCGGGCAAAATTTCCTGACGATCCACTTTCTGCATTGAGAGAATTATTAGTTTACATTCTTGAGACGACGGTAACAGAAGAAAGACGCCGTCTTATGATGGAAATCATATTCCATAAATGCGAATTTGTGGGGGAAATGGCCGCCGTTCAGCAGGCGCAGCGTAGCCTTTATATGGAAGGTTACGAGCGCATTGAAAACATACTTAACCTGTGCCGTGCTGCCGGTATGCTGCCGCAAAACCTTATGACCCGCCGCGCGGCAATATTAATGCGCTGTTATATGACTGGCATAATGGAAAGCTGGCTGTTTGCACCAGATTCATTTGACCTCAAACGCGAAGCTCGCGATTACGTCGCCATTCTTCTTGAGATGTACCAGCACTGCCCGACTTTGCGCCAGACCGCGGCGAGCGGCCTGTAATTTAAGAAAACTCCGTGCCACCAGGCGACTGTTACCTGTACAAAAGGCGTGCTATTCTGCGCCACTCAGACTTTCCTTACCTCTTCTTGCGGCCTGGCCGCCACAGATGCCATGACTCTACAGCACGCTATAAGACTGCGGAAATCCGCTTTCGCTGTTGTGATAACGCTGATTTTTCTTTGTGGTTGGCTGCTCTTTGCCCCCCAGGTTCAGGCGCGGGCCAGCGGCGATCTGCCTGCGCGCGCGGAAATACAAAGCCAGCTTGATACGCTGAATAAGCAGAAAAACCTGTCCACGCAGGACAAGCTGGTACAGCAAGATCTCAGCCAGACGCTGGAAGTGCTCGATAAAATCGACCGGGTCAAAAATGAGGCTCTGGAGCAGCGCAAGCAGCTTAAAGACGCGCCGGAAAAAATGCGTCAGGCGATGCAGGAGCTTGAAGCCTGGGGCGAGCAGCCACAGGACGACGCGGCGTATTCAAAAAGCGTTGCCGCCCTGTCGCTGCGCCAGCTTGAGCAGCAGGTCTCGCAGGCGTTTGATGAGCTCCAGTCTGCGCAAAGTGACCTTTCCACGCTCAACAGCCAACTGGTGTCGCTCCAGACGCAGCCAGAGCGAGTGCAAAGCGCCATGTACGCGGCAACTGAACAGCTACAGCAGGTGCGCACGCGCCTGAGTGGTGCTACAACGGGCGCGACGCTGCGTTCAAGCCAGGAAGCGCTGTTACTGGCTCAACAGGCGCTGCTTAATGCACAGCTTGAGCAGCAGCGCGACAGCCTGGAAGGCAACACGTTGCTTCAGGATTCGTTGCAAAAACAGCGCGACTACACCACAGCACACATCAGCCGCCTTGAGCATCAGCTACAGCTAATGCAGGCAGCACTTAGCACCAAGCGCCTGACGCTCACGGAAAAGACCGCACAGGAGGCCATAACGCCGGAAGAGGGCGCGGCTATCCAGGATAACCCGCTGGTCAGGCAGGAGCTTGAGGTCAACCATCAGCTGAGTGAGCGGCTGATTGAAGCTACCCAGCGCGGCAACGAACTGGTACAGCGCAATATCCAGGTCAAAACCTGGCTTGATCGCACGCTACAGTCCGAGCGCAGCCTGAAAGAACAAATTGCCATGCTCAAAGGGAGCCTGCTGCTGTCGCGTATTCTCTATCAGCAGCAGCAAAATCTGCCCTCTGCGGACGATATGCAGGACATGACGGGGCGCATCGCTGACCTGCGTCTGGAGCAGTTTGACCTTAACCAGCAGCGCGATGCGTTGTTTAAAGGCGATGACTTTGTCAGTCAGCTGATTCAAAGCCAGTCGAAAGAGCAGCAGCAGGAAATTGCCAGCAACAGTGACGTGAAAGATGCGCTGCTGGAAGTGGTGGATATGCGCCGCGAGTTGCTCGATCAACTTAACAAGCAGCTGGGCAGCCAGCTGATGTTGGCTATCAATTTGCAGATGAATCAGCAGCAGTTGATGAGTTCCAGCCAGCGGTTACAGCAGACGCTGACTCAGCAGATTTTCTGGGTCACGTCCAACAAGCCGATGGACTGGGAGTGGATTAAAGCCTTCCCGCAGGCGCTGCAAAGCCAGCTTGCCTCAATGAAAATTGAGGGCAACTGGGATCATGCGCGCCAGTCGCTGGGGCCGGTGCTGCTGGTCGCATTACCGCTGTTACTGCTGGCCGGTCTGCTACGCTGGCGCTTTCGCTGGCTCAATCAGCGCCTTGAGGCACTGGCCAATGATATCGGCCATTTACATAACGACAGCCAGGGACACACGCCAAAAGCGCTGTTGATTAATGTGGTACGCGCACTGCCAGTGTGCCTGATACTGCTGGCGGCAGGCCTGATTTTGCTGTTTATGAAGCTCAATGTCAGCGAACTGATGTGGAGCTTTGGCAAAGAACTGGCAATGTTCTGGCTGGTCTTTGGGGTGAGCTGGCGCGTGCTGGAGCAGGGCGGCGTGGCCGAGCGCCACTTTGCTATTGCGCCCGAGAAGGCGCGCCACTATCGCCGCCAGATTGTGCGCATCAGTCTTGCGCTGTTGCCCATGCTGTGCTGGAGCGTGGTAGGCGCGCACTCGCCGCTGCACCTGATGAACGACGTGCTTGGGCAGTTCATGGTGTTTCTCAACCTCCTGGTGATTGCCGGGTTAATGTGGCCAATGTGCCGCGATGCATGGCGCGACAAGGAGTCGCATACCGTGCGGTTGGTGACGATTACCGTGCTGTCGCTGGTGCCGATTAGCCTGCTGGTGTTGACCGCACTGGGCTACTTCTACACCACGCTGCGCCTGGCGCACCGCTGGATTGATACGGTATATCTGGTCATTGTCTGGAACCTGCTTTACCAGACGATTTTACGCGGCCTGAGCGTGGCGGCGCGACGTATTGCCTGGCGACGTGCGCTGGCGCGGCGTGAGGCTATGGCCAAAGAGGGTGCAGAAGGCAGCAGTGAGCCGGTTGAAGAGCCGCCGTTGGGGCTTGACCAGGTTAACCAGCAGACGCTGCGTATTACCACGCTTGCTATGTTTGCACTGTTTGCCGTGGTGTTCTGGGCAATCTGGTCTGATTTAATTACCGTCTTCTCCTACCTCGACAGTATTTCGCTCTGGAGCTACAGCGCCAGCGAGGCGGGGGCGACGGTGACAAAAAGCGTGACCATGGGTAGCCTGCTTTTTGCCGTGGTGGCCTTTATGCTGGCCTGGGCGCTGATTCGCAACCTGCCGGGGTTGCTCGAAGTGCTGGTGCTCTCGCGACTCAAAATGCGCCAGGGCTCGTCATATGCGATTACCACCATTCTCAATTACGTGATTATTGCCGCAGGCGCGATTGTGGTGTTTGGGTCACTCGGCATTTCCTGGGACAAACTGCAGTGGATGGCGGCCGGGCTGTCGGTCGGTCTCGGTTTTGGTTTACAGGAAGTGTTCGGCAACTTTATTGCCGGTCTGATAATCCTGTTTGAGCGCCCAATCCGCATTGGTGACACTATCACTATTGGCACCTATTCAGGGTCAGTCAGTAAAATCCGCATTCGTGCTACCACAATCACGGACTTCGATCGCAAAGAGGTCATCGTACCGAACAAGGCGTTTGTCACTGAGAGGCTGATCAACTGGTCTCTTAGCGATACGATCACGCGTGTGGTGGTAAAACTCGGCGTAGCTTACGGATCGGATCTCGAAAAAGTGAAGAAAATTCTGCTCCAGGCGGCAAGCGATCATCCAAAAGTGATGCATGAACCGCAGCCGCTGGTGTTCTTCCTGACTTTTGGCCAAAGCTCGCTGGATCACGAACTGCAGTTCTATGTGCGAGAACTGGGCGATCGTAACGCCACGCTGGATGCGGTGAACCGTACCATTGAAAGGCTATGCCGCGAGAACAGCATTGATATTGCGTTTAACACCATTGAGGTTCACCTGCGCAATGAGAAAGGCGATGAAGTCACCGAAGTAAAGCGCGACATCAGTAATAAAGACGAGGGCGGCGCACCGGCATCAGTCTGATGCCGACGTTTCCTGCGCCTGTTTGCGTAAAAAGTCCTGACGCACGATATCCAGCGCCGCCAGCGCAGTCTGCGTCGGGACGGCGTTTTCTTCCAGCAGCATAATCAAATCCACGGCCAGTTTGACCTCATCCGGGGCGGTATCCAGCGACATACTCTCTCCTGATTGGTTTCAGCGCGTGCGGCGTTCCACTACGCGCGTTATTTTTGCCAGCGCCTCGCGACAGCGCTCAATGCGCCCGTCCAGCGTGTCCAGTTCACGAATCAGCCGCTGCTGTTCTGCCAGCGTTTCTGAGCGCGCTAACTGTGCCGTGCGGGCGTTTTTCATGGCCAGCAGCCGCCGTTCGTAGTCCTGATGTTGTAGCAGTTTTTCGTTAAGCTTCGCCTGGGATGGCCGTGCGGTATCAAAGCGGCGCAGTTCGCCTGTTGCCGCCTCGCGCGTCAGGGCGGCAATCTGGGCGACCAGATGTTCTGCCAGCCAGGCCGTTTGTTCGACGTTATTTCTGGCGATAGCCTCTTTCAGGCGCTGTCCGTTGTTTTCAATTTCGCGCAGGCAGTCGCCCATCAGCGTGCTGCGGGTGGTAAAAAGCTGGCGATCAAAACGCGCCGACAGCGCGCGGTGTGTACTCATTGGGGCAATCAGCGCTGCCAGTTCGGCAATGCGGGCATCCAGTGTTTCAGTTAATGGGTGACTCTTCATTATCTCCCTGGGGCGATGGCCGGTGGTTATGCTACAGTGGCGGCGTCGCGCTGTGGAAGCAACCTATGGGTAAATACATTTTAATCATGACGGGCTGGTTAGCGGTAGCGCTCGGTACGCTGGGCGTGGTGTTACCTCTGCTGCCGACCACGCCGTTTATCCTGCTGGCGGCCTGGTGTTTTGCGCGCTCGTCGCCGCGTTTTCACCACTGGCTGATGTATCGCTCATGGTTTGGCGGCTATCTGCGCTACTGGCAGCGCTACCGCGCCATGCCGCCGGGCGCGAAACCGCGTGCGGTGGCGTTTATCCTTATCACCTTTGCCGTCTCGCTGTGGCTGGTGGAAATGACCTGGGTGCGCGTATTGCTGCTGCTGATTCTTGGCGCGCTGCTACTCTTTATGTGGCGCATCCCGGTGGTTGATGAAAAGCAAGAAAAGCCGTGAAGTCGGACGACGGTGGTTGCAATTGCCGCCCGCAGCCAGTAAATTCTGGCGTTTTCGAGCGCAGCGCGATGCTTATAAACGAAGCAAAGGTGCCACTTCCGGGCCTTTCGCGCTGTGGGTAATACCGTATTTTTCAGGCAAGTAACTATGACCGCAACTGCGCAGCAGCTTGAGTTTCTCAAAAACAGCATCAAAAGCATTGAGGATTACCCGAAGCCGGGCATCCTGTTTCGTGACGTCACCAGCCTGCTGGAAGACCCGCAAGCCTATGCGCTCAGCATTAAATTGCTGGTCGAGCGTTATAAAGACGCGGGCATCACCAAGGTGGTGGGCACCGAAGCACGCGGCTTTCTGTTTGGTGCGCCGGTTGCGCTGGGCCTGAACGTCGGTTTTGTCCCGGTACGTAAGCCGCGTAAGCTGCCGCGTGAAACCATCAGTGAAAGCTATGAGCTGGAATACGGCACCGACCAGCTGGAAATTCACGTTGATGCCATTAAGCCGGGCGATAACGTGCTGGTGGTGGACGATTTGCTGGCAACCGGTGGTACGATTGAAGCGACGGTGAAGCTGATTCGTCGCCTGGGTGGTGAAGTGACCGACGCGGCTTTCATCATCAATTTGTTCGATCTGGGTGGCGAGCAGCGCCTTGAAACGCTGGGCGTTACCAGCTACAGCCTGGTGTCGTTTCCCGGCCACTGAGTTCTAAGAGCAGCCTCGCCCATCGGGTGGGGCTGTGTTAGCATTATCCTCCTGTGACTTACCTTTCTCCCTGTCTGAGAGCCTATTGCCGATGAGCTACCAGGTGCTGGCCCGTAAATGGCGTCCACAAACCTTTGCTGATGTTGTTGGCCAGGAACATGTCCTGACCGCGCTGGCTAATGGCCTGAACCTTGGCCGCATCCACCACGCTTATCTGTTTTCTGGCACCCGCGGCGTGGGCAAAACCTCTATCGCCCGCCTGCTGGCAAAAGGCCTCAACTGCGAAACCGGCATTACCGCCACGCCGTGCGGTAAATGCGACAACTGCCGCGAGATTGAGCAGGGCCGCTTTGTTGACCTCATCGAGATAGACGCCGCCTCGCGCACCAAAGTGGAAGACACTCGCGAGCTGCTTGATAACGTGCAGTACGCACCGGCGCGTGGGCGTTTTAAAGTCTACCTGATTGATGAAGTACACATGCTCTCGCGCCACAGCTTTAACGCGCTGTTAAAAACGCTGGAAGAGCCACCCGAACACGTCAAATTCCTGCTGGCGACCACCGACCCGCAAAAACTGCCGGTCACCATTCTGTCGCGCTGTTTGCAGTTTCATCTCAAAGCGCTGGATGTGAGCCAGATTGCCACCCAGCTTGAGCATATTCTCGGCCAGGAAAAGATTGATTTTGAATCGCGTGCGCTGCAACTGCTGGCGCGCGCGGCCGAAGGCAGCCTGCGTGATGCGCTAAGCCTGACTGACCAGGCGATTGCCAGCGGCGACGGTCAGGTCACCACTCAGGCGGTGAGCACGATGCTTGGCACCCTTGACGATGACCAGGCGCTGACGCTGATTGAAGCGCTGGTTCAGGCCGATGGCCCGCGCACGATGGGGCTTGTGAACGATGCCGCCATGCGCGGCGTTGAGTGGGAAGCCCTGCTGATTGAAATGCTTGGCCTGCTGCACCGCATTGCGATGGTGCAGCTATCGCCGTCGGCGCTCGGCAACGATGTGCTGTCAGACGAAGCGCGGCTGCGTGAACTGGCGCGCACGGTCGCACCGGCAGATATTCAGCTTTATTACCAGATGCTGCTTATTGGGCGTAAAGAGCTACCCTGGGCGCCGGACCGGCGCATGGGTGTGGAAATGACGCTACTGCGTGCGCTGGCATTCCATCCGCAGCAGCCGCTGCCAGAACCGCAAGCGCCGCGCAGTGCAGCACCGCTTGTTGCATCCGCGCCGTCTTTCCCGCCGCAGCAAATGGCAGCACCCCAGGCGTTCACCGCGCCCGTGCCACCGCCGGCTGAACAGGTTGTGCCGCTGCCCACGGACATGCCCGATATAGCGCAGGATGCTCCGTCTCCCGGCGCGCCGCTGCCGGATGCCATCAGCCAGGTGCTGCAGGCCCGCAGCCAGCTTGCGCGCCAGCAGGGAGAAACCAAAACAAAAAAGGGTGAACCGGCAGCGCTTTCGCGTTCAGCGCGGCCGGTCGCAAACTCCGCGCTGGAGCGCCTCGCCTCTGTGACCGAGCGCGTGCAGGCGCGCCAGTCTGCTCCCCAGGCGCAGGACCAACCGGCGAAAAAAGAGGCTTATCGCTGGAAGGCGCAGAACCCTGAAACGGCCGTGGTGGAAGAAGTCGCCACGCCGAAAGCGCTTAAGCGTGCCCTTGAGCATGAGAAAACCCCGGAGCTTGCGGCGAAACTGGCTGAAGAAGCCATTGAGCGTGATGCCTGGGCCGAAGAAGTGAGCCGCCTGAAGGTGGCAAAGCTGGTCGAGCAGGTTGCGCTTAACGCCTGGAAAGAACAGAACGGCAATGCCATCTGTCTGCATCTGCGCCCGTCACAGCGCCACCTGAACTCCTCCGGCGCGCAGCAGGCGCTGGCGCAGGCGTTAAGCGAGTTGCACGGTGCGCCGGTAGAATTGACGATTGTCGAAGACGACAGTCCCGCGCAGCGCACGCCGCTGGAGTGGCGCCAGGCTATCTATGAAGAGAAGCTGGAGCAGGCGCGGGAATCGATTATTGCGGATAATAATATTCAGACGCTGCAACGGTTTTTCGACGCGAGTCTGGATGAAGAGAGTATTCGCCCCGTCTGACGCGCAGCCTGGCTGTGCGTTATCAACAACACGCCGCGTAAGTGTTTTGTCAGTTATGCGGCCCGAGCAATAGAGAGAAGATTATGTTTGGTGGTAAAGGCGGTCTGGGTAACCTGATGAAACAGGCCCAGCAGATGCAGGATAAAATGCAGAAGATGCAGGAAGAAATCGCCGCAATGGAAGTAACCGGCGAATCTGGCGCAGGTCTGGTGAAGGTCACCATCAACGGGGCGCATAACTGCCGCCGCGTGGAAATCGATCCGAGCCTGCTTGAAGACGACAAAGACATGCTCGAAGATTTGGTGGCTGCCGCGTTCAACGACGCAGCGCGTCGTATTGAAGAGACGCAGAAAGAGAAAATGGCGTCCGTTTCCTCTGGCATGCAGTTGCCGCCAGGCTTCAAGATGCCGTTCTGATGCAAACCAGCCCGCTGCTCACGCAGCTTATGGAAGCGCTGCGCTGTCTGCCAGGCGTGGGGCCAAAATCGGCCCAGCGTATGGCGTTTGCGCTGTTGCAGCGCGACCGCAGCGGCGGTATGCGCCTGGCGCAGTCGCTCCAGCGCGCGATGTCGGAAATCGGCCATTGTGCCGATTGCCGCACTTTCACCGAGCAGGAAGTCTGTAACATTTGCTCGAATCCGCGTCGGCGTGAAAACGGCCAGATTTGCGTGGTGGAAAGTCCGGCAGATATCTACGCCATTGAGCAAACCGGGCAGTTTTCCGGGCGCTACTTTGTGCTGATGGGCCACCTGTCGCCGCTTGACGGCATTGGCCCGGACGATATCGGACTGGACCGCCTGGAGCAGCGCCTGGAAACCGAACAGATGCAGGAAGTGATTCTCGCCACCAACCCCACGGTGGAAGGCGAGGCGACCGCGAACTACATCGCTGAACTTTGCGCCCAGTACGGCGTAGAGGCCAGCCGTATCGCCCACGGCGTGCCGGTGGGAGGTGAGCTGGAAATGGTCGATGGCACCACGCTTTCCCATTCTCTGGTCGGGCGTCATAAGATTAGTTTTTAATCAATCGGGAGCGGCATTTTACGCTCCCGCTTGAAATCCCCTCTGCGTATCCCCATTACCTCAAAAACGTATTTTCCCGTAACCGTACAAACCCGCGCGCTTGCAGATGTGACTGTAAGCACAGGGGAAGAGTTGAGGTATCGCTAAATGAAAGGACAAGAGACACGTGGCTTCCAGTCAGAGGTAAAACAGCTTCTGCACCTGATGATCCATTCTCTTTATTCAAACAAAGAAATTTTCCTGCGTGAGCTTATCTCCAACGCCTCCGATGCTGCCGACAAACTGCGCTTTCGCGCACTGTCGAAGCCGGAACTTTATGAAGGCGACGGTGAGCTGCGCGTGCGCGTTTCGTTTGATAAAGACGCCCGCACGTTGACCATTTCCGATAACGGCATCGGTATGAACCGTGATGACGTTATCGACCATCTGGGCACCATTGCCAAATCCGGCACCAAAGCGTTTCTGGAGTCAATGGGCTCTGACCAGGCAAAAGACAGCCAGCTGATTGGCCAGTTTGGCGTGGGCTTCTACTCGGCGTTTATCGTGGCCGATAAAGTAACGGTACGCACCCGTGCGGCAGGCGACAGCGCCGAAAACGGCGTGTTCTGGGAATCTGCCGGTGAAGGCGACTATACCGTTGCTGACATCACCAAAGAAGATCGCGGGACTGACATCACGCTGCACCTGCGTGAAGGTGAAGACGAGTTCCTCGACGCCTGGCGCGTGCGTTCCATCATTAGCAAGTATTCCGATCACATTGCGCTGCCGGTGGAAATTGAGCAGAGCGAAGAGAAAGACGGCGAAACCGTCGTTAGCTGGGAAAAGATCAACAAAGCCCAGGCGCTGTGGACCCGCAGCCGCGGTGAAATCAGCGACGACGAATACAACGAGTTCTACAAACACATCGCCCACGACTTTACCGATCCGCTCACCTGGAGCCACAACCGCGTTGAAGGCAAACAGGAGTACACCAGCCTGCTGTACATCCCGGCGCAGGCGCCGTGGGACATGTGGAACCGCGATCACAAGCACGGCCTGAAGCTCTACGTACAGCGCGTGTTCATCATGGACGACGCCGAGCAGTTCATGCCGAACTACCTGCGCTTTGTGCGCGGCCTGATTGACTCAAGCGATCTGCCGCTTAACGTGTCGCGTGAAATTCTGCAAGACAGCACGGTTACCCGCAACCTGCGCAACGCGCTGAGCAAGCGTGCATTGCAGATGCTTGAAAAACTGGCTAAGGATGACGCTGATAAATACCAGACCTTCTGGGATCAGTTTGGTCTGGTGCTTAAAGAAGGCCCGGCGGAAGATACTGCCAACCAGCAGACGATTGCAAAGCTGCTGCGTTTTGCCTCCACCCACAACGACTCCTCCGTGCAAAATGTCTCTCTGGAAGCGTACATTGCGCGCATGAAAGAAGGGCAGGAGAAGATTTATTTCATCACCGCCGACAGCTACGCGGCGGCGAAGAGCAGCCCACACCTGGAACTGCTGCGTAAAAAGGGCATCGAGGTACTGCTGCTCTCTGACCGCATCGACGAGTGGATGATGAGCTACCTGACCGAGTTTGACGGTAAGCCGTTCCAGTCCGTGTCAAAAGCAGACGAGTCGCTGGAGAAACTGGCAGACGACGTGGACGACAGCGCGAAAGAAGCCGACAAAGCGCTTGAGCCGTTCGTTGAGCGTGTGAAAACGCTGCTGGGCGAGCGCGTGAAAGAGGTGCGTCTGACCCATCGTCTGACCGACACGCCAGCCATTGTCACCACCGACAGCGATGAGATGAGCACCCAGATGGCGAAGCTGTTCGCTGCCGCAGGCCAGGCCGTGCCGGATGTGAAGTACATCTTTGAGCTGAACCCGGAGCACCCGCTGGTCAAACGCACTGCTGATACCACCGACGACACACGTTTTGGTGAGTGGGTGGAGCTGCTGCTTGACCAGGCGCTGCTGGCTGAGAAAGGTTCGCTGGAAGACCCGAACCAGTTTATCCGCCGCATCAACCAGCTACTGCTGGGCTGATAGCGCCAACGAAGAACCCGCCTTTACGGCGGGTTTTTTTTTGGGCTGCTGCCTGTAAGGTAAAGCGCGAACACCGCGCCATCAGGCCCAGGTTTAGAGCGCTGCGGTTTTATCGCAAGGGCTAGAGATTAACACGTAGCTGAAAGCCCGTATCCTGTGGCGAACTGTCATAACTGAACGTGTCCGTTGGATTGACGCGGCTGCGTTGCTCAAATTTCGTCGGCTTTTCAAACATCTCCCGCATTTTGTTTTCTGGGGCGGCCCCCACGCAAACCCGGCCATAGCATCCCGGCTGCGTTTGAGGTGTTTGTGGCTCAGTCATGAACGGCGGTGGGCTATGCGCCACAATACCCTCAGCGGCGTGGCCACTCAGGGAGGTTAGCCCCGCTGAAAGTATGAGCGCTATACTAAGCCGCTGCCACGATGACAACGTAAACAGGTAATGCATATTTCCTCCCTGAGGGTGAATACGGGTAATAAATAAAGTGCCGTATGCGGTGGTCCGGTGAATGACGGGCGCATAATGTCTCCTCGCAATGACGGCGCGAGTGTTAAATCCGGTCTTTGTTATTCAATGCCTGGGTGAAATCCGGGGGCTACAGCCACGTCATCTCATTTTGCCAACCGGCGTTGCCCATACACTGTTCGTATACGGCTTCGCGGCTGTCGTTATTCACGTCCATCACGTAACTGTCAATTTCCGGGCGTTCTACGGCACGGTATTTCTTGCCGTCACAGTCTTGTGTGTTCGTGCACTTTTCGTAACGGGTGCTGTATTTAGTACGCTGTGCCACTTCGTTTTTGACAGGAAACGCCTGCTGGGACTGGATTTCGCAGCGTGAACTGGCGCTGGCAAAGTCGTCTGCGTTAGCGCGGGTTTTTACCCATTGCGATGAGCAGCCGCACAGCAGCAGCGAGCAGAGCAACAGGCCTGACGTTATTTTCATGATAAAGGTTCATCCTCAAAGCGGAACAGGTCGCCTGGCTGACAGTCCAGCGCCTTACACAGGCGATCGACCGTATCAAGCTTAATGCCTTTGATTTTGCCGTTTTTCATTAACGACAGGTTGGCTTGCGTAATACCCACGATGGCTGCCAGTTCGCGCGAGCGGATTTTGCGCTTCGCCATAACCACATCCAGCGTAATCACAATGGCCACAGTGCATCCTTATATATAGAGCGCATTTTCTTCATGTATTTTGGTGGACTCACGAATCATATAAGCAAATGCACACAGAACCACGCCTGTCACCATCTCGTAAAGGCTGTCGGTGGACAGGCCCAGCGTGAGTTGAAAAAGCCTTTCACCGGCGGGCAAATCAAGCGAAATAGCCAGCCCCTGAAACGTGCTGCTGAGAGAATTCACAATGGGTGTCAGTACATTAAGAATGCCAGCTACCCACAGCAGCCGGACGTTTCGTCTCGTCCACAGCTCATTGCGAGAAAGGCGCAGGAAAAAGAGCCCAATCAGCATCAGGGCCAGGGCGGTCATAAAAACCGGTAGCGCATCGCATACGAACAACAAGGCGACAGCCAACGTAGACAGGTGAAAGTCCACATTCAGCAGACGCGGTATGGCGTCGGAGAACGAAGATAAAATGCCCTGAACCATATCTGAACGGTAGAGGTGCCACAGCCAGATTTCACTGACCAGATAGTAAATGCCCAGACCGCCGGTAAGCAGTGCCGTCATCTTGCCTACCACGCTCAGTCTGCTGCGGTGTGGGTGAGTGGTCGGTTGTTCTTTCATTCAGATTTTCCATGTCTGCGAGGTGAAGGTGCAAGCAAAATAAGCTTAAAATTATCGTGTGACAATAATTTTTTTCTGTAAAAAGAAAAAATGGCGATTTTCAGCATGCATGATGCTGCTGGTATCAGCAGACCAGGCGGGAGATACGGGTTTGAGTTAAAACAGGGGCTTATTCTGCGCTGAACCGAGTCAGACAACGCCGCTACCGTGGGCTTTCTTGTGGTGGCGGGGGCTTAATGGTAAGGTCTTACCCCTCAGCTTATACCCTCCACTTTTCAGGCTGCGGATGCGCGGCAGTGCGCAATCTTTCAGGTTGCGTGCCGCATGGTGTGCGTCGCCTGAAGGGATGGGGAAGAATATTGATAAATCCATTCGTAAGGGGAATTACGCAATGCGTATGATTCTGCTCGGCGCGCCCGGCGCTGGTAAGGGGACACAGGCTCAGTTCATCATGGAGAAATACGGGATCCCGCAGATCTCCACCGGTGATATGCTGCGTGCCGCAGTAAAATCGGGCTCCGAGCTCGGTAAACAAGCCAAAGACATCATGGACGCCGGCAAGCTGGTGACAGACGAACTGGTTATCGCACTGGTTAAAGAGCGCATCACCCAGGAAGACTGCCGCAATGGCTTCCTGTTGGACGGTTTCCCGCGCACCATTCCTCAGGCTGACGCCATGAAAGAAGCGGGCATCAATGTGGATTACGTGCTGGAGTTTGATGTACCGGACGACATCATCGTTGACCGCATTGTTGGGCGTCGCGTTCACGCGGCCTCCGGGCGTGTTTACCACATCAAATACAATCCGCCGAAAGTGGAAGGTAAAGACGACGTGACCGGCGAAGAGCTGAGCACCCGTAAAGACGATCAGGAAGAAACCGTACGCAAGCGCCTGGTGGAATACCATAACCTGACGGCGCCGCTGATTGGCTACTACCAGAAAGAAGCGCAGGCGGTCACACCAAATACGCGAAAGTTGACGGCACCCAGGCCGTTGATGCCGTGCGTGCCGAGTTGGTGAAAATTCTCGACTAAGCCGCGTGATATAACCGGGGAAAGACTCCTCGGTTTTCACTTCTCAGGGATGCGTCTGCAATGCGCAAAACACTACCGCGTCTTGCTCTTATTCTTGTTGTTACCTCTGCTCCACTGGCTGTGCTGAAATGCTTTATGGCGTTATCTGCGCAGGCGGCATCCTTTTCTCTTCTGATTCGCACAAAACCGCGCTGATATGGCCGGATGCGCGCGTGGGTGAGCCTTACCAGGCCACGCTGCACGTGGGTGAATTACTGCAACCTGAGTTTAGCGACAGTGAGCGTTTGCCTGACGGGCTGACGCTGTCGTTGTGGTATAAACGCGAAGACATCAACGCAGGGCCGTCGCCGCTGGTTGATTACGCCACAGCGATCAGAGATTTTGCCGATATCTATCTGCGACTGGAAGGGACGCCTGCCAAGCCGGAAAATACCGCTTCTCCGTCATCTCCCATTATATGCCTTCTATGTGCGGCAGCGGCAGCGCCGTCCACCCGCTGCGCATTCGCGTTGAATAGTGTTCACGCGCTACCTGTCGCTGCAATTGGTCCCTTGTGGCGGCTTTTCGGCTACAATCTTTAACCCGTTACGCAGTCAAGAAGGAGTGGAACGTTGCGTCAGGAAAAAATGGGCGTGCTGCTGGCAAACCTCGGCACGCCGCAAGCACCCACGTCCGCGGCAGTGAAACGCTATCTGCGCCAGTTCCTCAGCGACAGACGCGTGGTCGATGCGCCGCGTCTGAAGTGGTGGCTTATTCTGCGCGCTATCGTGCTGCCGCTGCGCTCGCCGCGTGTGGCAAAACTCTATCAATCGGTATGGACCGACGGCGGCTCGCCGCTAATGGTCTACAGCCGTAGCCAGCAGCAAAAACTCCAGGCACTGCTCCCGGACACGCCGGTTGCACTGGGCATGAGCTATGGCGCGCCGTCCATACAAAGCGCAGTGGACGAGTTGCTAAACCAGGGCGTGAATCACATCGTGGTGCTCTCGCTATATCCGCAGTATTCCTGCTCTACAGTGGCGGCGGTGTGGGACGAACTGGCGCGCGTGCTGGCGAAAACCCGCAACGTGCCAGCCGTCTCTTTTATTCGCGATTATGCACAGCACCCGGACTACATTACCGCGCTGGCCGAGTCGGCACGCCGTTCCTTTGCTGAACACGGTGAGCCAGACCTGCTGCTGCTCTCTTATCACGGCATTCCGCAGCGCTACGCGGATGAAGGCGATGACTATCCGCAACGCTGTCGCGATACCACGCGCTCGCTGGTCAGCGCGCTTGGCCTGCCGCCAGAAAAGGTGATGATGACCTTCCAGTCGCGCTTTGGCAAAGAGCCGTGGCTGACGCCTTACACTGACGAGACCATGAAAATGCTCGGTGAGCAGGGCGTGAAGCATATTCAGGTAATGTGCCCGGGCTTTGCATCAGACTGCCTGGAGACGCTTGAAGAAATCGCCATTCAGAACCGTGAAATCTTCCAGCATGCCGGTGGCGGAAAATATAAATATATTCCGGCGCTTAATGACCAGGACGACCATGTTGCGATGATGGCGCAGCTCGTGGCGCGCTAGCACCGATCGCAAGGGGGGGCCGGGTGTGCTACTCTACGCCGCCTGTCTGGCTACCCCCTTAATCCCTTCATGAAATTTCCCGGTAAACGTAAATCTAAGCACTATTTTCCCGTCAGCAACCGCGATCCCCTGCTGATGCAACTCCAGCCTGAGAGTGAAACCAGCAGCAGCTGGATTGTCGGTATCGATCAGACGCTGGTCGATATTGAAGCAAAGGTGGATGACGACTTTGTACGTCGCTACGGCCTGAGCTTTGGTCATTCGCTGGTGATTGCCGATGACGTGGCTGAGGCGCTTTATCGTGAACTGGTCAGTCAGAATCTCATTACTCACCAGTTTGCCGGTGGCACCATCGGTAACACCATGCACAACTATTCGGTGCTGGCTGACGACCGCTCGGTGCTGCTGGGTGTGATGTGCAGCAATATCGAAATCGGCGGCTACGCCTATCGCTACCTGTGCAATACCTCCAGTCGCACCGATCTGAACTACCTGCAAGGCGTGGATGGCCCGATTGGTCGCTGCTTTACGCTTATCAATGCACAGGGCGAACGCACGTTTGCCATCAGCCCTGGCCACATGAACCGCCTGCATCCGCAAAGTATTCCTGAAGAGGTGATTGCCGGTGCCTCGGCGCTGGTACTGAGCGCCTATCTGGTGCGCTGCGAGCCGGGCGAGCCCATGACCGACGCCGCTATGCAGGCCATTGCGTACGCGAAAAAGCACGATGTACCGGTGGTGTTGACGCTTGGCACTAAATTCGTGATTGCCGACCGGCCGCAGTGGTGGTGCGAGTTTCTCAAAGAGCACGTGTCAATTCTGGCCATGAACGAGGAAGAGGCCGAGGCGTTGACCGGCATCAGCGACCCGCTCGCAGCAGCGGATAAAGCGCTCGACTGGGTGGACCTGGTGCTGTGCACCGCCGGGCCACAGGGGCTGTTTATGGCGGGCTTTACTGAAGATGAGAAAAAACGCCTGACGCGCCACCCGCTGCTGCCGGGCACCATTGCGGAATTCAACCAGTATGAATTTAGCCGTGCCATGCGCCATAAAGACTGCACCACGCCGCAGCGCATCTATTCCCACATTGCGCCGTACATGGGCGGGCCGGAAAAAATCATGAACACCAACGGCGCGGGCGACGGCGCGCTGGCGGCGCTGCTGCACGATATCACAGCCAATCACTATCACCGCGCCAGCATGCCAAACTCCAGCAAGCACGCGCTGAACTGGCTTACCTATTCGTCTCTGGCGCAGGTGTGCAAATATGCCAACCGCGTCAGTTATCAGGTGCTGAACCAGCATTCGCCGCGCCTGTCGCGTGGGTTGCCGGAGCGTGAAGACAGCCTCGAAGAAGCCTACTGGGAACGTTAAGCGCGAATATAAAAAATGCCGGTCAGTACAGCCACTGACCGGCATTGTTCATTAAAAGCCCCGGAAAAACGTTAGCCCGTTACAGCCTCTGTCACCGGCGGTTTCTCCAGCAGCGTCAGCATGGTATTGGCAATTTCACGCTCGCCCATAACCACCTGATTAGCACCGCGCTCGGTGATGTATTCCACTTCGTCGTCGTAATGCGCGCGGGCGATGATTTCAATGTTCGGGTTTTTCTCGCGAGCGGCAGCGACAATCTCGCCAGCCTCGTAGCCGTTGGGGATAGTCAGCAACAGCCAGCGGGCGCAGTCGAGATGGGCCAGCGCCATAATCTCTTCATTTGCCGCATTGCCCAGTACCGCGCGCACACCGCGCTCGCGCAGTTCATCCACGCGGTTACGCGAGGTTTCAATGACCACCAGCGGCATGCCTTGCTCAATCAGGTGCTGGCCCAGCAGGCTACCGACGCGACCAAAGCCTACCAGCAGCACATGGTTGCAGATATCCACCGGCACCTGCTTTTCTTCTTCCAGCGCCTCTTCGAAGGTCTGCTCTTCCAGGGTTTCGTGTCTTTTCAGGAAGCGCTCGAGCAGGGCAAATACCACCGGATTAAGCATGATGGAAAGAATGGCGCCCGCCAGCACCAGGTTTTGCCCGGCCTGCGGCAGCAGGTCCATGGCCATGCCGAGACCGGCCAGGATAAAGGCAAACTCACCAATCTGCGCGAGACTTGCGGCAATAGTCAGCGCGGTGCGTTGTGAGTGACCAAACATGCGCACCAGCAGGAAGGCGGCGACAGACTTACCAAAGATGATAATGGTAAGTGTGGCAAGCACCGCCAGCGGTTGCTCAATGAGAACCATTGGGTCGAACAACATGCCAACGGAGACAAAGAACAGCACCGCAAACGCGTCACGCAGCGGCAGTGTGTCGTGTGCTGCACGGTGGCTGAGTTCGGATTCGTTGAGCACCATACCGGCAAAAAACGCGCCGAGGGCAAAGGAGACGTCAAATAGCTCCACCGCACCCATCGCGATACCCAGTGCCAGTGCCAGCACCGAGAGCGTAAACAGTTCACGTGAGCCGGTGGCGGCGCTGCGTGCCAGAATCCACGGCACCAGACGGCGGCCAACCAGCATCATCAGCGCGATAAACGCCACGACTTTGCCAATGGTAATGCTCATATCCAGCGCAAGGGAGGCAAATCCGACATTACCTTTCTCCAGCATCCCGGCGACCGCGGGCAGCAGAACCAGCGTCAGCACCATCACCAGGTCTTCAACAATCAGCCAGCCAATGGCTATTTGCCCGCGCTGGCTGTCAATAAGCTGGCGTTCTTCCAGCGCCCTGAGCAGCACCACGGTACTGGCGGTTGACAGACACAGGCCAAAGACAATGCCGGTCATCATTGACCAGCCGAGTGCAGCAGCAAGCCCCATGCCCAGCAGCGTGGCAACGGCTATCTGCAAAATTGCACCGGGAATAGCGATGGTTTTTACCGCCATCAGGTCTTTAAGGGAGAAGTGCAGCCCAACGCCGAACATCAGCAGAATAACGCCCAGTTCTGCCAGTTCAGGGGCTAGTTTGGTATCAGCGACAAAGCCTGGTGTGAACGGTCCTGCCAGCACACCCGCAAGTAAGTATCCCACCAGCGGTGATATGCGCAGCTTGTTAGCAAGCATACCCAACAGAAAAGCGAGCACAAGGCCGCCAACAATGGTGGTGATAAGCGGGGTGGCATGATGCATTCCGTCTCCTTCTGGGCTGTGTTAATCCGGGTGTCGGCGCCGAACGGGCCGACAGGTGTACTTATAGTTTATAACAACTTTTTACATCGCGTTTGCGAATAAATGTCGAATACCCATAAAAATCATCACTTCAGGCAAAAAAGATTCGCAGCGCATTAATTCAGAGCATTATCTTCATTGAGGCGTTAATTAATGTGGGGCAAGGCTCCGGCCAGATCAAGACTCTGGCCGGGAAATGTCAGACTTTTACCCGATTATCCGGCAGGAATACCGTGATAATGCCAAGCAGAGGCAGGAAGGCGCAAATTTTGTAGACCAGCTCAATGCTGGTGTGGTCGGCCACCAGGCCCAGCACCGCAGCACCGAGACCACCCATGCCGAAGGCAAAGCCAAAAAACAGCCCTGACACCATGCCAATGCGCCCTGGCAGCAGCTCCTGAGCATAAACGAGGATGGCTGAGAAGGCTGAAGCGAGGATAAAGCCGATAATCACCGTCAGCACCCCGGTCCACCACAGGCTTGCCCATGGTAAAAGTAGGGTAAATGGCGCAACGCCAAGAATTGAGCCCCAGATAACGTATTTTCGACCAATTTTGTCGCCAACCGGGCCGCCAATCACGGTTCCCGCTGCCACCGCAAACAAAAAAGCAAACAGATGAATCTGAGCGTTTTGTACCGACAGGCCGAATTTATGCATCAGATAAAAGGTGTAATAGCTGCTGATACTCGCCATATAAAAGTATTTAGAGAATATCAGCACCAGCAGAATACCAATAGCCAGCACCACTTTATTACGCGGCAGCGGGCTTTTCAGCGCCTGCTTCGGGTTGTTTTTAGCAATGCGATGTTGAGCGGCATACCAGCGGCTTACCTGCATCAGCACAATAATGGCCAGCAGGGCGGCCAGTACAAACCACGCCACGTTACCTTTGCCATAAGGGGCGATAATCACTGCCGCCAGCAGCGGGCCAAGTGAGCTACCGAAATTGCCACCCACCTGGAACAGCGACTGCGCCAGCCCGTGACGCCCGCCGGAGGCCATACGCGCCACGCGGGAGGATTCCGGGTGGAACACCGACGAGCCGGAGCCGACCAGGGCGGCGGCCATCAGCACCATTGGGAAGCTGCTTGCCAGCGTCAGCAATATTAATCCACACAGCGTAAAGCACATGCCAATGGGCAGCGACCAGGGCATGGGGTATTTGTCGGTGTAATAGCCTACCACTGGCTGTAGCAGCGATGAAGTGAGCTGGAAGGTCAGCGTAATCAGCCCCACCTGCACAAAGCTCAGGGTAAATTCTGCCTGCAACAGCGGATACAGCGCCAGCAACAGCGACTGGATCATATCGTTGAGCAAATGTGAAAGACTGATAGCGCCGAGTATGCCAAAGGAGGTGCGGGCTTTTTGCGACGACGGTGGCGCGCCAGGCAGCGTCGGGTTTTGTTGAGTCATGCCATAGTTACCTGAAATTTATGGTTATAGTTGTGCGGATAATGCAGGGAAGTATCCGGTGATGATAAACACTCTGCTAACATACGCCTCAGGACGCATAGTGAAAAGTCGGGTAAGGGATTTATCGCCTGGCATCGTGCCTGATGTGGCACAACTATTTACGTGTATGCTTTCAAAAGAGGCCGCAGTTTCCGGCCTGATAAATAACCAGGGAGTGTTGATGATGTGTTCTGGGATTAAGGCGCTGGCTGTGGCGCTGGTGGGCGCGCTGGCGCTGACAAGTACCAGTACGTTTGGCTGGGAAAAGGATAAGACCTACAAAATAACCATACTGCATACTAACGATCACCACGGCCACTTCTGGCGCAGTGAACATGGCGAGTATGGCCTGGCCGCGCAGAAAACGCTGGTGGACCGTGTGCGCCATGAGGTTGAGGCCCAGGGGGGGAGCGTGCTGCTGCTGTCCGGGGGGGATATCAATACCGGTGTGCCAGAGTCAGATGTGCTGGATGCCGAGCCGGATTTTCGCGGTATGAATCTTATTGGCTATGACGCGATGGCGGTGGGCAATCACGAGTTTGATAATCCGCTGTCGGTACTGCGCCAGCAGGAAAAGCTCGCGAAGTTCCCGTTCCTGTCGGCCAACATCTACCAGAAAAGCACCGGGGAGCGCCTGTTCAAACCATGGGCCATTTTTAAGCCCCAGGGCGTTAAAGTGGCGGTGATTGGGCTTACCACGGACGACACCGCTAAAATCGGCAACCCGGAATACTTCACTGATATCGACTTTCGTAAACCGGCAGACGAAGCAAAGCTGGTGATTGAGGAATTACAGCAAAGCGAGAAGCCGGACATTATTATTGCCGCCACGCATATGGGGCATTATGACAACGGCAACCACGGCTCGAACGCGCCGGGCGATGTGGAGCTGGCACGCAGCCTGCCCAAAGGCGCGCTGTCGATGATAGTTGGCGGTCACTCGCAAAATCCGGTCTGTATGGAGAAAAGTAACCGCAAGATAAAGGATTACATTCCGGGTACGCCGTGCACGCCAGACTTGCAAAACGGTACCTTGATTGTACAGGCGCACGAGTGGGGCAAGTATGTGGGCCGCGCCGATTTTGAATTTCGCAACGGCCTGTTGACGCTCAAGCGCTATCGCCTGCTGCCGGTTAACCTCAAAAAAGAGCTCAAGTGGGACAACGGTAAGAGTGAGTGGGTACTGTACCTGCCGGAAATCCCGGAAAGCCCGCAGATGCTGACGCTGCTATCGCCGTTTCAGAAAAAAGGCAAAGCGCAGCTGGCGGTCAAGCTTGGCAGCGTGAATCAGAAGCTGGAAGGGGATCGCAATAAGGTGCGCTTTGAGCAAACCAACCTGGCGCGCTTAATCCTGAATGCGCAAATGGCGCGCAGCAAAGCTGATTTTGCAGCGATGAGCGGCGGCGGTATTCGCGACAGCATTGAAGCGGGCAATATCACCTATAAAGACGTGCTGAAGGTACAGCCGTTTGGCAACACGCTGGTGTATGTCGATTTTACCGGACAGGAAGCGCTGAATTACCTCACGGCCGTGGCGCAGAAAAAACCAGATTCTGGCGCGTATCCGCAGTTTGCTAACGTCAGTTTTAACGCCGCAGGCGGTAAGCTTTCTGAGCTGAAGATAAAAGGCGAACCGGTGGATCCGGCCAAAACCTACCGCATGGCGACGCTGAGTTTTAACGGCGCGGGCGGAGATGGCTGGCCGAAGATTGACGGGCACGCCGGTTATGTGAACACCGGGTTTATTGATGCCGAAGTGCTGAAAGAGTACATCCAGAAAAATTCGCCCATTGATGCCGCAACACTGGCACCGCAGGGCGAAGTCAGTATGAAGTAATTTAGTCGCTGCGGGCGATATCAGCGAACTGCGCGTTCAGCAGTGTCGCGAGATCGCTCGCGGCAAGCTCGATATCCAGCCCGCGCTTGCCGCCGGAAATATAAATGGTGGCAAATTCACGCGCGGGCGCGTCAATCACCGTCGGCAGACGCTTTTTTTGCCCCAGCGGACTGATGCCGCCCACCAGATAGCCGGTTGTACGCTGCGCCACCATTGGGTCAGCCATTTCGACTTTTTTCGCGCCCAGCGCTTTAGCAACCTTCTTCAAATCCAGCTGGCTGGCGACGGGGGTGACGGCCACCGCCAGTTGCTTCATATCGCCGCCCAGCGCCACCAGCAGCGTTTTATACACACGTTTGGCATCGAGCCCCAGCTTACTGACTGCTTCTTCACCGAAGTGGGTTTCACTCGGGTCGTGGTCGTAAGCATGAATCTGGAAAGCGATTTTGTTTTTTTCGAGCAGTTTTACAGCGGGCGTCATAGTCTTCTTCTCTTATTTTGGGAACGCACGACAGGGTGTAAATTGTTCAGAATTCACTATCGATAATCAGAACCTTCGTGACATTCGTCACCGCAATGCGCGACAATGGCTGGTTCGTTGACCGTAAGGTTGACGATATAACGACAATAATAAATAAATTCCTCTTTGACGGGCCAATAGCAATATTGGCCATTTTTTTAGCGTTTTTTCAGCAACTGCGGCAGGTTCTCCTCGCCGTACAGGTGCAGCGCACCCACTGCCACCACGTAGTGCCCGGGCGGCAGCTTGTGTAAAAACTCGCGCCACTGGGCGTTACGCCGCGTCATCAGCACATCGTAAAGCGCGCTACTGAAGGTGCTGGGCAGCATGCCGGGCTGGACGCCGGGCGGCGATTCCAGCCACCAGCTCACCATCGTCTGCAGCAGCCGGGCATTGGTGTGCCAGTGCTCCAGCGTGTCTTCCAGCAGCGTCAGCCCGCCGTCCGGCAGCGTTTTCAGTAATTCCACCTGGCTTTGCGCGCCTTCCAGTTCTATCACCGGCTTAGCGCTAAGGTGCGCGCTTTGCAGTAGCTGAAAATCGATGCCGAAATCCGGGCGTAGCCCCAGACGCTGGGCCTGATGTGCCTGAAGGATGAGTGCCGCCTGCCAGTAGGGCAGGCCGTCAATGCTGTGTGTCTCCAGCCCCAGTTCATGCAGGCGTGATTCGGTGCGCGCCCAGTTCTCTTCACTCAGGCGCTCGCGCAGCGGCGGCATAGCGTTATCGGTGGGAAAAGGCGAGCTACTGTCGCTAATATCTGCCTCAACGATCAGGGCATCGGCGCGGGCGAGTTTTTGCAGCAGACGCGGTGGCAGCGGGGCCATATCGGGCGTTCCCATGTGGATGCTGCCGACCAGGTGCAGATAGCGTCCGCCTGGCAGCACAATGTCCAGTGCCGGCCACGGATACGTGGTGCTCACAAAGCGGGAAACCAGAGTACGGAGGCGGTAAAACAGACCCATAGCGCATTCCCTGACAGAAAAGGTCATGCTAACGCGCGCGACAGCATGGCGCAAATGTGCGCTTCAGGGCAGCGGCCCAGGCCGCTACCCTGGAGAGGGTTATGATTTCGGTTTAAAGCGCAGCAGGCGGTTGGCGTTACTGACCACCGTAATTGATGACAGCGCCATGGCTGCACCGGCAACCACCGGGTTAAGCAGGGTGCCGGTAAGTGGCCACAGCACGCCAGCGGCAATCGGGATGCCGAGCGAGTTGTAAATAAAGGCGCCCAGCAGGTTTTGCTTCATATTACGCAGCGTGGCACGAGAAATAGCCAGCGCATCGGCAACGCCCACCAGACTGTGGCGCATCAGCGTAATGGCGGCGGTTTCGATAGCCACGTCGCTGCCGCCGCCCATCGCAATACCCACATCGGCCTGTGCCAGCGCCGGGGCATCGTTGATGCCATCGCCAACCATCGCCACCTGGTGACCCTGCTGCTGAAGCTGGATAATTGCCTGCGCTTTGCCATCCGGCAACACGCCCGCGATAACCTCGTCAATACCGGCTTCTTTGGCGATAGCGCCTGCGGTAGTGGGGTTATCGCCGGTCAGCATCACCAGACGGTAACCTTCATTGTGCAGGCGTTTGAGAGCCGCCACGCTGTCGGCGCGCAGCGGATCGCGAATCGCAAACAGCGCCGCCGCCTGGCCGTCTACTGCCAGCAAGACAGGCGTAGCGCCCTGCGCCGCGTGGGCTTCAAGCTGTGCATCCAGACGCGTGCAGTCCACGCCCTGCTCTGTCAGCAGGGCACGGTTACCCAGCAGCAGGCTGTGGCCTTCGGCGTTGCCGCTCACGCCCAGTCCACGCAGGGTGCGAAAGCCTTCAACCTCAGGCAATGGCAGTTCGCCTGCTTTTTCACGCATTGCCCGCGCCAGCGGGTGACTGGAGCCTTGCTCCAGCGCGGCGGCGAGGCGCAGCACCTGAGTACTATCAATACGGCCTACGGTTTCCTGCGCGGTAACCTGTGGCTTACCTTCGGTCAGGGTGCCGGTTTTATCAAAGACGAGGGTGTCGAGGGTGCTTGCTCGCTGTAGCGCATCGGCATCACGCACCAGTACGCCAAACTCAGCGGCGCGCCCGACGCCGGAAATAATCGACATCGGCGTTGCCAGCCCCAGCGCGCACGGGCAGGCGATGATGAGTACTGTGGTGGCAATCACCAGTGCGTAGACCACCTGCGGCGCGGGTCCCACGATGTACCAGACGGCGGCGGCAACCAACGCAATTCCTACAACCACCGGCACAAACACCGCCGAAATACGGTCGGCAAGCTGGCCGATTTCCGGCTTACTGCTCTGCGCCTGGCGCACCATGCGGATAATGCGCGCAAGTGTTGTGTGGCTGCCGGTACGGCTGGCCCGAAACAGCACGCTGCCGTCCTGTACCACCGTGCCTGCGTGAATGGGCTCGTCCTGGCCTTTTTGCTGTGGCACCGGCTCGCCGGTGAGCATGGCTTCATCAAACCAGGCTTCGCCCTGAGTGATATTGCCGTCTACCGGCACACGGTCGCCGGTGGTCAGGCGCAGCGTCATTCCGGCTGCAACGTCGGCCAGCGGTACGCTACGTTCACCGCGCCCGTCCACTACGCGGGCGGTGGGTGGCGTCAGGTCCAGCAGGCGCTCCAGCGCCTTTGACGAGCGCTGGCGTGCGCGAGCCTCAAGCATGTGGCCGAGGTTAATCAGGCCGATAATCATGGCGCTGGCTTCGTAATACAGATGGCGGGCTGCGGCCGGGAACAGATGCGGCCAGAGGTTAACGACAATGGAGTAGAGCCAGGCGGCCCCGGTGCCGAGTGCAACCAGGGTGTCCATCGTGGCGCTGCGGTTGAGCAGGCTTTTCCAGGCGCTGCGATAGAAATGGCCGCCAGCCACCACCATCACAGCAAGGGTTACCAGGCCGATAGCAAGCCAGGTCAAACGGTTGTCGGCGGTGAGCATCATATTGTCGCCCATCATGCCCCAGATCATCACCGGGATACCGACGGCGAGTGCCACCATGGCCTGCCAGCGAAAGCGTTTCATGGCCGCCTGTGCGTTTTGCTGCTGGCGCTCGCGGCGCTCGGCGTCGTCTTCTATCGCCTCTGCGCCGTAGCCTGCGCCCTCAACGGCTTTCACCAGCGCAGAAGCAGGCGCACTGCCCATGACCAGGGCCGTGCGTTCTGCCAGATTTACCCGCGCCTGGCTCACGCCGGGAACGCTTTGCAGCGCGTTCTGAACCCGACTTACGCAACTGGCGCAGCTCATGCCGTTGATGAGTATCTGTTGGCTGTCATCATCGGCATCAGCTACCGGAAGCTCGGGGGTGACCGCTGTCGATGCTTCCGACGGGGTTAATGACTTCGTCAGCGGTTCAGACTTTGGGTGGCTTAACGCTGCACCGTAACCGGCCTGTTTGACGGTTGCTATCAGGTCGTCAGCGCGGGCGCTGCCGGTAACGCTGGCATGTTCAATCGTCACCTCGGCGCTGTCCACGTCCGGGCGCTGCTCCAGGCTTTCTTTAACACGCTTTACGCAGTGGCCGCAGGAGAGGCCCTCCAGCGCAAGTTCGATAGTGTGAGACATACAGACTCCTTGTGTGTCGGGCCGCGTATGGCCCGGTGAATAACTGTGTTCAAGGATAGACCTTACCGCAAGGGGAAGGTCAAGCCACTTGTCGGGAGGCTTTTTAACCAGTCATGTTTTGATACACGTCGTCGATTTATAACGACAATCGGCGTGGACGGGGTTTGCTATAGTTTTCCTGCCACAAAAAACACTCATGAGGAAACAATGATGCATCATGAAGAAACCCGGGAACTGGGTAAAAGCGGTATTCAGGTGCCGAAACTGACCTTTGGCGGCAACGTGTTTGGCTGGACGGTGGATGAGAAACAGTCGTTCTCGCTGCTGGACGCGCTGGTGGAAAAGGGGCTGTGGTTTATCGACACCGCCGATGTGTACTCGCGCTGGGCGCCGGGCAACCAGGGGGGCGAGTCAGAAACTATCATCGGTAAGTGGCTCAGAAAAACCCACAAGCGCGACGCTATTGTGCTGGCAACTAAAGTTGGCATGGAAATGTCGCGTGAAAAAACCGGGCTGAAGCCGCAGTACATTCGCCAGGCGGTGGAAGACTCCCTCAGGCGCCTGCAAACCGACTATATCGATGTCTACCAGGCGCACCGGGACGATGGGGATACGCCGCTTGAAGACACACTCACCACCTTCGATAAACTCATTAAAGAAGGCAAAGTGCGTGCTATTGGCGCCTCAAACTACAGCGCTGACAGGCTACAGGCTGCGCTGGATATCAGTAAGCGCAATGGGATTGCGCGCTATGAAGTGTTGCAGCCGGAGTACAACCTCTACGATCGCAAAGATTACGAGTCCGGGCTTGAGCAAGTGGCGCGGGAAGCGGGCATCGGTGTTATCAGCTATTACTCGCTGGCAAGCGGCTTTCTGAGCGGTAAATACCGCAGTCAGGCTGATGCAGGTAAGAGTGCGCGCGGCGAAAAAGTGGTGGGGCAGTATGTGAATCCACGCGGCATGAAGATCCTTGAAGCGCTCGATAGCGTAAGTGACGTACATCAGGTATCGCCTGCACAGGTGGCGCTGGCGTGGCTGATGGCCCGCCCGGGCATAACGGCACCGATTGCCAGCGCAACGACGATACAGCAAATTAACGATTTGGCGGGCGCAACGCGGCTTACGCTGAGTACAGAGGATATTGCTGTGCTAAACGACGCCAGTCGCTAAATAAAACGCTCCGGCACAGGGCCGGGGCGATGACGGACAGGGCGTTACTTCACCTCTGCCACGCTGTTGATTTTGCCGGTATAGCCGGTTTTTGCTACCGCGGCGAGCAGCTTTTGGTTATCAAACCCTTCAGGTACGACGGCCACCGCCTGGCGTGTTTTTAAAGACGATTTCGCCTTAATCACGCCGTCAGTGCTGCGCAGCGCCTGATTAACCGAAATCACGCACAGCGAGCAGGTCATTTGCTCAATATCGATGGTGACCTGTTTGTTGGCCGCCCAGGTGAGCGGGGCGCACAGCAGCAGCGTCAGGCAGAGTATCTTTTTCATTCGCTTATTCCCATAAACCAGGGCAGGACATAAGGCCAGCTCACCAGAACGAGCAGGAGCGGTACTGCCAGCCAGTAAAGCACGCGCAGCGTGCGCAGGCTGACGATGTTCACGCAGACCGGGCGTGGCGACAGATACAGCCGCCAGAAGCCGCGCGCCATCAGCCCGACTGCCAGCACAATCATCGGGATTTGCAGCCAGGCCAGTCCCGGCAGAGCGGTCAGCCCGGCGGCGGAAACGCCAAACAGCAGGTACAGCAATGGGCCGATGCAGCAAAAGCTGGACGCCAGTGCCGCAGCCAGCGCTGCGGCAAGCGTCATCAGCGGCCCTTTAGCGTTGCTCGGTGCTGATGTATTCATAGCTGAATGCCGCCGGATCGTAGAAGTTGACCGGGTCGCCGTCCACTTCGGCATAAGGATAGCCAAAGTTGTTGATGTCGCCCTGCTCTGCCTGCGGTGACAGTGCAAAATCACGCCCGTGGTTAAAGCCTACCCAGTTCATTTCGATATTACCGAACAGGTATTCGTTAACGGCCTCAACGTCCGGGTTGCCGCTCTCTTTTTTCTCAGCCAGGCGCATTTTTGTCACGTCTGCCGGGTCAGCCGGAAGCCAGCCGTAACCAGCCAGCCAGAACATGGCGCGACAGTGCTGGGCGGCGTTGATTTTTGCCACACCGTTGGCGTCTGCGCTGCCGAAGGCACCTTTTGAGTATTGGGCCAGTTTGCGTGAGGCACCCAGGCGAATGCCGAACATTTCGCGCGCCGGGATCCCGGCGGCGCGGCACAGGGCCACAAACACCGAGTTAATGTCGGTACATTTGCCGCCAAGCTTGCCGGATTTGAGGATCTCTCCCACATCGCCGGTGCCGCAGCCAATAACGGAATCATCGCGGTGCATGTTAGTGCGCACCCAGTCGTGGATGAGGCGCGCCTGCTTAAGCGGTGCCTTTTCAGTGCCGATGATTTTCAGCGCGGTTTCTTTAACCAGACCGTCGACTGGAATGTGCGGCGTGGGTTGCAGGAAGGGCTGGACTTCTACCGGGATAACAATGGCGTCCTCTGGCACCTGCCAGCCGTCCAGTTTGCCGCTTTTCAGCGGTTCCCAGTCCTGAGTTTCAAGCAGCATCTCTACCTTAACTTCCATCTTGCCGCTGGCGTCAGGCCAGGTGGCAAACAGAGTTTTTGCGCCATACTTGTTGTTGGCTGTGAGCCAGGCCTGCTGGTAGTTACCAGAAAAAGAGAGGTTCAGTAGTTGCTGAAAGGCGGTATCTTCCGGCACCGGGATCCAAAGTTTAACCACGCCTTCGGAGCCTTGCGGCGGTTTAATATTGTAGGTTTGCGTCATCACAAAGCGGCGGCGTGCCGTGGGGGCGGTGGCAGGCGCTGCTGTGGGTGCGCTTTGTGCCAGTGTGGGAGTGACCAGCCCCAGTGTAGACAGGGCCGCTGCGCCCTTAAGAAAGTGTCGCCTTTGCATCTCTTTTTCCTTTTATGCATCCAGATAAAGCTGGAGCTTAGCGCCGCAACTGCGGACGCCGGGGCATATTATGTGACCGGTCGCGACGCCCTACAATCTTTCGCGCCATTTTTATGCACAGAAGCGTAAAATGAAGCGATTAACCGGGCGTAAGTGCGCCGGTCAGGAGGAGTCATGAATATCAGCGACGTGGCGAAACGCACCGGTCTTACCAGCAAGGCGATTCGCTTTTATGAAGAAAAAGGACTGGTGACGCCGCCGCTGCGCGCCGAAAACGGCTATCGCAGCTACGGGCAAAAGCATCTTGATGAGCTGACGCTGCTGCGCCAGGCTCGCCAGGTAGGTTTTAACCTGGAAGAGTGCGGTGAACTGGTGGCGCTCTTTAACAATCCCGCACGCCACAGCGCGGACGTGAAAGCGCGCACGCTGCAAAAGGTTGCAGAGATTGAGCGCCATATTGCCGAACTGAGCAGTATGCGTAAGCAATTGCTTGAACTGGCTGAAAGTTGCCCCGGTGACGACAGCGCCGATTGTCCTATCATCAACGGGCTGTCTGGCTGCTGCCATAGCGGGAAGTAGTGCGGGGCGGGGGCTAAACTCTGGCGCAAGCGTGGTGATGCGCTTGTGAAAAAAGGGCCTGCTGGCCCTTTTATCTATCGTACTTTTATTCTGAGCGTAATGCCCTCGACGGCGGTGACGACCACCTGGCTGCCTGCGGGCAGGTCTGTATCTGCCTGCACCGGCCAGCGGCTGTCACCCACGCGGGCGTTGCCACGCCCGTTGACCAGCGCTTCATCGAGCACCAGTTCCCGGCCAACCAGCGACTGCCCGCGTTGATTGAGGGTATTTTCAGGTTTCACATCAGCGTTGCGGCGTGCCAGCCAGCGCCACCATAAAAACGCACTCAATACTGTCAGCACCGCAAAGCATACGCCCTGCCATTCGAGGTTCAGCGGGATAATCCACGTCACCACGCCGGTGACCACCGCCGCCACGCCGCACCACAGCAACCAGCCGCCGGTGCCAAGCATTTCGGCAGCCAGCAGCAGGCCGCCGAGCGTCAGCCAAAACACATGAGGATGGGCGACAATGGCGGCGATCATGACGGTTTACGCCCGTTTCGGCTCTCACCAATCAACTCGCTAATCCCGGCAATGGAGCCCATCAGGCTGCTGGCATCCAGCGGCATCAGCACGACTTTGCTGTTATCGGCCGAGCCAATTTGCTGCAATGCATCGGTGTATTTCTGGGCCACAAAGTAGTTCACGGCCTGGATGTCACCGGCGGCAATTGCCTCGGACACCATTTTGGTGGCGCGGGCTTCGGCCTCAGCAGAACGCTCACGGGCCTCAGCCTGCAGAAACGCGGACTGGCGCTCACCTTCGGCTTTGAGGATCTGCGACTGCTTCTCACCTTCGGCTTTGAGGATTTCAGCCTGGCGCACGCCCTCGGCTTCAAGGATGTAGGCGCGTTTGGTTCGTTCGGCCTTCATCTGTGCGTTCATGGAGGTGATAAGCTCCTCCGGCGGGCGCACATCGCGGATTTCAATACGTGTGACTTTGATGCCCCACGGATTGGTGGCGTCATCCACAATGTGCAGCAGACGGCTGTTGATTCTGTCGCGCTGGGACAGCATTTCGTCAAGCTCCATCGAACCCAGCACGGTACGGATGTTAGTCATGGTGAGGTTAACGATAGCAAGGTCGAGGTTGCTGACCTCATAAGCGGCTTTGGCCGGGTCGATAACCTGGATAAAGCACACCGCGTCAATGGTGACGTTGGCGTTGTCTTTAGAGATAACTTCCTGGGAGGGGATGTCGAGCACCTGCTCCATCATGTTGATTTTGCGGCCAATGCGGTCCATGAAAGGCACCACAAGGTTAAGGCCCGGCTGTAACGTGCGGGTATAGCGACCAAAGCGCTCAACGGTCCACTGAAACCCCTGAGGCACAATTTTGACGCCCGCGCTGACAATAACCAGCGCGACGACGATAAGAACGGCAATCACCATTAACATTGAATTAACCTCCTGTTGTTTTTAGAGGTTATTTTAGCGGTGAACGTGGAAAGAAGCCCGTCTTTCCACGTCAGGTTGAGCGTTGGTTCGTAATTTAATCGCCGGGCATCAGTAAAGCAGCGAGTAGAGCTGGCGGCGGTATTTTGATGCCAGCGCGTCGCCGGTGCCCATCGCGGAGAGGATTTCCTGGAAGGTTTTACGTACCTGGCCGTCTGCGGCACTCAGGTCCGTACGTAAATGGCCAAACAGCAGCTCCAGCGCCTCTTCATTGCGGTTAACCTGGTGCAATTGTAGCGCCAGTTGCACGGCAAGCGCGGCATCTTGCGGGTGTTGCGCCACTTGCTCCAGCAGGTGCTGGATTTCCGGCGTGTCGGCCGCCTGGCGCAGCAGATCGATTTGCGCCACCAGCCCCTGGTAACGGGTGTCCTGGTCCTGCAACGGAATGGTTTTCAGTACCGCTTCGGCGTCGTCCGGGCGGCTCAGGGCAATCTGGGTTTCAGCCAGCAGCAGGCCGATTTCGCTGTCCTGGTTAGACAACTGCCAGGCCTCTTTAAGCAGCGGCAGGGCTTCGTCGTGTTTGCCTTCCTGGATTAGCTGCATCGCCTGCTGGGCTTTGAGTTCTTCTTCGCGCGGCAGCACTTTATCAAGCAGCGCGCGGATGGCTTCTTCCGGCTGCGGGCCCTGGAAGCCGTCTACCGGCTGGCCGTTCTGGAACAGATAAACGGTAGGAATGGCGCGCAGGCCAAACTGTGCAGCGACCATTTGTTCAGCATCGCAATCGACCTTCGCCAGAATAAACTGTCCGTGGTACTGATTTGCCAGACCTTCCAGCACCGGCGTCAGCTGCTCGCAGTGCTGGCTGCGCGCTGACCAGAAATAGAACAGAACCGGAACGGTCATGGAACTATCCAATACCTGGTGCAGGTTCGCTTCGCTAATGTCGATAATGTTCTGTGCGGACATGAGTCACTCTCTGTCTGTTTATGGCATATAGCTGTTATATAGGGGCTTGCGACCGTAGCTTCAACTCAGCCCTGTAATATTTTATCCATCAGGCGAGCAGGCAGCAGGCGTTTGAGCACGCCAACGGCGTGGCTGACCAGCGTCACCGGATAGCGCAGGCGTGGCCTGGGGCTTTCAAACGCATGGCGTACTTTGGCAACCACCGCCTCTGGACCAAGCGTAAAGCGTGCGGCAATGCCAGGGTTTTCGACGGGGTGATCGCTGCGGGTCTGGTTCACGTTTTCGGTAAACTGCGTGCGAATCGGGCCTGGTTCAATCAGGCTCACGCTAATACCGCTGTGGCGAAGCTCCATGCGTAGCGCATCTGACCAGGCCTCCAGCGCATATTTGCTTGCCGCATAGGCGCCGCGCCCTGGCGTGGAAATCAGTCCCATCACTGAACTGGTCATCACAATACGCCCTTCGCGGTGAGCCGTCATGGCGGGCAGCAACAGCATGGTGAGCTGGTGTGCGCCAAAGAAGTTAGCGGAAAACTGTTGCTCCATCTGCTCACGGCTGATGCTGGTAAGCGGCCCGTAGACCCCATAGCCCGCGTTGTTGAAAAGCCCGTACAGACGGTTGTCGGTCAGCGCAATCACGCGCGCGGCGGCGCGCTCCACGCTTTGTGGGCAATCAAGGTCAAGCTCGATGCCGGTAAAACCGAGTGCATCCATGCGCGCGACGTCTTCTGCCTTACGGCAGGCTGCCAGTACGCGCCAACCATTCCCACGCAGCGCGTGTGCGCTGGCAAGGCCAATGCCGCTGGAGCAGCCGGTAATTAAGATGCTTTTTTGCATAACTTTACGCCAGTCGTTGCCTGATTTATCAGGAGTCGTGTTTAACTAGTGGAGCCAGTTTTTCGGCCATCCAGTCGGCAATAAACGGCTGAGCCGCCTGACTGGGGTGAATGCCATCCTCCTGCATCCATTCGGGTTTGAGATAAACCTCTTCCATAAAGAAAGGCAGTAGCGGGATTGTGTATTGTTCAGAGAGCTGCGGATAGATAGCGCTGAAGGCTGCGTTGTAGCGCCGTCCGTAATTGGCGGGCAGTCTAATCTGCATCAGCATCGGTTGTGCGTTGGCGGCCTTCACGGCATCAATGGTTTTACGCAGCGTCGCTTCAATATCGGCGGGGGCAAATCCACGCAGCCCGTCGTTACCGCCAAGCTCAATCAGTACCCAGCGCGGCTTGTGCTGCTTAAGCAGCGTTGGCAGGCGGGCAAGGGCCTGGTCAGCGGTATCGCCGCTGATGCTCGCATTGACCACGTTAGTGTCCGGTTGCCACTTATTATTCAGCAACGCGGGCC
The DNA here is from genome assembly GCA_010092695.1 of Enterobacteriaceae bacterium 4M9. Classification (GTDB taxonomy): domain Bacteria; phylum Pseudomonadota; class Gammaproteobacteria; order Enterobacterales; family Enterobacteriaceae; genus Tenebrionibacter. The sequence goes on along the minus strand of JAADJJ010000001.1, from coordinate 3,687,164 downwards.
AGGCGGCGCTTGCAGACATACGGTAACCCGCGCTAAGACTGTCACCCAGAATTAACAACGTGTCCGCTGCCGCGGCGCGAAAGGTTAACAACGCCAGCAACAGGAAGGGCAAATGCCAGCGGAAAACATTGTTGAAGTTCATCATCTTAAGAAATCCGTCGGTGAGGGGGAGCACGAGCTGTCCATCCTTACCGGAGTTGAGCTACTTGTCAAACCGGCGCAGACCATTGCCCTGATTGGCGAGTCGGGCTCAGGGAAATCGACGTTGCTCTCCATTCTCGCGGGGCTGGATGACGGCACCAGCGGGGAAGTGAGGCTGCTGGGCCAGCCGCTGCACGACATGGACGAAGAGGCGCGTGCGGCGCTGCGGGCAAAGAATATCGGTTTTGTGTTCCAGTCCTTTATGCTGGTGCCGACGCTTAACGCGCTGGAGAACGTACAGCTTCCGGCGCTGCTGCGCGGTGAGCGCGACAGTGAGAGTCGCGAACAGGCGCGCACGCTGCTTGAGCAGCTTGGCCTCGGCCAGCGCCTGAGTCATCTTCCCGCCCAGCTTTCCGGCGGTGAGCAGCAGCGCGTGGCGCTGGCTCGCGCGTTTAACGGCCGCCCGGCGATACTGTTTGCCGACGAACCCACCGGCAACCTCGACAGGCAAACCGGCGACCGCATTGCGGATTTGCTTTTCTCTCTCAACCGCGATCACGCAACAACGCTTATTCTGGTCACCCATGACGAACGGCTGGCGGCGCGCTGCGACCGTCGGCTGCGTCTGGTTGGCGGCAAGCTTCTGGAGGAGTGATGATTGCTCGCTGGTTCTGGCGCGAATGGCGCTCTCCTTCTCTCTTAATTGTCTGGCTGGCGCTGAGCCTGGCGGTGGCCTGCGTGCTGGCGCTGGGCAATATCAGCGACCGCATGGAGCGGGGTTTAAGCCAACAGACGCGTGAGTTTATGGCCGGTGATCGCACCCTTCGCGCTTCGCGTGAGGTGCCGCAAGCCTGGCTTGAGAAAGCGCAGCAGGACGGGCTGAAGGTAGGCCGCCAGCTGACGTTTTCCACCATGACGTTTGCCGGTGACAAACCGCAGCTTGCGAGTGTGAAGGCGGTTGATAACGTTTATCCGATGTATGGCGAGCTACAAACGCGCCCGGCAGGGCTCAAGCCGCAGCCGGGGACGGTGCTGGTGGAGCCGCGGTTACTGGCGCTGCTGGAGCTAAAGCCTGGTGACGCTATCGACGTGGGCGATACGACGTTGCGGGTGGCGGGTGAAGTCATTCAGGAGCCGGACAGCGGTTTTAACCCGTTTCGTATGGCACCACGCCTGATGATGAATATGGCGGACGTAGAAAAAACCGGCGCAGTCCAGCCCGGTAGCCGCCTGACGTGGCGCTATAAATTTGGTGGTAGCGACAGGCAGCTTGCGAGCTATGAGGCCTGGCTGTTGCCGCAGCTTAAGGCCGAGCACAAATGGACAGGGCTTGAGCAGGATGACGGTGCGCTCGGTAAATCTCTTGAACGCTCACAGCAGTTCCTGCTGTTAAGTGCAATGCTCACCTTGCTGCTCTCTGTTGCCGCTGTGGCGGTGGCGATGAGCCATTACTGTCGCAGTCGCTACGACCTGGTGGCGCTACTTAAAACCCTTGGCGCCGGGCGCCAGGCGCTGCGTAAGCTTATTATTGGCCAGTGGCTGATGGTATTACTGCTTTCCGCTATTACCGGCGGGCTGGTGGGGCTGGGGTTTGAAGCGGCGTTAATACAATTGCTCAAACCCGTTCTACCCACGTCGCTCCCTGCCGCCAGCCTGTGGCCGTGGTTGTGGTCCATTGGTGGAATGGTGACGATTTCATTGCTGGTGGGACTGCGTCCGTGGCGGTTACTGCTGGCGACGCAACCGGTGCGTGTACTACGCCGGGATGCGGTCGCCAACGTCTGGCCGCTGAAAATCTGGCTGCCGCTGGTGAGTGGTGTGGTGGTGGCGCTGCTGGCACTGTTGATGGGCGGCAGCACGCTGTTGTGGGCGGTGCTGGCCGGGGCGCTGGTGCTGGCAGCACTGTGCGGAGCCGTAGGGTGGGTGCTGCTGCGCCTGCTTAAGCGGGCGAGCGTAAGCTGGCTGCCGTTGCGTCTGGCCGTCAACCGTCTGTTGCGCCAGCCGTGGGCAACGCTCAGTCAACTGGCGGCGTTTTCTCTCTCCTTTATGCTACTGGCGCTGCTGCTGATGCTGCGTGGCGACCTGCTGGACCGCTGGCGTCAGCAGCTACCGCCGGAAAGCCCGAACTACTTCCTGGTCAATATCTCACCAAATCAGGTGCAGCCGCTTAAAGAGTTTCTGGCAGAGCGCCAGGTCATTCCTGATGCATGGTATCCGGTCGTGCGTGCACGTCTGACGCAGATTAACGGTCAGTCGACTGAAGGCAACAGCGACGAAGCGCTTAACCGCGAACTGAACCTCACCTGGCAGAGCCAGAAGCCGAGCCATAATCCGATTGTGGCGGGTAGCTGGCCGCCTTACGAAGGTGAGGTTTCTATAGAAGAAGGGCTGGCAAACCGTCTGAACATCCGTCTTGGTGAAACCATTAGTTTTACCGGCGACACGCAAACCTTCAGTGCGAAGGTCACCAGCGTGCGCAAAGTGGACTGGGAAAGCCTGCGGCCAAATTTCTATTTCATTTTCCCGCCAGGCGCGCTGGATGGTCAGCCCCAGAGTTGGCTGACCAGTCTGCGCTGGGATGGTAGCAGCGCCTTGCTGACGCAGCTTAACCGTGAGTTCCCGACCGTCAGCCTGCTGGATATTGGAGCAATATTGCAGCAGGTGGGTCAGGTACTGGAGCAGGTGAGTCGGGCGCTGGAAGTGATGGTGGTGCTGGTGACCGCCTGCGGTCTGCTGCTGCTGTTTGCGCAGGTTCAGGTCGGGATGCGCCAGCGCCATCAGGAACTGGTGGTTTGCCGCACACTGGGCGCCGGTAAAAAACTGCTGCGCCAGACGCTGTGGTGCGAGTTTGCCGCACTGGGCGCGGTCGCGGGGCTGGTGGCGGCAATTGGCGCAGAAACGGCGCTGGCGTTGCTGCAAACGAAGGTTTTTGACTTCCCGTGGCAGCCGGACTGGCGGCTGTGGCTGGCGTTACCGTTATGTGGCGGCACTCTGCTGCTGCTTTGCGGAGGCTGGCTGGGCTCACGCCTGCTGAAGGGGCGGGCGCTGTTCCGCCATTTTCAGGAGTAACAACTCGCTTCACGACATGCGCTGTAATATTTCGCAGCGCATGTCGCATTTCTGTAATATTTCCTCATACTTTCCTTGCCCATTAAAAGCACAAATCGTTAACCATCCGCCACGTTTTGACATGAAGAAACGTTAGGATGCGTGTGCTTATGTCAAGCAATTGTCAGGTAAGGATTACACATGAAAACAAATATAAAAGCGCTGGCGACGTTTGTCGGTGCAGCAGTGGTGTTAGGAACGGCGTCTTTTGCAGCACAGGCGGAAATCACCGTACTGAAGCAAGACCCGCAGGCAGGGAACCCGCTTAGCCGCCTTAACTTCACCGTAGGCGGGAGTATTCGTCCGCAGTTTAACAATATGACCGGCGATGGTGACAAAGGTTCCTACAAGCGTAATGGTTTTGACGGCGGCACGCGTTTTCGTTTTGCTGCGGATTACTACCTGTTCGATGACATTAGCTGGATAAGCTACTACGAACTGGGTGTGAATATCCCGGCACTGTTTGACTGGGATAATCACTATGCAGACGGCGCACGCAACACAACTCGCCGTATGCTCTACACCGGTCTGAAGAGTGATACCTGGGGTACACTGACTTTCGGCCAGCAGAACAGCATTTACTATGATGTTATTGGCGCAAAAACCGATATCTGGGATTACGACATGCGCGCCCAGGCACCGGGCAACGGCGTTGACGGTGACTACGACGGCTCTTACCGTTCACGTAAGATGCTGAAGTACAAAAATACCTTCGGCGATGCCGATGTGTATGCGTCTTATCTGTTTGAAGATAACGACCGCCTGACCAGCGACAAAATGCGCTACAAGCGTAAGAGCGGTGGTTCTCTGGGTATTGATTACCACCTGACTACCGATCTGACCTGGGGTACGGCGTGGAACTATACTCGTGCGCAGATTCGCAACCCGAATACCGGCGAGGACAAAAACTACAACCAGAACATTCTGGGTACAGCGCTGAGCTGGACGCCGGATAACTGGACCCTTTCTGCGGGCGCAGGCTGGTACGAAAACTTCCTGACCTCGAAGAGCGGGCGTATCAACAACTACTTCGCAGGCGATGCGTGGGGCGTTGAATACTTCATCGGTTACAAAATCCCGGTTGGGCAGTACGCCATCAAGTCCATCCAGCCTTACTTCATGGGTGACCGTCTGGAGTACATCAACGGACGTAACTACAAAATCATCGACAACGGCGTTGGCGTCAGCTTCCAGCTGGATTATGGCTTCCGTGTTGATTACGAGCACGTCTTCACCTCCAGCACTGACAAGCAGGGCGACATGAACCTGGTGCGTCTGCGCTACGACTTCTGATAACGAGCGCGCACTGGCGTGCCGCTGTCAGCAAAAAGCCGCCTTCGGGCGGCTTTTTTATGCGGTGAATACGCGCTACCGTACGCCGCGCTCAGCAAGCCAGGCTTTGACCTCTTCATAAGTGCCTTCAAAACGGATCTGCTGGTGCTTTTTAGCTAACTGATAGCGGTACATCGGGTCGTAATAATCGCTCAGCAGCGGGGCCAGCCAACGCAGGTGCGCGCCAGGGGCATTATCGCGATGGTGCTGCGCCAGCGCCTGCTCCAGTTGTGTATTCAGGCGCAAATAGTTCTCCAGGCCCAGTCGGCGGCGAATGGCGCTCAGGCCATGGCGTAAATAGTCCGCAAACGCCCGCCAGCCTGCTTCCTCACCCTGTTGGTCGATAAACGCCGCTGCCATCTGGCGAAAGTACTCTTCTTCGAGCCGTGCCAGACGGCGCTCAAACGGATCGTTAATCACCACAATCTCTGCGCATTGCATCTGATTGCGAAGCTGCAATGGAATGTGGCGTGAGCCAATAGCGGCACCTTCATCTTCCAGTACCCAGCTAAAGCCGGGGGACTCACCGTGCGCCTGTGATTTTTGCAGTAGCGTCACCGCCAGGTGATTTTCAAATGTCGCCTGGGACGGTTGTTCTGCCAGCATGCCACCAAACGACGAACCGCGGTGGCGGGCAATGCCTTCCAGGTCCACGCCCCAGGCCAGTTCGCGCACCAGCAGCGTTTTACCGCAGCCAGTATTGCCACTGACGAGCAACATGGGGCGCGAAACCTGGGTGGCCGAGGCCTCTTGGGCATACTGGCGCAGTGCGCGGTAGCCACCGTCCACTAAAGGGAAATCAATGCCGGATTCGCGCAACCACTGCTGAACGATATGCGAGCGCAGTCCACCGCGCGCGCAGCAGATATAGCCGTGAGGATGCGCTTTACACCAGGCCCGCCAGGCGGCAATGCGTGCCTCACGCGTCGCACCACTAACCAACTGCTGGCCCAGCGCCAGTGCCGCCTGCTGGCCAGACTGCTTATAGCAGGTGCCGACGGCGGCGCGTTCGTCATCGACCATCAGCGGCTGATTGTCAGCGGCAGGCAGCGCGCCCTGAGCGAATTCGACCGGCGCACGTACGTCCAGCAGTGGAACGTCGGCCAGTAATAACTGCGCATAGTCCTGAGTGTCAGAACGATGAGGGAGGGTTATCTCCATGTGTAACCTTGTCGCCGCAGGCGTGTCTGGAGTGCGGCTTTGCAGAAGTGATAGTGAATTTTACGGAGTCGGGGAGGGGAAGTGCAACTGCCTTCGAGGGGATAATTGTCTGGTGACGGCTTTGAAAGTCACTGGCGGGAGCAGAAAGCAGACGGCGAGCGCCGTCTGCATGACGATAAAGCGGTTAGCCGCTCAGACGCACCTGCGCCCAGGCAATGCCGCTGGCATATTCCTGCGGTAGCAGGGGCATTAATGCTTCGAGCGTTGCACAAAGGCGGCCGATGTCGCTGTCGTTAAGGTTAAGATGCCCCACCTTACGCCCCGGCAACACCTCTTTGTCATACCAGTGCAGATGGACCAGCGGCAGGCGCAGCCAGTCATAGTTGAGCGCTGTGCCAATCAGGTTCACCATCACCGACGGAGTGTTGACCACCGGTTTTGGCAGCGCCAGCTTCAGAATGGCGCGCAGATGAAGTTCAAACTGGCTGATGGAGGCACCGTTTTGCGTCCAGTGCCCGCTGTTGTGCACGCGCGGCGCCAGTTCGTTAATCAGGAGGCCAGCAGGTGTGACAAAGCATTCCATCGCCATCACGCCGACGTAGTCCAGCTCCTGCATAATGGCGCTCAGCATGGCTTCTGCCTGCTGCTGTTGGGCAAGATCGGCCAGCGGGAAGGCAACGCTGGTGCGCAGAATACCGTCCTGATGCAGGTTGTGGGTCAGCGGATAAAATACGCAGTTGCCGTCATGGCCGCGAGCGCCAACCAGCGACACTTCGCCGGAGAAGTTAATGCCTTGTTCGACGATACACTCGCCATAACAGTCGGCGGGCAGTTGTTCCACGTCAGCGGCGCGCAGCCGCCACTGACCGCGACCATCGTAGCCACCGGTGCGCCGCTTCACAATGGCCAGCTCGCCCAGGCGTTCGAAGACGCCTGGCCACTCCTGTGCACTTGCCAGTAGCTGCCAGGGCGCGGTCGCCAGGTTGAGCTTGTCGAAAAGCTGCTTCTGAGTCAGGCGGTCGGCAATTATCGGGAACACGTCGCGGTTAACGAAAGCCGAGTGGCGTGCCAGTTCGCGGGTGAGGGCGGTTTCAGGCCAACGCTCGATTTCCGCAGTGATAACGCTTTGCTGAAACGGCACCGCTTCAGGCTCGGCGTCCAGCCCGACCGGGTAAACCGCAATGCCCAGTGGTTCACCGGCCTGGCGCAGCATGCGCCCAAGCTGGCCGTTGCCCAGTACGCAAACCTGCATTACGCGCCCTCCCGCGGGTCCGGGTTATTCAGCACTTCATCGGTTTGCTGCTGACGCCACGCCGCCAGACGCTGGTGCAGTGCCGGGTCGTGCTGGGCGAGAATTTGTGCTGCCAGAAGACCTGCGTTAGCCGCACCGGCTTTGCCAATTGCCAGCGTACCGACCGGAATACCGCGCGGCATCTGGACAATGGAGTAAAGGCTGTCAATGCCGCTCAGCGCCGCGCTCTGTACCGGCACGCCCAGCACCGGTACCAGTGTTTTAGCGGCAATCATGCCTGGCAGGTGCGCCGCACCGCCTGCACCCGCAATAATGACCTGGAATCCGTTGCTCTCGGCGGCTTCGGCAAAGCTAAATAGCTTATCCGGCGTACGGTGCGCGGAAACCACTTCAACGTGGTGTGGAACGTCAAGGGCGGTGAGGACTTCGGCGGTAAACTGCATGGTTGCCCAGTCGCTCTGGGAACCCATCACAATGGCGATTCGCGTGGCCTGGTGAGAAGACATACGTCCTGGAACTCCTGTGAATCGGGAAGATAATGGCGGTCATTGCTAACGAAGGGCTCAGAGAATAGCACGGAATACCGGCAAGGAAAACGGTTGCGTCGTTGATGGCTGCGGGTTCTTGCACACGCAAATGAGAGATTAAAACGTGTGAAATGCCCTCACTGTTTTTAGCTGCACTGCGCAGACAGATGGCTATAGCGCCCAGGGACGCGAGGGATTATAGAGTGCTATGCGCAGAGTCTGGGCGTGCGGCATAAAAGCGGGTCTGGAGCCGCTCGAGTGGCAAGACAGCGCCGTGGCATTTACACCGCAAACCAGCGTCGCCAGACAAAACGAATAATGAAAAACTCGATGGTGCCAAGCAGCAGGAACCACAGGCAAAACAGAATCGTGTACAGCTGATTCAGGTCGACCAGGTGAAAGCGCGTCATCAGACTTTGCGCCAGCGTCAGACCAAGGTTTGGGGCTGGAAGCAGCAGGCAGGAGAGAAACGCCAGCAGTAAAATACTGCCTGCGGTGAGCAGCGGCTGGAACGGTTGGTTTGTCACGGTGTTACATCCAGGTTAAAAACCGTCATTGTCGGCAAATTAGCGCCGCAGTGCAAATGTTGTGCAGGCGATATTGTTGAGGCCCGGAGGGCTCAGAAAGGGAAAGCAATCAGTTCCACGTCGTCAGCGCTGACTTTGATCATGGAGCCTTCGGTGTGCCATGCGCCGAGCACGCAGCGCCTGGCCGGTGCGCCGTTAGCGTTGAGTTCATGGATGGCGGGGCGGTGGGTGTGACCGTGGATAAGCCACTGCACGTGATGGCGGGTAAACGCCTGCAACACGGCTTTGGCGTTAACGTCCATGATGTCCATTGATTTGCTGCTGTTGGCGGCTTTGCTGCGCGCACGCATGCGGGCCGCAATGCGGCGGCGAATCACCAGCGGCAGCATTAAAAACGCGCGCTGTATCCAGGGATTGTGTACCCGGGCGCGAAAGGCCTGGTAGCCCGGATCGTCGGTGCACAGCGTGTCGCCGTGCATGATAAGCACGCGCCGTCCGTCGATATCCAGTACGCACTCTTCTGCCAGCAACTGCATACCGCAGGCTCGGGCAAAGCGTTTACCGAGCAAAAAATCACGGTTACCGTGAATAAAGTAGCAGGGCACCCCGGCGTCCGTTAGCGCACGCAGCGCGCTGGCGATCTCCTGGTGGAGCGCACTGGGCTCGTCATCCCCAATCCAGACTTCAAACAAGTCGCCGAGGATATAAAGCGCGTCAGCGTTACGGGCATCACCTGCCAGAAAACGCAGAAAACCGGCGGTTATCGCCGGTTCATCCGTACTCAGGTGCAAGTCTGCAATAAACAGCGTTGCCACGAATTACTCGCTGACGGTCACGCTTTCAACGATAACGTCTTCTTTCGGTACGTCCTGATGCATACCGCTGCGACCTGTAGCCACGCCTTTGATTTTGTCGACCACGTCCATGCCTTCAACCACTTCGGCAAACACACAGTAACCCCAGCCTTGCAGGCTCTCGCCGCTGAAGTTCAGGAAGTCGTTGTCCACAACGTTAATAAAAAACTGCGCGGTCGCGGAGTGCGGAGCCTGAGTACGCGCCATCGCCAGCGTGCCACGGGTGTTTTTCAGGCCGTTGTTGGCTTCGTTCTGAACCGGATCTTTGGTTTCTTTTTGCTTCATGCCTGGCTCAAAGCCACCGCCCTGAACCATAAAGCCGTTGATAACACGGTGGAAAATAGTGTTGTTGTAGAAGCCTTCGCGGCAGTAATCCAGGAAGTTTTTAACGGTGAGCGGCGCTTTGTCATCAAAGGTTTTGATAACAATGTCGCCATGATTGGTATGGAAAGTAACCATTGTATGCATCCTGTTTGTTAATGTGTTGCCGGGACCCACGTGGGCAGGTCGAATCAGGCGCCTGTTATAGCATAACTTTGCTAATGGGATCACCTTGCAAAGCGTGCTGCTTCCGGGTTGAATTACAGGTAATATACAGCGTTTTCTTTGACACACGTTTACATGGAATCTTCAGATGTTAAAAATCTTTAATACCCTGAGCCGCCAGAAGGAAGAGTTCAAGCCTATTAACCCCGGCGAAGTGGGGATGTACGTGTGCGGGATAACCGTTTACGACCTGTGCCACATTGGCCATGGTCGCACGTTTGTCGCTTTTGATGTGGTCACGCGCTACCTGCGCTACCTCGGTTATACGCTGCGCTATGTGCGTAATATCACCGATATCGATGATAAAATTATTAAACGCGCTAACGAAAACGGTGAACCGTTCACCGTGCTGGTGGACCGCATGATTGCCGAGATGTACGCTGATTTCGACGCACTGAACATTCTGCGCCCGGACAGCGAGCCACGCGCGACCCAGCATATCCCCGAAATCATCGCCCTCACCGAACGCCTGATTGAGCGTGGCCATGCTTACGTGGCAGACAATGGCGACGTGATGTTCGCTGTGCCGACCGATCCGAACTACGGTCTGCTGTCGCGCCAGGATCTTGAACAGCTACAGGCCGGTGCGCGCGTGGAAGTGGCCGATGTGAAGCGTAACCCGATGGACTTTGTACTGTGGAAAATGTCCAAGCCGGGCGAGCCGAGCTGGTCGTCACCGTGGGGCGAAGGGCGCCCGGGTTGGCACATTGAGTGTTCAGCCATGAACTGCAAGCAACTTGGCAGCCATTTCGATATCCACGGCGGTGGCTCTGACCTGATGTTCCCGCATCATGAAAACGAGATTGCCCAGTCCACCTGCGCCCACGACGGCGAGTATGTGAACTACTGGATGCACTCCGGCATGGTCATGGTCGATCGTGAGAAGATGTCAAAATCACTGGGCAACTTCTTCACCGTGCGCGACGTGCTCAAGCATTATGACGCCGAGACTATCCGCTATTTCCTGATGTCAGGCCACTATCGTAGCCAGCTTAACTACAGCGAAGAGAACCTCAAGCAAGCACGCGCCTCGCTGGAGCGTCTTTACACCGCGCTGCGTGGCACCGATGCTGGCGCTCAGCCTGCGGGCGGTGAAGACTTTGAGGCCCGTTTTACTGAGGCGATGAACGATGACTTCAACACGCCGGAAGCCTACTCTGCGCTGTTTGATATGGCGCGTGAAGTCAACCGCCTGAAAGCGGAAGACCCAGCGGCAGCAAACGGTATGGCGGCACATCTGCGTAAGCTTGCGGCCATTCTGGGGCTGCTGGAGCAGGAGCCGGAGCAGTTCCTGCAAAGCGGTGCGCAAGCAGATGATGGCGAAGTTGCTGAGATTGAAGCGCTGATAAAACAGCGTAAAGACGCCCGCGAGTCTAAAGACTGGGCAGCGGCAGATGCGGCGCGCGATCGTCTTAATGAAATGGGAATTGTGCTGGAAGATAGTCCGCAGGGAACAATCTGGCGCAGAAAATAATCATAGCGTAATAAAAAAAGCCCGATATATCGGGCTTTTTTTATTGCTGTGAAACAAGAAGAAGTACCGTTTAATTTCGTTATTAACCTGGCATAAACCCTGATTAATCTGATAAAAAACCAGAGTATTTATTATTCATCGGGGGTAGCACTTCAGGACAGGTGACTTCTTTTTTTGTTGTGCAATAATAATTCAGACAACAGGAGATAGTCATTTGTAAAAATATAAATTGCAGGATGCAAAATGAAACGGACATTCACGTTCTTTTTATTCTTTGGCTGTATGATGCTGGGCCTGTCGTTTTATCAGGCCTGGTCAGAAGCCCAGTTTGAAAAAAATGCGTTACGGACTACTGGCAAGGTTGTGGATTTAGGTTTGGATCGTAGTGAGGGCCAGCGTATCTGGTATCCCGTGGTCAGCTTTTATGACAGCCAGGGGAAAAAAAATGAATTCACTTCCTCTGTAGGCAGCGCGGGCTATCACAGCATGCGTGGGCAGGATATTGAAGTGTTGTACCTGGCCGACGAGCCGGACGAAGCCCGCATCAGCGGTTTCGAAGGGCAGTATGTTGGTTCGCTGGTGATGGGGATATTTGGCGTGGGTTTTGCGTTGATGGGCGCATTACCGCCGCTTTTAATGCGCAGTCGCCAGAACCGGACCGAGCGACTGATGCACGAAGGGCAACCGATAGAAGCGACCATTCTTGGTGCGGTGATTAACTCCGCGGTTGACGTTAACGGCCAGTCGCCCTGGCGTATTGTTTGCCAGTTTGTTGACGAACCGGCAAATAAAACCTATCTCTTTCATAGCGATAATATTTATGTTGATCCGTCGCCCTGGATAAAAACACGCAAGCAGACGGTCGTTTATCTCGACAAAAATAATATTAAAAAATATCACGTGGATATTTCATGGCTGCCGGAGCAGCGGCCAGAGTTGATTGAGAGCTGGGATGGTGCGTAGTTTGTGAACTATTCGTAGTGGGAAAACACAATACAATTACGCCGCCTCGCGGCGTAATTGCCAGCGCAGCAAAGCCAGTACGCTGCCAGCTAACCAGACTCATAACAACGCTGACATGATGACCTGATGCCCGTAGAACGTGAAATAACGCTCCAGGGCAAAAGGGGCAACGTTAATGACTCGCTATGAGGCAAAAAAGCGTGCCTCTGACCAGGTCCACAGCCAGCCCGCGCCGCGCCCGCCAGTGGTGACGGCATCCAGCAGGCTGTGCGACAGCAGCGAAACGCTAAGAAATGCCCAGCAGTACAAGAGACGTGCCTTAAACCAGTGCCTTCCTGCCCAGGCCATCAGTAGCGGGACGACCAGGGCAAACAGCAGTGAGTGGGTAACGCCACGGAGGCCAACGATATTGCCCCAGGCGATGCCAAACTGAAAGGCCAGTACGTCGGCGTCAGGCAGCATGGCGAGCGCAGTACCTGCCAGCAGCAGGCGCGCAGCTATGGTGTTGTGTTCAGGCCCCAATCCAGGGCAAAGCGGCACGGCAGCATGCGTTACTATCGTCGGCATAACCTGTTGCAGAAAGCAAAACAGCGGCTATCGCAGCCGCTGTTTTGGAATAAATCAGATTACAGGCATATCGGTGGCGGCAGTCGACAGCCGCCTTGAGTCAGGCGATAACGGTGATGCTGTTACCGTTGAAACTCACGGTCTGGCCCGCCACGATTTTACAGCGCTTACGGGTTTCAACGGCACCATCAACGCTGACCTGCCCATCAGCAATCAGCAGTTTTGCCTGTGCGCCGCTTTCGCTCCAGCCTTCAAGCTTTAGCAGGTCACACAGTTCAACGTGCGGATGTTTACCCAGGGAAAATGTCGCCATCTTATACGTCCTCCACGTCGTGATATTCTTCGCATGCCTGTAGCGTGTTCTGGATGAGGGTTGCGACCGTCATTGGCCCCACGCCGCCCGGCACTGGCGTGATATAAGATGCGCGCTCGGCGGCACTCTCGTACTCTACATCGCCCACCACTTTGCCACTCTCAAGGCGGTTGATGCCGACATCAATGACGATAGCGCCTTCTTTAATCCACTCACCCGGAATAAAGCCCGGCTTACCGACGGCCACAATAAGCAGGTCGGCGTTTTCAACGTGCTGGCGCAGGTTTTTGGTGAAACGATGAGTGACGGTGGTCGTGCAGCCAGCCAGCAGCAGCTCCATGCTCATCGGGCGGCCAACAATGTTGGAGGCGCCAATCACCACGGCGTTGAGACCGTAAGTGTCGATGTTGTAGCGCTCCAGCAGCGTGACGATACCGCGCGGGGTGCACGGGCGCAGGCGCGGCGCACGCTGGCACAGGCGGCCCACGTTATAAGGATGGAAGCCGTCCACGTCTTTATCCGGCGTGATGCGCTCCAGCACCTTCACATTATCAATGCCCGCAGGCAGCGGCAGCTGCACCAGAATGCCGTCGATGGCGTCATCTGCATTAAGTGTGTCGATAAGCTCCAGCAGCTGTGCTTCAGAGGTGGTATCCGGCAGATCGTAAGAACGGGAGACAAACCCGACTTCTTCGCAGGCCCGGCGTTTACTGCCTACGTAAATCTGTGACGCAGGGTTATCACCGACCAGCACGACAGCGAGCCCTGGCGCGCGTTTACCGGCGGCCAGCCGGGAGGTGACTTTTTCCGCGACTTCAAGGCGTACCTGCTGCGCAATCGTTTTACCGTCAATAATCTTTGCTGCCATTGGAGAGAAGATTCCATCAGTTACAAGTGAGAGGGGAACATCGCATATTCTGGCAGAAGCGCGCGGTGCTGTCAGTTACCGATTGCGTTTTGTCCTGGCCTGACCTAAGCGCGTTAGTAAAATGAATGAGATGCAGGCGAGGATGTCTATTTACCGACCATTTGCAGGGAGAAGCCATTGACTCACCTGGCGTTGAACGTATAATTCAGCCTCTTCGCATTATGTAGTTTCTTCACAATGCGCCCTTAGCTCAGTTGGATAGAGCAACGGCCTTCTAAGCCGTGGGTCACAGGTTCGAATCCTGTAGGGCGTACCATTAAAAATCAATCGCTTACGCAAGCTTCAAACCTGCCTGATTTTCTCCTTGTGTCGTATTTGTGTCACGGTTACCAAAAATGGCATCTATTTTACGTGTGTGCTTGCTTCAATGGTTAGGCGCCAGGTGAGCATATCGACGGACCATTTCGATCGACTCCCAGCCGCTCATTTCCTGAAGAACGGATAGCGGCACGCCGGACTGAATTAACCAGCTCGCCCAGGTATGTCTCAGGTCGTGAAAACGAAAGTGCTTGATACCCGCTTTTGCCAGTCCAATGCGCCAGGCGCTGTTGTCGTCCATACGCATTTTCCTGACAGCCGGAGTCAACGTTTAATCCGGGCGCGTCGATGGCTTCGTGTGAACAAATACCCACCTCGAGCTTTTCCCTGCCTGATCCCTTAACACCCTGCATGCGGTATCATTCAGAGCCACGCCGATAGCCTTACCCACCCTCGCGTTTTCCGGATTTACCCATGCAACCTTTCTTTGCATATCGACATGCTGCCACTCCAGATCAATGATGTTGGAGCGGCACAAGCCGGTTGCCAGCGCAAAAATCACTATCAGCTTTATTGACTCCGGCATGCAGGCGATAAGCCGCTCAGCCTCGTCTCTGGTCAGCCAGCGGATGCGTTTGCTGATTGGCTTGTTGGTTTTAATGACGGGGGCCGCCTTTATCCGTCCCCAGCCATTGGCTGCAGTCTTCAGCAGCGTTCGCATAAAAGACAGGTGCTGACTCTTCGTGGCCTAGCTTATTATATAGCGTTTGGCCAGAAGACCGCATGGATAGCTCCGCCACTGAGTGGATTCGATTTTAGTATCGGTTTTATAAGATCGCTACCTAGTAATTATTCCTCCTATGCCTTTGGTCAGTTATGTGTTGGCCGAGTTATAGTTGCTGATGATGCAGGCAGCTCAGCTATATTCTTTAGAGACTTAACATTAAAGGGATTAACACTCAAATGGGACACAGCTAGACATATTGCCAGCAAAGGACTGGGAACTATAAGCTTACATCTCAACATGGTAATGTCAGTATGTTTGGCGCTGAATATGCATGTTTTGGTTATAGTGCTTGGGGCACCTTGGGAATTATCCGTTTTGATTCATGCCATAATGGGTTTTACTTTGATGCGGTAAGCATATCTTCCGAGAAGCCAACCGTAGGGGGAGCAACAACTTCGCATCACATTGAGATTCAGGCAGATCATACTCCATTCTCTATTTACATGAAGAATTGCAACTATGCAAAATTCCATGGATGGTTTGAGGGCGTACTTGTTCAGTATGGTAATTACGATAGCGTAAATGAAACAGCGATGGATATAACGTTAGATACCTGCAGTAATGTTTCATTTGACATGGGAATAGAGGTATGGGAAGGAGCTCGCATTAACTGTATTGGTAACGTTGAAGCTGAGTTTAAACTTCATTACCTTCGAGATTCAACGGATAGAGTTTTAATAAAGGGACTTGGTACACCAGGTGTTGCTGAGGTAATGCGTACTCTTATGGGGCTGCTGATGAGACGACTATTGCATCTGCAAATCGAAGTTTAATATATGTCGGTCAGTTTAGTAATATTTCAGTTAAACATTATGGACCCGAGTTATCTAAATATACAGATATCACATTCTCTCCATATGCAGTAACTGTTGACCCAACGTTAAAGATCGCGTTCGAGCAGAGCGGGATTCATCTCGGCGGGGCTTCAAGAGCTGGCGGTGCATCAACAAATCTTAAGTTGGATCCAGCAAACTATAGTGCATTGAAAAGATTGGTTGCATGTATATGGGAAGATACATGAAGGCCGATGAGACGTACGGCTACATTCGCAACGGGTGCAGCAGGCATAACGCATGGCAAACATAAGTTACTAATGCTGGGGATGGGAGGGGGCAACTCGATGCCCCTACTGGTTTCAGAATTGATGATTCATGTTGTGGCAAGCTCCAAATCATCAGCAGGGTCAAGCGCTTCAATTGCCGTGGTTCGGCAAGCAATTCATCCGTGTTACTGCAGACAGCCGCTATCAGCATCAGGTGTAAGTTTGATGTATAAACCAACCCTTAAGGTGACAGCGTAATGCCTCAATGATCCCAGTTAACTTATGCTTAAATGGTGATATTCACAGTCTAAATGTATAACATGCATCGTATCGTAACTGTGTGAGGCATTGAGGCATGGAGTTCAGGAAGGATATTAATGGAGTCAGGGCCATAGCAGTTCTTGCTGTGGTCCTTTTTCATTTCAACAGGGGATGGGTTCCGAGTGGGTTTGTTGGTGTAGATGTATTCTTTGTCATTTCTGGTTTTTTAATGACGTCAATAATATTTAGCGGTTTGGAAGGGAATAAATTTACACTGTGGGGTTTTTATAAAGCGCGCGCCAGAAGGATAGTTCCTGCGCTTGCCGTTATGCTAATTTGTGTAATGGTATACGGATGGTACAACATGTACACTCCTGAGTTTAAGACGCTGGCAAAGCACGCTGCATCAAGCCTTCTGTTTATTTCAAATATCATCTACTGGAAGGAGTCAAGCTACTTTGCGCCGGGTGCGGAAGAAAAGTGGTTGCTTCATACCTGGTCGCTATCTGTTGAATGGCAATTCTATATTATATATCCACTTGCTATTTACATTATTAGCAAGGCTTTTAGCTTAAAAGTATCTAGAATTTTAATTCTTATTGTTGGGCTGTTGAGCCTGGCGTTGAGTATTTATGCCTCTAGAATTTTAGTTAGCTCATCCTATTTCTTGCTCCCAACCAGGGCATGGGAGATGCTTGCTGGCGGTGTAGTATATCTTTTTCCACTTTCGTTATTTAAAAGAAAAGTTTTCCCATACATAGGCATTGTTGCCATATTAGTTTCCTGTTTTATATTTAGCGAGGAATCGTACTGGCCTAGCTATAATGCGTTGCTGCCTATAGTTGGCACGATGATCATATTGTGGTCGCGTTCTGAAAATATTATCCTCGATTCTTCTTTTGCGCAAAGAATTGGGCTGTATTCATATTCAATTTATTTATGGCATTGGCCTATCTATCTATACATCTATAATACATATGGTGGTGTTTCTATCGCAACAGTGCTCATTGGGATTGTTGCGTCGGTGGCGATGGGGATGTTGTCATTTAAATATATTGAAAGCTTTTTCAAAAGTAGGGGCGGGGTTAAAAAGGAAGTCCTGTACTTTGCATCGTTAACTTTAGCTGTTGGTGTATATGTTTCAAATGGCGCTAATACTGTTATAAGAAGTATCACAAAAACTACCGGCAATGAAACTGTGGTACATTACGATGGATATCGGTTTGATAATAATGGGATGTGGGATAAGTGTAACAGCAGTGAAAAACTGGATCACATCGATAAATCATGTGTTGATACTGCTAAAAGGGGAGGGGTCTTTTTATGGGGTGACTCTCACGCTGGAGCCCTTTCTTTGGGGATCAGGTCGCTTCTAAAAGAGGATATACCATTCTATCAACTTGCGGCTTCGAGTTGTAAACCCAGTCTACATAAATTCCCTGGAATTATAAGCGCTACAATTGGTTGTAATTTATCCAATGAAAAAGCCATTGAAGATATAAATATTGTTAAACCTGATGTTGTAGTGTTAGCTCAGCGATTCCAGCATGACGAAACAGACTGGCACAGCATCGCTGAGAAGATACACTCATTGGGTGTTAAGAAAGTTATAGTGCTTGGGCCTGTTCCGCAGTGGAAAGGGAGCCTGCCGCTAATTGTTGCAAAAAACTATAATCCTAATGATATTTACATTGATAAGAGATTTTTGGATAAACAGATTGTTGCGACAAATAACAGCATGAAGACGATATCAAAAGACAATGCAGGCTATGATTTTGTCGACATACTTGATGGCTTATGTATACATGAAGGATCAGAACTGAAGTGTAGGGCAAGAGTAGATAGTGGTTTTACGCTTATGTCCATGGATTATGGTCACCCTACTGATGAAGGGTCAGTGTTTATCGGTAAACACATAATTAAAAGCCACCTGCCAACAAGCATAACCAAGTAACAGAAGCCCACTCAGGTGGGTTTTTTTGCAGCACTTGGTCGATCCTCATATTTGGTTGTGCTGTATATATATGCAGTAATTATTGTTAGGTGAATATGCCACGCACAGCCGACATACAAACCGCTTTCAGTGCGGCCATACAGCTAAACCCGAAGGTTATCGCTACCTGAGCACCGACAGCTTCATAGCGAAGCTGCGAGAGAAGAACTGGCACTTCAGTCAGGACGATGCGAATTCGTAGATTGAACACTACCAACCTGACTTCGCCGACAAGACGATCGATGGTGTCGACAACAAGTACTGGATTCTCCGCAATATGGGGAGGGTCCAGCAATGGGATTCGCATCACCTGCTACCGATTATGTAGAGCGCCAACTTCCGCCTGAAGTGATCTGCAATATTGGCGCTGAGAGTTGGGTGCTTGAAACTGATTTTGGCTTTGCTGTCATTGAGCCGGCAATGAACACCAAAGTAGGGGATGTACTCCTGATTCTTTGTGACGGGCGCACTCAGTTTGCGAAGCTGATGGGGAGGGCGCTTATTACCAATAATGGAGAGGCGATAGAGGGGAATGCTCTGGAAGAGGTCGAAGTGTTCGGGCGCGTTACATTCTTCATCAATCGCGCGCTGGATGATGATGCATGCCCGGTGATGTGATGAGGAAAATGCATAGTTATGCCGGTGGCATGGCTGTGCACTCTCTGTGTCACGGATGTGTCATGCATGGATGCATCGCAACGCAGAAGCAAGTAACGACACGTAGTGACACAAACCCGGCGCGAGCGCGGAAAAAAAAATGATATTACAGTGCGTTAAATAGTACTCTACGTTCTTCTAACCCGTGGGTCACATGTTCAAATCCTGTAGGGCGTACCATTAAAAATCATAGTGTTGTGTCTCTTTCACCTTATCATGACTTCCTATGTGGGACAGATTTGGGACATTGCTGGTAAAAATGGAGCGCTCACAATCAGAAGCAAGGCTTCAAATGGAGCATCACTTACATTCCAGACTTGTCAGGCCGTATCCGCTTAAACTATTTATTACAGAATGACACTAAAGTCATCAGGTAGTTAGTCATTGTGGAGTTTTGACGCGTTGTTATAATCGGGGGACGTTCGTAATCTCCGGTGATATAGTGCAAAACTCCACAACAACACGGCTAGATAGCATACAATTTTTGCGTGGCGCTGCAGCTTTGCTAGTAATCGCATTCCACTTTCGCCAGTATCTTAATAATGTTTATGCTCAAAAAGATTTGGGTGATTTGCTCTTTGGGTTAGGCGAGGTTGGAGTAGATATATTTTTCGTTATTAGCGGGTTCATAATTACTTACTCTACCGCTAACAAAGCTAAAAACTCGCCGCTAGAATTTTCCATTAAGAGATTTTTTAGATTATATCCGGTCTTCATCATAACGCTGACATTTCTAATTTATTTTGATTCCGCATATAATTCAACAATAACGCAGCTTGTTAAAAGTTATTTGCTTATTCCCAATGACTATAATTTCATAGGGCCTTGGTATGGTTATAATATTAACATGCCAGCATGGACGTTAACGTATGAGGTTCTTTTCTATTCTATCTTTCTGATCGCGCTGTCTATAAATCATAAATATAGGTCGTTGATATCCTGCTTGCTAATTGTTCTAATATGTTGTTCAGCACAGTTGTATTTTCGAGGGTATTTGCAAATAGATGCTATAACCAGGGATAGCGGTGGAAATACGTTTGTGAGAAATTTTACTTTCATTTCGAACCCGATTATCTATGACTTTATTTACGGCATGTTAATTGCCGAAGTATTTATGAGAGTGAAAGACTCTTTACTTACAAAAAGGACTGTTCAGGTTTTATTGGTATGTTCATTTTGGCTTTCGCTGGCTTTCATTGTATCCGGATGGAACAGAGGTGCCGGAGTGGACAGATGGGGGCTTTTCTCGTTCATCCTTGTCGGCTCCTTAGTGCTAATAACCAAAGTCAGGGACATCAGATTTTCTTCATTTTGGATATTGATGGGTGAGATGTCATATTCACTGTATATCAATCATATGATTGTTAAAAAACTATCTGGAGTATATCTTCGTGATTTTGGTATCTATCAGGGTAATGGTGGAGTGCCACTTTTTATTATTCTAATGATACTTACGTTCATAATGTCATACATCACTTACAACTTCATAGAAAAACCTTGTGTAAGGATTGGGCATAGTTTGTCTGAAAAGATTCGAGCTCGTAAGGCTGTGTAGCACTTTAGTAAGTGAGTGGGACAAAAACGGGACACGCAAAGCTTTGCATCAGGCTCGCAGGGCTTTGTATGTTTTCGTGTCAAGGGACGTGTGGGCGTAGGTATGACGCGGTATGTGCCTATCACCTTTGTTAGTTCCAGCAGCTTCTAAGCCGTGGGTCACAGGTTCGAATCCTGTAGGGCGTACCAATAACACTGCTTCTGGCATCTCTTTACGTTTACAAAACCCCATTGTTCACGCGCTCTCCCGCTAATCTCAGTATTCCTGCGTCTACTGACATCTGTTGAAGTCGACAATCATGTGGGGGGAGATTCCTGTTCAATGAAATGAGATACCACCACAGTGAAACTGAATGCCAGCCCCCTGGGCGTTACAAAGTCAAAAGACAAACCTACAAGCTACAGTGGCTGACACTTGATACAGTAAATTAACCGGCATCGTTTATCATTCAAAAACCAAATGCATTAAAAGTTCTATAAAGTTTCATTAAATATATTGTGCTGGGGATTATCTTTCCATCCTTTCGGCACTTATATTCGAAATTTACTTTGTTTTCACATCGTAAATCGCTGGCGTGACGCATTTGCGACTGTTGTCGATTAAGCGCCAGATGTTTTCAATCTGGAGGTACGGATTGAAATTCTTATCTTTTCCGGATAGTTGCACTGTCTCATAAGCTTCAGTTCAGCAGATATTTATTATCTGCAAACCGGCAGCTGGTGCGCGTCAGTGAATAAAATAATTCCTGTAATTATTGAGGGGGAAGCTGTTTCCCCTCATTTTTATCAGGTTGTTTATTGACCATCTGACAAATAATAGAACTCTGGTTCTGACCAAACCTCAGCGCACCACATCATAAAACAGCGTCACAGAGAAAACACATAGCACCAGCGATGCGCAGCGAAACACGCGCTGAGGATTAATCCCTGGCACCAGGCTGCCTTTCGCTATCAGCACTTTACCGGCCAGGCTCCAGCACACGGAGACAGGCAACAGGGCACTGGTAAAGGCCAGCATGACATAGCCAAACACCAGTCCGCTGGTAAAGGTGGCGACGGGCATAATATAAGACGCAAATACGAACGCTTTGGGGTTGAGCAGTGTAGTAACAAACACGTTTCGGGCTGCTATCTTTTCACCACTGTCGACATGCAGATAGATATTCCAGACTTTTACCGCCATCCACGCGACGTAACCGGCCGCGAGGCATTTTATTACTGTCGCAGTCCAGGGCGCGTGCTTTGACAGCCCCATCAGGAAAAATCCCCATGCGCTAATGGCAATAAGATAGCCTGCTATTTCAGCGGCAATGAGTTTTAGTGTACGTATGAATCCGACAATCGCGCCGGAAGAAAGTAGCAGCGTATTCGTCGGGCCAGGCATCAACAGCACCAGGGCAGACAGTGTGGCAATGTGAAAAAAGTGAACGCTTGTGAACATATCGTTGTGGAAGGATTCACCTTCCGCTCTCCTGTGGTACTTCCCGAAATCCATTTCTTGCGCGATAACCCGAGAGGCACTCCCGGGCGGTTTCGCTTAACCAGGGCCGCCAGGCATCTTGAGGCGGTTCACTATGATAGGTGTAATCTTGCTTTAAACAAGAACATTCCTTATTCATTCGGGAAGATACTGACAAAAGTCAACATCAGCACGCAGAGGTTGCACGCCACTGGCTGTGAGTGACGGTCATGAGGGCTTTCGCCCGCGAACAAACGGCAGAACTGACCCTCTCTTCTATACTCAGTGTCCGTCTCTGTTAAACAGGAGTGTAATGATGACTATCCATAAAAGTGGCAAAGCGCACTGGGAAGGCGATATCAAGCGCGGTAAGGGCACCGTTTCCACGGAAAGCGGCGTGCTCAATGAGCAGCCTTATGGTTTTAACACCCGTTTTGAAGGCGCTGCTGGCACCAACCCGGAAGAGCTTATTGCTGCTGCACATGCGGCGTGTTTTTCTATGGCACTGTCGCTGATGTTGGGCGAGGCCGGGCACACTGCGCAGTCAATTGATACTAAAGCGGTGGTATCGCTGGACAAAGCCGACGGCGGTTTTACTATTACTCAGGTTGCCTTACAAAGCACCGTTGCGGTGCCGGGCATTGAGAAATCCA
Source organism: Enterobacteriaceae bacterium 4M9 (assembly GCA_010092695.1). Lineage (GTDB taxonomy): Bacteria > Pseudomonadota > Gammaproteobacteria > Enterobacterales > Enterobacteriaceae > Tenebrionibacter. Next base: position 3,664,807 of record JAADJJ010000001.1, on the reverse strand, counting down.
CGTTTGATGACATCATCCAGAAGGCGAAAGCCGGTTGTCCGGTGTCAAAGCTGCTCAAGGCAGAAATCACCCTTGATTATGAACTGAAGTCCTGAGTGTCAGGCCCGCGCATAGCGCGGGCTGTTGACTGGTCATAACCGCTTTTCTGAAAGCCTTCCTCAGCGTTTATTCCTAATCTGCCGACAAATTCCTTCATCACCAACTACAATTTTCTTTCTGATTGAAATTTTTGACTGGAGAGATAATCCAACGAGGAGACTGGAGAGATGGCATATCAGACGGTAAATCCATTTAATAATCAGCTTATTAAAGAGTTTGACTCCCACACCGACGACCAGGTTGAGCAGGCCCTGGTCAAGGCCGATGCGCTTTATCACTCCGCGTGGTCACAGGACGATGTCGAATCGCGCCTTGCGGTGCTGCATAAGCTTGCTGATTTAATTGAAAATAACCTGGAACGGCTGGCAAAAACCGCCAGCGAAGAAATGGGCAAACTTATCGGGCAGAGCCGCGGTGAGGTAACGCTTTGTGCCAGCATCGCTCGTTATTATGCTGATAATGCACAGGCATTTCTGGCTCCGGTGAAATATGAGTCCAGTCTCGGTGAGGCCTGGGTTGAGCACCATCCTGTAGGGCCAATCGTGGCCGTTGAACCCTGGAACTTTCCGTTTTATCAGCTTATGCGCGTACTGGCACCCAACTATGCCGTGGGTAATCCGGTTCTGGCAAAGCATGCCAGTATTGTGCCGCAATGCGCACAGGCGTTTGCAGAACTGGTGCGTGAGGTTGGTGCACCCGAGGGAGCATGGACCAATCTGTATATTTCTCAGGAGCAGGTGGCAAATCTGCTGGCTGACGCCCGTATCCACGGTGTCGCGCTGACCGGTTCGGAAGGTGCTGGCGCTAAGGTCGCGGCCCAGGCGGCAAAGCACATCAAGAAATCGACGCTGGAGCTTGGCGGTAACGATGTCTTTATTGTGCTGGATGACTGCAATCTGGAGCAGGCGGTAAAAGTGGGTGCGCAGGCGCGCCTGAATAATGCCGGGCAGGTGTGTACAGCCGCGAAGCGTTTTATTGTCCATCGTGAAGTGTCGGATGCTTTTCTCGATAAGCTGACTCAACATTTTCAGGCTGTAAAAATGGGTTCTCCGCTTGATGAAAGCACCACACTTGGGCCGCTGTCGTCAAAAGATGCGCTTGAGAAACTGACTGAACAGGTAAATCAGGCGGTGAAACAGGGGGCGACGTTGCATCTGGGCGGGAAGCCTGTCAACCATGAGGGCAACTTCTATGAAGCGACCATCCTCACAAAGATAACGCGTGATAACCCGGCGTACTTTGATGAGTTTTTTGGCCCGGTGGCGCAGGTTTATGTGGTCGACAGCGATGATGCCGCCGTGCAGCTTGCCAACGATTCGCACTATGGGCTGGGTGGGGCCATCTTTAGCCAGGATATTGAGCGTGCAAAACGTATGGCGTCACGCATTGAGACCGGCATGGTGTACATCAATTCTCTGACAGATACCGCACCTGAACTGCCTTTTGGTGGCGTTAAGCGTTCTGGTTACGGACGTGAACTGTCAGATCTCGGTATCAAAGAGTTCGTTAATCAGAAACTGATTGTTGTGAGTCATTCAGCAGGAAAATAAAATAGTGCAGCGCGGTGCCATTAAATAATATGGTGCTGCGCTTATACAATAATTAAATAATTGATGATGCCCGCAATGGATTATTTACGGGCAATTTTGGCTAGCCATTTTTAAATCACACTGTGAGTGCGTTGGCCGTCAACAATATAATGAATGGTTTGTTGATAAATGTCAGAAAGGATATCGTTGTCGCTGGCTTCAATCCATTTAAACAGTTCCATCACCACATCATCCTCCGTTACGCTGCCTCTTTCGGCATGTAACCCAAGCGCTATAGCTTCAATCAGCGCAGGGTGCGCAGAGTTAGCATCCGCTTTCATGCGGTAATTCGTTAACATAATAGCCTCCTTTACCCTGTCCTTACTAACACCCGATGAGTTCATTATCGGAATACGTAATTGACTATAGCGATATATCCCAATGCTGTAAATGTGAGTTTTTCTTATTTGGTGTATTGAGAATATCCCTGGTAAAAATAATGATGCTGCGCCAGAAGCATACCATTTAGTTGTTTCCGAATGATGAAAAACGGAATTTATTTTCGGATGTAAAAGGCACTTCAGGAAGTTGTTTTTAAACGATCTGGCGGCTCATTTCAGGCTAATAGAGTCATGCCTGGCGTTGGGCGGTTTAGATTTTTCGCTTGCCTTAGTGCATTCAGCACACTACGGTATTGTTATGTTATAACATATTAAAATGAGGCTTAGATGAAACCAGGCATTCACCCGCACTACCGTACTGTGGTGTTTCATGACACCAGCGCCAACAGCTACATCAGAGTTGGCTCCACAATGGCGACCGATCGCGAGATTGAACTGGATGGCATCACCTATCCGTACATCACGATTGATGTATCTTCGGCGTCGCATCCGTTTTATACCGGCAAACAAAAAACCTGGACCAGCGAAGGCAGCGTGGCGCGCTTTAGCCAGCGTTTCGGACGTTTTTTTACTCAAGAGAAGGATAATGCGTGATGCAGGTACTTAATTCACTGCGCTCGGCAAAACAGCGCCATCCTGACTGCCAGATTGTGAAACGCAAAGGGCGGTTGTACGTCATTTGCAAATCCAACCCGCGCTTTAAGGCGGTGCAGGGCAAAAAGAAAAAGCGTTAGCACATGGCGTCGCCCCGGCGACGCCATATCTTCTGGGGAGCAATAGATTTATACCGTGCCGGTACCGCCGTCTGAGCACCAGACTTGCCCTGAGGTGTATGACGCTTCATCACTTGCCAGCAACACATACAGCGGTGCTATCTCAACCGGCTGCCCAGGGCGGCCCAGCGGTGCCGACTCGCCAAATTCCTGCACTTTTTTCTGAGGTTGTCCTCCGCTTGGCTGTAGTGGCGTCCAGTAGGGACCGGGAGCGACAGCGTTAACGCGAATATTACGTTTGCCAAGCTGTTTTGCCAGCGATTTGGTAAACGCGACACCGCAGGCTTTGGTCTGAGCGTAATCGAGTAAAATGTCGCTTGGCTGGAAAGCCTGCACCGAAGAGGTGTTGATAATCGCAGCCCCAGGCTGCAGGTATTTCAGTGCGGCTTTAGTTATCCAGAAGGGCGCATAGACGTTGGTTTTGAAGGTGGCGTCAAAATCCTCGGTACTTAATTCTTCGATAGAGTCGTGGTACTGCTGGCGGCCTGCGTTATTGACCAGGATGTCCAGCCCACCCAGCTGTTGCTGCGCGTCTTCCACCAGCTTCTGACAGAACGCCTCATCACGCAGGTCGCCGGGTAACGCAACGGCTTTACGGCCTTCGGCCTGAATAAGGTCAACCACTTCAGCGGCATCTTTTTCTTCTTCAGGCAGGTAGTTGATGGCGACATCAGCCCCTTCGCGTGCATAGGCGATGGCAACAGCGCGCCCAATACCGGAATCGCCACCGGTAATAAGGGCTTTTTTTCCGCTCAGGCGGCCGTGGCCTTTGTAGCGGGTCTCACCATGATCGGGCTCGGGTTGCATATCCGAAGCAAGGCCTGGCGCTTTTTGTGGCTGCTGTGCAAAAGGTGGTTCCGGAAAATGAGAAGAATTATTTTCATCTGTATTCATAAGAATACTCCGTTTGCTGTTGGATAAATAGAACGCGAGTTTTAAATATAGGCACGCCCGTGTTTATTTGCGAATCCATAACGGGAGTGGTAACGTCATTATTAATTAACCGCAGCGAGTGCGATTAATTAACCGGCGTTATTATTGCTTTTCGTTTTTCTGTCATATTCATCGCTAACATAACAAGAGATGAAATTTCCCTTTGCTATGTTAAAGGTAAGCAAAAAAGGAGGCTTAAGATGAATGAAGAAAATAAAGCCCTGGTTGCATCGGTATTTGGTGAGGCGCTCCTGGAATTAGTGATTAAAAACCGTGAGATAGGGCGTGAGACGTTGGCTATGCTCATCAGGGATAGGGCTGAAAAAGAGCAGGATGAAGATAAGATCCTGGTATACTGGCAAGCCTGCCGTGCGCTTCTTGGCACTGCGTGAAGATTAAATATCATCAACGGGAAAAATAAGAATAATCCCGACGCAGTCCATCTCGGGATTGTTCTTAAATAACATCACTACGGCACGTTTCGCGCAAAGTCATTCTATATTTTATTATGGCGATATTCTTTTTTTGAATGATGTGTGAATCTCTGTTCCAGCCCGGGATTGTCAGAAAATACAACTCGGTGTGCGAATATTCCTTATCTGATGCCGACTCGCTATTCATCGCCTGTGGCGAAAGAGGAAAATAAAGCCTGATACTCCTTCGTGTCGTGTCGTGTCGTGTCGTGTCGGTGATCGGTAATGCTACGCCCGCATCTTTGCCGCCAGGCATAACGACGCCAGACTGGTGTATCAGGTGAAATCCGTGTCCGGCAGGACCGTGGGTAAACGTGCGCCGCGTCTGAACTATCGCGATAATTTTTTACCATCGGTCTGAGATATTTTTCATCTCTGTCCAGGTTTATTCTGATATTATTTTGCCATGTCGTCGTAAATTTAACCGTTACCGTGCTTTTTATCCCTGCTGAAACTACTTCGGTGCCTTTGTCCGTCCTGTTGTTTTTCCAGGATTAATCCCGGAATAAAATAAACTGACCTGTTATTTAGGCGTTATTCGGCGTATTGGTTTACACAAACTGGTGTATAGTGGGCTGTTTTTAAAGAAAATTTGTGCAGAGAGACTGCCAGGGTACTGATATATTTATATTTCCTCATATTCTCCTCACAGTTCTTCACAATTCTCCTGTGAATTATTTAGCAGGCGTCTGGTCATAATTGATGTTCGTCGCGCTGTGGGATTTATTTTCCTTAATGCGATACCCCGTTCTTCGTATGAAGGTTCATTAAGATGAAAAAAAATCCTTTATTTTCCACTGTGCTGCTGCATCCCAGATACTGGATGGTGTGGCTCGGACTGGGCATGCTGTGGCTGCTGGTGCAACTGCCGTATCCGCTGCTGGCACGCCTTGGCGCGTCTCTGGGGCGTGCATCCCGACCTTTTCTTAAACGCCGTGAGCGCATTGCCCGTCGCAATATCACGCTGTGTTTCCCAGGCCTCAGTGAGGCCGAACTCGATAAACTCGTCGTGAACAACTTTGTTTCCCTCGGCATGGCACTGCTGGAAACCGGTATGGCGTGGTTCTGGTCAGATAAGCGCGTGCGCCGCTGGTTTGATGTCCAGGGCTTACACCATCTCACTGCCGCCCAGCGTGACAAGCGTGGCGTGATGGTGGTAGGCGTGCATTTTATGTCTCTGGAACTGGGCGGGCGCGTGATGGGCCTGTGCCAGCCGATGATGGCGACCTACCGTCCGCACAACAATCCGCTGCTGGAGTGGGTACAAACACGCGGGCGCATGCGTTCTAATAAAGCGATGATCGACCGCCGTAATTTGCGTGAAATGGTGCGGGTGCTTAAGCACGGTGAGGCGGTGTGGTTTGCGCCGGATCAGGATTACGGTCCGTGTGGCAGCACCTTTGCCCCGTTTTTTGCGGTTAAAGAAGCGGCAACGACCAACGGGACTTACGTGCTTTCTCGCCTGTCGCAGGCGGCAATGCTCACCATTACCATGATTCGTAAAACCGACGGCAGCGGCTACAAGCTGATAATCGGGCCGGAAATGCTCGACTATCCGCGCAGCGACGAGCACGCGGCCGCAGCGTGGATGAACCAGGTGATTGAGCGCGAGATCCTGCGGGCACCGGAGCAGTACCTGTGGTTACACCGCCGTTTTAAAACCCGACCTGAGGGCAAAGCCTCGCTTTACGTGTAACCGACACATTTTGTTGCGTAAAAACCCGGCCTGGATCGCCGGGTTTTTTGTTTTTCGCTACTCGCATCCCGTTTTTGTTACAGGTTTGGGTCAATATCTTTACCGTTGTGTAAATGCGAGCGGCCTGAACAATGATTCTTAATTTCGATCTCAACGATCTGCTGGCTTTTCGCGCGTTGGTTGAACACGGGAGCTTTCGCGAGGCAGCAGAAACGGTATTCATTTCGCAGTCGGCGCTGAGTCGGCGTATCGATAAGCTTGAAAGCGCGCTCGGTGTAAAACTGTTTGAGCGCACGACACGGCGCGTGCGCCTGACGGCAGCCGGGCATACTTTTGCGCCACGCGTCGATCACCTGCTTAACGACCTCGACGATGCGCTGTCTGGCATCAGTAGTCCTGCCAGTCGCCATGCCAGGGTGACGGTGGCTTGCGTGCCGTCCGCTGCCTATTACTTTATGCCAGCGGTGATCGCACGCTACAAGGCACTGTATCCTGACGTGCATATTCGCCTGATTGATACCAGCGCCGGTGCGGTATGCGCTGCGGTGATGGATGGGCAGGCTGATTTTGGTCTCAGCTTTTCCGGGTGGCTTGATGCTGATATCGAATTTGAATGGCTTATAGAAGAAAGCTACGTTGCCGCCTGTCGGCGCGACCATCCCCTGGCGCAGCGCAAGAGCGTAAGCTGGTCGGATTTTTACACCTGGAATTACATCTCACTCGATAAGGTTTCTGGCAACCGTCTGTTGCTTGACCAGGCGCTGGCACATACCACGCCCGCACGTCCCAGCGTGTGTGAAACCCGCCACGTTACAACGATGTTGGGGATGGTGGAAGCGGGGCTGGGTATTGCCGCCGTACCGACAATGGCGCTACCTGGTGATGTGCATCCGGTGCTCACCAGCGTGCCGCTGGTAGAACCTGGCGTGGTGCGCCAGGTGGGTATTATTAAGCGCCGTGGCCGCGTGCTGTCTCCCACGGCGGCGGCGCTTGAGCGCATGGTGACGGAGATGAAAAGCGTTCAGGAAGCCGCAATGGAATCAAGGCCGGTTGCGCGCACCTGAATCTGAACACCTTGCGAGGCCAGGTAATTGAGTAAATCACGCGCTTTTTGCTGATGCGTGGAGCCCTCAGGCACAGCACCGGCAAAGCGCGTGACTGACTGTAGCTGCTCGGGGATTTTGCCGATAAACGTCACGCCTTGCACCGGTAGCAGTTCGCTCACCTGCTGAAAACCAATCTCATATTTGCCTTTCGCCACCGCCTCGCCCACCGGGTCGCGCTCTACCCGGTGGCCTTTGCCGGACAGGCTTTGCTGTATGCCCAGTCGGGTCAGCATTTTGTCCTCAATATAGCGCCCGCTGGCGCTATCGGACCAGGCAATAGATTTGGCACGCAGCAGCGTGGCTTTCAGGTTCTCCACGCTTGAGATATCCGGGCGGCTCTCGCCTTTGCGTACCACGGCACCGATGCGCGAATCGGCCAGTTCCACTCGTGAACCGGGTACGATGCGGCCCTGTTTTATCAGCCCATCAAGGGCATAGCCCACCATAATCACCGCATCGGCACGCTCGCCACGCGCCAGCCGATTTGGGATTGCCTCAGCGGAGTCACCCATTGATGGACCACGCACAATCTTCAGCGTGTCGCCGTGCTGCGCAACAAAAGCGGGGCCGAGTTTTTCCAGGGCGGCATTGAAGCCGCCGGAAATAAACACGGTTAATTGTTCGGCCTGCACACCGCTGGCGCACAGCAGAACAGGCCAGAACAGATTACGCCTGTGCATTATGCGCCTCTCCCGTCGTGGTGCAGTGCACACTGCTGCGGCGATACAACCACAGTGTGGCGCACAGTGCGCAGAACGCGGCAAAGCTCATCCAGTAAGCGGGGGCGGCTTTATCACCGGTGTAATGAATCAGCGCAGTGGAGATGGCAGGTGTGAAACCACCAAACAGCGCCGTTGCCAGACTGTAGGCAAGCGAGAAGCCAGCTACGCGTACTTCAGCCGGCATAATTTCGGTCAGCGCCGGGACCATCGCGCCGTTGTACATGCCGTAGAGGAACGATAACCACAGCAGTACCATCAGCATATGGCTGAAGCTTGGGCTTTGCGCCAGCATCGACATCGCAGGCCAGGCCGTGGCGATGGTCAGGAGCGTCATGGTCATCAGCAGCGTTTTGCGTCCAAACCTGTCAGACAGCGCCCCGCCAATCGGTAGCCAGAAAAAGTTGGAGACGGCAACCAACAGCGTCACCAGCAGGCTGTCGGAGGCGCTTAGCATCAGCACTTTTTTGCCAAACGTCGGAGCGTAAACGGTAATCAAATAAAACGCTGTGGTCGTCATTGCCACCATCAGCATCCCAGCCACCACGGCGCCACGGTTGGCGTAAAGTGTGGTTACGACGGTCTTAAGCGTTGGACGTTCCTTACGGTTGGCGAACGCTTCGGTCTCTTGCAGATGGCGGCGCAAAAAGAAGATAAACGGCACAATGATGCAGCCTACCAGGAACGGGATACGCCAGCCCCAGGCTGCCAGCTCGCTTTCAGACAGCCACGCGTTAAGGACAAAGCCGAGTGCGGCGGCCACGACAATCGCCACCTGCTGGCTGCCCGACTGCCAGCTGGTATAAAAGCCCCGGCGACCCGGTGTGGCAATTTCAGCCAGATAGACCGAGACACCGCCCAGCTCTGCGCCAGCGGAGAAGCCCTGCAACAGGCGGCCAATCAGCACCAGCACCGGAGCCCACAGGCCGATAGTGGCATAGCCTGGCACCAGCGCTATCAGGAATGTGCCGGTTGCCATAATCGACAGGGTGATAATCAACCCACGGCGGCGGCCCACTTTATCGATATAACCACCGAGTAAAATGGCACCGAGTGGGCGCATTAGAAAGCCTGCACCGAATACCGCAAAGGTCATCATCAGCGAGGCAAAGTCGCTGCTGGCAGGGAAAAAGGTCTGTGCTATGTGTGTCGCGTAGAATCCAAATAGGAAGAAATCGAACTGCTCCAGGAAGTTGCCCGAAGTGACACGCAGGATGGCGCGCACCTTCGCCTTCGTGGAGGTTAACGGCATGGCAGGTTGGGTCATGATGTTCTCCGGTTGTTATTGATGCACAAAGTGCATACATTTTTGTAACATTGAGACTGGCGCAAATTGGTACTTTTTATAAGTGCGTTTTCAACAAGCATTGATGCACCGGACGCATTAACGGTCGGCAAAAGGGATAATTGTTTTATGAAACATGAGGTTGTAATTCGTTTCTGGTTTGATGAGTTGAAACCGGCTCAGTGGTTTGTTGCTGATTCGCGAGTTGACGCACAAATTCGCTGGTACTTTCTGGACGTCTGGGAGGCAGCCTGCCAGGACAAACTGGCGCACTGGCGCACTGGCGCACTGGCGCACTGGCGTGCGACACAGGACGGGCGACTGGCAGAAATCCTCGTGCTGGATCAGTTTTCACGCAATCTGTGGCGCAACAATGCGCGCGCCTGGGCGCAGGATGATAAAGCATTGGCTCTTGCGCAGGAGGCCATTAAACAGCCTGAGTTCCCGCCGCAGGACGCTAACTGGCGCAACTTTATTCTGATGCCGCTGATGCACGCCGAATCAGCTGCGGTGCACCAGCAGGCCATACAACTGTTTGATTTTGCTGGCAACGGACAAACGTTGCGCGCTGAGCGTCAGCACAAGGCCATTATTGACCGTTTTGGCCGCTTCCCCCATCGTAACGCACTGCTCGGTCGCACCAGCACGCCTGAGGAACGGGCGTTTCTTGCCAGCAGTACGCTGGCGTTTATGAAATAGCCCGCCCGAAAGTTGATCCCGGCCACATTTCTGTGCGGTTTTCGAAAAGTCCAGGTTTTGCCGTGGATCTGGCCTTCTTTTTCCCTCTGCGTGTGTCAAAAATGCTGTTTTGTGATTAACAATTTAATAACAAATTCAGCGGGGCAATTATGAAAACGCAGGTTGTCATTATTGGTGCAGGGCCATCGGGCCTGCTGCTGGGGCAGCTGCTACAGCGTGCAGGTATTGATAACATCATTCTTGAACGCCAGACACCGGAGTATGTGCTGGGGCGCATCCGCGCCGGGATACTTGAGAGCGGCACCGTGCAGCTTTTGCGCGAGGCTGGCGTTAGCGCGCGCATGGAAGCCGAAGGCCACGTGCATGAGGGCGTGGAGTTTGTCTTTGACGGCAGACGTGTGCCGCTGTCGCTCAGCGCACTCACCGCTGGCAAGACCGTGATGGTGTATGGTCAGACAGAAGTGACCCGCGACCTGATGGACGCCCGCCACAGCACGGGTGCGCCCTCAATTTATGGCGTGAGCAACGTACAACTGCACGAACTGAAATCCGACGCGCCGTTCGTCACGTTTGAAGCGGGCGGCGAAACCCGGCGTATCGACTGCGATTACGTGGCGGGCTGTGACGGCTTCCACGGTGTTTCACGTCAGGCTATTCCACAGGATATTGTGCGCGAATATGAGCGCGTCTATCCGTTTGGCTGGCTGGGGCTGCTGGCCGACACACCGCCGGTCAACCCGGAACTGGTGTATGTGCACCACGCGCGGGGCTTTGCGCTGTGTAGCCAGCGTTCGCTTACCCGCAGCCGCTATTATTTGCAGGTGCCGCTGAGTGAGCGGGCAGAGGACTGGTCTGACGAACGCTTCTGGGGCGAGCTGAAAAATCGTCTGCCTGAGGAACTGGCGGGCAGGCTCACCACCGGTCCGTCGCTGGAAAAAAGCATCGCGCCGCTGCGAAGTTTTGTGGTGGAGCCCATGCAGTATGGCCGTTTGTTTCTGGTAGGCGATGCGGCGCACATTGTCCCGCCCACTGGCGCTAAGGGGCTTAATCTCGCGGCATCAGATGTCAATTACCTCTGGCGCATCCTGTGCAAGGTCTACCACGAAAATCGCACCGAACTGTTAGCGACCTATTCGGAGATAGCGCTGCACCGGGTGTGGAAGGGCGAGCGTTTTAGCTGGTTTATGACAAGCCTGCTGCACGAATTCAGCGACCACAGCCGTTTTGATGCCCGCATCCAGCAGGCCGAGCGTGACTACTATTTTGGCTCTCATGCCGGGTTGACTACCCTTGCGGAGAACTACGTCGGTCTGCCTTTTGATGAGGTGCGCTGAAAGTGTGGTTCGTAATCGGCTAGCGCGCGTGCTGATGTAACAATGTTGTTACATGCGCCACAGCGTAACCGGCGTGCACGGTCTACACTGCGGTTTATCAACCCAGTGACGCGACACAGCGAAGCCCCTGTAGCGCAAACGCAGTGAGACAGCGATGACGGTACACAGTGCTATTCCGGTGTTCAAACTTTACGGCGAAGGCGCCCCCTGGCCGACGCTGGATTTACTGCACTGCGAGTCCATTCACAGCCGTAGCAGCCTGTACGGCTGGAGTATTCGTGTGCATCAGCACGCGGATATCGTGCAGCTTCTTTATATGTACCGTGGCGAGGCGCACCTTGAGATTGAAGGTGTGCAGCAGCACCTGCGTGAGGCATCACTGGTGGTGGTGCCTGCGCTGTGCGCCCACGGCTATACGTTTGCGCCAGGCACCGAAGGCTGGGTGCTGTCGCTTGCCGCTCCGCTGCTGGCACAGTTTGAGCAGCAGTTTGGCCAGCCTCTGCCGGTGCTGGGTCGTGCCAGTTGCCTGCGTATGGGGGAGGAGGCCTGGCGGATTGCCACCTTATTTGAAACACTTCATGTTGAGTACCGGGCTGATAACGGGGCGCGGGACATGATGATCCATTCGCTATTAGGGGCGCTGCTGGTATGGTTGAGCCGCCAGAAAGGACAGACGCCGCAGCCGGACAGCCTTAGCGAGCGCCGCCGCGTAACGTTGCAGCGCTTTAACCAGTTGCTGGAAAATCACTATCGTGAGCATCGCTCCATTGCCTGGTACGCCAGGGAAATGTGCATGTCCAGCACGCACCTCAATACGCTGTGTCATGCGTTTCATGGGTGCAGTGCGCTTGGCGTAGTGCACCAGCGGCTGCTGCTGGAGGCGCGGCGTAGCCTGCTTTATACCAGCCTGACCATTGCACAAATCGCCGAGGACATGGGCTTCAGTGATGCGACCTATTTTTCACGCTTCTTTCGTCGCGTCACGGGTTGTGCGCCGAGAGCGTTTCGCCAGGCGGCGCAGCGAAACGCGCTGTATCCCACACGTGAAGGGTAAGCACCTGTAACAGGCCTGCCTCTTATTCCAGCCGGTATGAAGCAGCGTCTCATGGCATGAGGCCGCCTTCTTATTGGGCAGGACAGGTCGTTTATCTCCTTTTGTTTTCATATTAATAATCTGGATTTGTGTGCCGCCCGGCACACCACCGCGACGGCCTTCTGCCGTTGGGTTTTACTAATATTCAGGCCTCATCGTTTGCTGTAGCGATCACATTTTCATAAGGATTTATTTGCCTGTCATGTAAAAAACGATCTATTACTTATTCATTAATATATTAATGATCGATGTCCGGGATACCCGGAACATGGGAGTGTTATGAAACGAACCGTCTTTGCCGTTGCGCTAAATCATGCGTCGCAAACCGCTGCCTGGGACGCGGCCTTTCACGCACCGCCGTATCAGACACCGCCAAAAACGCCGGTGTGGTTTATCAAACCGCGCAATACCCATCGCGCAAACCACCAGACTATTGCACTGCCGCTGGGGGAGCAGACGTACAGCGGCGGCACACTGGCGGTGATTATCGGCAGGCAAGCGCGCAAGGTAAGCGAGGCGCGCGCGCTGGATTATATTGCGGGTTTCGCGCTGGCTAACGAACTGAGTCTTGCTGAAGAGAGCTTCTATCGCCCGGCGATTCAGGCTAAATGCCGCGACGGTTTTTGCCCGCTGGGTGAGGTTGCCCCGCTGGAGGATGCGCATCACCTCGACATTATTACCGAGGTGAACGGCGTGGAAAAACAGCGCTGGAATACGCGCGAGTTGCACCGCAGCGCGCCACAGCTGGTGGCGGCACTGAGCGAGTTCGCAACGCTTGAGCCAGGCGATGTGATTTTACTTGGTACACCGCAACAGCGCGTGGCGGTAAATGAGGGGGATGAGGTGACCGTGCGTGCCGCAGGTTTAACGCCGCTTGTGAGCCACTTCAGTTACGACGCCCCGGTGCAGACGCAGCCGCAGGGACACCCGACGCTGTTTGCCCTTGGCCTGAACTACGCCGACCACGCAAGCGAGCTGGATTTCAAAGCACCGGATTCACCGCTGGTGTTTATCAAAGCACCGAACACGCTTACCGGGGATAACGCCGTCAGCGTGCGCCCGGACGGCGTTGACTATATGCACTACGAGTGTGAACTGGTGGTGGTGATAGGCAAAACCGCGCGCAACGTGCGCCGCGAAGACGCCCTTGATTACGTGGCGGGCTACACCGTCTGCAACGACTACGCGGTGCGTGATTACCTCGAAAACTACTACCGTCCCAATCTGCGGGTGAAAAGCCGCGACACGCTCACGCCGTTGCTCCCGACCGTGGTGGCGCGTGAGCAGGTACCGGATGCCCACAACCTTACGCTAAAAACGTTTATTAACGGCGAGTTGCGCCAGAGCGGTAATACCCGCGACATGGTGTTTGACGTGCCTTATCTGGTCAGTTGGCTCAGTGAGTTTATGACGCTGCAACCTGGCGACATGATAGCGACCGGCACCCCGAAGGGGCTGGCGGACGTGCGCCCAGGCGATGAAGTCGTGGTGGAAATTGAAGGCGTGGGTCGCCTTACCAACCACATCGTCAGCGAAAAACAGTATGAGGAAAGCCTGAATGAAACGAATTAATCACTGGATAAACGGCAAAAATGTCGCTGAGAACGATTACTTTACCACCGTTAACCCGGCCAATGGCGACGTGCTGGCTGAAGTCGCCAGCGGTGGCGAAAAAGCGATAAACGATGCCGTTGAGGCGGCAAAGGCCGCGTTCCCGAAATGGGCCAACACGCCAATGAAAGAGCGTGCCCGCCTGATGCGCCGCCTCGGTGAACTTATCGATCGCGATGTGCCAGAAATTGCTGAACTTGAAACTGCCGACACCGGGCTTCCTATCCACCAGACGCGCAACGTACTTATCCCGCGTGCTTCACACAACTTCGAGTTTTTTGCCGAAATCTGCCAGCAGATGAACGGGCGCAGCTACCCGGTGGACGACAAAATGCTCAACTACACGCTGCTGCAACCGGTCGGCGTGTGTGCGCTGGTGTCGCCGTGGAACGTGCCGTTTATGACCGCCACCTGGAAAACCGCGCCGTGCCTGGCTCTGGGCAACACCGCAGTGCTGAAAATGTCTGAGCTTTCGCCGCTGACCGCTGACCGGCTGGGCGAACTGGCGCTGGAGGCGGGCATTCCGGCCGGGGTGCTGAACGTGGTGCAGGGCTACGGTGCGACGGCGGGCGATGCGCTGGTGCGCCACCGCGACGTGCGCGCCGTGTCGTTTACCGGCGGCACCGCCACCGGGCGCAAAATTGTGCAAAACGCGGGACTGAAAAAGTTCTCAATGGAGTTGGGCGGCAAATCGCCGGTACTGATTTTTGAGGACGCCGATATTGAGCGCGCGCTGGACGCGGCACTGTTCACCATCTTCTCGCTTAACGGCGAGCGCTGCACCGCCGGTTCACGCATCTTTATTCAGCAGAGCATCTACCCTGAATTTGTGAAGCGCTTTGCCGAGCGCGCTAACCGCCTGCGCGTAGGTGATCCGACGGCGCTCGACACGCAGGTGGGTGCACTTATCAGCCCGCAACACTGGGAAAAAGTGTCAGGCTACATTCGCCTGGGTATTGAAGAGGGCGCACAGCTGCTGGCTGGTGGACCAGACAAACCGCAGGGTCTGGAGCACGGTAACTTCCTGCGCCCGACGGTGCTGGCAGATGTGGATAACCGCATGCGCGTGGCACAGGAAGAAATCTTTGGCCCGGTGGCGTGCCTGATACCGTTCAAAGATGAAGCAGAAGGGCTGAGGCTTGCGAATGATGTGGAGTACGGGCTGGCCTCTTATATCTGGACTCAGGACATCAGCAAAGTCATGCGCCTGTCGCGCAGCATCGAGGCGGGTATGGTGTTTGTAAACACCCAGAACGTGCGCGACCTGCGTCAGCCGTTTGGCGGGGTGAAAGCCTCCGGTACCGGACGTGAAGGCGGAGAGTACAGCTTTGAGGTGTTCGCAGAGCTGAAAAACGTCTGCATCTCATTTGGCGATCATCCGATCCCGAAATGGGGCGTGTAAAGGAGCAAGATTATGGGAAAGTTAGCACTGGCGGCAAAAATCACGCATGTCCCTTCCATGTATTTGTCGGAATTGCCGGGCAAGCATCACGGCTGTCGCGCTGAGGCCATTGAGGGTCATTATGAAATCAGCCGCCGCTGTCGCGAGCTGGGCGTGGACACCATTGTGGTGTTCGATACCCACTGGCTGGTGAACAGCGCCTATCACATCAACTGTAACGACCATTTTAAAGGCATTTATACCAGCCACGAACTGCCGCACTTTATCCGCGATATGGAATACGAGTACGACGGCAACCCGGCGTTGGGAGAACTGATTGCCGCAGAGGCGCAGGTGCAGGGCGTGCGAGCACGTGGCCACGCCATTGCATCGCTGACGCTGGAATACGGCACGCTGGTGCCCATGCGCTACATGAACAGCGACCGAAAATTCAAGGTGGTCTCAATTTCTGCTTTTTGCACCGTGCACGACTTTGCCGACAGCCGACGTATGGGCGAGGCAGTGCGCCGTGCCATTGAACTGTACGACGGCACGGTCGCCGTGCTGGCAAGCGGCTCGTTGTCGCACCGGTTTATTGACGACCAGCGTGCCGAGGAAGGCATGAACGCCTGGACGCGGGAGTTTGATGAGCAGATGGACCGGCGGGTGGTCAAGCTGTGGCGTGAGGGCAAATTTGCCGAGTTCTGCCGCATGCTGCCGGAGTATGCCGACTACTGCTACGGCGAAGGCAATATGCACGATACCGTGATGCTGCTGGGGCTGCTTGGCTGGGACAAGTATCACGGCCAGGTCGAATTTATCACCGATTTATTCCCAAGCTCCGGCACCGGCCAGGTCAACGCGGTGTTTCCGCTCGACGGTATGCCTGCGCGCCCGGCTGCGGTGGAGGGATAAGCCATGCCGCATTTTATTACCGAATGCACGGAAAATATTCGTGAGCAGGCACGGCTACCCGCGCTGTTCAGGCAGGTTAACCAACTGCTGGCAGACAGTGGGCTGTTTCCACTCGGTGGTATCCGCAGCCGCGCCCATTGGGTGGATACCTGGCAGATGGCAGACGGTGCGGCAGACTACGCGTTTGTGCACATGACGCTGCGCATTGGCCACGGGCGCAGCGTGGAGCAGCTTAAACCGATAATGGAAGATCTGTTTGCCTGCATCAGGGCGCACTTCGCGCCACTGATGGCCGAGCGCTACCTTGCGCTGTCGCTGGCGGTCGAGGAACTGCATCCGGTACTCAATTTTAAACAGAACAACGTTCACAGCCGTTTTCGCCAGGAGTAAGCATGCTAAACGAAGAGACCATTGCGCGCCTTGCCACAGAGCTGCATCAGGCGGAGAAGGACCGCGAACAGATAGCCCAGCTTTCGCGTCGCTATCCGGGAATGACCATTGAGGATGCCTATGCCATTCAGCGGCGCTGGGTGGCGAGCAAAATCGCTGAAGGCCGGGTGCTTAAGGGCCACAAAATCGGGCTGACCTCAAAGGCGATGCAGGCAAGCTCCCAGATTGATGAGCCGGACTACGGCACGCTGCTTGACGACATGTTTTTTGACGACGGCAGTGATATTCCGACTGACCGTTTTATTGTGCCGCGCGTGGAGGTGGAACTGGCGTTTATTCTCGCCAAACCGCTGCGCGGCCCCGGTTGCACGTTGTTTGACGTGTATAACGCCACAGACTACATCATCCCGGCGCTGGAGATTATCGACGCCCGCTGCCACAGCCTTGACCCAGAAACGAAAGCGCCGCGCAAGGTGTTTGACACCATTTCTGACAACGCGGCTAACGCAGGGGTTGTGATGGGCGGGCGGCCCATTCGCCCGGATGCGCTGGATCTGCGCTGGATTTCAGCGCTGCTGTACCGCAACGGCGTGATAGAAGAGTCCGGCGTGGCGGCGGCAGTACTTAACCATCCGGCCAACGGCGTGGCCTGGCTTGCAAACAAACTCGCGCCGCATGACGTGCAGCTGGAGCCAGGGCAGGTGATTCTCGGTGGCTCGTTTACGCGCCCGGTACCGGCACGCAAAGGCGACACTTTCCAGGTGGATTATGGCCCGATGGGCTGCATCAGCTGCCGTTTTGTGTAAGGAGAAGACATGTTCACCAACCTGTTTAAACAAGCGCTGAAGGCGCGTGAGCCGCAGATTGGTCTGTGGCTGGGGCTGGCTGACAGCTACAGCGCCGAACTGTTAGCGGGCGCGGGCTTCCACTGGCTGCTGATTGACGGTGAACACGCGCCTAACGACGTGCGTTCAGTGCTCACACAGCTGCAGGCGATTGCGTCATACAACACCCAGGCGGTGGTGCGCCCACCGTGGAACGACGCGGTGATTATCAAACAGTTGCTGGATATTGGCGCGCAGACGCTGCTCGTCCCGATGGTGCAAACGGCGGAAGATGCGCGTGCCGCCGTGCGCGCCTGCCGCTATCCACCCAACGGCGTGCGCGGCGTTGGCAGCGCCCTGGCACGTGCCTCGCGCTGGAACCGCGTCGCCGACTACATTCACCGTGCCGATGAGCAAATTTGCCTGCTGGTACAGGTAGAAACCCGCCAGGGTGTGGATAATCTTGATGCGATTCTGGCCGTTGACGGCGTGGATGGCGTGTTTATTGGCCCGGCCGATCTCAGCGCCGATATGGGCTACGCTGGCAATCCGGCGCACCCGGAAGTCCAGGCGGTGATTGAGGCGACAATAAGTAAAATCCTCGCCGCAGGTAAAGCGCCGGGTATTCTGATGAGCAATGAGCAACTTGCGAAACGCTACCTCGAACTCGGCGCGCTGTTTGTGGCCGTTGGTGTTGACGCCACGTTGCTGGCGCGCAGTGCCGAGGCGCTGGCCGCACGCTTCACCACGCTGCCCACGCCCGCCGTGCACAGCGAGAAATCGGCGTACTGAGGTTTGGCCGTGCGCTGGCAGCGTACGGCTACAGACAGGCTGGAATGACCCAGGCCACCTGGCTGAACAGCATGTTGATGGACTCACAACCTGCCTGACCAGGTGTCATCTGAACGGACTCTTTACACTCCCGGTGTCGCGAGTATCCGGCCATGGGGCCGTGGTTCCCGCGACGGCGGGTCATTGCATGCGCCTTCGGTGCGCCCGGTGACAGGATGCCTTCGATGGACAACGACGCTTTCCACACGTTCGACAACATCAACGTCAGCCGCGAATATGATGCACGCTACGCCAGTGACGATGTGCATTATGAAACGTTTTCACGGCTGGCGGCGTTCTTTGGCCGCGATATGCATCCACACTGGCACGACAAATACTTTCAACTGCACTATCTTGCCACCGGGCGTATCACTATGCAGCTTGATGACCGCTTCTATGCGGTTAAAGCGCCGCTGTTTGTGCTGACGCCGCCGTCGGTGCCGCACGCGTTCTTTACCGGGCCTGAGAGTGACGGACACGTGCTGACGGTGCGTCAGGAACTGGTCTGGTCACTGGTGGGCAAACTGTGGCCTGCCAGTGGTGAGTTGGTTAACACGCAAGGCTTTTGCCTGTCTCTGGAGTCTTCCCCGCAAACGCTGGTTGCGCTTGAACACTACTGGCCGCTGGTGGCCGACGAATTTCATAACCAGAATCACGGGCGCGAGATCCTGCTTAACGCCATGACGGAGGCTATTTTCACGCTGCTGCTGCGCATGGCGCTGCCGGACGACCAGGCGGCCTGTAATGTGCGGGGTGAAATGAACCTGTTCCAGAACTTTAATCGCCTGGTTGATGAAAATTTTCATTGCCACCTGGCGGTGCCGGAGTATGCGCGCAGGCTGAACGTCAGCGAGTCACGCCTGAGCGAAATGTGCCGACGCTTTGCTAACCAGTCGCCTAAACAGATAGTTCTGGAGCGGGTATCGCGTGAGGCAAAGCGGATGTTGCGCTTTAGCTCCCACAGCGTGAATCAGATTGCACTGACGCTGGGATATAAAGATCCGGCCTATTTCGCGCGTTTTTTTAACCGAATGGAAGGCTGCTCACCGACGCAATATCGGGGGCGGTAAGATGTGCTGTCCACCGTAATAATTATGCAATCAGGTGGAATGTTGCGTTCACTGAAAGCCCGGCGAAAATGAAGTTTCCCCGCAGATGAACGAGTAACCGGGGCCACTGTCGCCCGGTGCAAACTCCCCAGTCCCGCTGCAAAAACAACGTGCCATGGTACGCCCACTTCCAGGTAGCGCCCCGCTTGATGGGGAATGACACGGCTTGCCCTGACGTCTTTGACGTTATCCAGCCTGCCTTCCGGCAAGGTTGTCCTGTCTCGTTTCGCCGGAGCAATCCGGCTCGCTGATTAGCGCGGGTTAGTACCTTATCCGGCCAGTCTGCGCGTTGCGAATAGAAACAGGCAGCGTTGTTCCTGAGATAAAACGCATGCCATTTCTGGTGATGCCCTGGCCCTTGATTTGATCCCGCTCGCACTTTTCTACTCACATCCATATTGCCAGGAAAAAGTACCTGCGAACGCCTGAAAAGTCTCTTCCGGGTTTGCCCGATACCTACTTAAATAATTAACGAAAGCAAAACAAATTAATAACAATCATGTACCCACTACGAGGCCAGACAACATGAAACCAGAAGACCATCGCGCTGCTGCCAACCGTCCGTTTACCGGGGAAGAGTACTTAAAAAGTCTGCAAGACGGACGTGGTATCTATATTTACGGCGAACGGGTAAAGGATGTTACAACGCATCCGGCGTTTCGCAATGCCGCAGGCTCCATTGCCGGGTTGTACGACGCGCTACACGCGCCAGACAGCCACGACCGTCTGTGCTGGCAAACCGATACTGGCAACGGCGGTTACACCCACCGCACGTTCCGGTTTGCGCGTTCAGCTGACGAAATTCGCCAGCAGCGCGATAGCATTGCCGACTGGTCACGTCTCAACTACGGCTGGATGGGGCGTACTCCGGACTACAAAGCGGCGTTTGCCTGCTCGCTTGGCGCAAACCCGGAGTTTTACGGCGACTACGCCGATAACGCACGCCACTGGTACAAACGCATTCAGGAAGCGGGGTTGTATTTTAACCACGCTATCGTTAACCCGCCGATTGACCGCCATAAGCCTGCCGATGAAGTAAAAGACGTTTACGTGCAGGTTGAGAAAGAAACCGATGCCGGGATAATCGTGAGCGGTGCGAAAGTGGTGGCGACCAACTCAGCGCTTACCCATTACAACTTTATCGGCTTTGGTTCGGCCCAGGTGATGGGCGACGATCCCAACTTCGCGCTGATGTTCGTTGCCCCGATGGACGCCGACGGCGTGAAACTGATTTCCCGTGCCTCTTACGAGCTGGTGGCGGGGGCGACAGGCACACCGTTTGATTACCCGCTCTCCAGCCGTTTTGATGAAAATGACGCCATTCTGGTGCTGGATAAGGTGCTGATCCCCTGGGAAAACGTGCTTATCTACCGTGATTTTGACCGCTGCCGCCGCTGGAGCGTGGAGGCAGGCTTTGCGCGCCTGTATCCCATGCAGGCCTGCGTGCGCCTGGCGGTAAAGCTCGATTTTGTTACCGCGCTGCTGCAAAAAAGCCTGGAGTGCACGGGCGTGCTGGAGTTTCGCGGCGTGCAGGCGGCGCTCGGTGAAGTGGTGGCCTGGCGCAACCTGTTCTGGTCGCTCAGTGATGCGATGTGGGCCGAGGCGCACGCCTGGAAAAACGGCGCGTGGCTGCCGGATATGCAGGCGATGCAGACCTATCGCGTGATGGCGCCGATGGCCTACAGCAAAATCAAAAACATTATTGAAAGCAACGTGACCAGCGGGCTTATCTATCTGCCGTCGAGCGTGCGTGATCTTAATAATCCGGAAATCGACCGCTATCTCGCCCAGTACGTGCGCGGCTCTAACGGCATGGATCACGAACAGCGCATTAAGATCCTCAAACTGATGTGGGACGCTATCGGCAGTGAGTTTGGCGGGCGCCACGAACTGTATGAGATCAACTATGCTGGCAGCCAGGATGAAGTGCGTTTGCAGTGTCTGCGTCACGCCCAGGGCAGCGGCAATATGAACAGCATGATGGCGATGGTTGATCGCTGTCTCGCGGACTACGACCGCGATGGCTGGAAAGTGCCCTATCTGCACAGCGGCCAGGATATCAATCAGCTTGACCGTATTTTGAAGTAACGGGAGGTGCCTGTGATGAATGAAGAAAAACATCGCTTACTGTTTCGCGACGCGATGGCGAGTTTACCCGCAGCGGTAAATATCGTCACCAGCGCCGGAGAGGCCGGGCAGTGCGGTATCACCGCGACAGCCGTCTGCTCGGTGACCGATACACCGCCAACGCTGATGGTGTGCATTAACCGCAAAAGTGCCATGAACGCCGTGTTTGAGCGCAACGGGCGACTGTGTGTGAACGTGCTTAACCATGAGCAGGAGCAAATGGCGCGCCACTTTGCCGGCATGACCGATGTGGAAATGGCGCAGCGTTTTATGCTGGAAGGCTGGCACCAGGGAGAGTGGGGTCAGCCGGTGCTGCGCCATGCGCTGGCGAGCCTGGAAGGAGACATTGACCAGATTAGTTCCGTGGGTACACACCAGATTTATCTGCTGACCATTCGCCATATTGTGGTGGCGCAGGACGGCCACGGGCTTATCTACTTTCGCCGCAACTTCCAGGCCACGGCGCATCACGAGATGCTGGCGGTGTAATGCGTGGTGTGTGGTAAAAAAGCGAGGAGGGGAACAGGTCCACTCCTCGCTTTTATCGTGTTGCGCTATGGGAATATTGTCTCTTTGGCACAAAACCGTGGCAGAGTGTCACGGCTGCACTGCGCCCGTTGCGTTAACCGTTGGGTCTTCATGGACTAGCTGGCGGTCGATTTCATCAAGCTGCGCCCGACACTCGCTGATGCATCTCATGAGTAAAGCCGCGGTATCCCCTCGCTGATACAAGACAAACCTGTTGCGGTATTGACGCAGGTGCCAGAAATGCCTGTAAATATTTTCATTCCGGGCATTAATAAAGACCCGCTCAAATCCCTCTTTTTCAGGAAAAACATCTTCGCCGTGAAGATAGCTTTCAATCATTTCCCGTGTAACCGGCTGACCCTCTTTTTTCGCTTTGAGCATGGCCTCGGCATGTTGCTTTTGCTCCTGCGGAAGGTAACAAAAGCATGTACCCAGGAGGGCTATTTTATCTTCATCATAATTTTCGCGTACTATCAGTAAATTGCGGACAAAGTCATATCGTTCCCGAAATCTTTCTTCCAGGCTCGTGAGTGTTGCTCTGGTTTCTTTATGCAGATGGTTTGCATAAATCCAGGATAAAACCAGCGGCAGCTCCAGCGTCAGTGCTGTGTCATCCGGCGCTTTTTGAGTGGTGATAAAGTCGTGCATCAGATTAAAGAATTGAGTAACCAGTTTGTCGGTTTTGGCTGCCTGTGTAACATGTTCTTCAGTAATAACAAACTCACTCTTCGCCGCTGAAAAAAACAACGCATGCTCGAAAAAATCAAAATAGTGCAGTAAAAACTGGTAGTAACCGTAGTTATTATCCTTGCCGTCTTCCTGCGTGATGCTGGCATTAAGGGCAATGAGAAACAGCACGTTATTAGGGATAACTGAACGCACCAGTGACGAATACTTTCTTCTGTCACGTGGACTGGCATTTTTATCGTAGTGATCTTCTTTAATAAACCGCAGTAGATGATACAAAATGCGCATATAGGTGCTGATGACCAGGTGACCTTTTAGTTTATTAAACGATGCAAGGTGTTGTGTGCTGGTCCATATTTCGCTGAAGGCTTCTTTTCCATTATTATTCAGATAATGGATGACTTTTTCCAGGTAACTGTTGTGCTGTGCCAGCAGCAGGGAAAAACGCTGATTAAACTCCGTAATATTATTGTTGCGCTCAGAAAGCTCAAGCGCGCGTGAGGCAATCCGGGTGCTTTCTGCCGCAGTACCGGCGGCTCTGGCGGTAAAAAACATGACGACCGCCGTCACCAGTGCACCAATGGCCGCGCCAAGGCCACCAATGGCAGACGCCGGGCTGTCATTAGCGCGCAAATAATCCCAGAACGGAGACGGACTCACGCTGCCCCAGTACAGATAAATGGCTGCGCCGCCCAGCAGTGCGACGATGAGGATAACCAGTATCCGGTAAGTCGATTTAACCACGTCTCGATTCCTGTTTCTGAGGGGACGTTTTTTACGCACTATCCCTGGAGCGTTATGAGGTATGACGGAGAATGTCGACAGCAGCTTTGCATGGCCGGACATTATTGTACTGATTTTTTATTTGAGAACGTGGTTTTTATTACCTGCATTTACCCGGGCACATAAATAAAAATACTATTTTTAAAATAAATGCACAGTGAGTGGCGCGCCTGAATGCGCATTTTAAAGCCATATGCAGCAAGGTTAGCGCACATTCTGTACTGTGGGTAATAACTGCCAGGTGTTTGCTGAAATTTTTCCTTGCTTGTCTTCATGGCCGAGTTTTTGTTTAAATGCTTACCGTTTTCTGGCGCAGAACTAATACTGTGATGTGGGAAAGCGGTTTTTTGATGGTGAATATTCTTAACGGAAAAGCGATAATGTGAGCCGCCGTGTTTTACTGTGGCGTTGACAGGCATACGCTGACCAAGGAAAGGCAAATATTTCTGTTGTGCGGAAAGTCGCAGTGTACTAAATAAGCAATAATTTTCCGCGAACGGCACATTTATCAGAGAACGCTTATCGGTTATGGCTTCGTTAACCGATAAAATCGTCTACCAGTCAGGGTTGATGCACCGCATCAGGCAAATTCTGGCGCAAATCACGGATTAATACTCTGGCCCAATGCTGTGGCGGAGTGTGTAGTTAAACGCACAGGGAAGTGGAGTGGAACACTATGATTCCGGTATTGCTCGTTGACGACCATCCTGCCATCTGTTTTGCCCTGAAGGTGCTGCTGGAAAAAAGTGGCGAGTTTACCGTCACCAGTTCGTCTGGTGAGAGCCTGCTCGCCCAGATCCGCCGCGATGAACCGCAGTTACTTATTCTTGACCTCGATTTAAAAAATGCCGACGGGCTGGCGCTGCTGCCGCGTATCAAGCAGCATTTTCCGGCGCTGAAGGTGCTTATCTTTACTAACCAGCCTGTGCACGTTTACGCGCTACGCACGCTACAGGCCGGCGCCGACGGTTTTCTCAATAAAGAGCTTTCGCTTGCCTCCGTGGAGCCGCTGTGTCGGCTTATTCTTGATGGTTACCGCTGTTTTCCTGGGGATGCGTTAAGTGAGGCGCTAAAAGCGCCAGGCGAGCCGGCCAGCGGTGAGCAGGTGCTTGAGCGTTTCTCCGATCGCGAAATTGCCGTGCTTAACTATCTGCGCCAGGGCAAAACCAATAAAGATATCGCAGAGCGGCTGGCGCTCAGTAATAAAACCATCAGTACCTATAAAGCGCGCATGCTGCAAAAAAGCGGTGTTCAGGAGTTGGAACAGTTATTTGCGATGCTGGACGAGGAGAAAACGTGAGGGCGTTCTGGCTTATTCTGCTTTACCTGTTTTCTCTGGCCGCCGTTGCCCAGCCCGTTCCTGCCCCCCGCACCCTGCAACTGCTGTCGCGCAGCAGTGAGGCCGTGGCCGACCCCAATCTGACGCCGGCTCAGTGGCGCTGGCTTCGCGAGCACCGCAAGATTCGTCTTGCCCTCTGGCAACCCATGTTGCCTCCTTATGACATTACTACCGGGCTGAGCGATTATGGCGGCATCAACGCCGATTTCATTGGCCTGCTGGCTGAGAATCTCGGCGTTGAAATCGAAATTGTGCAGTACCCCAGCTATGAACATGCGCTGACTGCACTGCGCGAAGGTGAGGCCGATTTTATTGCCCAGGCAGACGACAACCAGAAGCGCCAGGGACTGTATCTGAGTAAGCCATACAGCAGCAACGTGGCTGTGGAAGTCGTTAATAATGATGATGCCAGCGCGGATGAGGCACGGGCTGTCGCGGTTTGTACCGCCTACGACAGCGAGCGCGTCATGGCGCGTTATCCGCACGCAAGGCTTGAGAACTTTTCAAGCGTGCGCCACGCGATGGAAGCGCTGGCGTTTCACCAGATTGATATCCTGGTGTGCGATACCGTTACCGCCCGCTATCTGGTTAATCAGTCCAGCCTGCGTAATATCACCATTCGTTCTATTACACCGTCGTTGCCGACGCACGGCTTTGCTTTTGCTACAACAGAGAAAATGCGCCCGTGGATAGCGATTCTCAACGCCATGCTCACCGCACTGCCGGAAAGCGCTGGCGTGGAAATCCACCGTCGCTGGAACGGCGGGATCCCGCTGTCGCTGAGCGAACAGCCGCCGGTCTTCACCTCGCTTGAGCGCAAGTGGATTGAGGAGCACCCGCACATCCGCGTGGCGGTAGCAGAAGGTAACGCCCCGGTGGCGTTTTTTGATGAGGCCGGGCAGTTGCACGGCATGGTCGCCGATATTCTTACTGCGCTGCGTTTACGCACCGGGCTGACGTTTGAAATCCAGCGTTTTCCGTCGCAGACTGCGGCGTTTGCTGCTGTACAGAGCGGCAAAGCTGAGTTGGTCGCGGGGAGTACCCAGGAAGGCGTCTGGCAGGCAAAACTGCTTACCACCCGCACCTGGCTTTATAACTCGTGGGTAATGGTTGGGCGCAGCGGGCATTCGGGAGACGTGAAAAGCCAGCGCGTGGTGAGCCTGCGCGGTGATTCCCCCCAGGAGTGGCCGGGCCGCCAGAGCGTTGCACAGATTGAATGGGTCGATACCTGGCGTGACGGCCTGTCAAAGGTGCTGAACCGGGAAAGTGATTTGATGATTATGCCGCTTATCATTGCCAACGTGCAGCTGACGAATAAAGCGTTTTCATCGCTCAAGCCAGTGGACTGGCTGGATACCGAGCCGCCACGCTTTGCGTTTGGCACATCGCGCCAGGCCTGGCCACTGGTGACCATTCTTAACAAAGCGCTTATTAATATCCCCCCGGAAGATATGCACGCGCTGACCCGCAGTGGTTATACCGATAACAGCTTTTCGGCGACCGACGGGGACGCAGACAATGGCGATATCCTGCTGCTGACAGCCATCATTCTGGTGTTGTTTGCGCTGGCTGGCGCCTGGTTCTGGCGTCGGCGCTGGCAACGGGTGATGCGACCAATGGAAGATGTCCCCACGCCCATTTACGTGTGTGACCCACGAGGCAGGTTGCTGGCAGGCAATGCGGCGCTGTGCCAGGCGCTGGGGGCAACCCATGCCCAACTGCGGGGATCGTTGCTTGAGGACTGGTTAAGCGGTGCCGGTAAAGGAACGCGCATGATTGATCGCGGCGGCCGGCGGCTGCGGCTTTGGCGTATGCCGGTTAGCGGTAAACGCTACAGCCTTGGCGGTTGGCTGGATGTGACAGAGCAGCGTGAAACCCTCAGGATGCTGCGCAGGGCCAAACGTCGTGCTGATGGTGCCAGTCGTGAAAAGAGTACCTTCCTGACCACCATGAGCCATGAAATCCGCACGCCGCTTAGTGCCGTAATTGGCATGCTGGAGCTGGTGATGCGCCGCGGTGGTGACACGGTAGAAAATCGTCAGTCAATCCGCATTGCCCGCGAGGCGGCACAGTCGCTGCTGATGCTGCTGGGCAATATTCTTGATGTGTCGCGCATTGAGTCCGGGCGCATGGTGCTGCACCCGGAGCGGGTGGCACTGCGTGACCTGATTGAGTCTACGGCTGTGATGTTTGAGGGGCTGGCCGCGCAAAAAGGGCTGCGCTTTGCGCTGGAAATTGATGCCGAATTGAATGCCGATGTGCTGGTGGACGCCATGCGATTGCGCCAGATAATTGTGAACCTGGTCGCGAACGCCATCAAATTCACCAACGACGGAGAGGTGGCGTTACGTGCTGGCGTGCAGTGGTGTGACAGCGACAGACTACAGCTGATGCTGGAGATTGAAGACAGCGGCGAAGGCATTGAAGAGGCGGTACAAAAGCGGCTTTTTCGCCCGTTTGAGCAGGGGGAAAATCGTAGCCTGATGCAGGGCAGCGGGCTTGGTTTGTATATTTCGCGCACGCTGGCGCAAATGATGGGCGGCGATATTACGCTCTGGAGCCAGCCGGGAATGGGCACGCGGG
The DNA here is from genome assembly GCA_010092695.1 of Enterobacteriaceae bacterium 4M9. Taxonomy (GTDB): domain Bacteria; phylum Pseudomonadota; class Gammaproteobacteria; order Enterobacterales; family Enterobacteriaceae; genus Tenebrionibacter. Next base: position 3,637,559 of record JAADJJ010000001.1, on the reverse strand, counting down.
TGAGCGTGGCGCTGAACCTGCCGGTGATGGAGGCGCTTACGCCTGTGACACCGCTGCAGGCGCCTACGGCCACGCTCAGTGGTCGCACCCTGGACATTCTGATTGTTGATGACAACCCGGCAGGAAGGCTGCTGTTGAGCCAGCAGTTAGGCTGGTTTGGCCACCGCGTAGTGAGTTGCCCGGGAGCGCGGGAGGCGCTGGCATTTCTTGAGCAGACATCGGTAGATGCGGTAATAAGCGACTGCAATATGCCCGGTATGAACGGCTATGCCCTGGCGCAGGCGGTGCGTGAGCGTTGGCCGCTGCTGCCGCTGATTGGCATCACCGCCGATGCCCGGGAGTCCGTACGCGATGATGCTCAGGCCGCCGGGATGTCAGACTGTTTATTCAAGCCGGTCACACTGGCCATGCTGGAGCCGCTGCTGGCAAAACTCACGACAACACTGCCGCTGCGCCCGAACGCCGGGCCTGTCGATGTGAGTGAAACCCCATCCACCGCCGATGAGCAGGCTGCTGCGCTGTGGTACAGCACGCAGTCAGCGTCTCCTGCGCTGCTGCGTCAGGCACAAGAGCCGGTGCTGGCGCAACAGGCAGCGCACGACGAGCAACGAGCAGAACAGTTATCAGACACCGCACCGCGCAACGCTGGCACGGCGCAGGCAAAACTGGCAGCGGTCATGGGCGCGGTATTGCCGGCCTCATTGCTTGAAGGTGAGAACCTGAAAATCTTCCTGAGCCTGCAAATCTCGGTGCTGGACGAGACGCTGGCAAGCATTGCGTTCTGGCAGCGAGACCCGAGTCAGTCACCCGAAGATGCGCTACACCGCCTGCGTGGTGGTATTCAGCTACTGGGTGAACAAGCGCTGGAAGCACTCTGCTATGAGCAGGAAAAAGCGCCTGAGGCCGCGCGTATGGCGCTGCTTGAGCAGGCGCTGCACCGGCTGCGTGAAGGCTTACAGCAGTGGCACGACACGGGACTACAGCCAGCGCAGACCGTCCTACAGCCCAATGAGGACGCCACCACCTCGTAACCTCCTGTCCTGCGGGATACTATTTGTTTCAGGAAAAACGTGGGACGCCAGCGTGCGTCGCCAGGTTCTTTGTAACAAAGGAGATAGGTTATGAAAAAATTAGTTATCGCTATTGCTGCTGTGGCTTCCCTGGGTGCGATGACCAGCGTACAGGCTGCTCAGAACTGTGCTGCAAAAGAAGCGGCCATCCAGAAAGAAATTCGTTACGCTAAGCAGTATGGTAACACCTACAAAGTTGCTGGTCTGGAAAGAGCACTGGCAGAAGTAAAAGCACATTGCACCAACGGTAGCGTACTGGCTGATGCTCAGAAAGATGTGACCAAGCTGGAAAAGAAACTGGCTGAAAAGCGTGAAGATATCGCTGAAGTTCAGGCCGATCTGCGTGAAGCACAGGCTAAAGGCGACGCTAAGAAAATTGCTAAGTACAAGAGCAAACTGGCTGACAAGCAGGCAGACCTGCGTGAAATTCAGCAGGAGCTGAACCAGGCTCGCGCTGCTCTGGCTGCACTGAAGTAATAAATGACATTCAGGGACAGTTAGCTTCCTGAGTCATCAGGGGAGGAGCCATCCTCCCCTTTCTATTATTTGATGTTTTTCATCCCACGATGACGCTTCGACGTTCCCCTCTGTGGCTTGCGCTGCTGACTTCACCGTTAGCGGCGGGGCAGAGTGTTTCTGTTATTCTCAACGATGTCTGGAAAGGCACCATTTCTATGGTGGTCAACGACGACGTACCGTGCCTGAGCCGCCCGTTGATGGAGGAGTGGGGCGTGATTACGCCGCTGCTGGAGCGCCTTAAGTGGGATACGAAGGGCTGCCTGACCGCTTCCTCGGCGCGGGATTACTCCCTGAACTATGAGTTTGACACGCAGGCGCAGCTGTTACTGTTAACGTTCCCGGAACCGGCTTTTAACGCCCAGCAAAACGGTGTAAGCACCAGCCGCTGGGATGACGGTATTAACGCGTTATTTATGAACTACCGCCTCGACGTGGATAAGCGTCGCGCCCGCTATAGCTGGGACAACAGCGGGACGGATTCAACGCTGGCGCTGGAAAGCGGGCTTAATCTTGGTCCGTGGCGAATGCGTTATCAGAACACCTTCTGGCGCGAGCGAGACGGCAGCCGGGGTTCGTACACCAGCGGTTATTCACTGTGGCGCAGCCTTCAGGCGCTGCGTGCGCGCTTTACCCTGGGTGATGGCTACACCTCATCGAACCTGTTTAACAGCATGGCTTATCGCGGTATCTCGCTTGCCAGCGATAACGCGATGCTGCCTGACCGCTGGCGCGCCTGGACGCCCGTTATCAACGGTTACGCCCGCGGCGAGGCTGAGGTAACCATTCGCCAGAACGGCGAGCGTGTTTACCGTATCCATGTGCCGGCGGGACCGTTTACTATCCGCGATTTCAACCCGCCCAACGATGAAGGTAACCTTGAACTGACCATTCAGGAAAGCGACGGCACCGAGCGTGTGCGCGTGCTGCCTTATGCGCTGATGCCCAATCTGGTAAAGCAAGGGCGCTTTAACTATGAGCTGGTTACCGGGCGTTTTAAGCCTTATCACGGCGTGGAGATGGATAAAGACCGCTTCTGGCAGTCGACAATTTCCTGGGGAGCCTGGTCTGGCCTGACGCTGTTTGCCGGTATGCAGCAGGGGGAGCGCTACATTAGTCAACTGGTGGGGGCGGGGCGCAACCTGGGCAACTGGGGGGCGCTGTCAGCAGACGTGACCGGCGCGCGCTACCGCCAGCAAGGGGAGACGATGAGTGGCAATGTGTGGCGGCTGCGCTACGCAAAGGCGTTTTTAAGCACCGAAACCAGTCTGACAGCCCAGCTACGTTATTATCCCCGCCGCAGCCAGTACCGCACGCTGGAAGAGAAGATCAACCGTGCGGCGATGCTGCAATATGACTGGGACGACAACACCACCGAACGCCGCTTGGTCGGACAGCTTGAGCTTAATCAGAACTTCGGTGAGGACTCCAGTATTGGCCTTTCCTGGAGTTGGATGCGCGCGCGCGGGGTCACCAGCGGCACCAGCGAGCTGACGCTCAGTGCGAATACCACCTGGCGCGACGTGGATATCAGCCTGTACGGCGGCTATGAACGCCCGCAGGGCTACCCGGAAGAAGCGACGCTTGGGATAAATATCAGTATCCCGCTGTCGTTGGGCGGGCGTGTCACTAACGTGGGTTATGTGTCGCAACTGGCAAGCCACGGTAAAGACAGCCACGGTGTGAACGTTTACGGCTCCACGCTCAAGGATTACAGTCTGCGCTACGATGTTACCGCGCAGCATGAGGTACACGGCAGTGATGAGCTGAACGCCAGTCTCGGCTATCAGTACAACGCCGGGGAAGCGAACGTCAGCATGACGCGCGGTGGCGCAAAGCGCGACTGGCACGGTGATGTTAGCGGGAGCGTGGTACTGCACAGCGGCGGTGTTACGCTGGGCCAGACGCTGGGAGGCACCTCAGCACTGGTCGAGGTACCGGATACGCCGGGCGTTGGCTTCTTTAACCAGTTTGGTTCTACCACTAACCGCAACGGCGAACTGCTGGTGAGCTACATGACGCCGTGGCGCGTGAACCACGTAACCATGGACACCTTTGATTTACCGGATGGGCTGCGCTTTGCCAATAATGAATTACAGGCCGTACCGACTGACGGTGCCATTGTGCGCGTTCAATTTAACCCACCGGAATAACACACAGTGATAACCAATAATCTTAAATGACAAGACTGGCTGCTGTTATATAAAGAAAGCGTTTTTGCACTCAGCGCCTGACGAACAGGGTTTAATAATTACTGCGGGTGGTTTTTACCATGCTGCGGATTTTTTTTTGGCTAAGTGTTGCGTATGATTTTATTGGTTTTTTTACTGAAAAATAAAAATTAAATAAATGCTTTTTATATCTGGTGATTGGTTTTTAATGGCTTTTTATTATTCTCATGAAATAAAATCGGACCGCAATTTTTTATATAAGTTATTGACGTATAGATAATCATTTTAAGTGGCTGTACATTTATATAGTGGGTGATAGAATGACTTTCATCAAAGGGAGAATAAATAATCGCATATTTTTTTATGCGTCACTGTTTTTTCTTTGATGCTGTATTTTTTGTTGGTAATTTATATTTATTTTTTAAAGAGGAGTTATTTATGCTCGTTAACTATATTTTTCCGTCAGTTCAACTTTCCCCTGTTAATAACGAGGGTTTTTATATTGAAATTAACCCTGATGTTCTTAATGAAGATAGCTACTTTCACGCAAAGTTAAAAGTGGGTATTAATCTTCAAATGCATGCGCCTGATGTCGGGAATAACTGCTATTTTTCCATACCGATTAACCGAGTCGGGGGGGAAACTACGCATCTTATTGCAGCAAATGATCACAGCAGTTATGTGGAGAATACCGTTGGCGGGATGGTGTATTTTGTCCAACACAATCCTGAAGGTCTCACTGGCTACTTTTATTGGGTTTCTATCAGCGATCTCTTTAAATCCCGACCCACAGGTACCTTAACGATTAAGGTGGAAGATCTTAATATGCCTGCTGGTGGTGGCTTAACAGATGAGAAGACGTATACTTTTTAAATAAGGACGAGTGACGGCATTATATCTCATTAAACATTGCTGTGAGTGAGGGCCGTGATAAGTAAGCCGGTTGGGTGGCCCTGACCGGCTTTTAGATATCAGCCAGTTACATCCTTTTTCTCGCCAGGGTGAGTACGTGGATTTTACGGCCACAAACTGGCGTTGATCGCATGTTTTTTATCAGCATAGAAGGTGTTGCATGTAAGAGAACGGCAATAAGGCGTAAACGCTCTGCAAGGGGGCCGGGACTCGGAATTGCCGGAGGGTTTTAAGCAAAGATGTAACTGTGAGGGCTGTGAAGCTTTCGTTGTGTGGGATTATTACCTTCACAAACAACGTCAGGTTTATAAGGTGCTTTTAAACCTCTTAATACGTTTGAGCTTCACTCTGATTGTAAATTTTGTCCGCCGCATCTACTGTTGCTACAGACAGGTACACGTAAGGACATCCACATGGTTAAGCGTCGCAGTTTAGCAGCCCTTCTCGCCGTCATTTTATCGTTCTCTTTTGCAGGCGCACCGGTGCTGGCAAATCCGGGCAATGGTAATGGCAACGGCAATGGTCATGGCAATAGCGGTAAACATGGCAATCAGGGCAATCAAAGCAAAAGTCATAAAGGCAATGCGGGGCAGAATAAGGCATCTTCTGGTGAGTCGCGTAAAAACTACGGCAAGCCGGACAGGGTGGAGTCAGATATCAGCTTTTCTGGCGCGCGTCGGTTGGCGGTTGATCACGGCCTGACAGGCTACCGTGCTTTACCGCCGGGCATTGCAAAGAATCTGGCACGGGGTAAACCGCTGCCGCCGGGTATTGCTAAAAAGGTGGTGCCTGCCTCTATGCTGGAGCAGCTTCCTTATTATCCGGGCTATGAATGGCAAATTGTGGGTAACAACCTGGTGCTGATAGCGCTCAGTACGGCGGTTGTCACAGCCATCATAAACGGTGTATTTGACTAAGAAAGCGCCTGTTGCGCTGTAGTTAAGGCAGGCATTTTTTGTAGCGGCATTCCTGATGAGAAAGATTGCCGAGCGCACTTTTTCTCGTGCTGTTGTCATTGGTTTGCCGTAAATCCGTTGCGATTTTGATAACAACCGTATCAATAAAAAAGCCGGTGGGTTTCCCCGACCGGCTTTTTATAACGCCTCACGCCATTATGGGTTTTTATCGCCCTGCGCCTCGGCTTTGGCTTCTTCAGCTTCAACCTTACGATACCAGCGTGGATGGTGCTTCTTCGCCCAGCGGCGGCTGACCTTGCCTTCAATCATGCCTTTAATCGAACCTTTCACCCAGAACGCCATATACATATGAATCAGAATGGCGTGAATCAGGATGATGGCCGTTGTGGCATGAATCAGCAGGCTCCAGCGCACCAGTTCTACCGGGAATTTGTGCGCGAAGTACGGACGCCAGATAATGACGCCGGTCACCAGCAGCACAAAAATCATGCTCATGATGGTCCAGAACATCATTTTCTGTCCGGCGTTGTACTTACCGACATCCGCAACGTTGTGCTCGTTACCTTTAAGCACTTCGACGATGTTTTTCACCCACGGCCAGTCTTCACGGTCCGGGATGTTGTGCTTCACAAAACGCACAAACATAAACATCAGCGCCACGAAAATCAGCACACCAAAGAACGGGTGCAGGATGCGCCCCATCTGCGGCGTACCGAAGGTTTCGGTGAGCCAGACCAGGGTCGGGAAGAACAGCGCAATACCGGACAGCGAGACCAGGAAGAAACAGATAACCACCGTCCAGTGGCAGGCCCGGTCAAGAAACTTCGTCCGGACTATCATTTTGCTTTGCTTCTTAGTCATGGTGTTCCTCCTCATCTTCGTCATCCACTTCTTTGTTCGGCCCAATCCCCACATAGTGGAAAATCAGCGCGGCAAAGGTGGCGATGAAGCCTGCGGCGGACAGCGGCTTGAGAATGCCTTTCCACAGATTGACCGGTAGGTCAATTTTTGGCTCCTGCGGCAGGTTGTGGTACAGCCCAGCCTGGTCGGCGTGGTGAAGCACGTACATCACGTGTGTGCCGCCCACGCCTTGCGGGTTGTACACCCCGGCGTTAGCGTAGCCGCGTTTTTTCAGCTTCTCAACGCGCTGCGCGCCCATCTCCAGCATCTCTTTTTTAGTGCCAAAGTGGATAGCGCCCGTCGGACAGGTTTTCACGCAAGCCGGCTCCTGGCCGACGCTGACCCTGTCCACACACAGCGTACATTTATAGACGCGGTTGTCCTGCGGGTTGAGACGCGGCACGTTGAACGGGCAACCGGCGATGCAATAGCCGCAGCCGATACAGTGTTCTGACTGGAAATCCACGATGCCGTTGGCGTACTGGATAATCGCACCGGCAGACGGGCACGCCTTCAGGCAGCCCGGATCCTCACAGTGCATACAGCCATCCTTACGGATAAGCCATTCCAGCTTGCCGTTCTGTTCGGTTTCACTAAAACGCATTACCGTCCAGGACTTGGCACTCAGATCGGTGGGGTTGTCGTACACCCCCACACAGTGGCCTACTTCATCGCGAATGTCGTTCCACTCTGAACACGCCACCTGGCAGGCTTTACAGCCGATGCAGGTGGACACGTCGATGAGTTTAGCGACCTCATCCTTGTAATCGCGCGCCTGGGGAGGCGGCGTCAGGCTGTTGGTCGCTGAACGTTTGATAATGTCTTGTGTTTGCATTGACACAGGTTCGCTCCCTTACGCCTTCTCGATGTTGACAAGAAACGCTTTGTATTCCGGGGTTTGCGAGTTCGCATCGCCCACGGACGGCGTCAGCGTATTGGCCACAAAGCCCTTCTGCGTCTTGCCTTCAAAGCCCCAGTGAATCGGAATACCCACGGTTTCTACCTGCTGGCCGTTAACGTTGAACGTCTGCAAACGGCGGGTAACCACCGCTTTGGCACGGATAAAGCCGCGCTTGCTGCTGACCTTCACGCTGTCGCCGTTGCTGATACCTTTCGACTTCGCCAGCGCTTCGCTGATTTCCACAAACTGCTCCGGCTGCGCGATAGCGTTAAGCCGCGCGTGCTTGGTCCAGGTGTGGAAGTGCTCGGTCAGACGGTAAGTGGTGCCGATGTACGGGAATTCCTTTCTGTCGCCAATACGCGCCGCGTCCGCCTTGAACATGCGCGCCACCGGGCTGGACACCACGTTCGGGTGCAGCGGGTTGGTGCCAATCGGCGTTTCAATCGGTTCGTAGTGCTCCGGGAACGGACCTTCTGCCAGTTTGTTCAGTGCGAACAGGCGGCCAAGACCCTCCTGCTGCATGATAAACGGCCCTGCGTTCAGTTCCGGCGCGGCGGCGCTGTAGTCCGGGATGTCGTTGCCGACCCACTTCTCACCGTTCCACTCAATGAGCAGACGATGCGGATCCCAGGCTTTACCCTGCGGATCGCAGGAGGCGCGGTTGTACAGTACGCGGCGGTTGAGCGGCCATGCCCAGGTCCAGCCCAGCGTGTTGCCAAGACCGGATGGATCCGCGTTGTCGCGGTTGGCCATCTGGTTGCCTTTACGTGTCCAGCTACCGGCGTAGATCCAACAGCCGGAGGCGGTGGTACCGTCGTCACGCAGCTGTGCAAAGGAGTCGAGCAATTCGCCTTTCTTCACCAGCAGATTGCCGTTGGCGTCAAAGAGATCGGCAAGCGCGTAGCCGTTGTTCTCTTTTGCTACTTCTTCAGATTCTGGCTCGTGCGGCTGCTTGTAGTTCCAGCTCATCTTCATCAACGGCTCAACGCCTTTACCGCCTTCCGCACGGTACAGTCTGCGCAGTTCGTCATAAAGACCGGCAAGGATCTGACCGTCGTTGATGGCTTCGCCTGGGGCATCCGCGCCTTTCCAGTGCCACTGCAGCCAGCGTCCGGAGTTGGCGATGGAGCCATCTTCTTCGGCAAAGCAGGTGGATGGCAGACGGAACACTTCGGTCTGAATGCTCGCCGGGTCAACATCGTTCATCTCACCGTGGTTCTGCCAGAAGTTGGAGGTTTCGGTGACCAGTGGGTCAACGACGACCATGTACTTCAGCTTACTGAGCGAGGCGACAATTTTGTTTTTGTCCGGGAACGAGGCGACCGGGTTAAAGCCCTGGCAGAAATAGCCGGTGACTTCACCTCTGTCCATCATGTCGAAGTACTTAAGGACGTCGTAGGCCTGGTCCCACTTCGGCAGCCAGTCATAACCCCAACCGTTTTCACGGGTGGCGGCATCACCGTAGAAGGTTTTCATCAGGCTGACGTAGAACTTCGGATAGTTGCTCCAGTAGTTCACCTGGCCTGGCAGCAGCGCTTTTGGCGTGTTGGCGGCAAGGTAGGTTTCAACGTCGTGATGGCTTTCCTGAGGCAGCGTCAGATAACCCGGCAGGCTGGTGGACAGCAGGCCGATATCGGTCAGACCCTGGATGTTGGAGTGGCCACGCAGTGCGTTCACACCGCCGCCCGCGACGCCCATGTTGCCAAGCAGCAACTGAATCATCGCCATGGTGCGGATGTTCTGCGCACCGACGGTGTGCTGGGTCCAGCCGAGCGCATAGAGGAAGGTTGCCGCGCGGTTTGCAGCACTGGTTGAGGCCAGCACTTCGCAGACTTTCAGGAAGTCGGCTTTTGGCGTACCGCAAATGTTCTCGACCACATCCGGCGTGTAACGGCTGACGTGTTCTTTGAGCAGGTTCCAGACGCAGCGCGGGTGAGTCAGGGTCATGTCGCGCAGCGCGTGCCCATTCTCATCAAACTGGTAGTTCCAGCTGGTTTTGTCGTACTGGCGTTTATCCGCGTCGTAGCCGCTAAACAGGCCATCATCAAAGCTGTAATCGTCGCGAATCAGCAGCGAGGCGTTGGTGTAGTGTTTAACGTAATCGGCGTGGATTTTGTTGTTATTTATCAGGTACAGCAGTACGCCCGACAGGAACGTAATGTCGGTACCGGAACGGATTGGCGCGTAGATATCCGCCACCGATGCGGTGCGGGTAAAGCGCGGATCCACCACGATAAGCGTGGCATCGTTATTGTTTTTGGCTTCCATCGCCCAGCGAAAGCCCACCGGGTGCGCTTCTGCGGCGTTACCGCCCATCACAACAACAACGTTGGCGTTTTTGATGTCAACCCAGTGGTTGGTCATGGCACCGCGACCAAAAGTTGGAGCAAGACTTGCTACCGTAGGTCCGTGTCAGACGCGCGCCTGGTTGTCCACCGCCAGCATACCGAGCGAGCGGGCAAATTTCTGGGTCAGCATGCCGGTTTCGTTACTGGCGGCCGAGGCGCAGAGCATCCCGGTTGACAGCCAGCGGTTCACCTTCACGCCCTGGTCGTTGGTTTCAACAAAGTTGGCGTCGCGGTCGTCTTTCATCAGACGTGCGATGCGTTTGAAGGCGTCGTCCCAGGAAATACGCTGCCACTTATCAGAGCCAGGCGCGCGGTATTGCGGGTAACGCAGGCGGTTGTCGCTGTGAATATAGTCAAGAAGACCGGCCCCTTTCGGGCAAAGCGCGCCGCGGCTTACCGGATGATCCGGGTCACCTTCGATGTGGAAAATAGACGATTTCGCGTTTTTCGAGCCATCGCCCATGCTGTACATTAACAAACCACATCCTACAGAACAGTAGGTACAGGTATTACGAATCTCTTTTGCGCGCAGTAACTTATAATTACGTGCCTGCGCCAGTGCTGTTTTTGGCGCAAAACCGAGAACCGCTACCGTTGTACCTGCCATTCCGCCGGCGCAGATTTTAAAAAAACCTCTGCGGCTGACGTCCATTGCTACCTCTTTTTTATTTATGGCATTACATGCTGGCGAAAATAGCAATCACGTAAGGTAGCGTCTTGCGCGAAATCAAACGATAGGGGAATAGAAGGTAATTTACTCAGAATTGAGTAGCGAAGCGTTTTTACGTTAACTCTTATTCATTAGTGCGCTGCTGTCATTTTATTCAAAAATAAAGGAAGAACCTGACGAATACCGACATTTATTAGTGAAGAAATAATTAATTATTCCTTAGCTGACAGATAATTTCTTCTCAGTTGGCGCAGTTCAGATAACAATGCCAGGAAAAGCATCGCTGCAACATGTAGCTCAGATGTTTTATTTTGGTTTTTAAGTCTAATTTAAAGTGGTTTTTTAGATTAAAAATCTATAATTAATCTGTTTTTCAACATAAGTTTACTGCCTGAGTCTGTGGTGTGAGGATTGTCACAGAAAGTTCCGGAGCATGAGGCACCGCACGTTGTGTAGCGTGACTCATCGGAAGATAGACCAATAAGTAATGACATTCAGACACAGGATCATAATTTATGTTTAAGAAAACTCTTCTCGCAGCAATGGTGCTGGCAACCGCAGGTTCTGCAATCGCAGAAACCACTTCTAACGACGTAGCGGGTGGTAACATCACCTTTTACGGTAGCGTAACTGACACCACCTGTAACATCACTACCAACAGCGGCGCTGACTTTACCGTGACGCTGGACCCGATCACTACCACTGATGCGGGCGAAGCTGTCGGCGTGGTAGCAAAAAATGCTAAGCCGTTCACCATGAAAGTCTCCGGCTGTAAGCAGAACGCCACTAGAGGTGACAAAACGCTGAAAATTACCTTTGGTAGCGCCGATATTTCGGACGATGAGAAATACATGGTGAATAACACCGGTACGTCTAAAGGCGTGGGCATCACCATCACCAAAGATAAGTCTGCGATTATCGACTTTAACACCGCTATCGATACCGCAGTGACCGGTGTTGAAGAAACTGAACTGAAGTATTTCGCGAACTACTATAACTACGGTGGTAAAGAAATTTCTTCCGGTAACATCACGACTGCCGCGCAATATACTTTCAGCTACGAATAAGCGTTAATTATTTCCCGGGGAGCTTGTCTCCCCTTTTTTTCTCTTTATCAGACGATCATTATGTTGCGAACTTTAATTGGGTTCTGCGCGCTGCTTTCTTCCTTTTCTGTATTTTCCAGCATCATTATTAACAGCACGCGTGTTATTTACCCGCAGAATGCCGGGTTTATTAATGTCCAACTTGTCAATCAGAGTACTTCCACTCACCTGGTTCAGGCCTGGATTGACGATGGCGATCCGGCTAAATCACCGGAAAAAATTCGTGTGCCGTTTAGCCTGACCCCGGCGGTAGCCAAGGTAGAGGCCAACGCGGGACAGGCGCTGCGCCTGGCAAAACAGGACATCTCTGCGCTGCCAAAAGACCGCGAGTCGGTGTACTGGCTAAACGTGCTCGACGTGCCGCCTATTCCGGCCGGTGAAGCAGGCACTAACTATTTACAGGTTGCGCTACGCAGCCGTATCAAGCTTTTTTACCGCCCCGAAGGACTCAATGGGGGTGAAAAAATTATTGATAGCCAACTGTCGGTGAAAAAAGACGGTGGTAAAGCGTGCCTTAATAACGCCTCGCCGTATTACGTCACCGTCGTCAATATTGCGCCATTTCATGGTGAAAATCTCAAAGCAACGTTTACCAGCAGTCTGCTTAATGAGACGGCCTTTATTGCGCCTTTTAGCTGTCATCCCCTTGATAAAGCGCCAGGCAATGCCAGTAAATTCCGCCTTTCCCGCATTGATGACTTTGGTAGCCACCGCTTTGTGATGACTGGCGAATAACTGCGCTGTGTAAAAAACAGGAGTTGATGTGAAAACTGTAATCGCCGGGAGAATAAAAAAAGCCATTTTGCTGAATGCTATTACGCTTGCGCTCTGGCCACTACAGGGTGCAGCAGAAAGCTTCAACAGCAGCCTGCTGATAGGGCATTCCGCCGATATGGACTGGGATAATAAAGCCATTGTCGTGGCGCCCGGACTTTATGATATGGATATTTATATCGACGACGAATGGAAGGGAAAGTTTGCCGTCCACACCGGCGATGAAAGCGATCCCACACTTAAAATTCAAAAGCGTGAAGCATTGCAGCTGGGCATTTCAGGACTGGATGCGCTCAACAAACTCAATGACAATGATTTCGTTGATATTAATGCAATATTGCACGGTGGGACTTATAAGCTAAACACAGGTGAGATGCGCCTGGATTTGCTTATCCCACAGGCCTGGGTGATGCGCAACGACCGAAACTGGGTCGCACCGGAGCGCTGGGAGCGCGGTGTCAACGGTCTGTATACCAACTATAACGTTAACGCCTGGACGATGAGTGAAAAAGGGCAGGGCGGCTCGCGCAATGACAGTGTGTTTCTTGGGCTCAACAGCGGCCTGAATCTCTGGGGCTGGCATTTTATCGACAACTCCACACTACAGCGTGACAGCCATAACAAAAGCCGTTGGGATACTTCATCGCGCTACGTCGAGCGCCCGGTCGTTGCGCTGACCTCTCGCATTAGCGTCGGTGATATGTACAGTAGCTCTGACTATTTTGACAATATCTCCTTTCGCGGTGTGCGTCTGATGAAAGATAAGCAGATGCTGCCGGACAAAGATCAGACCTACATGCCGATTATTCGCGGAACCGCAATGGCCAGTGCCGTGGTGACCGTGCGCCAGGACAACCGCGTGATCTCGCAGATTTCTGTGCCGCCAGGGCCGTTTGCTATCCGCGATCTGATGCCTACAGGCTCGCGTAAAGAGCTGGAAGTGGAAGTGCGCTATGGGCCAGGAAGTGCGGAAACCTTCACCGTGCCGTTTGCCACGATTTCGAGCATGCTGCGCCCTGGTACAGACGACTTTATGCTCAACCTTGGGCGAGTACGCATGCGTGGTGTCGATGACGACAGCGTGTTTTTCCAGGGCGACTACAGCCGCGGTGTTAACAACTACTGGACGTTGTTTAGTGGTACCACGCTGTCTAAAGATTACCAGTCGCTGCTGGTAGGCAGTGCGTTCTCCATTCCTACCATTGGCTCAGTGAGCGCGAATGTCGAGCAGTCACGTTATAAGTTGAACAGCACTCAGCGCAGCGGTGAAAAGTATTCGCTGGCGTGGAGTAAATTCCTGCCAACGCGTACCAACATTACGCTGGCTTCCTGGTATTACCGTACCCGTGACTACGCTGCATTTCAGGATTACATCCTCGACAGGCAAAACCAGGATATTTCGCCACGCAGTAGTCGCAGCAGCAGACAGGCTTTTAGTTTATCGCTAAGCCAGCCGCTGGGTGAAAACGGTGGGCGTCTGAGCATTGATGCCTGGTTGCGCCAGTATCGCGATAGTCGCCCGGATACGCGCCAGTATTCAGCGGGCTACAGCAATAGCTTTCGTTCAATGTTTTATACCGTCTCAGTCGGGCGCAGTGAATTCTCCAACGGCAGTGGGAATAACGCCACGCGCCGCAGTGAAGATACGGTGAATGTTGCGTTCACCGTGCCATTATCCCTGTTTGACCGCCCAGCAAGCATTCATGCTCGCAGCCATTTCAAAGACGGCAGCTATGCGTCATCCGGCGTGGGACTGAGCAGTTCCACAAACCTTGTGGACTACAGCCTGGAGCTGTCACACGACAACAACTACCACACGCGTTCGGCCGATGTATATACCAGCTGGAAAACGCAGTACGCCCATCTGAATGTCGGTGTTACCGAGGCCAGCGACTACCGTCAGGGTAGCCTCGGGGCAACGGGCAGCGTGCTGGCCTGGCGTGGCGGTGTGTTGGCAAGCCCAGAGACCGGCGATAATTTTGTGATTATCGACGCGCCCGGCGTAGAAGGCGCACGCGTCAACAGTAGTGATGAAACCCGTACCAACAGCCGTGGGCAGGCACTGGTCTCCGGTGCGGTGGCCTATCGCATGAATGACTACTACCTGGAACAGGACGGAACGCGTGCTGATAACGCAGAGGTGCTGGGCAATATCGCCCACGTTGCGCCTTATGCTGGCAGCATTTCACGGGTTTCCTACCGCACCGATACGCGCCGGTTGTTTATATATGACCTGCAACGCGTTGATGGCACACCGCTCGGATTTGGTTCACCGATTTATAACGCGAAAGGCGAGGAAATGGGCTTTGTTGGTCAGGGCAGCCAGGCCTTTGTGAAAGCTGATGCGCCACCGTCAGTGCTGATTGTGGATAAACAACAGCGGTGCCAGGTATCCAAACCCTCTACCAGCAGTGTGAATGTTTGCCGCCCTTCAGGCAGCAAAGGTAAATAAAGATGAAAAAGCTATTACTGATATTAATGATGGCGATAGCCGGGCTGGGGCCAATGCTTGCGCATGCGCAGGATCTATCGGACCTACAGGATATTGAAGATGACGGGCAGTTGCGCTCCGATTCCTGTCGTCCTTACAACCCGCTATGGAAAAGAAAGCGCGTTCAGGAATCGAGGAAGTCGCTTGAGCTTTCCACGGCGTTCATGAATAAAAAAGTGGTGGAGCGCACCTGGTCTACCGGTTGGGCGGGTAAAATGACCTGTTATGGCACAGGGAACAATGTCTATTTGTTCACCGCGCTTAACGCAGGCCCGCTTTATGTGCATTTTATGGATGCCATGAGCGACAACAACTACTGGATAAAATTCGACATCACCATAACTGGCCCGGAAAAGCTGCGAGTAAAAGGCGGTTATCTTAATAATGTTTTCCGCCTCGGTAATTACCAGACGAGTTATAAGCTACGCGCAGAACTGCTGGATGAAGCACCAGGCGCGGAGGCGCAGGGACGCACGAAGGCGACATTCAACGGTATTACCAGTCTGGTACCAATAGTGATGAGCGGCGATGGTGGTGCGGACTATACCTTTGGTAGCGGCAGTTCAAAGCAGACCTATGGAGAGGAGGCCTGGGCAGCCATGTTAAACGATACGCCTGCCAGTGGCTGGAATACCAAACACTATGTGGCGTTTGAAACCCTGAGTGTGCAGTTTTCACCGAACCAGACCACCTGTTCGCTGGCGCATGATGTCAACGTCATGATGCCGCCGGTCACGCTGGCAGCATTGAAAAAGGACAGCAGAGGGCAAGGCGGCGAGAAATCATTTACTCTGCCCATTGTCTGCCGTAACCCGGTCAACGCCCGAACTGCAACCCGCTCCATTACTGCCTGGATTGCCAGTAACGACGTGGTGGGCGATGACGATACCGGCGAGATTATGATAAACGACGATTCAGATGAAGAAGGGGTGGGCGTGTCTTTACGTAAACCCAACGGCGAGCGAATCATTATTGCCAACGGCATCGGGCCGCAAAATGGTGCGACGCCGCTGCTGACCATACAAAGCCATAGCCCAACCGAAGGGCGCTACAATATTCCGCTGGTGGCGTATTACCAGGTTTTTGACCGCAGGTCGTTGTCTACCGGCCACGTTGTTGCAACAGCGCAGGTTATGTTTGGCTACGACTAAGGTGTAACCACGCATAGCGCATTGAAATAAAAAGGACGCCACAAGGCGTCCTTTTTTACGTGTTGCCTGCCAGAAGGGTCAGGCCTGGATACGCACCTCCGGCCACAAATATCCCTGACCCAGATTTGCTTTTGAACGCTGTGCAGTGAGGTAGTCTTCTTTGTTTTCGATGCCTTCAACCAGCGTTATCGCCCCAAACTGGCGTGCCCGGCGCACGGTAGCGGCCAGAGCCAGCGGTGAGCGCCGACAGAGGTGAAACTCCTCGTGGTCGATTTTGACACCATCAAAAAACCAGCCCAGATGCGACAGCTCCTCATCATATTGCGGGCGATAGTCGTCAAGCCACAACCTTACACCGCCCTGACGCAGGGTACGTAAGCCATCACGTAAGCGCGTCATGTCATGCTCGTTCAGCGCGGCGAGATTTTCCGGGTCCTGCAACTCAAGCATACTGTGTCGCGCCTGAGGCAGCAGTTTTTTAACCAGTTCGGGAGTAGATACTGCGGCGATGGTTAAATTGAGGAACATCTTTTTTTCTTCGAACAGCGAAGCGAGGTGGTCGAATTGCCACTGCCAGATATTAACCAGATCTTTATTATCAAGCGTTTGAAACCACTGTGCATAATTGGTTGAATCAGGTATTTCAGATAATACTTCATAGCCGTATTTTTCGGCATTGTGCAGAAGCATAATAGGTTGCAGGCGAAAGGTTTTAATACCATTCATTTTACTATCCTTAAAATAGAGCACTTCCTGAAAATCCACCAGGCGTAACTCATGAAGGGAAGTGAATGTAATGTACTTGCTATTTTCGTATTTGATTTTAATTGCGCGCGTGATTAGTAGGTAGTTACATGTTTTGTGCCGATGCTTATAGTTTTTTGTTCTGGCTTTTTATAGTAAATTAGTTTTTATATCTGGGTTGTGCGGTGGTGTTGGTCTGGCGGTCACGGTAAAATTATCAACCAGACATACGGCAATAAAATAGTCGCTATACCGGCGTTATTGCCTTTTTTTACGTCTGGGATTACTTATCCGCCAGAAAATATTGGGACAATGAACCGAGTTTATATTATTAATGACGCGCTATTTTTTGATGAGTCAGCGCAAACGTTGTCACTGAATGGCGAACCAGAAAACACACTGCAGTTGCCGTGTCCGGCAGTAAGATTGCTTAGCGAACTCATTAAAAATAATGGCACCTTACTTTGTCGCGAAGATATTTTGCATAATGTCTGGGAAGCCTATGGTTTCCGCGCATCAAACAGTAACTTAAATAATTATTTAAGTATTTTGCGCAAGCAAATTGCGGCGCTCGACCCTGAAGCCAATATTATTACGACGTTGCCGAAACAGGGCGTGGTTTTTAACGCAGAAGTCAGGCTGATTAGCGAGACGGAAGATGCACCGTCGCCGTGTACGCCTGCGCCCGTCAGGTATGAATTTGCGCCAGCAGAAGAACAACCTGTGGCGGAATTTGTGCCTGGTGAAGGTGCTTGCGCAACAAAACCGCTGTTGCGCAATCGCTGTGCACAAGGCCTGACGCTGGTGCTGGTATTGGGTGTTGCAGTGTTAATGGGCTTCTGGGGCTATTCGTTTTTCCAGCACCAGCGCTTTGCAGAGATAACCCTGCTGCCTTTGCCGTCAAAGGGCAAATGTCATTTTTATGCGCTGCCGGGGAGCAAGCTTGCTGTAGGCCAGGAGCGAGACGTACTCACCAAACTGGAGGTATCCCTGGACTGTAACAGCCAGCCAATAGACGTGTTCGTTGGCTATGGCAATGATGCCAATCACAGCCGACATATGGCCTTCGTTTCCTGGTGTTTGCGTGAGGCAGACCGGCGCTACAGTCGCTGTGAAAACGTGAAACAGCAGTCGTGGGGCGAAAGATGAAGTATCTCTATGCGGCATTGATTGTGCTGGTTCTTGCCGGCGCGGGACTGATGTTTGCTCGTGCACCGGCAGAGCTAATGTTGCGCTGTGAGGCAGAGCTACGTCAGACCGTCAATAATCCCCACACGCAGGTTACGATGGATGCCTCAGCAACGATATTTATGATGAGGAATGGCGAAGGATTTGTGAATCTTTACGGCGTGCTGATAGGTGATGATGACAAGAAGTGGATAGTGAACCGTAAGGTGGCTTTTTTCTGGACTTATCATCGTGCCAATCGGCTCTATGATGTCACTATTCGCCAGGTCGAAATTAAAAATGTACTCGATCGCGCGCCTGAGAACTTAATGTCAATGATTTATACGCCGCGTTTTAGCATGGAAGTTCAGCGCGTTGGGAATAATGGGTTGTTAATGCGTGGGATTTCCAGCCCCTGGTTTATTTGCCAGGAGTAATTTTAATTATTTTTTAATGTGTATTGCGCAAGCCTGGCGCTTGCGTGGACTGATCTTTCTGTGCGCAATGCATGGCCAAATTATTCTTATTATCTATTCTCTTTTACAGGCTGAATGGCTTTTGTCTGGATAAGGGATTTTACTCGCAGACATCTTGATGTTTGTCCGGGCTGCTTATTCTTTGAAAAAAGAATAAGCAGTGTTCACTGTAATGCAGGAATATACAGTTATTAAAAGGGAGCATAAAGGATGCGCAAAGCACTATACCTTGTTACCCGTGATAATTACCTGATTTATGGGTTGAATCAGACACTTTCACAAATGAAGGCTGAACCTATTACCCTGGAACTTCTTGCGCCGAAAGATTGTCAGGAAATTGCCAGTGCCCATAGTAAATATGACCTTATTTATTTAATGGGGGATGCAGATATTCTGCGTTATATTCATTTTCATTATTCAGCGCTGAACATTGTTCAGATACCGCCGCATTGTCGCCCTGATGAACTGTCGGATTTTTTACAGCAGAGTGCACGTAAAAATGCGCGTGAGCGCGAATTTTATATTGATAGCGGAATGAGCCTTTTCACCCGTCGTGAAGAAGAGATACTGCGTTGTCTGCAAAAGGGCATGGCGCCCTGTGATATTGCCCGTAAAATCCAGCGATCTGAAAAGACCGTCAGCCACTATAAGCGGTTGATTATGGAGAAAACAGGCTGTAAATCGCATATCCAGCTTATTGAACTACTGCACAGTTCACCTGTGGCGTAACGCGCCTTGCCTGATGCGCAACGCTATGTTCAGGCATCGCGGTGAACGGGCGCTTCCCACAACCGACAGTTTTCACGTATCAGCTCAGAGAGCGTCGTGTTCTGACCCATAAAACGGCGGATGCGCAAGGCATCGCTGTCGGCGTCTACAACCTGCTCGCGAATAGCCGCCAGCGCGTCGGGAATGCCGTATTGTTGGGCGCAGTGTTGCAGTCGTGGCAGGGTAGCAAGAATATCATCGCCGATGCTGCGTTGCCCCGAACTGGCTTCGGTAAACGTGCCCTCCAGCCCGTAGCGGCTGGCCTGGAAGCGATTCCAGGTGTACAGCAAATAATCTTCATTGCTGGGCATAAAAGGGCGCTCGCTAATGAGCCAGCAGGCCAGCGCCTGAATATAGCCCGCGATATTCAACGCCCGCGTTAGCGTCAGCGGTGTATCCATCAATCTCACTTCCACCGTGCCAAACGCCGGGCTGGGGCGAATGTCCCAGTGCAAGTCCTTCATTCCCTCCACCATTCCCGTGCTTTCCAACCGTTGGTACAGCGCTGAAAACTCCTGCCAGTTGCGGCTAAATGGCGCATGGCCGTTATCAGGGAACGCGCAAAACATATTCAGACGCGAGGAGGCAAAACCAGTATCAGCCCCCTGAAGCCAGGGCGACGAGGCTGACAGGGCGATAAAATGTGGCACATAGCGCCCCAGCGCATGCATTAGCCAGACTGCATCGTCGCCGTTTGCGCAACCAATGTGTACGTGTTGGCCGAATACCGTAGCCTGCTGTACCAGATAGGCGAAGCGCTCCTGGTGGCGGGCGTAGCGTGGGTTGTCAGACACCTGCTGGCGTTGCCATTTTTGAAACGGATGGGTGCCGCCGCCACAGATGGCCAGGCCGTGTTCACTGGCGCTGGCGCAAACAAGGGCAGACAGCGCCTGTAGCTGCTCGCGTGCCTCGTCCAGATGGCGACAAACGCCCGTTGACACTTCCAGCATGCTTTCGGTGATGTCGTGTTTGACCTCGCCTTTGCCTTGCGGCACGCGGCCACGGCAGGCGGCAATCAGGCGGGAGGATTCCTGGCTTAAATCACAGGCAGGTGGATTGACAACCTGCAACTCCAACTCAATACCCAGAGTAAACGGCGTGGATGCGGTGAAAGCGGGTAACGACATAGCGATTCCCTCCAGCGGCTTTCTCTTCAGTATAAACGACCCTGACCGTACAACCGTTTACCCGCTTGTGAATCCCTCTGCCTCACTCATTGGCCCAACCAATCGGCGGGCAGTTTGCTTTGCCTGTCGCATAACGCAAAAAAGCGAAACAAACTGGTTGTTTTTAATTAACAATATATTAACTATTTGTTGCCATCGTACCCACAGCACAACTGGCCCAACCAATTAAGACGGCGTCATCGCACAAGGAATGCCGCGTGTTCGGGCTGATAACAAAAAACAACCTGGAGAATTCACATGCAGGTCTGGCAACAGAATTACGATCCGCTCGGCAACATCTGGCTTTCAAGTCTGGTGGCCGTGATCCCGATAGTTTTTTTCTTTTTCGCACTTATTAAACTCAGGCTAAAAGGTTATGTCGCCGGGACCTGCACCGTCATACTTGCGTTACTGGTCGCACTACTGCTCTACCGGATGCCGGTTGCCTATGCGCTGGCTTCTGCCGTCTACGGCTTTTTGTACGGGTTGTGGCCTATCGCCTGGATAATCATTGCCGCCGTGTTTGTCTACAAGCTTTCAGTGAAAACCGGTCAGTTTGACGTGATTCGCGCTTCAATATTGTCAGTTACCCCGGACCAGCGCCTGCAAATGCTGATTGTCGGCTTCTCGTTCGGGGCATTTCTTGAAGGTGCGGCGGGCTTTGGTGCACCAGTGGCGATTACCGCGGCTTTGTTGGTGGGGCTTGGCTTCAGGCCGCTTTATGCTGCCGGTTTGTGCCTGATAGTCAACACCGCACCTGTCGCGTTTGGCGCGATGGGCATCCCGATTATTGTCGCAGGCCAGGTGACCGGCCTGGACAGCTTCCAGATAGGTCAGATGGTGGGCCGTCAGCTGCCGTTTATGACTATCATCGTGCTGTTCTGGATTATGGCTATCATGGACGGCTGGCGTGGCGTCAAAGAGACCTGGCCCGCGGTGATGGTTGCAGGTGGCTCGTTTGCCATTGCGCAATACCTGAGCTCTAACTTCATCGGCCCTGAGCTACCGGACATTATTTCCTCTCTTGCCTCGTTGTTCTGCCTGACCCTGTTCCTGCGCCGCTGGCAGCCGAAGCGTATTTTCCGCTTCAACGACCTGGGTGCCTCCATGACTGACCAGACGCTGGCGCATAAAAATTACAATGGCTGGCAGGTGTTGCGGGCGTGGATGCCATTTTTGTTTCTCACCGCCACCGTTACGTTGTGGAGCATTCCACCGTTTAAGGCGCTGTTTGCCGCAGGCGGTCCGCTGGCAGGCTGGGTTGCGAGCCTCTCTGTGCCCTGGCTTGACGGCCTGGTAGCCCGCATGCCGCCAGTGGTGGAGCAAAGCGCGCCCTGGGCGGCGATATTCAAATTTGACTGGTTTTCGGCCACCGGTAGCGCCATTTTTGTGGCGGCTCTGCTGACGATTATCTGGCTGCGGATGAAGCCGAAAGAGGCCATTGCTACCTTTGGGGAAACGCTTAAAGAACTGGCGCTGCCCATCTATTCCATTGGCATGGTGCTGGCGTTCGCCTTTATCTCTAACTACTCCGGGCTGTCGTCAACGCTGGCGCTGGCGCTGTCGCACACCGGCCACGCATTTACCTTTTTCTCGCCGTTCCTGGGTTGGCTGGGGGTATTCCTGACCGACTCCGACACCTCCTCTAATGCATTGTTTGCTTCACTGCAGGCTACCGCCGCACAGCAGATTGGTGTTTCTGACCTGCTGCTGGTGGCAGCCAACACCGCAGGCGGTGTGACCGGCAAAATGATCTCACCGCAGTCTATCGCCATTGCCTGTGCGGCGGTGGGGCTGGTCGGCAAAGAGTCGGAGCTGTTTCGTTTTACCGTTAAGCACAGCCTGATTTTCACCTGTATCGTCGGCGTGATGGTGACGCTACAGGCGTACTGGCTAACGTGGATGATCCCATGACCGTAACGGACCGTCGTGTAGTGGAGCAACTCGCCGAGCGGCTTCGGGCGCTGATTGATGAGCAAAAAATGACGCCCGGCCAGCGCCTGCCCGCTGAACGTCAGCTGGCGCTGGAGCTTGGCGTATCACGCAACAGCGTGCGCGAGGCGCTGGCGCGGTTGCGCAGCGAAGGGAGGCTGGTCAGTCGCCGTGGCGGCGGCAGTTATATCAGCCTGCCAAACGACGACTGGTCCGACAGCCGCATTGTGCAGCCCATTAAAGTGCTGATGGCGGGCGACCCGGATTATCGTTACGACATTCTTGAGGCGCGTCATGCCATTGAAGGGAGTACGGCCTGGCATGCGGCGCTGCGTGCCAGTGCCGCAGATAAAGAAAAACTACAGTACTGCTTTGACGCCACGCTTAAATTCCACGAGCGCGATGATCCGGACCTGGCGGCTCAGGCTGATGTGCGTTTTCACCTCGCTATCGCCGAAGCCTCTCACAACCTGGTGCTGTTGCAGACCATGCGTGGCTTTTTTGACCTGTTGCAGTCGTCGGTGATGCAGAGCCGACAGCGCATGTACACCCAGCCGCCGATTTTTGCCCGGCTGACCGAACAGCACCAGGGGCTGCTCGAAGCCATTCTTGACGGTGACGCCGAGCGCGCACGTCGGGCAGCGCAAGAACACTTAGGTTTTGTGCACAGCACCATCAGAACGCTGGATGAAGATGAAGCCCGGCAGGCCCGCGCCACGCGCCTGCCGGATGATGACATTGATGAGAAAGGAACACCGTTATGATTATTTCCGCTGCCAGTGACTACCGCGCTGCGGCCGAGCGTATTCTGCCACCGTTTTTATTCCACTATATCGACGGCGGCGCGTATGCCGAAACGACCCTCAGGCGCAATGTGGAAGATCTTGCAGGCGTGGCCCTGCGCCAGCGCATCCTGAAAAATATGTCCGATCTCAGCCTCGAAACCCGGCTGTTTAATGAAACGCTCTCCATGCCGGTGGCGCTGGCACCCGTGGGGCTGTGTGGCATGTACGCGCGCCGTGGCGAAGTGCAGGCGGCAAAAGCGGCGGCAGAGAAGGGAGTCCCGTTTACGCTTTCCACCGTTTCGGTCTGTCCGATTGAAGAGGTGGCACCGGCCATCAATCGCCCGATGTGGTTCCAGCTTTATGTGCTTAAGGACCGTGGCTTTATGCGCAACGCGCTGGAGCGGGCAAAGGCCGCAGGCTGCTCGACGCTGGTGTTTACCGTTGATATGCCAACGCCGGGGGCGCGCTATCGTGATGCGCATTCGGGCATGAGCGGTCCGAATGCTGCCATGCGCCGTTACTGGCAGGCTGCTACGCACCCGCAATGGGCGTGGGACGTGGGGCTCCTCGGTCGCCCGCACGATCTTGGGAATATCTCAATCTATCGCGGCCATCCGACCGGGCTTGAGGATTACATTGGCTGGCTTGCCAATAACTTCGATCCGTCGATTTCCTGGAAAGACCTGGAGTGGATCCGTGAGTTCTGGGACGGCCCGATGGTTATCAAAGGCATTCTCGATCCTGAAGATGCCAAAGATGCCGTACGTTTTGGCGCAGACGGTATTGTGGTGTCTAACCACGGCGGGCGCCAGCTTGACGGCGTGCTCTCCAGCGCCCGTGCGCTGCCCGCTATTGCTGATGCCGTGAAGGGCGATATCACCATCCTTGCCGACAGCGGCATTCGCAATGGCCTTGATGTGGTACGCATGATTGCGCTGGGCGCGGATACGGTGCTTTTGGGGCGTACGTATTTGTACGCGCTGGCGACTCACGGTCAGGCGGGCGTGACGAATTTGTTGAATCTGATAGACAAAGAAATGCGCGTGGCGATGACGCTCACGGGAGCGAAGTCGATTGCCGATATCAGCCGTGATTCACTGGCGCGCGCCTGAGTTGACGCAAAGCAGCACCGGCGGCTTCAGCGCGCCGCTGGTGCGGGTAGGGTGAGTGTTGCCAGACGATGAGGTTCAGGGATGTTAAGGCTCTCGTGCGCTGGCGGGGTTGCGTTAACCTGATACCGCTTGGACTCACGCACTACCAATCCAGCAGCTATGCAGGTGGCATTAAGTACACCCTGAAAGGGCGTGCGTAAATCCTTAACAGGCAATAGCTGCCGGCACGGTGAGAAAGCTAAAGACAAGAGGGCAGAGCCGCGTTGTTGACCATGCCCGCCGGACGGAGTTTTCAACCGGCAATAAAAAACCGGCGCGGTGTTACCACTGCGCCGGTTTTGTTTATGGGGTAGCTTAGGCTTACTCGCTCAGGCGGTAGCGCTCCAGCCAGTGGGCGTACGGCGCTGGCAGCACCCAGGTGGGGCGCTCAAGGCCAAGCTGCTGGGCAAGCTTCAACGTGTAGTGCGGGTTCGCCAGATAAGCGCGGCCAATCATGACCAGGTCCATATCGCCCTGCGCCACGCAGCGCTCGGCGTTGGTGGCTGAATCCACGCCCCACGACGAGGCAACCGGTAGTGCGGCCTGTTCGCGCACCTGGCGCGAAACGGGCGCCAGGAACGCCGGACCCCAGGGGATTTGCGCGTCCGGCGTGGAGAAACCCACGCTGACGTTAAGCATGTCCAGCCCGCGCTCGCGCATCTGACGCGTCAGGGCAATGGATTCGGCCAGCGTCTGTTCGTCGCGGCCGTCGTATTCAATCACGCCAAAACGTGCGGTGAGCGGCAGGTTTTGTGGCCAGACTTCGCGCACGGCATCCAGTGTTTCAAGCAAAAAACGCCCGCGGTTTTCAGCCGAGCCGCCGTACTCGTCGGTACGCTGGTTTGAATGTACTGAGAAGAAGCTTTGCGCCAGATAACCGTGGGCGAAGTGCAGTTCCAGCCACTCAAAACCGGCGTCGCGGGCGCGTTGAGCCGCTTTCATAAAATCGGCGGTGACGCGCTGAATATCGGCTTTGCTCATCGCGTGAGGGACTTTCGGCAGATTAGCGCCAAACGGCACCGCCGAAGGAGCGAAAGTCTGCCAGCCGCCTGGCGCACCGTCGGCAATATGGTCGTCGCCTTCCCACGGCTTGTTGGCGCTGGCTTTGCGGCCTGCGTGGGCAATCTGAATGCCCGGCACCGCGCCTGCGGCCTTAATAGCGCGGGCGATTTTGGCCAGTTCATCAGCCTGCTCGTCATTCCAGATACCCAGGCAAGCTGGCGTGATGCGCCCTTCTGGCGAGACTGCCGTTGCTTCGACAATCACCAGGCCTGCGCCGCCGCGCGCGAGGCTTGCGTAGTGCACCTGGTGCCAGTCGTTTGGCATGCCGTCATTGGCGGAGTACTGGCACATGGGTGGAATGGCGATGCGGTTGCGCAACGTCACGTCTTTTAAGCTAAACGCAGTAAACAGTGCACTCATGATGCTTCCTTAACCTGGATTATCAATTTGCCGCTGAAGTTACGGTGCTTCAGCGCTTCAAGCTGTTCCGGCAGACCGGAGAAATCGCGGGTGATAATGGCTTCACTCACCAACGTGCCGTCGGCAAGATCTTCCAGTAGCTGCTCGCCCTGGCGCGTAAGCTGGCGCCAGTCGCGATCGTCGCCGTGAAAATGCAGCGCGCCGAGTGCGACTTCATGGACAGACAACGCGCGGCCAAACGGCGGGCAGGGCCAGCTTTCGGTGCGGTCCTGGATACTGACAAGATGACCATTGGCGCGCAGAGTATCACCCAGGCGCAGGCTGTGCTTGCCGTTCACGGCATCGAACGTGGCAAAGTAATAGTGACGCAGCGCAGGCGATAGTTCTGCACCCTCGGCAAGCGGGCCAGGGAACCAGCCGTCGGCCCCCAGCGCGGTGAGCGCTTTGCGGTGGCGCTCGTTACACATCACGTCCACCACAAAACCGCGTGCGCGGGCAAACTGCACCAGCCAGTGGCCCACGGAGCCGCCTGCGCCGCTTATCAGCAGGCGCTCACCAGGGCGAACGGGGATTTTCTCTAATGCCTGCCAGGCGGTGAGGGCCGGGCAGGGGAACGCGGCGGCGAGGGTCTCGCTGAGATTCACCGGGATGCGCATCAGCGCCCGGGCTTCAAGCGGCGTATGGGTAGCAAAACTGCCTTCACGCTTAAGGCTGGTGTGGTACGCCACGCGCTGGCCAAGCCAGCTGTGCGACACACCGTCGCCTACAGCGACCACCACACCCGCGCCGTCAACGCCAGGCGCTTTGCCTACTTTCATGTCGAGCACTTTCCAGTCCACCGGATTCAGGCCGATTGCGCGGTTGCGCACCAGCACTTCGCCAGCAGCAGGCTGTGGGAGCGGGCGTGTTTGCGCCTGTAGGGCCAGTGGACCGTCGCCGCCGTGCCACACCCAGGCCTGATAATCGTTGTTCATTGTGCCTCCTGGCTCATCATGTCGGTATAACCTTCACTGGCGGCATCGGGAACCGTGGCTGAACGGCCAGCGTGAGAAAGCGGTATGGAGCAAGCCGTCTCATCTTCCCTTCTTTTGATGGCGCCGGGATCAATTCCCTATCGTCGCCCGAAAGAGGCATAATGAAAACGGCAAAATTATTATAGTGATTATAAGAGTTCGTTATGTATAACCCGCACTGGCTTCAGTCCTTCCGCGTGCTGGCGGAAGTGGGCAGTTTTACCCGTACCGCCGAACAGCTTGGTATTACCCAGGCGGCGGTGAGTCAGCACATTCGCCATCTGGAAAACCAGCTGGGGCCGTTGCTGGTGCGTAAAACGCGCCAGATTGATGTAACGCCCGCAGGCAAGGCGCTGCTTGATTACTGCATGGAAGCCGATCGCGCCGCCTGTCGCTTCAGGCTGCGCCTGGCCGAAGGGGAGTCTGACAAAGGCGAGGTCAGTATTGTCACGCCTGGAAGTATTGGCCTGATGATTTTCCCGCACTTGCTCACGCTCCAGAACGCCCGCCCGGAGCTGGTGATGCGCCACCGCTTTGCACCTGATGGCGAGGTGCTGGAGGCGATTGTGCAAAACCGCTATGAAATTGGTCTCATGAGCTATCGGCCTGACGACCCACGCGTGCGCGCCTCGCACTTTACCGAGGAGCCGCTGGAGCTGGTGGTACCCGCAGGGAGCCGCGCCTGCGAATGGGATGAGTTGATGGCGCTGGGCTTTATCGACCACCCGGACGGCCAGCCAATGGCAACGCGCCTGCTCAGTCGCCGTTTTCCGGGCAACCCCGGCATCCGGGCGCTGCCGGTGAGTGGTTATACCAACCAGGTCGGGCTGATTCTGGAGTTTGTGGCTCGTGGGTTGGGCTTTACCGTACTGCCGCGCTACGCACGTCAGGCCTTTGCCCGTCAGCATGAGATTGCGGTGGTAGAGTGTGGCGTGCGGGTGGTAGATACGCTCTGGCTGGTGCAGCGTGCCGAATGGCCGCTGTCGCGACGGGCACAAAATGTTGTGGCGGCGCTGGCCGAAATGCTGGCAACGCCCGTTGCTGAAGAGGCAGTAAGTTAACGCGCCAGATAGCCTGTGGGAATGTGTTACTGCTTACTGCTTACTGCTTACTGCCAGCTGTTCTGACAGGCGCTCGCGGCACAGTGCAGGGCGGGTGCGCACCGCCTGTTTTTCAGTGCGGTCAAGCCGGTTATAGGCAGCAATGACCCGGTTGGCCGCCTGGCGGTTAAAGCGCTGGCGCACCAGCGCATAATCTGTATTACCGCCCTCGATGACATCGCGCAGCGCGTCATCATTCACCGAACGGCTCGCGTTCTGGCAAAACAGCGCCACGTAGCGCGCCTGTTCTTCAGGGGTAACCTGTGGAGTGTAGAAAAACCACAGCAACCCACACAGCAACCCACACAGCAAAATGACCGGCAGAAAAAATTTGAACAGCGCGCTTTTTTTGGTCACGGTTTTCTCCTGTGAGTCTCCGGCGCCAGCGTAAGAGACCTCCCCGCCGAATTCATCAAAAGCAAGGGCGGCTTGACATGCGGCGCAGCGCCAGACAGCGTCCGGTGAATATCAGCCTGCGCAGACAAGTAGCGGAGAGTAAAAATTGCCGATAACCAGTGCGTCATCCGGGGTGCGCGTCAGTTGCAGCATACGCTTCTGGCTCATGCCAATGCCGGAGATAAAGCGCTCAAACACGCCCTCTGGCACTGTATCGTGGCCATAAAGCTGTACGTCGGTGATGGTAATTTCATACAGCGCATCACGCACGTGGCGCCAGGTAAAGCTTTCCTGGCGCGACACCGTAAAGTGATTACCTTTCACGGAGGCATCGCCGGTAAGGTTGAACGCGCCGCTGCCGTCAGACATAAAATGCATTTCCACCAGCGCATCGAGCGTAAAGGGATTGTTGTTGCGGCTGTCTTCCATCGTCAGGTTACCCTGACAGGCAATATTAAGATGATTCGTGTTGTAGTGCAGCCATACGGTCGCCAGCACAATGGCGAGGTTAATGATGGCCGTCAGAATAATAATGCGTCGTGTGGTCATGGCTCACCATTGATAATAATACTGGGTCTGGCAGGAGGCAGCTTTGCCGCCGCTGCGAGCACAGCGAGAGAGTACCAGTCGTCCCCCTTCGCCAAAGAAAATGCTGTCCTGGACATGCAGATAAAACACGGTGTTTTTCTGGCACGGCATAGCAGTTTCCTTTGCCACCTTTTGCGCCAGGCTCTTTGCTTCATCGCGCCAGGCTTCCGGCAACGCGCGCAGCGTATAAACCGGGCAGCTATCAACGGTAGTCAGTGGCCAGGTCTGGGCCTGGGCGCCACCGTGTCCATGGGAAACGTGCCCCGGACCAAAGGCAAAATTGAGCGCCGTTGCACAGATCAGCATCATTATCCATATCCAGCGCCATTGCTTGCGTGTTGAGGTCGTGACGGCCTGCGGGCGGGCGTCATCTTCAGTGATGTCATCGTCCTGTTTTACCACTGGCAAGTCAGGGTTCAGCATAAAGCCGATTTTGGGCACGGTGATAATAAACGTCGTCTGTGGCGCAAATCCGGCCAGAGTTTTGCGCAACATACTGATGTACTGGTTCAGGGAGCTGTTGGAGCCTCGCAGCCCTCGGGCATCCCAGACCTCACTAAGGAAGGTCTCACGCTCAATCGCCACGCCGTGTCGGCTCACCAGCAGTGACAGAATGCTGTTTGCTGTGGCGGTTAGCGTGACCAGTTCGTCTTCGTTTCCCGAATATATCAATACGCCATCTTCCGGGCGGTAAATCAGGGTATCGTCAATCAGATACTTCATTAAGCGTTCCGTGAGTTGCAGGGCGGATACGGACTGAGGAATCAATACCAGACAGACCAGCGCAGCGCTGGTTGTTATTAAGTGTAGACGGGAGATTCTACCTTTTTAGCAGCAGAAAATATTGATCGTATCGGAAATAATATCAAATGTGAGGAAATGTCCGACCCTTTGGCGCGGAGTCGGACGGTATTGCACGGGTAACGTTATGTAAGCAAGGGATTATTTGCCATTGTCCGTTTGCAGCAGATGAAAGACGTTATCTTCGTGAACAGTCTGAATATCGGCAGGACGAAACGTATCTCCCCACGCCAGGCCGCCCACGACGCAAAGCAGGGCCAGCCAGGCGACGACGCAAATTGCTTTATGTTTCATGAGGTTTTTCCTGATGTTGTACGCCCGCGCGTTATGCGAGAGCAGATGAAAACTGAGTGATACGCGTCCACAGTTCGGCGCTGGAGTGGCAACTCAGTTTGTGCATTGCACTGCGTTTATGACCGTTAATCGTTTTTTGCGATTTATTCAGTAAACGGGCGATACCGGCAGGTGCATAACCTTTGCTGATAAGGGCGCAAACCTTACGTTCAGCACGCGTGAGCCGCACGGATGAAACCTGAACCGCAGAGGGTGAATTCAGGAGTGCGTCCAGCGTGTGGAGCGGTTCATTGTCGCCCATCACCAGAACGCCGCGCGGCAGCAGTTGGCGCAGGGTCTCAATGCGACTGGCTTCGGTGACGATGATGCAAAGGGCACCGGTGGGTAAATCTTTCAGCCGTTCGTCGAGCGCTGCGAGCGTCATCTGCGTCAGCCAGTGATATTCCTGGCGTGAAGGTGGCAGCCAGGCCAACGAATGGCGAATGCCATTCCACAGAAAATAGTTCTGGCTGAACACATAGATAAAGAGTTTTTGCTGCGCCATTGTCATGAACACGCTCCTGCTATTGCTGTGGGTTCCACTGATAACCTGGACCAACGTCACATGAGCCAGGTGGCAATGCCTTAAGCCTGCGCAGGAGCCGGGTTTATTGTGTCGGCTGAGAGCGGTGTAGGGCTTGCGGTGTGCTGAGGCTGACTAGCGAATTGACAGGCTCACTAAGCCGCTGAAGCATTGCGCTGCTATCGTTGAGGCTTATTTTCGCTAACTCTGAATTTATTAGATATTTATAAAGTTAATTTGAATATATATGGTATTTATTACTGATTTTTAAATCACATATAGCTTTATAATCTTGTTCGGGCGTTATTCCTAACCAGGAAAAAGCCAGGGTAAAGATGGCGAACTCGGGCTTTTATCTTAATTGTGGTGAAAATTTCGCCGGAAGTGGGGCGGTGCAGGCACAAAATGTACGGGGAAGGAATTGTGGGTATGGGAGAATCTGGCGCCATGGAGGAACGTATGAACCCGCTGAATTTTACCCTGGCTCAGATCGAGGCGTTTGCCTGCGTCTGTGAAACCGGTACGTTAACGCATGCTGCCCGCAGGCTAAAAAAAGATCGCTCCACCGTGAGCGAGTTGATTGAGTATCTGGAAATCGACCTGGGCTATGCGCTATTTGACCGCAGTACGCGGCCGCTGCGTCTGACAGAGGCCGGTGAGTTGCTGTGGCGCCAGAGCCGACTTTTTTTGCACGAAGCGCAGGCGTTTGCCCAGGTGGCGCGCCATATTACCGGCCAGCTGAGTGCACGGCTGACGCTGTGCTATGACCTGTTTACCCCGCGTGAATTTTTGTTACGTGTGCAGCGTGAGCTGGCGCTGCGCCAGATTCGCCTGGAACCGATTTTGTGCGAGCGCGCTGAGGCAGAAGCCTGGATTGAAGAAGGCCAGGCCGATGCAGGCCTGTTTCAGGCGCTCAATCGCACCATTAACGACCGGCTACAGTGGCGCGCGGTTGGCAGCATTTCCCTTGCGGTGTATGCCTGCACAGGGTTCTTTTCCCCAGGTGCGGTGTCGCAGTTTCATCTGGCATCGCGCACGCAGTTGATACCGTTTCGCACGCTCCCGAACTGGCTGACCCAGCGGTTACAGATTGCCGATGATGTGCTACGGACCAATGACGTGCAGATGCTGCGTGAAATGCTGTGTGCCGGGAACGGCTGGGCGTTTTTGCCTGAGCATATGCATGCTGAAACCTGGCCGGGCGTGGTGAGGGTGGATACCGAGATGGGAGACAGCGCGCTGTCGCAAACGCTGGTTGCGCTGTGGAAACCGGGTCAGACGGGCCAGCCCGCACTTTCACAGCTGCTGGCCACGTTTGCGCAGATGTGGTCAGCGCCAGATTAGCGGCGTGGGCTGCCGCGATCGTCAAGGTGACCGCGCGGGTCCTGCTGCTGCGGCTGTGGACCACGGTTGTTGCGGCCATCGCGATCGTGATAGTGGTGGAAACAGCCGCTCAGCGCGCTGACGCTCACCAGTAACAGCAGTGCATAGATTTTTTTCATCCTGAATTCCCCGATAGTGTCTGGCGTAAGCCCGTATTCCCATTATCGTTAGCGGCGGCGAAAACAGAACATAGGTGTATTCCTGGTTGCTACCGGCCGGTTTATTGCCAGTGGAGAGATATCACAACTTACGGGTTAGCGGCTATCCAGCAACGCCCGTGTTGCGCTACCGTTAATCCCCTCTGAATCTCAAGGAACCCACTAATGGAAGACATCACTCTGTCTCTGGATGCGGCTTATGCGCTTGCCTTGCGGGTACTGCAGCATAACGGCTTTAGCGAGGCGCATGCTGGCGCAATAGCGCGTAACGTCACCGACAGCGAGCGCGATGGCAATCCCTCTCACGGCCTGTACCGCATTCCGGGCTGTGTACATACGCTCTTGCAGGGCAAAGTTTCACCGGATGCATTACCGGTGGTTGAAGAAAAAGCGCCCGCTATTGTGCGCGTTGATGCCCGTGGTGCTTTCTCGCTGCTGGCCTGGAAGGCCGCGCTGCCAGCGTTTATTGATAAAACGCGCCAGTGCGGTATTGCCGCGCTGGCCATTAACCATTGTGTGCATTTTTCGGCGCTGTGGGCTGACATTGAGCCGCTGACCGAACAGGGGCTGGTGGCACTGGCCTGCACGCCGAGCCATGCATGGATGGCGCCCACAGGCGGCAGCCTGCCGCTATTTGGCACCAACCCAATAGCGTTTGGCTGGCCGCGAGCGGGTAAACCGCCCTTTATTTTTGATATGGCGACCAGTGCGGCGGCACGAGGTGAGATTGACCTGCACCGCCGGGCTGGAAAGCCGGTGCCGCAAGGCTGGGGGCTGAACCCGCAGGGCGAGCCGACCACCGACCCGGCGCAGATTTTGGCCGGTGCCATGCTGCCGTTTGGCGGCCATAAAGGCTCGGCGCTGGCGGCCATGGTAGAGCTTATCGCCGGGCCGCTGATTGGTGATATGACCAGCAAAGAATCGCTGCATTATGACAACGGCGCGGGTGGGCTGCCGTTTGGCGGTGAGTTGATTATCGCGATGGATCCGCAACGCTTTCTGGGTGAGAGTGCTGCGGTTCACCTGGCGCGGGCAGAAGCTATGTTTACCGATATGCAGGAGCAGGGCGCTCGCATTCCCGGTGAGCGTCGCCACCGCGTGCGTGCGCAGAGCGAGCGTCAGGGCGTGACGATAGCAAAAACGCTCTACGATGAGATTGTTGCGCTGGAAGCGTAATGGCGCTGGCGTCAGGCCTGCGCCGCGAGTAAAGCGTTGTGCTTAGTAAACAGGTGAGTGAGCGTTAACTCAGGCTGGGGCAACGTGGACGGTAGAACTGCCCCACAGCATTGAATCACGCTCAGGGCATCAGGCCGAAACCTTTTACTAAGATAGTGTTGGTCTTTTCTCCCTGACGGTAACCGCGAACGGATATAACTTCACCGTTCGCGGCAATATCATCAGAAGTGGGTATTCACACTCATATACCAGGTACGGCCAGACTCGTTAAACGTTTCGGCACCGGCACCGTACATGTAGCCGCGGTCGCCGCCAGTGGTCTGGGCATTGCCTTCACGCCAGTGGCGCTTGTCAAACACGTTATCCACGCCCGCCGTCAGGCTGACGTTCTTCGTGGCATCCCAGGTCGCGCTCAGGCCAACCAGACTGTAGGGGCTGACTTCATTACGCTCGCTACCTACCGCTGGTTCACCTTTGTAGTTATAGCGCTTAGGCTGCTGCTTACCGTACCAGGTGAGGGTACTTTGTAACGACAGATCGTTACGCACCTGCCAGCTCAGCGTGGAGTTGAGGGTATATTGGGGAATAATCGACAGGCGATCGCCGGTTGTTTTATTCTTACTTTGCAGCATCCAGGTCAGGTTGTTGCTCCAGGTGACCGTCTCGCTCACCGGCACGTTCAGGGTGCCTTCTAGCCCTTCGACTATGGCTTTCGGCACATTCTCCCATTTGTAGATATTGGTGCCTGCGCTGTTGGTATAGCGTGGTGAATAGCCCGCTTCAATCTTGTTGCGGTAATCGTTACGAAACCAGGTCACACCCGCGAGCCAGCCTTCACGCTTGAACTCCAGCCCAATCTCTTTGTTGATGCTGGTCTCAGCACTCAGGTCATCGTTACCCTGGAGATAACATTTGGTCCCGCTAAAGCAGCCCTGTCCGTTGCTGTACAACAGATAGTTAGGGTTGGTCTGGTACAGGCTCGGCGCTTTATAGGCGCGGGCGATGCCCATTTTCAGCGTGAAGTCATCGCCAAGTCCCTGGCTTAAGTTCAGCGATGGGCTCCAGTTGTTGCCAGCAAGGCTGTGATGGTCATAACGCAGCGCAGGCGTCAGCGTGGTGCTGTCGGTCAACTCCATGTTGTCTTCGGCAAACAGCGAGAAAATTTGTGCCTGGGAGTATGGGCTGCGGTTGGTGCCTTCAATGCCATCCACTCCCCCGCCCAACAGAGACTGGGTGTTGGAGGCCTTGTCGTTCATCTTTTGCTGGTTCCACTCGGTGCCGAGCGTCAGGTTCTGGTTAACCAGGTAATCGAAGGGAATACTCACTTCACTGTGCAGCAGCACGTCGCTCAGGGAGATATCCACAAAATTGCCGCTGGAGAAAATGCCTTCGGTGCCGCCTGCCAGCCCTTCATTCACGCGCGAGTTACGGGTGCGTTCGTACTGGGCGTAAGTATTGGTGGTTACGCCGTTGTCCCAGCCGCCATTCCAGGTGACGGAGTACGTCTGGCGATACAGACGGTTGGTTTCTTTACCGTAATTGTCCTTTACCAGGTCGTTGCTGTTGGTGTTCTGGGTGTCGCCCGCGTAGAGGTTACCCTGGCGGCTGTAGCCTGCTTCAAACTCCAGGCTCTGCATGGGGGCGAAGTCCCAGCGTATTTGGCCGTTAAGGGCTTTGTTAATGACGCCTTCCCGTCCGGCAGGGACGGTATCGGCGTAAATGCCGGTACGTTCGGAGCGGTGATCCTGGTTGATGTACTGCGCGTCGGCCTGGGTTTTATCCAGGTTACCCCACAGCCGGAAACTGACGTCGCCGCCCATTGGCCCGGTGAGGCTAAAGTTGGTGCGTTTGGTCGCCCCTTCGGATTTGTGTTCCGGCACGTTGAAATAGCTGTCCCAGCTGCCGTGCCATTCGTTGCTGCTGCGTTTGGTGATGATATTCACCACGCCGCCTGCCGCGCCGTTGCCGTAGCGCGCTGCCGCCGGGCCACGAATCACTTCGATACGCTCAATCATTTCGGGCGGCACCCAGTTGCTGTCGCCACGGGTGTCACGTTCGCCACGCCAGCCCTGGCGCACGGAATTGCGGCTGGTCACCGGCTTACCGTCAATCAGAATCAGGGTGTTTTCCGGCCCCATACCGCGAATATCAATCTGACGGTTGTTGCCGCGCTGGCCGCTGGTGGAGTTGCCGGTAAGGTTAACACCTGGCATGGTGCGAATAATTTCAGAAACGTCGCGCGCCGGAGGGCGTTTACGGATTTCGTCGGCGGTGATAGTGGACACGCCCGGCGCTTGCAGGTTCTGCACGGCGGCGGTGACGACTATCGTATCCTCAGCGCTTTTGTCTGCCTTCTTTTTACTGGTGTCATTTGCTGTGCTGCTCTCTTCACCGTTAGCGGCAGGTGGCTCGGCCGCTGCGGCTGGCAATGCGCTGCCATAAATAGCGAGGTTAATAAGTGCCGCGAGAGAATACTGAATCTTCTTGTTCATTATGAATGGTGTCCTGCCAGGTTTTTCTTAGCCGCTTCTTCTTTGCCCGAAGCCATCGGAAAGAGGCGGCATGATGTCAAAAATATGTGGGTCATACCCTGGTTTTCCCGATGAGCGACGCAGGAAACCATTAGTTTTTTATTGTTATGGTTTTGCCGCATGACATAAGCGCAGCGGCGGCGAATACGCTATTGCAAATGAAAATAATTATCAATAATATTATCTTTAAAATTTGAGTTGCATTAATTTTTACTTACATAACATGAGGTTATATCGGTGGCATTGAACGGACAGCAGCCGGGTAGCGAAATGTGGTGGCAAAACATACAGCGGCAGGGCGCCCCGGCGGTGGAATTACTTGCCTGTAACCGCTGCGCGGTCACCTTTTACTGGCGCGATCCGGCAGGCAGCGAACAGACTTCCGATATTCACCGCGTATGGCTCTATGTGACCGGTGTGACCGATCACCACCAGCGCGCCCAGCCGGTAAGCCTGATAAGGGTGCCTGGCACCGACGTCTGGCGCTGGCAAACTGAGCTGCCGTCGAACTGGCGCGGCAGTTACTGCTTTATTCCCTCCTCACAGACCGACGATTTTTCTGATGCTGCGCTAAGTGCCACACCGGATATGGCCGCATTGCGCGAAGGCTGGCGCAAACTGCTGGCGCACGCGCAGGCCGACTCGCTCAACCCTCATAGCTGGCGCGGCGGGCGCGGTCATCCGACTTCTGCATTGCACCTGCCCCACGCACCGGCCCAGCCGGGCTGGGAGCACGAACATGTCGCTACGTCGCCGCCGTTGTGCGTGACCTGGCAAAGCACGCGGCTTAATAACTGCCGCCGGATATGGATTTTTACCACTGGCGAGGCTGCCCCCGCGCAACGCCCGCTGGCTATCCTGCTCGACGGCCAGTTCTGGGCCGAAAGCATGCCGGTGTGGCCTGCGTTACAGGCGCAGACCAACGCCGGTGCGCTGCCGCCAGCGGTCTATGTTCTCATTGACGTGATTGACCGCGAGCACCGCGCCGAGGAACTGCCTTGTAACGATGATTTCTGGCTGGCCGTTTATGACGAGTTACTGCCGCTGGTGCGCACGCACGTTGCATGGTGTGAAGAGGCAAACCGCACCGTTGTGGCCGGGCAAAGCTTTGGCGGACTGGCGGCGCTGTATGCGGCGCTTAACTGGCCGCAGCGCTTTGGTTGTGCACTTAGCCAGTCGGCCTCCTGCTGGTGGCCGAACCGCGCGGGCGGCGACACGCCAGGCAGGCTTGAAGAACTGGTGTCATCCGGGCGAGCCGGCAGAGAACCGGTCAGCATTTTTATCGAGGCAGGTATCCGTGAGCCTCTGATTTTTGGTGCGCATCAGCGTCTGGTGCCTTTACTACAGCGAACACAGCAGCAGCTTTTCTGGCGCCAGGTGGAGGGCGGACACGACGCACTATGCTGGCGCGGCGGGTTGATTGATGGCCTGACCGCGCTCTGGGCTGAGGGTTCTGCACCGCCAGCGACGTACATTCGACAGGAGTAAGGCATGGATTACAGTAATCCCTTCGACAACCCGCAGGGGCAATTTCTTATTCTGGTGAACGACCTGATGCAGTACAGCCTGTGGCCCGCGCATTGCGCGTTGCCTGTGGGCTGGCAGGCAGTGGCTGGTCCACAAAGCCAGAGCGCGTGCTACCAGTGGCTTGAAGCACACTGGCAGAACATCCAGCCCACGCATTTTGTTTCCGACCGTTTGCAGTGAGGTGTGTGGTGAGTGACTCAGAGGTGATTGTTCCCGTGACGACCCGGACAGAACTGCCGCTGGTAGCGGCGCAGCCTGGCATCTGGATGGCTGATAAACTGTCGGCCCAGGCTAACGCATGGAGTGTGGCGCACTACGTGGAGCTTAACGGCGAAGTCGATATTGCGCGCCTTTCACAGGCTATTGTGGCAGGCATGAGCGAAGCGGATACCCTGCGCATGCGCTTTACCGAGCGTGAAGACGGCGTGCCGGTGCAATGGGTGGACGACACGTTCACCTTCAGTGCGCCGCAACTCCACGACCTGCGCGCGGTTGCAGACCCGATTGGCGAGGCGCTTGCGCGTATGCGCCAGGATCTCAACCAGGATCTGCGTATGAGCAGCGGCAAACCGCTGTATCACCATGAACTGCTGCGCATTGGCGACAAACGCTGGTACTGGTATCAGCGCTACCATCATATGGTAGTGGATGGCTTTAGCTTTACCGCCATTACGCGGCGTATTGCTAATCTCTACACGGCACTGTGCCGGGGCGCACAGCCTGAACCGACGCCGTTTATTCCCTTTAGCGAAGTGGTGAGTGAATACGCTCGCTATCAGGAAGCACCGGCATGGCAGCGCGACGCCGAATTCTGGAGCCAGCAGGCGCGCGAACTGCCGTCGCCGGGATCTCTGTCTGACAAACCGCTAAGCGGCCAGGGTTCAACCACTGACATATTGCGCCACAAACTCAGCTTTGACCGTAACGACTTTCGCCGCCTGGTGGAGCACGGTCAACAGCAGCAGCTTTCGGGGGCCGACATGGCGCTGGCGCTGGTGTCGGTGTGGCTGGGGCGACTGACCAACCGCACGCAATTCGCCGCGGGCTTTATCTTTATGCGCCGCATTGGTTCTGCCGCGCTGTGCGCCACCGGACCGGTGCTCAACGTGCTGCCGTGGGCGGTGCGCATTCCGGCGCAGGCGACACTCACCGAACTTGCGACACTTCAGGCGCAACAGATGAAAAAATTGCGCCGCCACCAGCGTTATGATGCCGAGCAGGTGCAGCGCGACATGGGCCGCGTGGCCGATGGTGAGCCGCTGTACGGCCCGGTTATCAACCTCAAAATGTTTGACTACCGCCTGGATTTCAACGGCATCGACGGCATCACGCATCAGCTTGCTTCCGGGCCGGTTCGCGACCTGGAAATTGCCCTGTATCTTGACGAGCAGGGCGGGCTGGCGTTGGAAGTGCTCGCTAATAACGAGCGCTACGACGCGGATGCGTTAGCCAGGCACCTGGGCCGCCTGCCGCAACTGCTCAAACAGTTTGCTGATGCGCCAACGTTGACGTGCCAGCAGGTGGATTTGCTCTATGCCGACGAGCATGCGTTGATTAATCAGGTCAATGCCACCGACGTGGCGCTGGCACCGCAGACCTTAAGCGGCATTATTGCCGCCCAGGCGCAGCAGACGCCGGATGCTCCGGCGCTGGCAGACGAAAACTGGCAGTTCAGCTACCGTGAGATGCGCGAGCAGGTATTGCTGCTCGCCCGGCAGCTGAAGGCGCGCGGCGTGAAGCCGGGAGATATTGTGGCCGTGGCGCTGCCGCGCTCGGTGTTTTTGTCGCTGTCGCTACAGGCCATTGTTGAAGTGGGCGCAGCCTGGCTGCCGCTCGACACCGGCTACCCGGATGACCGGCTGCGTATGATGCTTGAAGATGCCGCCCCGCCGCTGATTATCACGACCGACGAGCAATTAACCCGCTTTGCCGATATCCCCACTCTCTCTGCCCTGTGCTTAAGTGAACCGCTTCACGGTAGCGTTGTGGAGGCAGAAAACCTCTCGCGCCCGGAGCACACCGCTTACGTGATTTTCACCTCGGGTTCCACCGGGCGGCCAAAAGGCGTGATGGTGGGTCAGCAGGCCATCGTTAACCGCCTGTTGTGGATGCAGGACCACTATCCCATGGGCGCGGGCGATGTGGTATTGCAGAAAACGCCGAGCAGCTTTGACGTTTCGGTGTGGGAGTTCTTCTGGCCGCTGATGGTGGGGGCGCGTCTGGTGATGGCGCCGCCGCAGGCGCACCGCGATCCGCAGGCGCTGCAACAGCTATTGCGCGACTGGAAAGTGACGACCACGCACTTTGTGCCATCAATGCTGGCGGCGTTTGTCGCCTCGCTGACCGACGAGCAGGCGGCTGCCAGTTGCGCAAGCCTTGAGCGTGTGTTCTGTAGCGGCGAGGCGCTGCCTGCCGAACTGTGCCGCCAGTGGGAGCAACTTACCGGCGCACCGCTGCACAATCTTTACGGGCCGACCGAAGCCGCGGTCGATGTGAGCTGGTATCCGGCCTTTGGTGAGCACCTGGCCGCCGTGCGCGGCAGCAGCGTACCGATTGGCTGGCCAGTGTGGAATACCGGGCTGCGCATTCTCGACAGCGCGATGCAGCCTGTGCCACCGGGCGTGGCGGGCGATCTGTATCTTACCGGTATCCAGCTGGCGCAGGGTTATCTGTCGCGTCCCGATCTCACCGCCAGCCGCTTTATTGCCGATCCTTTCGCACCAAACGAGCGCATGTACCGCACCGGCGACGTGGCGCGCTGGCTTGATAACGGCGCGGTGGAATACCTGGGCCGCAGCGACGATCAGCTGAAGATCCGCGGCCAACGCATTGAGCTTGGCGAGATTGACCGCGTGATGCAGGGGCTACCGGACGTGGCGCAGGCGGTCGCGGTTGCCTGTGTGCTGAACCAGAACGCCGCCAGCGGCGGCGATGCGCGCCAGTTGGTGGGCTACCTGGTGTCGGCTTCAGGCAAGACGCTGAATAGCGTAGCGCTGCGCGAAATGCTGCTTGAGCAGTTGCCGCCGCATATGGTGCCCGTAGCGCTGATGCAGCTCGCGAGCTTCCCGCTCAGTGCCAACGGCAAGCTGGACCGCAAGGCGTTACCGCTGCCGGAACTGGCGACGCGCGCACAAGGTCGTGCGCCAAATCCAGGGCTGGAAACCGAGGTGGCTGACGCGTTTATGCGTCTGTTGGGCTGCGATATTCGCTCTGCACAGGATGATTTCTTCGCGCTTGGCGGCCATTCGCTGCTGGCGATGCGGCTGGCGGCCGATTTACGCAACCGCCTCGGATGTGCCGTCACCGTAGGCCAGGTGATGGTGGCATCCACCGTTGAAGGGCTGGCCGCGGCGCTGGAGCAGCAGGATGAAGAGAGTGTGAAGCGCGCGGGGTTTGAGGCGGTGCTGCCGCTGCGTAAAGGCACGGGGCCGACGCTGTGGTGCTTCCATCCGGCATCTGGTTTTGCCTGGCAGTTTAGCGTGCTGACGCGCTGGCTTGACCCGCGCTGGTCGATAACGGGGATTCAGTCACCGCGCCCGACAGGCCCGATGCAGCAGGCGCAAAACCTGGCGCAGGTGGTAGACAGCCACCTAGTGACGCTGCGCGAGCAGCAGCCACAGGGGCCGTATTACTTGATGGGGTACTCGCTGGGCGGCACGCTGGCGCAGGCCATTGCCGCGCGCCTGGTGGATGCCGGTGAAGAGGTGGCTTTCCTCGGTCTGCTCGACACCTGGCCGCCGGAGACCCAGAACTGGGAAGAAAAGGGCGCGAACGAACTGGATCCCGCCGTGCTGGCAGAAATTGAGCGCGAGCGTGAAGCCTTTATCGCCGCCCAACAGGGCCAGGGATCGGACGCGCTGTTTTCGGCTATTGAAGGTAACTACGGTGATGCCGTGCGGCTGTTGACTACCGCGCGCAGTGTGCCGTTTGCAGGTCAAGCCACGCTGTTTGTGGCCGAACGCACGCTGACGCCAGGCCAGGATCCGCGCAGAGCCTGGGCACGCTGGACAAATGAACTGGCGGTGTATCCGGTGGACTGCGCCCACGTGGATATCATTTCCCCGCAGGCATTTACGGTGATTGGTCCGGTGCTACAACAGGTGCTTAAGCTGGATTAAGCCTGATTTATTGTGAAAAAAACCACGCCTGAGCGCGTGGTTTTTTTGTTGCTACAGGGCTGTGCCAGTGCCACCTGCTGGGGCTGACTGTATCAGTGAGGCATGCGTGAGGTCAGCACGTTGCATGACACTGGCTGCGGGGCGACTGGTGCGTCATACAAAGCGGGGAATGCACTCTGGGGCGTAATGTGCCGCCGGATTGATCGCCGCGTTGAGTTAGTGATGATTAATCAGGTTGCTATAGCGTTTATGCGGCGCAGACGGCAACGAATCCCCATTCTGATGGCCGTTATAAGGTTTCGGTATGTTACAGTTGCCCGTTAATAGCGTAAAAGCGCTAATAACCTGGAAAAAAATTTACGATGAGTGAGAGCGATATCCCCGTTAAAAAAAACCTTACCCAGATTAATAAGCCGGTGTTTTTTACATCTGCCATTGTCATTTTTCTGCTGGTTGCCTTTGCCGTTTTATTCCCTGAGGTGGCCGATCAGAATTTCAAACTGCTTCAACAGCAAATCTTCACTAACGCCAGCTGGTTTTATATCCTCGCGGTGGCGCTTATCCTGATGAGCGTGACGTTTCTTGGGCTGTCCCGCTACGGCGATATCAAACTGGGACCGGACCATGCCCAGCCGGATTTTCGCTATCACTCCTGGTTTGCCATGTTGTTCTCCGCAGGTATGGGCATTGGCCTGATGTTCTTTGGCGTGGCAGAGCCGGTCATGCACTATCTCTCGCCGCCTGTCGGTACGCCGGAAACCGTGGAGGCCGCCAAGCAGGCCATGCGCCTGACCTTCTTCCACTGGGGTCTGCATGCCTGGGCCATTTACGCTATCGTTGCGCTTATCCTGGCTTTTTTTAGCTATCGTCACGGTTTGCCGTTAACGCTGCGCTCGGCGCTGTACCCGATTATTGGTGAGCGCATTTACGGTCCTTTGGGCCATGCGGTCGATATTTTTGCTGTCATCGGCACGGTTTTTGGCGTGGCGACTTCGCTGGGCTACGGCGTATTGCAGGTAAACGCCGGGCTGAATCACCTGTTTGGGCTACCCATTAATGAAACCACTCAGGTGGTGCTCATTGTTGTGATTACTGGGCTGGCGACCATTTCGGTTGTGTCAGGGCTGGATAAAGGGATTCGTATTCTCTCTGAGCTAAACCTGGGGTTGGCGCTGCTGTTGCTGTTGATGGTGCTGCTGTTAGGGCCAACGGTGCTGCTGCTGAAATCCTTTGTGGAAAACACCGGCGGCTACCTGTCGGACATTGTCAGCAAAACCTTTAACCTCTATGCCTATGAGCCAAAATCCAGCAACTGGTTGGGCGGCTGGACGCTGCTGTATTGGGGCTGGTGGTTGTCCTGGTCACCGTTTGTCGGGATGTTTATTGCTCGTGTATCGCGTGGGCGAACCATTCGTGAGTTTGTGACGGGCGTGTTGTTTGTGCCTGCGGGCTTTACGCTGATGTGGATG
Organism: Enterobacteriaceae bacterium 4M9; assembly: GCA_010092695.1. GTDB lineage: Bacteria > Pseudomonadota > Gammaproteobacteria > Enterobacterales > Enterobacteriaceae > Tenebrionibacter. The sequence goes on along the minus strand of JAADJJ010000001.1, from coordinate 3,594,905 downwards.
ACGGTGTTTGGCAACAGCGCCATTTATTTCATCATGCAAAAAGGGGCCACCGACCTGGCAAACACGGTGCAGCAGGATGTGGCGCTGGCGCTGTTTAATTTCCTTGAGCACTTTCCGTTTTCCAGCGTGTTGTCCTTTATCGCCATGGCGATGGTCATTGTCTTTTTTGTGACCTCCGCTGACTCCGGCGCAATGGTGGTGGATACGCTTGCCGCCGGAGGAGCCAGCCACACGCCGGTGTGGCAGCGTATTTTCTGGGCCGGGATGATGGGTGCGGTGGCTATCGCTCTGCTGCTGGCGGGTGGTTTGAGCGCATTGCAGACTGTGACCATCGCCAGTGCACTGCCTTTTTCCGCCGTGCTGCTCATTTCCATATACGGACTGTTAAAAGCCCTGCGGCGCGATATTACCAAACGCGACAGCCAGAACATGACCACCATTGCCCCGATGGCGGCACGCAATCCCATTCCGTGGCAGCGCAGGCTGCGCAATATCGCCTATTTTCCTAAACGCTCGATGGTAAAACGCTTCATGGATGACGTCATTCATCCTGCGATGCTGATGGTACAAGAAGAGTTGAATAAGCAGGGAACGCGCAGCGTAATTGATGATGCCCATGACGATCGCATTCATTTTGAGGTTGATTTAGGCGATGAGCTAAACTTCATTTACGAAGTCAGGCTGCGAGGTTATAACTCACCGGCCTTTGCGTTGAGCGCGCTGGATAATGATGACACCCAGGCAGAGCAACAAAAATATTATCGCGCTGAGATCTACCTGAAAGAAGGTGGGCAAAACTACGATGTGATGGGCTGGAACCAGGAACAGCTGATCAACGATGTTATCGATCAGTATGAAAAGCATCTTCACTTCCTGCATCTGGTCCGTTGACCCCGCAATGCCGCCTTAAGTGCGGCATTGTCATTTCTGATGCGCAGGAGCTGAATAATGATTTCACGCTGGCAGTGGATCCTCGGGCAAACCGTTCGCAAACTCTGGTTCAGAACGGCGTTATTCGCGCTTGCGGCCGTGGTGACAGCGCTGTTGTCTATTGCTTTTAAATCGCTCATCCCGGCCTCGGTGTCGGTCAAAGTGGGTGCCGAGGCCGTCGATAATATCCTCAACATCCTTGCCTCAAGCATGCTGGCGGTAACGACTTTCTCACTGAGCATCATGGTTGCTGCCTATGGGTCGGCAACGACCAGCGTCACTCCCCGCGCCACCCGGCTGGTGGTAGAGGACTCCACCACGCAAAACGTACTGGCAACCTTCATCGGTACTTTTTTGTTTAGCCTGGTGGGGATTGTGGCACTCAATATGGGGGCCTACGGCGAACAGGGGCGCGTGATTCTGTTTGTGGTGACGCTTGGGGTTATTGCCCTGATTGTGATTACGCTACTGCGCTGGATTCAGCACCTGACCGCGCTTGGGCGCGTCGGAGAAACCACGGCGCGGGTGGAAAAGGCGGCACAGCAGGCGTTGCTGGCGCGTGCGCAGGCACCGTACCTGGGCGGCTTTCCGTGGCTTGATTCTGCGCAGCAGCCGGCGGGTACGCTGGCGCTTTACCCGCAAAGCGTGGGCTATGTGGAGCATGTGGATGTTGGCAAACTGGCGTCAGCGCTCAACGGTAGCGATGTTCACGTCTGGCTTGTGGCGCAGCCTGGCTGTTTTGCGCATCCGGCCCAGCCTGCGCTGTATGTGACGCCAGGCTGCACTCAAGCGCAGAGGCAGCACCTGCTGGCGGCCATTAGCATCAGCGATGTGCGCTCTTTTTACCAGGACCCGCGCTTTTGTCTGTCTGTACTGGCAGAAATCGCCTGCCGGGCGCTTTCTGCGGCGGTAAACGACCCGGGGACGGCCATTGATGTGATTGGGCGTGCTGTCAGAGTGCTGTCCCAGTATGCAGGCCAGATGCCTGAACACGCTGATGTTACCTATCCCAACGTCCACATTGCGCCGCTGTCGGTAGACAATCTGTTTGATGATATCTTCTCGCCCATTGCGCGCGATGGCGCGGCGCTGCGAGAAATTTCGCTGCGGTTGATAAAATCCCTGAGCCTGCTGGAACAGGGATGGCCGCAGCTGTACGCCACCGCCGCGCAACGCCACGTGCAGGAAATCATGTGCTACATCGAGCAGGAAAACTATATCGACAGCGACAGGCAATTACTCAAGCAAACCTGCCAGCGGCTGTTTCCCGCAGCCCAGGTCTGAGACGCTGCAGTTGCGATAAAACCGCTTAGCTGGCGCTGCGCCCCAGCGGCACTACCAGCGGCGTATGGGCCACCGGATCGTCAATAATCATGCAGCGCAGGCCATAAATGGCCTCAATAAGCTCGGCGGTGACAATCTCTTTCGGCGCACCCTCGGCTACGATTTTCCCGTCGCGCAGCGCAATCAGGTGAGTGGCGTAGCGGCAGGCCTGGTTCAGGTCGTGCAGCACCGCCGCGAGCGTGTAGCCCTGGTTGCGGTTAAGGCTACTGAGTAATTCCAGTAGGTCAATCTGGTGGCTGATATCAAGCCAGGTGGTGGGTTCGTCCAGCAGCATAATGGCGGTTTCCTGCGCCAGTACCATGGCTATCCAGGCACGCTGACGCTGGCCGCCGGAAAGGGTATCGACCGGCTGGTTGGCTAGCGCCTCAATACCGGTCGCGCGCATGGCGTTGCGTACCGCCGCATCATCTTCCTTGCGCCAGCGGGTAAACAGCGGCTGATGCGGGTAGCGACCGCGAGAAACCAACTCCTGTACGCTGATATCTCCCGGCGCACTGGCGTTTTGCGCCAGCAGCCCAATGCGCCGCGCCACTTCTTTGGTGGCGTAACGCTGGATGTGTTCACCGTCAAGCCACACCTGGCCCTGGAGCGGGGCCATCAGGCGACTCAGACTGCGCAACAGCGTGGATTTCCCACAGCCGTTAGGGCCAATAATCGCCGTGAACTCACCGTCAGGAATAGACACGCTGAGGTTGTCTATCACCGTCTGTTTGCCATAGCCCAGGGTGAGCCGTTCACCGTGCAGGCGCGTGGATGTCGTCATCTTTTGCGTGACTCCTTAATCAACAGAGCGATGAGGTAAAGCCCGCCAATGCTGACGGTGACCACACCGACCGGCAACTGATAAGGCATAAACAGGCGCTGGGCGCACAGGTCAGCAAGCAACAGCAGCACGCCGCCGCACAACGCCGACTGGGTCAGCCCCCAACGTGCGCTGCCGCTCAGGCGTTTAGCGATGTGGGGAGCCACCAGCGCCACAAAGGAGATGGGCCCGGCCAGCGCCGTGGCGCAGGCGGTCAGCAGTACGGCGGTGAACATCAGCAGCAGGCGTGAACCCTCAACGCGTACACCCAGCGCGCAGGCGGTATCGTCGCCCATCTCCAGCAGGCGCATACGGCGCACGAATAAGCCTGCGCCCAGCAGCAGCAGGATAATCAGCGGTGCGGAAGGCTGCATTTTGCTCCAGGTCAGTCCGTTGAGCGAACCGGCGTTCCACAGTCCGGCTGAGACTGCCGTTTCCAGAGAGGCTTTGAGCAGCAGCCAGGTATTGAAGGCGACCAGCATGGCGCGCACGCCGATGCCAATAATGATCAGTCGAAAGGTGTCAATGCCGTTGCGCCAGGCGAGCAGCCAGACCACCAGCGAGCAAAAGACGCCGCCGCCCATGGCGGCGAAGGCGATGGCTGACTGATGCTGACCAAACAGCACCATTGCCACCAGCACACCGCTCCAGGCACCGGTGTTAAAGCCCATCACGTCCGGGCTACCGAGCGGGTTACGCAGCAGCGACTGGAAAATCGCCCCGCTGACGCCAAGGGCGGCCCCCACCAGCAGCGCGGTGAGCACGCGCGGCAGACGCCATTCCACCACCACCAGTGACACATTGCGCGGCGCGTTGCCGAGCAGGGCATCAACCACCTGGCTCACACTCAGCGGCACGGCGCCGCTGGCAAGACTCCAGCCACCCAGAACGAGGGCGGCAACAATCAGCAGGAAAAAGGTGGTGAGCAGGCGCGGTGACAGGTGGCTCATAGTGTGACTCCCGCTCGGCGGCGGCGAACCAGCCAGATAAGCACCGGCGCACCGATAAAGGCGCTGACGACCGACACGCGCAGCTCACCGGGTACCAGCAGGCGGCCAAGAATATCGGCTGCCAGCAGCAAAATGGGGGTTGCCAGCAGCGTAACCGGCAGCGACCAGCGGTGATCCGGGCCGGTAAGCCAGCGCGCCATGTGCGGCATCATCAGACCGATAAACGCGATGGGGCCAACGGCGGCGGTAGCGCTGCCACATAACAGCGTGATCGCCAGCAGGCAGAGCAACTGAGTGCGTGCCACTTTGCTGCCAAGGGCGGTGGCGGTATCGCTGCCCATGCTCAGGCTGTTGAGCGAGCGGCTTAACAGCAGGGCGATAGCCATTCCCACCAGCACCGGCACCACAATAATGCGCAGCGTGGTGAAAGTGCGGATATCCAGCGAGCCGGACTGCCAGTAGCGCAACTGGTCAAATATCGCCGGGTTGAGCAGCGCAATGCCGTTGCTTAAGCCTTCGAGTACGGCTGCCAGCGCCACGCCTGCCAGCGTCAGGCGCACCGGGCTTAACTGCCCGCCGCCCTGGCTGCCGGTGAGTGCGACAATCAGTGAGGCCAGCAGTGCACCGGTAAAACCAAGGCCGAGCAGGGTAACCGCAGAGGAGTAGCCGAGCAGTGCAGTACCGAGCACGATGGCAAAGCTGGCCCCGGAGTTGACGCCCAGCAGGCCGGGGTCGGCCAGCGGGTTACGGGTCAGGGTTTGCATTAACGCACCGGCAACGCCAAGTGCGCCACCGGCCAGTAGCCCGGCAAGGGTGCGGGGCAGGCGCGCGTCGAGCACGATAGTGCAGTCGGCGCTGCGACACTGGCCGCTGAGTGCGTCAAGCACTACGGCAGGGGAAAGGTTTTTTGCGCCAATGAACAGGCTCAGTGCCGCCATTAACAGCAGAAGAATAACCAGGCTCAGCAGCACAAGAGCACGCGCTGAAAAGCGGGAAACCAACATAAACGCATATCCTGAAGATTGATAATGATTTTTATTATCGTTATCACTATTATTTCTTTATGTTAGCATGGCGCGCTTATTTGCTGGTAAGGAAAAATGCTTAAGGCCATGTAATGAAGAAAAATTCTTTGTGGCTGAACCTCAGCCTGTTGAAGACGCATCCTGCGTTCCGCGCGGTGTTTTTTGCGCGCCTGATTTCGATTTTGTCGCTGGGCCTGCTCGGTGTTGCGGTGCCGGTGCAGATACAGCACCTGACCGGTTCAACCTTGCAGGTTGGCCTGGCGGTAACGCTCACCGGCGGAGCAATGTTTGTCGGCATGATGATGGGCGGCGTGCTGGCGGATCGCTACGAGCGTAAGCGCCTTATTTTGCTGGCACGTGCCACCTGCGGACTGGGCTTTATCGGCCTGTGCATTAACGCCATGCTGCCTGCACCGTCGCTGCTGGCAATCTACCTGCTCGGCGTGTGGGACGGCCTGTTTGCCGCCATTGGCGTGACCGCGCTGCTCGCGGCAACGCCCGCGCTGGTGGGGCGTGAAAACCTGATGCAGGCCGGAGCCATCACGATGTTAACCGTGCGCCTCGGTTCAGTGATTTCGCCCATGCTGGGCGGTCTGCTGCTGGCATGGGGCGGCGTGGCGTGGAACTACGGGCTGGCGGCATTCGGCACGTTTATTACGCTGCTGCCGCTGTTGAGTCTGCCGCGTCAGCCGCCGCCGGAGCAGCCGCGCCAGCATCCGCTGCGCTCACTGCATGAGGGGCTGGCATTTGTGTTGAGCCATCCGCTGGTTGGTGGCGTGGCGCTGGTAGGGGCTCTGCTGACCATGGCAAGCGCGGTGCGCGTGCTGTATCCGGCGCTTGCCGGACACTGGAGTATGAGTGAGGCGCAGATTGGCCTGCTGTATGCGGCAGTGCCGTTGGGCGCAGCTGCCGGGGCGCTCACCAGCGGCGCGGTGGCGCAGCGTGCGCGGCCGGGTTTTATCATGCTGGTAAGCACCGTGGCGTCGTTTATCGCCGTCGGGCTGTTTAGCCTGATGCCAGTCTGGCCGCTGGGCATGCTGTGCCTGGCGCTGTTTGGTTACCTGAGCGCTATCAGTTCACTGTTGCAATACACCCTGATTCAGACCCAGACGCCGGATGCCATGCTCGGGCGCGTTAACGGGCTGTGGACGGCGCAAAACGTGACGGGAGATGCGGTGGGGGCGGCACTGCTTGGCGGCATGGGAGTGGCGCTGACGCCGGTCAGCTCGGCAAGTGTGAGTGGTTTTGCACTGGCGATGGTTGGTGTGGTGCTGATGCTGGTACTGACCCAGTTGCGCCGTTTTCATCAGCCCGCAGCGCAGGCGCTCGAACAGGAAAAAACGTCATAACGGCAGCGCTAAAAAACAACCCAGCGCCATCGGGCGGGACTAACCGCCATGCAGGGCGCCGGGAAAGCAGGGCAGCGCCAGCGCGCTGCCCTGCGTGCATCAGGACTTGAACTGCTTATTTAACAGTGCCAGCAGGTGGCTCACGCTGTAGTAGTCCAGGCGAAAGGTTTCGGTGCCAAGCGGCCATACCTGCTTATTCTGCACCGCCGGGATATGGGCCAGTAGCGGATTGTTGCGCAGGGCATCGGCATCGCGGTCGTCATTAGCAAACAGCAGCACCGTCTGGCCGTTTAGCCCGGCGGCGAGGTTTTCACCGCCCAGTTGCAGGATGTCGTGGCGCTTGCCCTGGCTCTGGCTGGTCTGCATCTGTGCAGGCGGCGTGGCGAGGGTGAAGCCCAACTCTTTAAGCAACTGTCCCTGCGCTGACTCCGGCGTCCAGAGGTTGGCCGTGCGCGCCGGGGTGTTGTAGACCAGCGCACTTACCGGCTGTGGCGGCAGCGCGATTGCGGCTTTGGTTTTGGCAAGTTCGGCGTTAAAGCTGGCAATACGTGCAGCGGCCTGTTTTTCATGGCCGGTGATGTTGCCAAGCGTGGTAAGCAGTTCCTGCCAGCTTTTGTCGTCGTAATTCACGATAAGCGTGGGCGCAATGCTGGAAAGCTGGTCGTAAAGCGCGAGGGCAGAGTCACCACCGGTCGCGCTAACCAGGATCAGATCCGGCATTTGTGCGGCAACGGCTTCGGCGTTTGGCTCACCAATATAGAGGCGTTGAACGTTTCGTGCTTTTGCCACCTCGCCCCACTGGCGCAAAAAGCCCTGGCTGTCGGCAAAGCGATTACCCGGCGTGGTGGCACCGCTGGCGACCACTGGGGCGTCGATGGCAAGCAGCGAACCGGTGAGTGTGACGCTGGTGGAGACAATGCGTGTGGGAGCCTGTTCAAGAGTCTGCGTGCCGCGGCTATCGTTTATCTGACGCGGCCACTGGGCAGACGTGGCGCTGGCAGCGGCTGAGGTTAATCCTAAATACAGCAGCGCGATGCCGAAGGTTTTCACTCTACTAACAATGTCGAATTTCACGGCGGGGCATCCTGTCATGGGTCGTTAATAATGCTTCTCATTTTCATGTCTTTATCGTGTTGATGCAAGCGCCAGCAATATTGAGAAAAGGTTAAGCCTGTTGACAGTCTGCCGTTCTGGACGTAGCTTACGGGCCAAAATACAAATGATAATAATTATCAAATTCCTTATCATTTATATGGAGGGTATATGGTTACTTTACTGGCTGAGGAACCCACGTTGGCTACGCCGACGCTGGCACAGGACAGTTTCTTTTTTATGTCTCCGTATCGGAGCTTTACCACGTCTGGCTGTATTGCTCGTTTCAACGTCAGCGCGGCCGACGGTGCCGACCTGCACGGTTACTTCCAGCGCCGCCTGGCGAGAACCTTTGAAGAGGCGCAGTCCAGAGGTATCAAAAACCCAATCATGGTCGGCGCGATACCGTTTGATACGCGCCAGCCTTCCGCACTGTTTATTCCCGAGCAGGTCACACCTTTCTCCCGCCAGGAACGCTTGCGTCAAAGCTTGCGCCAGCATGCTGTACGCCAGCCGGAGATCGTCTCCCGTGAAGCCATTCCTGACCAGTTGGTGTTTGAGGAGATGGTGGCGCGCGGGGCGTATGCCACCAGCCAGCCGGGCATTGATAAAGTGGTGCTCTCACGCCTGATTGATATCACCACCGAGCGTCCGCTTGACCGCTCGGCGCTGTTTGAGCGCCTGCTGTCACAAAACCCTGACAGTTTTAATTTCCATGTACCGTTGGCCGATGGCGGGGCGCTGGTGGGTGCCAGCCCGGAACTGTTGCTGCGTAAGGACGCCCGTTCCTTCAGTTCGCTGCCGCTGGCAGGCTCCGCGCGCCGTGAGCGTGACCCGCAAGCCGACCGCGCCATGGGCGAGATGCTGATGAACTCGCGCAAGGACCGTCACGAACACCAGCTGGTTACCGACGCCATGCGTGATGTGCTGGCAGCGCGTGCCTCTTATCTCGCCGTGCCGGACAAACCGGAACTCATCACTACACCGACCCTGTGGCACCTTTCCACGCCCATTGAAGGCGAAGTACGCAACCCGGCAGAGAACGCGCTGTCGCTCGCGTGCCTGCTGCACCCAACGCCTGCACTGAGCGGGTTCCCGAACGACGTCGCCCAGAACCTGATTCGCGAACTGGAACCGTTCGAGCGTGACCTGTTTGGCGGCATTGTGGGCTGGTGTGACGCCGAAGGGAACGGCGAATGGGTGGTAACGATTCGCTGCGCAAGGCTGCACGGCAGCCGGGTGCGGCTCTTTGCCGGAGCGGGCATTGTGCCTGCGTCGTCGCCCACGTCTGAGTGGCATGAAACCGGCACCAAGCTTTCTACGATGTTGAACGTATTTGGTCTGAACTGAGGCAAGGATATGGCTATTCCTTTTAACCGCTGGCCGGACGCGCTGGCCGCACGCTATCGCGAAAAGGGCTACTGGGCGGAGTTACCGCTCACTGACATTCTCACCCGTCACGCCGACAGTGCACGCACTGCGATTATCGACGGTGAACGTGAACTGAGCTACCGGGAGCTTGATGCGGCGTCCAGTCGCCTGGCGGCATCCCTGATGCGCCAGGGGCTGAAAACGGGCGATACCGCGCTGGTTCAGTTGGGCAACCATGCTGAACTGTTTATCACCTTCTTTGCGCTGCTGAAAGCGGGCGTGGCGCCGGTCAATGCGCTGTTCAGCCATCAGCGCACCGAGCTTGCGGCCTATGCCGAGCAGATTGAACCCCGGCTTCTGGTGGCTGACCGTGAGCACGCGCTGTTTCGCGATGACGCTTTCCTGAACCAGCTACACAGCGATTACCCGTCGCTGAACGTCGTAGCACTGCGTAACGACGACGGTGAGCGTTCACTTCAGGCGATGATTGACGCGCCAGAGGATAACTTCACCGCCAGCCCATCGGCGGCTGACGAGGTGGCATTCTTCCAGCTCTCCGGCGGCAGCACCGGTACGCCGAAGCTTATCCCGCGCACCCACAACGACTATTACTACAGCATTCGTCGCAGCGTGGAGATTTGCCGCTTCGATGAAAACACTCGCTTCTTGTGCGCCATTCCGGCGGCGCATAACTATGCCATGAGCTCACCTGGCTCACTTGGCGTGTTTTACGGCGAAGGCTGTGTGGTGCTGGCCGCTGACCCGAGTGCCACGCTGTGCTTCCCGCTTATCGAAAAACACCAGATTGACGTGACGGCGCTGGTGCCGCCTGCGGTCAGCCTGTGGCTACAGGCGATTGGCGAGTGGGGCAGCAACCAACAGCTTGCGTCGCTGCGCCTGTTGCAGGTGGGTGGCGCACGCTTCCCGGAGCCACTGGCGCGCCGCGTTCCGGCAGAGATTGGCTGCCAGCTTCAGCAGGTGTTCGGCATGGCCGAGGGGCTGGTGAACTACACCGCGCTGGACGACGACGATGAGCACATCTTCACCACTCAGGGCCGCCCGATGTGCCCGGATGACGAGGTCTGGGCTGCCGATGAAAACGGTAACCCGGTTGCCGCAGGCGAGGTGGGACTGCTGATGACGCGCGGGCCATATACCTTTCGCGGTTATTACAAAAGCCCGCAAGCGAATGCAACAGCCTTTGATGCCAACGGTTTTTACTGCTCCGGTGACCTGATAGTGATTGATAAAGAGGGCTATATCCGCGTGGTCGGGCGTGAAAAAGACCAGATCAACCGAGGCGGCGAGAAGATTGCGGCAGAGGAGATTGAAAACCTGCTGCACCGCCATGAGGACATTATCCACGCAGCCCTGGTGTCAATGGATGACGAACTGATGGGCGAGAAAAGCTGTGCGTTCATCGTCGGGCGCCGCCCGCTGCGTGCGGTGGAGATTCGCCGCTGGCTGCGTGAGCTGGGCGTTGCCGACTACAAGCTACCGGACAAGGTAGAAAACGTCGATGAACTGCCGCTTACCCACGTGGGTAAACCTGACAAAAAGCGCCTGCGCCAGTTGATTGCTGAACGCCGCCTGACAACGCAGTAAGGAGTGATTTTATGGCTATTCCAAAACTTAACGGTTACGCGCTGCCGGGTGCGGCCGATATCCCGGAAAACAAAGTCAGCTGGGCGTTTGAGCCAGAGCGTGCCGCGCTGCTGATTCATGATATGCAGGACTACTTTATTGATTTCTGGGGTGATAACTGCCCGATGATGGAGCAGGTCATCGCCAACATCGCCGCGCTGCGCCAGTTCTGTCGCCAGAATAATATTCCGGTGTATTACACCGCCCAGCCGGACAGCCAGAGCGACGAAGACCGCGCGCTGCTTAATGACATGTGGGGACCGGGCATCAACAAACATGCCGAGCGTAAAAGTGTGGTGAACGCGCTGGCTCCGCAAGACGGCGATACGGTGTTGACCAAATGGCGCTACAGCGCGTTTATCCGCTCGCCGCTGGAGCAGGCGCTCAAGGAAACCGGGCGCGATCAGCTGATTATTTGTGGCGTGTACGCCCACATCGGCTGCATGACCACTGCAACCGACGCCTTCATGCGAGACATTAAGCCGTTTATGGTGGCCGATGGCCTGGCGGATTTTAGCCGCGAAGAGCACCTGATGGCGCTGAAATACGTTGCCGGACGCAGCGGGCGCGTGGTGATGACAAGCGATCTGCTGGCGGTGCCACAAAATAAAGAGCAGTTGCGTGCGCTGGTGCTGCCGCTGCTGGATGAAGACGACGTGCCGCTGGACGACGAGAACCTGATTGATTACGGCCTGGACTCGGTGCGCATGATGGCGCTTGCCGCCCGCTGGCGCAAAGCATACAGCGACATCGACTTCGTGATGCTGGCAAAAGAGCCGACCATTGACGCCTGGTGGGCGTTGTTGAGTCGGGAGGTGAAGCCATGAGCCAGGAGTTTCAGGGACAAACCGTGTGGGTGACCGGTGCCGGGCGTGGCATTGGTTACCAGACTGCGCTGGCGTTTCACGAGGCGGGCGCGCGGGTAGTGGGCTTTGATCTGGCGTTTGGTCAGGAAAACTATCCGTTTGCCACTGAAGTGGTGGATGTTGCCAGCGCCGAGCAGGTGAGTGCCGTATGTCAGCGCCTTTTAAAAGACACCGAACGCCTCGATGTGCTGGTGAATGCCGCCGGTATTCTGCGTATGGGCGCAACCGATGAACTGGCGCTGCGCGACTGGCAGGACACCTTTGCCATTAACGTTGGCGGTGCGTTTAACTTTTTTCGCGCTACCATGGCGCAATTCCGTGCGCAGAAAGGCGGGGCGCTGGTGACGGTGGCATCTGACGCCGCACACACGCCGCGTACCGGCATGTCGGCCTACGGCGCCTCCAAAGCAGCACTGAAAAGTCTGGCGCTGACCGTAGCGCTGGAACTGGCGCCTTACGGCGTGCGCGGCAATCTGGTGTCGCCTGGCTCGACCGATACTGATATGCAGCGCGGCATGTGGACCTCGCCGGATGCCGAAAGCGCTCGTATCGCCGGTTACCCGCAGCAGTTCAAGCTGGGCATTCCATTGGGTAAAATCGCCCGCCCGCAGGAGATTGCCAGCACGGTACTGTTCCTCGCTTCCCCGCGCGCCAGCCATATCACCTTGCAGGACATCGTGGTCGATGGCGGCTCGACGCTGGGAGCGTAACATGATCTGGAAGCGCGATATCACGCTCGACGAACTCAACCGCATGGCTGCCGAAACGCTGGTTGGTCACCTGGGCATTGTCTTTACCCGCATTAATGACGACAGCCTGGAAGCTGAAATGCCGGTGGACAGCCGCACGGTTCAGCCATTTGGCCTGCTGCACGGCGGTGCCTCTGCGGCGCTGGCCGAAACCATGGGGTCAATGGCCGGGTTTATGACAAGTAAGGAAGGGCAAAACGTGGTGGGCACCGAAGTCAGTGCCACACACCACCGCGCCGTCGCGCGCGGGCCGGTGCGTGGCGTGTGTGTACCGCTACACTTAAGCCGCAGTTCCCAGTGCTGGGAAATCGCTATTTATGATGCCAGCGGCAAGCGCTGCTGTACCAGCCGGCTGAGCACCGCTGTCATTGGCTGAGTCTTTATCACACTGCTATGAAAAACCTCGTTTGCCCCGCCTTTCCGGTGGGGCTTTTTTATGCCTGTCGCAACGCCTGTCTGTGGTTGTTGCACCCTCTCCGCGCTAACAGAGTGATCGTGTTAACAATGCTGTGTAAATGATCGGTTTCAATATTGTTTTGTACTGCTGCTGACTTGTTAAATGCCCTGGCATAATCCAGAAATAAATTGACACATTCTTGTCTCTACACACTCAGATGGATTTATAACGATGAATAATCCGGGGAAATACCTGATATGGGTTGCGCTGTCCCTGCTTGGTGCGTTTGCACTGGGCTATATAGCGCTCAACCGCGGCGAGCAGATTAACGCACTGTGGATAGTGGTGGCCGCAGTGTGCGTTTACCTGATTGCCTACCGTTTTTATGGACTCTATATCGCAAAACGCGTGCTGCAGGTAGACAGCACGCGCATGACGCCCGCCGTGCGCCACAATGACGGCCTCGACTATGTACCGACCGATAAGAAAGTGCTGTTCGGCCACCATTTTGCGGCTATCGCCGGGGCCGGGCCGCTGGTAGGACCGGTACTGGCCGCGCAGATGGGTTACCTGCCGGGCATGATCTGGATTCTGGCTGGCGTCGTGCTGGCGGGAGCGGTACAGGACTTTATGGTGCTGTTCGTCTCCACCCGGCGCGACGGGCGTTCATTGGGTGAACTGGTTAAAGAAGAGATGGGCAACACCGCTGGCGTTATCGCGCTGGTGGCCTGCTTCATGATTATGGTTATTATCCTCGCCGTGCTGGCGATGATCGTAGTGAAAGCGCTGACCCACAGCCCGTGGGGCACGTATACCGTGGCGTTTACCATACCGCTTGCGATTTTTATGGGCATTTATACCCGCTACATTCGCCCGGGGCGCATTGGTGAAGTCTCCATTATCGGCCTGGTGCTGCTGGTGTTTGCCATTATCTCCGGCGGTTGGGTGGCTGAAAGCCCGACCTGGGCGCCGTATTTTGACTTTACCGGTGTACAGTTGACCTGGATGCTGGTGGGCTACGGCTTCGTTGCCGCCGTATTGCCGGTGTGGCTGCTGTTGGCACCGCGTGATTATCTTTCTACCTTCCTGAAAATTGGCACCATTGTTGGGCTGGCGATTGGCATTCTGATTATGCGCCCAACGCTGACCATGCCTGCGCTGACTAAATTTGTCGACGGCACCGGACCGGTATGGAGCGGCGGCCTGTTCCCGTTCCTGTTTATCACCATTGCCTGCGGTGCGGTGTCGGGTTTCCACGCGCTGATTGCCTCCGGCACCACGCCGAAGATGCTCGCGAATGAAAACCAGGCTTGCCTGATTGGCTATGGCGGCATGTTGATGGAGTCATTTGTGGCGATTATGGCGCTGGTGGCGGCCTGTGTTATTGACCCGGGCGTTTACTTTGCCATGAACAGCCCCATGGCGGTGCTGGCACCGGCTGGCACGACGGATGTGGTGGCCTCGGCAGCACAGGTGGTAAGCGGCTGGGGCTTCCAGATAACGCCAGATGTGCTCACGCGCATTGCTGATGAAGTCGGCGAGCAGAGCATTATTTCGCGTGCCGGTGGCGCACCGACGCTGGCGGTAGGGATGGCTTATATCCTGCACGGCGCGCTGGGCGGCCTGATGGATGTGTCGTTCTGGTATCACTTTGCCATTTTGTTTGAGGCGCTGTTTATCCTGACCGCTGTAGATGCGGGCACGCGCGCCGCTCGCTTTATGCTTCAGGACTTGCTGGGCGTGGCGGCACCGTCGCTTAAGCGCACCGACTCGCTGCCGGCGAACCTGCTTGCCACTGCGCTGTGCGTGCTGGCCTGGGGATACTTCCTGCACCAGGGCGTGGTTGACCCGCTTGGCGGCATTAACACGCTGTGGCCGCTGTTTGGTATTGCTAACCAGATGCTGGCGGGCATGGCGCTGATGCTGTGTGCGGTGGTGCTGTTTAAGATGAAGCGCCAGCGTTATGCGTGGGTAGCACTCATGCCAACGGCGTGGCTGCTGGTGTGTACGCTTACCGCCGGCTGGCAAAAAGCGTTCAGCCCGGACACGAAAGTGGGCTTCCTGGCGATTGCTAACAAGTTCCAGGCGATGATAGACAGCGGTACTATTCCGGCGCAGTACACCGAGTCGCAGCTGGCGCAACTGGTGTTTAACAACCGTCTGGACGCCGGGCTGACTATCTTCTTTATGGTGGTTGTGGTGGTGCTGGCGCTGTTTTCGCTCAAAACCGCGCTTGCGGCGCTGCGTAACCCGCAGCCGACGGCGCGCGAAACGCCATATGAGCCGATGCCAGAAAACCTTGAGCAGATTGTTGCACGTGCCAAAAACGCGCACTGACCCGGTTGCAAAAGCGCCTCCCGTATGGGAGGCTCTTTGGGTGCTTTAAGGAGTAAGCTAATGTTCGATACCCTCGCAAAAGCGGGCAAATATCTCGGCCAGGCAGCAAAGCTGATGGTTGGCGTGCCCGATTATGATAATTATGTTCAACATATGCGCCTGACCCACCCGGAGCAGACGCCCATGACCTATGAAGAATTCTTTCGCGACCGTCAGGACGCCCGCTACGGCGGCAAAGGCGGCGCGCGCTGTTGTTAAGACTGGCCCGCCGCTTTGCGGGCTCAGCACAGGGAATCTGCCATGAATGATGTTGTATCCGTCACGCTGTTGACCGGGTTTCTCGGCGCAGGCAAAACCACGTTAATTAATTACTTCCTTTCTCATCATGCCGACGCGTCGGTTGCCATCCTCGAAAACGAATTTGGTGCCGTTAATATTGACGGTGCGCTGCTGCGTGAGGGCGAAAACGTCAACGTGGTAGAGCTGTCTAACGGCTGCGTGTGCTGTAGCGTGCGCGGTGAGTTCACCGCCGCGTTAACAGAGCTGCTCGACAAGCGCGATCGCGGTGAAATGCGCTTTGAGCGCCTGATTGTTGAAACCACCGGCCTTGCCGACCCGGCGCCGGTTATCCAGACCTTTTTTGTTGAAGAACGCCTGCGTGAGGCGCTGCGCCTGGACGCGGTGATTACGCTGGTAGACTGCCAGCACATCCAGCGCCAGCTTGATGAGCACCCGGTGGCGGCCTCCCAGATTGGTTTTGCCGACCGTATTCTTTTGACCAAAGCTGACTTGTGCAGCGAGGAGCAGCAGGCCGAGGCGCTGGCGCGTATTCACCGCATCAACAATAAAGCCGAGATTTTCCATATCACGCGCGGTGAATGCCCGGCTGAACTGTGGCTGGACATTGCGGCGTTTGAGATGAGCGACGGCAACGCGATAAGCGAAGGCTTTCATGTGATCCGTGCTGAAAGCGCGCAGCCGCAGCGCTTTATGCCGTTTCGCCAGGTCTCTGGCAATGCGCGCTCGTGGGATGATGCTATTCAGGCGCACGTGTTTGAGGCCGGGCGGTTGGATCTCAAGAAAATTGGCGCGTTTATGGAAAGCTGCATTGAGCGCTTTGGTAACGATATGCTGCGCTATAAAGGCGTGCTGGCGATTGACGGTAACCCGCAGCGGTTGATTGTGCAGGGCGTGCATAAAGTTGTGGGGTTTGATTATGGTGCCGAGTGGGGCGAGGACGAGCCGGTTTTGTCGAGGCTGGTGATTATTGGCAGGTATTTGCCGATTGAGGCGCTGCGCGAGGAGTTTGCCGGGGCAGTGGCGTAACGGGAGTTTTGTTTTTACGGTTTAATGTTTGGTTTGGTTTGGTTTGGTTTGGTTTGGTGGAATGTTCCGTTCACTATAAGTTTGGCGTAAAGCGCAGCCTCAGCGGCGGTGAACGGGTTAAGGGGCGCTCCCGCGCGCCCCTTAACAATCCCCGCGGCCCCGCAAAGAAATCGCCGCCCTTTGGGCGGTGCGTTATTCGGCCCATCCCTGGGCCTCACCCCTTCGGGGCCAACGCCTGAGGCGTTGTTCAACATTGCTCCCGGCAATGTTGTCAGCTTATCCCGGCTGGCTTGTCGGGGACGGCGCGAGGTAACGCCCCTGTAAATCGCGCCTCAGGCCGCATCCATGCGGCCTGCCCCGGCCAGCCGTGAACGCTTGGCCGATTTCAGCGGGGTTCAACACCCCACACTGTGAGTCTGTGCACTAGAAGAGGAAATAACAGCGGTGCGTTTTGCTGTGAAACGTAATAGTTTTGTGGCTTTCTGGTTTGTTAACTTACTGGTTTGCTGGCTGCCCAACGCCCAACGCCCAACGCCCAACGCCCAACGCCCAACTGCCCAACTGCCCAACTGCCCAACTGCCCAACTTCCCAACTTCCCAACTTCCCAACTTCCCAACTTCCCAACTTCCCAACTTCCCAGTGCGCTGTTAGCTCATTTATTTACCTTCAGTTAGCGGGAAGCATCAGCTTTTAGGATAATGCCTGCCATTTAGCCGTCTACACATCTTTATTGCTGAACGGCTGGGCGGTGTTATAGTGGAGCACTATTACATCTTTCACTCGCGCATAGGGCCGTTATTCATGAGTCACTTATCTCTCAAGCCGCAGAGTAAACTTCCGGCGTTGGGCACGACTATTTTTAGCCAAATGAGTGCGCTGGCGCAGCAGCACGGTGCTATCAATTTGTCGCAAGGGTTCCCGGATTTTGACGGCCCAGCGTTTTTACAGCAGAGGCTGGCATGGCACGTGGCGCAGGGGGCGAATCAGTATGCGCCGATGACCGGCGTGGCGGCGCTGCGTGAGGCTATCGCCGATAAAACCGCCGAGCTTTATGGCTGTCACCCGGACCCGGACACCGATGTGACCGTGACTGCCGGTGCCACCGAGGCGCTGTACGCGGCCATTACCGCGCTGGTGCGACCGGGCGATGAGGTTATTTGCTTTGACCCAGGCTACGACAGCTATGCTCCAGCGGTGGCGTTATCGGGCGGTGTAATGAAGCGGATGGCGCTACAGCCGCCGGGTTTTCGCGTTGACTGGGCGCAGTTTGCCGCACTGCTGAGTCCACGCACGCGGCTGGTGATTCTCAATACACCGCACAACCCGACCGCCACGGTATGGGCGCAGGAAGACTTCGCATCGCTGTGGCAGGCTATTGCGGGGCAGGAAATCTACGTGTTAAGTGACGAGGTCTACGAGCACATCTGCTTTGCGAAGGGCGGGCATGCCAGTGTACTGGAACATCCGCAACTGCGCGAACGGGCGATTGCCGTTTCCTCTTTTGGCAAGACTTATCATATGACCGGCTGGAAAGTGGGTTACTGCATTGCCCCTGCGCCAATCAGTGCCGAGGTGCGCAAGGTACATCAGTATCTGACGTTTTCAGTCAATACTCCGGCTCAATTGGCACTGGCGGATATGCTGCGCGCGGAGCCTGAGCACTACCAGGCGTTGCCTGCGTTCTACCGTGAGCGCCGTGATTTGTTTGTTGAGGCGCTAAAACCCGGGCGTTTTCGGCTATTGCCGTGTGAGGGAACGTACTTCCTGCTGGCAGACTACAGCGCCATTTCTGAGCTTAATGATGTGGATTTCTGTCGCTGGCTGACGGCAGAAGCAGGCGTGGCGGCTATCCCGCTCTCGGTGTTTTGTGACGGGCCGTTCCCACATCGCCTGATTCGCCTGTGCTTTGCTAAACAGCCAGAAACGCTGCTGGCGGCAGCACAGCGGCTGGTCGCGTTATAAACGCACAGAGCATAACTCGCAGTGATAACCTTGCTGTTGAAACGCATGCGCATACTGTGTGGGGTTGCTGACCTGCTGAAATCGGCGAGCCGGAGGCCAGAAGGCAAGTCAGCCCGTCAGGGATGGCGGGCTGAGGCGCAACAAGACAGGACAACATTGCTTTAGCGCTGGCCCGAAGGTCGAGGC
Source organism: Enterobacteriaceae bacterium 4M9 (assembly GCA_010092695.1). Taxonomy (GTDB): domain Bacteria; phylum Pseudomonadota; class Gammaproteobacteria; order Enterobacterales; family Enterobacteriaceae; genus Tenebrionibacter. The sequence goes on along the minus strand of JAADJJ010000001.1, from coordinate 3,576,574 downwards.
CCTGAGATGCGCTGGGTAATCACGCGTCAAGCCGACCGCAGGCGCAGCGCGACGATGTCGTTGCGGGGCCGCTGGAGATGGCGCAGGGCCGCAGTGGCCCTCTTAGTCCGTTCACCGCTTATGACATGCCATTTGTTTGTGGGCTTCAGGTGAACGGAACATCCTCTTAACCGTACCTGACAAGCATCAGCGCATGGCGGGCTTAACGCTCAATAAAGCGTTATTTTGTTGCCTGGCACTCCATTGTCTTCTGAGTCTGAAGATTGCTCAACGTACCGCTCTCATTTTTAGTCCACCATTCCCAGATACCGCCAACATATTTGGCTCCGCTGGCTGCAACCACGTTGACCATCATGATTTTCTGATTATCACCTGTTTCGACAATAGCGACGGCGTTGGGGTCGTTATTGAGGTAGGTTACGGCTAATTTACCGCCGGAGCCGCAGTCATAGTTGGTGTTGGTGGTTTGCGTTTGTCCGTTACCGGGGATGCTGGTTGGTGTACTGGCCGAATCACAACCTGCAATAAGCAGGCCTGCGGCACATACCAGAAGTAATCTGTTCACGTTTTTCCTCCACATTAATGTTGTGTCTTAAGGTTAGCAGAACAGAACAGTACTGGTGTGCGTTAAATGGGGTGTACGTGCAGGTAACATGCCCCGCTTGCGATGAGCAAGCGGGGCCAGGCATTACTGACCGATATCGCGCAGCTTTTTACCGGCCATCAGGTTTTTCTCAATATGCTCCAGCGTTACGTTTTTGGTCTCCGGTACCAGCCAGAAGGTGATAACCACAAACACCAGGTTCAGGGCGGTATAGAGCCAGAAGGTGCCTGCCGCGCCAATGCTGTCAAGCAGCGTCAGGAAGGTGGCACCGATTATCATGTTTGATACCCAGTTTGTGGTGGTGGAGCAGGTGACACCAAAATCGCGGCACTTAAGCGGCTGAATTTCTGAGCACAGGATCCACACCACTGGCGCGGCGCTCATGGCGTAACCGGCAATACACATCATGGTCATACCGACCGACAGCCACGAGATACCGCGTGACACGACACCATGCTCAACCTGCATCAGGCAATAGCCGAGAACCAGCATACCAAGCGCCATCACGGTGAAGCCGATTTTCAGCACCGGTTTGCGGCCTGATTTATCCACGGTATAAACCGCAATAAACGTTGCCAGCATAAAGGTCAGACCGACCACCACGGTGGCAATCATCTGCTCGTGATGGCTGCTAAAGCCCGCCATCTCAAAAATCTTTGGCGCGTAATACATAATGATGTTCATCCCGGTGAACTGCTGCATCGCCTGCAACAGCATGCCGAGAAAAACCGCACGTCGCACGTTGCGGTTGGCCTTGAACAGCGCCCAGCCGCCTTGTTTGAGCTTCAGGCTTTCGCGGATTTCCTCCAGCTCCTCACGCGCTTTTTCCGAGGTATCACGCAGCATGCGCAACACGCGCTCGGCCTGCACGTGTTGCCCTTTGGCAGCAAGCCAGCGTGGGCTGTTGGGCAGGAAAATGACCATCACCAGCAACACCACGGCAGGCATGGCCAGTACGCCGAGCATCGCGCGCCAGTTGCCGCTGTAGCTAAACGCGGTGTCAGACAAAAAGGCCAGCAGAATACCGAGCGTCACCATCAGCTGATACATGCTGATCATTTTGCCGCGCACGTTCTCCGAGGCCATTTCCGACAGATACAGCGGTGCGGTATACGAGGCAATCCCCACCGCCACGCCCAGAATGACGCGCGCGAACAGCAACGTTTCGAGGTTGGTTGCAAAGGCCGACGCGAGTGAACCGACAATAAACAAAATCGCACCCGCCATCAGGCTGTATTTACGTCCAAGGCGTGATGACAGCCAGCCGTTAAACAGCGCACCCAGCGCCGCGCCCAGCATCATGCTGCTGACCACCCACTCCTGGTCGCGGTGAGTCAGGGTAAAGTGGTCGGTAATAAACGGTAGGGCGCCCGCAATGACGCCAATATCCAGGCCAAACAGCAGGCCCGCTACGGCGGCAGAAACCGAGACGAACAGGTTCATCCGGCGTGCGCGGTTTGGCGAGTAGGGCAGGGTAGCGGAAGACTCACTGACATGGGACATGCTTCATTTCTCCGGCATTCAGAAAATCATAATAGCGATACGTTAAAAGTTTTAACGCCATGCCAGGAAGGTCGAAATCGGCGTAGAGATGGATTATTCTGCTGTCAGATAAGGTTTTGTGATGCAGGTTTAACTTCAAAGAGTAAGCTGCCAACCCCGTAATGCGGAATAATCTCAGGGCGGCACCCAAAGGAGTCTGCCAGAGGGGCACTGTTGTGATATGGATGATTGGTGAACGGTGGCGGTGTCATGCAGGCGTAGAGATTACCAGTGGGTTATCTCAGCAGGCGCGTAATCTGCTGCAGTTTATAGGGGTTTCCTGTTACAGCCATAGGCAGAGCCTTTCAGTGATTGATTGACCCGTCGCGCTGGCAAATGGTTAAATCCCTCGGTTGTCGCCTGCACATTATTTGCACACCAGACAGTCGCTACACCAGCCCGGCCGTGCTGACGGCCATGATTTACCGTCGCCAGTGGTGAAAGAGCGTGCGTTGTAAATGCCGCTTCACATTGTTGGCGGACAATCGTTGTTAGATATCGCTGATTGATTTGATAATGGATACGCATTGGCCGAATCAAACAGAATTCGATACCTTACATCCCATCGAAACGTGGAGGAAGTATAGATGTCTTTAATTAATACCAAAGTAAAACCTTTTAAAAATCAGGCTTTCAAAAACGGTGAATTCGTAGAAGTTACCGAGAAAGACATTGAAGGCCGCTGGAGCGTTTTCTTCTTCTATCCGGCTGACTTCACCTTCGTATGCCCGACCGAACTGGGCGACCTGGCTGACCATCACGATGAGTTCCAGAAGCTGGGCGTGGACATCTACTCTGTGTCTACCGACACCCACTTCACCCACAAAGCATGGCACGGGAGCTCAGAAACCATCGGCAAAATCAAATACGCGATGCTGGGCGACCAGACCATGGCGCTGTCCCGTAACTTCGAAATCCTGCGTGAAGACGAAGGTCTGGCTAACCGTGGTACCTTCCTGGTAGACCCGCAGGGCATCATCCAGGCTGTTGAAGTGACTGCTGAAGGCATTGGCCGTGACGCAACTGACCTGCTGCGCAAAATCAAAGCGGCTCAGTATGTTGCTTCTCACCCAGGTGAAGTGTGCCCGGCTAAGTGGAAAGAAGGCGAAGCAACGCTGGCTCCGTCTCTGGACCTGGTTGGTAAGATCTAATTCTTCTGCGGTTTTGCGCGCAAGGTGCAGCCTCCCCGGTGGCGACATCGGGGTTTTACGTTGCCAGCCTGCGTGAATCCGCATCAGAAGAACGCTTTTCGCGCCGCGGGATTCTGCGGCGCAAAAATTTACAGCATTTGCTATTCGCTCGTTATCGGGGTTGTTGCCCCGCCGTTTCTTGCCGGTCCTCAGGGAGAAAACCATGCTCGACACAAACATGAAAACACAGCTCAAAGCCTATCTTGAGAAATTGACCAAACCTGTTGAGTTAATTGCCACGCTGGACGACAGCGCTAAATCGGCTGAAATCAGGGATCTGCTGGCAGAAATCGCGGGATTATCCGACAAAGTCTCTTTCACCGAGCGCAATGATTTGCCGGTGCGTAAACCGTCATTTCTGATTACAAACCCAGGCTCAGAACAGGGTCCGCGTTTTGCCGGTTCCCCGCTCGGCCATGAATTTACCTCACTGGTGCTCGCTCTGCTGTGGACCGGTGGTCATCCGTCTAAAGAAGCGCAGGAGCTGCTTGAGCAGGTGCGCGATCTCGACGGCGATTTTGAATTTGAAACGTACTATTCTCTGTCCTGCCATAACTGCCCGGACGTGGTCCAGGCGCTGAACCTGATGGCGGTGCTGAACCCGCGTATCAAGCACACGGCTATTGACGGCGGCGTTTACCAGAATGAAATCACCGAACGTAACGTCATGGGCGTACCGGCGGTATTCCTTAATGGTAAAGAGTTCGGTCAGGGCCGTATGACGCTGGCTGAGATTGTGGGCAAAGTGGATACCGGCGCTGAAAAACGTGCGGCAGAAGCTCTCAACAAACGTGACGCGTTTGACGTGCTGATTGTCGGCTCCGGCCCGGCGGGTGCGGCGGCGGCGGTTTACTCTGCCCGTAAAGGCATCCGTACTGGCCTGATGGGCGAGCGCTTCGGCGGCCAGGTGCTGGATACCGTAGATATTGAAAACTACATTTCTGTGCCGAAGACAGAGGGCCAGAAGCTGGCAGGTGCGCTGAAGGCGCATGTGAACGACTACGACGTAGACGTTATCGACACCCAGAGCGCGTCTCGCCTGATCCCAGCAAGCGTGGAAGGTGGCCTGCATCAGATTGAAACCGCCTCTGGCGCAGTGCTGAAGGCGCGTAGCATCATCATCGCGACGGGTGCCAAATGGCGTAATATGGGCGTGCCAGGCGAAAACGAATACCGCACTCGCGGTGTGACCTACTGCCCGCACTGCGATGGCCCGCTGTTTAAAGGCAAGCGCGTTGCGGTTATCGGCGGCGGTAACTCCGGCGTTGAAGCGGCAATCGATCTGGCGGGCGTGGTTGACCATGTGACACTGCTGGAGTTCGCCCCGGAAATGAAGGCAGACCAGGTATTGCAGGACAAAGTCCGCAGCCTGCCAAACGTGGATATTATCCTCAGCGCCCAGACGACCGAAGTGAAGGGTGACGGCCAGAAAGTGACCGGTATCGAGTATAAAGACCGCGTAAGCGGCGATGTACACAGCCTGGCGCTGTCCGGTATCTTCGTGCAGATTGGTCTGCTGCCGAACACCAACTGGCTGGAAGGTGCAGTTGAGCGTAACCGTATGGGCGAAATCATGGTCGATGCGCGTTGCGAAACCAGCGTGAAAGGCGTATTCGCCGCAGGCGACTGCACCACCGTACCGTACAAGCAGATTATCATCGCCACCGGTGAAGGCGCCAAAGCCTCTCTGAGCGCGTTTGATTACCTGATTCGCACCAAAACCGCATAATAAAAAAGAAACCGTCCAGGCATGAGCCTGATGAACGGGCAAAGACTAGCACTGCAATGTGATGAGGCTACCTTCCGGTAGCCTCTTTTTTTGCCTCGGTTGGCGTGCCGTTAGCGGATAACGAACACCGGTACGGTAGCGTAGCGAATGACGCTGGCGGCGTTAGAGCCAAGCAGGTGAGTGGTGATGCTGGGGTTTTTTGAGCCAATCACGATGACATCAGCATGCAGTTCTTCTGCGGCTTTGTTTACCTCATCACGCATATTGCCAAAGCGGATTGCCGTTTTAATGCGCGGCTGAGGCAAAGAGAAGTGCGCCACCATACTGTCGAGCTTTTCCTGTGCCTCGCGGCTCAGGTGTTCCTCAAAGCGCCGTAAATCGGCGGCAAAACCGCGAAACAGCATGGCCGACGACTGCGGCAGTACGTGCAACAGATGGATAATTCCATCGCGCTGGGCCAGAAATTCAGCGTGTTTGACGGCTTTATCACTCAGCTCCATTTCGAAAACGTCCACCGGCATCAGGATCGTGTTGTACATACAGGGCTTCCTTATGGTTATTGAGAATATCCTTAATAAACCCTGGTTCTTTTAAGCGTTCAGTCGGTGAGGTAACAGAATGTGACACAGGCACTACTATGAGCCTGAGAGTGTGAGCGGGGCAACGATTTGGCAGGCAGATTTTAGAGGGCGCGTGCGCCCTCTGTAACAACTAGCGGTGATATTCACCCGCAGCTTCAGGCTGATACTGTAGCTCCAGCACTTCAAGCTGCGTTTCGTGACCGCCAGGCAGTGCCCAGCTGATAGACGCACCAACGCGCAGACCGAGCAGGGCGGCCCCAACCGGTGCCATGACGGACAGCTGGGTGTCGCTGTCGGTAAGCGTTGCAGGATAGACCAGCGTACGCACCCAGGTTTCGCCGTTGCTGAGATAACGGAATTTCACCCGGCTGTTCATGGTAACCACATCAGCGGGGATATCCTGAGGCGCGAGCGTTTCGGCGCGGTCAAGCTCCGTATTCAGGGCTTCTGCCACAGGCAGGCTGGCAAACTCAGGGCGTTCCAGCAGCCTGTCCAGGCGCTCTGCATCGAGCTCGTTAATGATAATCGCAGGTCTGGACATCGTAGACTCCATGTTAATGATGCGGCCTGCGGGCCGCTAAGCTTCTCCAAAAATAAACCCTCACCGTATCACCGGCGAGGGTTTAATCACTATAGGATGATATCTGGTCAGGGGCGTGGAGGAAAGTGAGTTGTTTCACATTCCTCCCGCAGGACACTAAAGGATCATACTACCAATCAGCGCCAACAAGAACGCGATGCCGCCGAGCAGCGTTTCCATCACAGTCCAGGTCTTCAGCGTGGTCTTTTCGTCCATTTCCAGGAAGCGACCCACCAGCCAGAAACCGGAGTCGTTCACGTGGGACAGTACGGTCGCACCACCTGCGATAGCGATAACGATAAAGCACAGGTCGAACTGGTTCAGGCCAGTGGCGGTTTCTACCATTGGCGCTACCAGCGCGGCAGTGGTGGTCAGTGCCACAGTTGCCGAGCCCTGTGCAACACGCAGCGCGGTAGAAATAACGAACGCAGCCACAATAATCGGCATGCCAGTGTCAGTCAGTACGCCCGCCAGTGCATCACCGATGCCACTTGCACGCAGAACGCCACCGAACATACCGCCCGCCCCCGTCACCAGAATGATGCCGCAGATTGGACCGAGCGCGCCGTCACAGATTTTTTCCAGATGCTTCGCCGAGTGGCGACCGCTGAAGACCATCAGCGAGAACAGCACAGTAATCAGCAGAGCGACCGGCGTTTTACCCAGCATACGCAGGAAGTTGACGGCGGTGTTGTCGCCGGACACAGCACCCATCACGATGGCGGTGTTAAGACCGGTATCGAGGAAGATAAGCACCAGCGGCAGCAGCAGAATGGTCATTACCATGCCAAAAGACGGCGGCTGGTGGTTCGGATCGGCTTCAACGTCGCCCAGGAAAGAGCTTGGCAGCTTAACGTCGAATTTCTTACCTGCATACAGGCCGTAGAGATACGCACCGATATACCAGGTCGGAATGGCAATGATAAGGCCAACCACTACCAGCAGGCCGATGTTAGCACCCAGCAGTTCTGCCGCAGCAACCGGACCCGGATGTGGCGGAACCAGCGCATGCATGATCGCAAACGCACCCGCTGCCGGCAGCGCATACTTAAGCGTGGAGCCACCAAATTGCTTCGCGACGCTGAAAATAATCGGCAACATCACCACCAGGCCGGCATCGAAGAAAATCGGGAAGCCGAACAGCAGTGAGGCAATACCCAGCGCCAGCGGCGCACGATGTGAGCCAAACTTATTGATGAGTGTGTCAGCCAGTACTTTTGCGCCGCCGGAGACTTCCAGCAGGCGGCCAATCATGGCACCGAGACCCACCAGCAGCGCCACGCCTGCCAGCGTACTGCCAAAGCCGCCCAGCAGCGTCGGCACCACCTTGTCAAACGGGACTTTTGTTACCAGCGCAACCACGATACTTACTACGGTCAACGCCAGAAACGCGTGAATCTTAAAGCGCATAATCAGCACCAGCAGCAGAGCAACTGCCCCTGCGGCAATACCGAGCAGTGTGCCGGCGCCGTATGCGTATGTAACTTCCGTCATGTCATCTACCTCTGTTCTTTTATCACGGACTCGGCTTGACTACCCATCCGCGCTGATACCGGTAACATGATACTGGTAACATCAACAGTGTGGTTATAAGAATTGGTACTGCGTTTAACATTTTGAGAGGAACCTCAAACATTCGAAATAAAATCTCCGTCTCTCCACTGGCGTCATGCGTCTCGTTCTCATATCTGCGTTAAAAAGGCGTTCAAATGTCCGGTAAATACCTTCTGAAGTCATACGCGCGCATGTTCGACGCGCACGCAAAATCGTCAGGTTTGAGTACATCGATTGTCTGCAACAAGAGTGTAGGAGCTACTTTGCCATCTGGTGAAAAACGGTTACAGAAGAGTGATGTCAGCACGAGTTATTGTGCTGAACAGGTGATGGGCAGACAGGGCAGGTGTAACAGGTGTTAAGCGGCAGGCGTTATTCCTGCCGCAAATAGCGCGGCTGGCGGTAGGCGAGCTTCCAGCCACGGCTAACGTGAGGTGTTCGCGAGCGGCTGTAAAAGCTCGCGTAACCGCCGTTCACGTTGTTCAGGTGGCAGCCACAGCCAGCCGGGAAGCATGGACGGGCGCGGCTGTGCGTCAAACAGTGTACGCAGGTTCTTAATATAATGTTCAGTGTTGTACATGATGTCCTCCTGTCGGCTACAGGAGAAAGTGTGACAGAGAAATGCGGAACAAAAAATGAAGTGATTATTTTTTATCTTCAGGTTTTATCGCGGGCGAGGGTAAGAAAGCGTGCGTCAGGTGAGTGACGCCCTTTAGCGGATGAGCAGGCATGAAAAAAGGCGCAGCGGCTGCGCCTTTCTGACTAACGGCGACTCAGTAGCCTACGGCATCGAGACGGAAATTTTTATTGCAGTTACCCGGATGCGACTGTGCGAGGAAAGACGCGGCACTGAGCGGGGCATTAATCTGCTCAGCCTTGAGGTTGATTTGCATCTCAGTTAAATAGGCGGGGTTACCGTGACAGGTGAGCTTCACCGCCTTCACGCTGTTGCGGCCCCATGTTTTTTCCAGTGCACGGTTAAAGTCGCTACGGCTGACCGTTTCACCGTAATTTGCCGCCAGGAAGCGCCCCAGTTCGCTTTGTCTGACTTCCTGGTTCAGGCGAATCAGGGTGCTGGACCAGGCGTTCGGGTCAAAACCAAAGCACGCACCGTGCTTGGCGTACTCGTAGCGCTCAAGGCAAGAGTTGCCACCCGCGCCGGGCATGGCAGCGTTGAGTTTATCGGCAAGGTCTGTACTGATGCCCGTCTGCGGCAGCGCGCATTTACGCGAGCTTTGGGCTTCAGGCATATTCGGAATAGGGCGCGTGGCACAGCCATAGCGCATCCAGCGCTTGTTATCCACGCCGCGGGCCGCGATGGACTTCGGCAAGCTCGGCCACAGGCCGTGGATAGTCAGCATCTCAGTTTTGTCAGCACTGGCCTGCTGTAACCGGCACTCTGTCGGGACCTTACGTCCGCGCTCTTTCATACTCTGGCAGAAGCCGCTCTGCCAGGAGAGCGCCAGCACGTAGCTGTCAAAATCACCGTATTGCGTCGCCACCAGCGTGTTAGCAGTGGCGCTTGTGCCGCCAAGGGCAGTAAAAAGTAATGCGCAGGCAATTCTGGTTTTCATTAACGGTTCCGTCAGTGGTAAGAAAGTGGCGCTATTTAACCACAAAAAAAGCCCCGTGAAGGGGCTTTCTTATTGGCGCCGGATACCGGTATTAGCCGGAAGGTAGCAGCACTTCTGTTGCCAGAATCACCACGGCCAGGCCGACGATAACGGGGACAGAGGTGCGTTTAACCACCTCAAAAGGTGAGATTTTTGCCATCCCTGCAACAGCCACCACCACGCCAGACACCGGCGAAATGGTGCGCCCCAGATTGGAGGCCTGCAGCATGGGAATAACCAGGTAGCCTGGGTTAACGCCAGACTGGGCGGCAAGTTTCGGAATCAGTTCGGCAAAGGCATAAAACGGTGCATTGCCTGAGCCGGTCGTCATTGCTGCCAGCATGGTAAGCACGACCAGCACCAGCATCAGGATAATGCTTGCTGAGCCAAATGAGGTGGCAATCGAAATCAGGCTCTGAATGAAGCCAACGGTGCTCAGGCCCTGGGCGAAGACCCCTGCTGCAACCAGCAGCATAACCACGCTCACAAAGGCATCTGCCATTCCGCGATAGGCCACTTCCAGGCCATCAAACACTTTACGTGTATTGAAGCCGCGCAGAAATTCCATCACCGCCATCAGCAGGAAGCAGATAACCAGAATGGTAATAATGTGCAGCTGCGGACCCCATTTACCGTCGAATATCAGCACGCCGATAATCGGTGAAAACGGCATAATGGCGTAAAACGACGGGGCGCTGGTCTGGATTTCGCTAACGTCGAGCATTTCATGGCTGACGTGCTCTTTCTTATCAAGCCAGCGCTGCCAGAAAAAGTGGGCGATGCCCATGCAAAGAATGGCGACGACAGAGATAGGTAACGTGGTTTTAAAGGCAAAATCCACCAGCGGCATGTCAGCCACCTGGGCTGCCAGTACTACATCGCCAGAGGTGGGAGCCAGAATAATGGCCGCCGGTGACGCGCAGATAGCGGCCGCGGCGCCGCGGCTGATGCCAACGTTAACCATCACCGGAAAGAGCGTGGCCATCAACAGTACGCCAAGTCCCGCAGCGGATGAGACCGCAAGCGACATCAGGCAGGCCAGGAAATAGGCCATTACCATCAGCAGATAGGGCGAGTTGATGTATTGCAGCGGTTTTGAGGCCAGTTTAACTACCATGTCGTTGGCACCGACGTGGGTCATATAGGCGGCGAAACCACACAGCATCATGATCATCATGCCCAGGTCGCCGCCGCGGCTCATGAGCAGTATTTTCACGTATTCCGGGATGTCGGTGACGAAGTGTCCGGTAGTTTGCGCACTGGCCGGAAGAATAGCATGGCCCATAAACGCACTAATAATTAGCAGAGCCAGACCGCCGACAAACAAGACGCCGGTTGCGGAATAGCCTTTGATAATGTAGCGCGCTACACCGGCAGTGACTACTGCGCCAATAAATAACTCTAAAAATGTCAGCATTAAGCCCCCTGTTACGCCGAAGAGTTCGGCACAACCGTGTGCAGATAAAAAGTCAGGCAACAAATAAGTGAGATAAAAAACAGAATCAATGCGATGCGACGGGCGAAACGCAATTCAGCTGGCCGCTTTGCGACTGTCTATGACAAGCGACTGCCAGCGGCTGTGACATTCTGCCGGGCTTAACAAAAAATGCAAACCGCTTTTTTTACCCGCAATGTTTATATTAAGAAAGTAAAATGTTGGTGAAATGTTTTATTACATGAAAAGGAACGTTGGATGAAATGAAAATATGATAAGTAAATGCTTAATTTAATTCCTTACATCAGCATGGCCAATAACGTTGATAACCAGGAACCTGTTCACCCTCAATGATCAGGCCGGACTTCTGTTGTTCGGCTGACAATAAAGACCATGTTAATGAAGTGGTTAATAGGGATTGGCCTGTTTTTCAGGGAGTTAGTCAATGGGCTCATGCTGCGCTAAAAATTAGGAAATTTATCGGCCTGGGATTATGGAGTAAAGCCGCCAGAAAAAGGCATAATATGTTCCTGTCAGGGTGGAACCTCATTGAGCTTTGATTAAGCTGTTAGCATGTAATTTATGGGTCAGGATTTGTGATGATGGTAATAAAAAAAGTGAGAACACTGAATAAGTATTTCTTTATTTTGAGTGTATTAGTCGCTCAGTTGTTTATGTCTTCTGCTGCGCTTGCCGCCAGCGGTGAGGAGAAAGGCTGGTTTTCCACCTTTACCGATAACGTTGTAAAGACATGGAACGAGCCGCAGCATGTCGATCTTTATATACCGGCAATTACCTGGCATGCGCGTTTTGCCTACGATAAAGACAAAACGGACGAATATAATGAGCGCCCGTGGGGAGCCGGTATCGGTCAGTCGCGTTGGGATGAAAAAGGCAACTGGCACGGGCTGTATGTGATGGCCTTTAAAGACTCTTACAACAAATGGGAACCGTTTGCCGGTTATGGCTGGGAAGCGACCTGGCGCCCGCTGCCGGACGACAATTTCCGTCTTGGCCTTGGCTACACTGCCGGGGTGACGGCGCGCGATAACTGGAAGTACATTCCCATTCCGGCGGTACTGCCGTTAGCATCCATCGGGTATGGTCCGGCAACGTTCCAGATGACTTACATCCCTGGAACCTACAATAACGGTAATGTTTACTTTGCCTGGTTACGTGTCCAGTTTTGAGGTTGAATATTTTTTGAACGATGTTTTGTGCCGACTCTTTGAAAAATAAGGCGTAAATCACGCTGTAAAAAAAAGTTGGCGATAATTATCACTTTTTAGCAAAGTTCGACTGGACAAAAGCCACCACAATTGATGTACTGGTGTCCGACACAGCATTTGTGTCGTTTTTCATGTAAAGGTAATATTGATGTCTAAGATTAAAGGTAACGTTAAGTGGTTTAATGAGTCCAAAGGTTTCGGCTTCATTACTCCGGAAGATGGCAGCAAAGACGTGTTCGTACACTTCTCTGCGATCCAGAGCAATGGTTTCAAAACCCTGGCTGAAGGCCAGCGCGTTGAGTTTGAAATCACTAACGGTGCCAAAGGCCCTTCTGCTGCTAACGTGATCGCTATCTAAGCTGCAGCAAGTGTTAAAAAACCCACCCAACAGGGCGGGTTTTTTTATGTCCGCAATTCGGCTGTCAGCCGCCTCATTCCCAACTGATAAACCAGCCGTGCAGAAACGCCGCCACAATCAGAACGCACAACAATACCGTTACCCAGCCCTGACCCTTTTGCAGTAAATTTTTCATTGTCATTCTCCTTTTACCAGGCGGAGTCTGACAACAAAACCTTAAGTGAGAATTAAGATGCTATGCCTGGCTTGACTGTGAAACCAGCCAGAACGCCAGGGCGGTCATCGCAAATGAGCCGCACAGGTTAACCAACACATTCAGTGCTGCCCATTCAAAGCGCCCCTCCTGTAGCAGAAAAACGGTTTCTGCAGAGAAAGTCGAAAACGTGGTCAACCCACCGCAAAAACCGGTGGTGATAAGCAGCTTCCACATTGGGTCGAGTTGTGTCATGCGCCCAAACCAGGCAAGGCCCAGGCCAATGATAAAAGCGCCCACCAGGTTTGCCGTCAGCGTCCCGATGGGCAGAGAGCTGTGTACGGGGTTAAGACGTAGGCCCAGTAGCCAGCGCGCCGTGCTGCCAACACCACCACCAATAAATACTGCTAAAAACATCTGAAACACGGGGTTGTCCTGTAATAAGACCTGGAGTAATAAAGAGTGTAGCGCCGTGAATGCACTGATGACCAGCGCGCTAAGCTAAGGAGTGGAGATGAGAGTTGCAGTTGGGCAATTTGCCGTCACTCAGGAGTGGCAAGAGAACCTCAGCACTTGCCAGGCGCTGATGCGCTCGGCCAACGCACAGCATGCAGACCTGTTGGTATTGCCAGAAGCGTTGCTGGCGCGTGCTGACGATGACCCCGATTTGTCGGTAAAATCGGCGCAGGCACTGGATGGCGCATATGTACACGGCCTGCTGAGCGCAAGCCGTGGTAAGCCGCTGACAACGGTACTCACAATACATGTGCCGACGACCTCAGGTCGGGCGACCAACACGCTGCTGGCGATACGTGAGGGGAAAATACTGGCGCGTTATGAAAAACTGCATCTGTACGATGCGTTTCGAATTCAGGAGTCAAGGCTGGTGGATGCCGGTATCGCGCTGCCGCCGCTCATTGAGGTGGCCGGCATGAAGGTGGGGCTGATGACCTGTTATGACCTGCGCTTCCCGGAACTGGCACTGAGCCTCGCGCTGGCCGGCGCGGAGCTTCTGGCACTGCCTGCCGCCTGGGTGCGTGGCGCGCATAAAGAACGTCACTGGGAGACGCTGCTGGCTGCACGAGCGCTGGATACTACCTGCTGGATTGCGGCGGCGGGTGAGTGTGGCAATAAGAACATTGGTCACAGCCGTGTGGTGGATCCTTTCGGGATAACCGTGGCGGGGGCTGCTGAAACGCCAGCGCTGATTGTGGCTGAGGCCTCCGGCGCGCGTGTCGCTGAGGTGCGCGCGCAACTACCGGTGCTGAAAAATCGCCGCTTCGCAACACCGCGTTTGAACTGACGTAATATTCAACGCGTCTTGATTCACCTTGTTACAGATTGTTATTGTGTTAGCGCGAGTAATGACCGTTAATGTACTCAGGTTTTTTCGGTTGTTGTGGATAGAGAAGGTAAATATGGGCGAGATTAGCATTACCAAACTGCTGGTAGTTGGCGTACTGATTGTATTGTTGTTTGGTACGAAGAAGTTACGCACGCTCGGCGGCGATCTCGGGGCAGCGATCAAGGGCTTCAAAAAAGCCATGAACGACGATGACAGCGCGACAAAGCCCGCATCAGGCAATGAAGCACCGGCTGAGCGTCTCTCAAATAAAGAGTGATTCAGACCCTGAATGAAAAAACCGGCCACTGTGAGCCGGTTTTTTTATGCCGTTTGCACGGCATATGTAACAAAATATGTTGGTCTTATTTGACTTCCACACCTTTTGCCTGCAAATCGGCATGGTAAGAAGAGCGAACAAACGGACCGCATGCCGCATGGGTGAAGCCCATTGCCAGCGCTTCGGCCTTCATTTCTTCAAACTCATCCGGGCTGACGTAGCGTTGCACCGGCAGGTGGTGTCGGCTTGGCTGCAGGTATTGTCCCAGCGTCAGCATCGTCACGCCGTGGCGGCGCAGGTCACGCATCACTTCAATAATTTCGGCGTTGGTTTCACCCAGGCCGACCATCAGCCCTGATTTGGTTGGGATATGCGGGTGCGCTTCTTTAAAGCGCTCCAGCAGCTTCAGCGACCAGTTGTAGTCGGCACCGGGGCGCACCTGGCGATACACACGCGGCACGTTTTCCAGATTGTGGTTAAACACGTCCGGCGGTGTGGCGGTGAGAATGTCCAGCGCGCGATCCATACGACCACGGAAGTCCGGCACCAGTGTTTCAATTTTGATGGTCGGGTTCTTTTCGCGAATTGCGCTGATGCAGTCGGCAAAGTGCTGTGCACCGCCGTCGCGCAGGTCGTCGCGGTCAACCGAGGTGATCACCACATAACGCAGCCCCATATCGGCAATGGTCTGCGCCAGCTTTGTCGGTTCGTTGGCGTCTGGCGCCACCGGGCGACCATGGGCCACGTCACAGAACGGGCAACGGCGGGTGCAGATAGCGCCAAGAATCATGAAGGTGGCGGTGCCGTGGTTGAAGCATTCGGCAAGGTTAGGGCAGGAAGCCTCTTCACAGACCGAGTGCAGGCCGTTTTTGCGCATGGCCGCTTTGATGCCCTGAATTCGGGTGGAATCAGCCGGGAGTTTGATTTTCATCCATTCCGGCTTTCTTAACAGCTCCTGGCGCTCGGTCACCACGGTTTTTACCGGGATAAGGGCCATTTTATCGGCATCGCGATATTTGACGCCGCGTTCCATCACGATAGGTTTACTCATAGCGCGCGTGTTCCAGTAACGGGTCTTGAAAAGTAGGGGTTAAATTCAGGTTAAGTGTGTATTTATCAACTATTTTTGAATTTATTAACCGCAGTATATCATTTATGAAACGTCTTAAGCAGCCGAGGCTGTCGAAAAACCGGGATTTTTTGTTAATCGCTGGCGGCGTCAGTGGCTTATTGCTGACTCTGGCAGGCCGTGCACATTGCGTGAGGGCGGATCCCCTAAGCGATGCAGCAGGTGCGCGATCAGCCGTGGCTGAACGGTGGCCGGTGTGGCATCCGGCACAAACTGGCTCACCTGGGTCATTGCCATCCCGGCGTAACCGCAGGGATTAATGCGCAGAAACGGCGTGAGATCCATATTAATGTTCAGCGCCAGTCCGTGAAATGAGCAGCCTTTACGAATGCGCAGCCCCAGCGAACAGATTTTGCTCTCACCCACATAGACCCCCGGCGCATCGGCACGGGCTCGTGCCTCAATACCCAGCTCGTTAAGCGTATCGATAACCGTGTTCTCCAGCAGCGTAACCAGCTCACGCACACCAAGCTGTCGTCTTCTGAGGTTGAGCAATAGATACACCACCTGCTGGCCGGGTCCGTGATAGGTGACCTGGCCGCCGCGATCGCTTTGGATAACCGGGATATCGCCCGGCATCAGCACGTGCTCGGCCTTACCGGCCTGGCCCTGGGTGAAGACCGGGTCATGCTCGACAAGCCAGATTTCATCGGCGCTGTGCTCATTACGGGTGTCGGTAAAATCGTGCATCGCCTGGGATACGGGACTGTAAGGCTGTCGCCCAAGCTGACGAATGAGGAGGGTGTCTTGAGACAAAACGTCGTCTCCGGGGAAGAATCGGTCGGCGCAGTATAACACAGGGGTAACAGAAAATTTACCCGGCGCGAGGCCGGGTAATGGGATTACAGCACCATACGTACGATTTCGATATTACCCAGTTCTTCGTACAGGGTTTCCACCTGGTCGATATGGGTGGCAGTAATGGTAATGGAAACGGAGTGATAGTTTCCTTTGCTGCTTGGTTTGACCTGCGGCGTGTAGTCGCCCGGCGCATGGCGCTGCACAACTTCGACCACCAGATCAACCAGCTCTGGTTTCGCCAGGCCCATTACTTTGTAGGTAAACGGGCAGGGGAATTCAAGCAGCTCTTTCAGATTGGTTTTCATGGTCGCTCCAGCGTAACGAAATAATGACTCCCGCCAGGGCGGGAGTCGTGTTGATGCTAAGTATATGGGGGCAGTTACGCGCTTTTCAAGCGCACCGGCCTTAGCCGAACCAGCGGTGGAACATCAGCTTGATGTAGTCAATGAATCTGCTGAAGAAATTACCTTCTTCGATAGCCTGCAACACTACCAGCGGACGCTGCTCAATGGTTTTCCCATCGAGCTGGAAGTTGATGGTGCCAACGACCTGGTTTTTCTCCAGCGGTGCGTGAAGTTCCTGGGCGTTCAGCACGTAGCTGGCTTTCAGGTCTTTCATGCGCCCGCGCGGGATAGTCAGGAACACGTCTTTATCCACGCCAAGAGAAGCACGATCGCTGTCACCAAACCAGGAAGGCTCAGAGGCAAACTCTTTACCTGCCTGCAGTGGGTTCACCGTTTCAAAGAAGCGAAAGCCCCAGGTCAGCAGCTTTTTGCTCTCGGTTTCACGGCCTTTATAGGTACGACCGCCCATCACCGCAGAAATCAGGCGCATCTGCCCTTCAGTTGCCGAGGCAACGAGGTTATAGCCCGCTTTTGCCGTATGGCCGGTTTTGATGCCGTCAACGTTGAGGGTTTTATCCCACAGCAGGCCGTTACGGTTCATCTGGCGAATACCGTTAAAGGTAAATTCTTTTTCTTTGTAGATGCCGTATTCGTTTGGCACGTCGCGAATCAGCGCCTGGCCGATAAGCGCCATATCACGCGCGGAGCTGTATTGCCCTTCAGCATCAAGACCGTGCACGGTCTGGAAGTGAGAGTTCTTCAGGCCCAGCACCGCAACGTAGTTGTTCATCAGCCCAACGAAGGCATCCTGACCACCGGCCACATAATCGGCCATTGCCACGCAGGCATCGTTACCCGATTGCAGGTTGATGCCGCGAATCAGCTGGGACACCGGTACTTGCATACCCGGCTTGAGGAACATCAGCGAGGAGCCTTTAAATACCGGGTTACCGGTCGCCCACGCGTCCTGACCCACGGTGACCAGGTCGGTTTCTTTAAATTTGCCAGCCTTCATGGCCTGGCCGATGACGTAGCTGGTCATCATTTTGGTCAGACTGGCCGGATCGCGGCGCGTGTCGGCATTAGATTCCGCCAGCACTTTACCGGAGTTGTAATCAATCAGGATGTAGGATTCCGCGTCAATCTGCGGAACCTCAGGGATCATGGTTTTAATGTTGAGGTCGTCAGCCTGTGCAACAGAGGCGGCAGTCAGGGATACAGCCGCAGCGAGGACTAAGCGCCGGGCAAAGTGATTACGAGGAGATCTGGTCATGGTCTGAACGAACAACATCCGTGGTGAAATCAAAAAAGTGCTTAACTATAGCAAATGCTATTTTGGGTGACATCCGACTTTGCGCAGTAATTGTGACAGGAATTTACACAAGCTGACACAAAGCCGGACACCGCGAGGTTACTGCGCTGAGGTAATAAACGACTGGAGCTGGGCTTCAATCATCAGGCGCTGTTGAAGCGCCATCGCTTCGCCGCGCCTTGCAAAAGGCCCAAGCTGCACGCGATAAATGTTCTCATTCTGGGCCACTTTGCCCGGCACACTGAACTTCTGGCTCAGTTCCTGCTGCCACTGGCTGGCACGCGCGCCGTCACCAATTGCACCAACCTGTACCATGTAGCCTGTGCCAGTTGATGCACCCTGTACCGAACCCGGGGCGGTCACCGGTGTGTTCACGCTACCAGAGGTGAGTTGGGGCTGCGTAGTTTGTACCGGCTGCTCACCCGGCGCTGGCTGGGCCTGGGTTACAGGCGCTACGCTGCTGGCGCTTGCCTGCATGCTGGCATCGCTCATCTGAGCGGCGGCACTCGTCTGAGCAGCAGCAACCGGCGCCACGACCATTGGCGTCAGTGAGTCGTTGCTGATGGCGTTAACGTTACCAGCAGGCGTTGGGGCCTGTGCGGAAGAGGCACTGCCCAGGCCGCTGCTCAGGTCAGGGCGTGAAGGTAGCGCATAGGTCTGCCTGGCGATGGTGGTGCACGCGGTGCCTGGACCAGACAGCGAGCCATCAGGTGCTACAACAATAGGGTCGATGCGAACTTTGGTGTTGTTTGAGGTATTCAGGCGGTCAGCCGAAGCGCGTGAGAGCGAGATGACTCTGTCGTTACCGTATGGGCCTCGGTCATTAATGCGTACCACAATCATGCGGCCGTTGGCCAGGTTGGTGATGCGCGCATAGCTCGGCACCGGCAGCGTCGGGTGGGCGGCGGTTAGCTGTGTCGGGTCGAACGCTTCGCCAATGGCCGTCAGGTTGCTGCCTGGCTCGGCATCATAAATAGCAGCGAAACCGGCCTGGCTGAAGCGTGATGGATCGCGCACAATTTTCCAGCTTTTACCGTCACGTTTGTAATCCTGGTTGGCAATTGGGTTTTGCGGCTCATAGCGCGGCTCTGCGCCCGTTATCTCAACCACCGGACCATTACAAACTGCGGGTTGTGGCGCGCTACTGGTCTGCTGCTGATTGTCGTTATCAGAACTACATGCTGCCAGCAACCCTGCCGCTACGCAGACTCCTATCCACTGCTTACGCATCGTCCACCCCTTACACGTTTTTGGACAACATTTTCCTGTGGGTATGTATCGACATCACGATACCAAACCCGGCCATCAGCACAATCAGGGCCGATCCCCCGTAGCTTACCAGCGGGAGCGGAACCCCAACCACCGGCAGGATGCCACTCACCATGCCGATATTCACAAACACATAAACGAACAAAATCAGCATCAGCGCACCGGCCATCACACGCCCGAACGTGGTTTGCGCGCGTGCGGCAATCCACAGGCCGCGGACAATCAGCAACAGGTACAGTCCCAGCAGCACCAGCACGCCTATCATGCCGAGTTCTTCGGCGAGAACCGCAAAGATAAAGTCGGTATGGCGCTCGGGCAGGAACTCCAGCTGTGACTGGGTGCCGTGCAGCCAGCCTTTACCGCGCATCCCGCCAGAGCCAATAGCAATTTTAGACTGAATAATATGGTAGCCTGCCCCCAGCGGATCGCTTTCCGGGTCCAGCAGCATCATCACGCGCTGGCGCTGGTAATCATGCATCAGGAAGAACCACAGAATCGGGATAAACGCGGCGACCAGCAGCACCGCAATACCAATCAATCGCCAGCTCATACCAGACAGGAACAGCACAAACAGCCCGGAGGCGGCCACCAGAATCGAGGTGCCGAGATCGGGCTGTGCTGCCACCAGCAGCGTAGGCAGGAAGATAAGTATGAGCGCGATAGCGGTATTTTTCAGCGTTGGCGGGCAGACGTCGCGGTTGGTAAAGCGCGCGACCATCAGCGGTACGGCAATTTTGGCAATTTCGGAGGGCTGAAAGCGGATAATGCCTAAGTCCAGCCAGCGCTGCGCGCCTTTTGAGATAGCGCCAAAGGCATCCACTGCCACCAGCAGGATAATGGTAACGATATACAGCCACGGCGCCCAGCCTTCATAAACTCGCGGTGGCACCTGGGCCATGATTATCATGATGACCAGACCCGCCATAATCTGGCCGATTTTACGCTCCATCATGCCCGGATCCTGACCGCTGGCGCTCCAGATAACCAGCGAGCTGTAGAGCAGCAGTGCAAGGATCGTCAGCAGGAAGGTGGGATCGATGTGAATCTTTTCCCACAGCGATTTTTTAGAGCGGTTTTCCGCCATGTTCGACATGTTATTGATCCTCTGCCGAGGTCACTGCCGGATTTGCGCTCGGCAGCTGTGTATTGTTATCGCCCAGCATGATGTGGTCGAGGATTTGTCGTGTGATGGTACCTACCGCCGGACCCGCGCCACCGTTTTCAAGAATGATAGCCATAGAGACTTGCGGGTTGTTGTAAGGCGCATAGGCCACCATCAGCTTATGGTCACGCAGGCGTTCGGAAATTTTATGCGCGTTATAGGTTTCGTTGGCTTTAAGGCCAAACACCTGCGCAGTCCCCGACTTGGCGGCGATTTTATATGGTGCACTCTGGAAGTACTTATGCGCAGTACCGTTGGCACGGTTTGCCACACCATACATACCGTCTTTGGCGATTTCCCAAAAGCCAGAGTGAATATCCCCAACAGGCGGCTGCTCAGGCTGCTTCCACGGTACTTTCTGGCCGTTAATCGAGGTACTCGACAGGAAGTGCGGTACTTTTACCACGCCGTCGTTAATCAGAATCATCAATGACTTGTTCATCTGCATTGGCGTTGCGGTCCAGTAACCCTGGCCAATGCCGACTGGAATGGTGTCGCCCTGGTACCAGGGTTTTTTAAAGCGTTTAAGCTTCCACTCGCGCGTTGGCATGTTGCCTGAACGTTCTTCAAAGATATCCACGCCCGTCAGATGGCCGTAGCCAAATTTGCCCATCCATTCCGACAGACGGTCGATGCCCATGTCATAGGCAACCTGGTAGAAATAGGTATCGGCGGACTCTTCCAGCGCTTTGGTCACGTTCAGGCGGCCGTGTCCCCACTTTTTCCAGTCGCGATAGCGCTTTTCTGTGCCCGGCAACTGCCACCAGCCGGGATCGAACAGACTGGTATTGCGGGTGATGACGCCTGCGCTTAACGCCGAGACAGCAACGTAGGGTTTCACCGTAGACGCAGGCGGGTAGATACCCTGAGTGGCGCGGTTAACCAGCGGCGTGTTTTCGTCTTTGAGCAGACCGGAGTAATCTTTGGTGGAGATACCGTCAACAAACAGGTTCGGGTCGTAGCTTGGCGTCGAGACCATCGCCAGAATACCGCCCGTGCGCGGGTCAGTGACGACCACTGCGGCGCGGCTGCCTACCAGCAGCGTTTCAATGTACTG
Organism: Enterobacteriaceae bacterium 4M9; assembly: GCA_010092695.1. Taxonomy (GTDB): domain Bacteria; phylum Pseudomonadota; class Gammaproteobacteria; order Enterobacterales; family Enterobacteriaceae; genus Tenebrionibacter. Next base: position 3,555,270 of record JAADJJ010000001.1, on the reverse strand, counting down.
CTGTAGCTCAAGGTCGATGGTCAGGTAGATATCGTGCCCGGCGACCGGTGGCACTTCTTTAAGCTGGCGAATCACGCGCCCACGGTTGTTAACCTCAACTTCTTCATAGCCGGTTTGTCCGTGCAGCACGTCTTCATAGGAGCGCTCAATACCCAGCTTGCCGATATCGTGAGTGGCGGCATAGTTGGCAAGTTTGCCCTCTTTATCGAGCCGCTCTACGTCTTTGTCGTTGATTTTAGACACGTAGCCAATGACGTGTGTGAGCGCAGAGCCATACGGATAGAAGCGGCGTTTATAGCCTTTGACTTCCACGCCGGGAAAACGGTACTGGTTGACCGCAAAGCGAGCAAGCTGTACTTCGGTGAGGTTAGTTTTCACCGCAATGGAGGTAAAGCGGTGCGAGCGCGAACGTTCCTTTTTAAAGGCGGCAATGTCGTCGTCGGTCAGGTCGACAATCGGGCGCAAGGCGTCAAGCGTGTTCTGCACGTTGTCGACCTTCTCCGGCATCATCTCCACCTGATAAATGGTGCGGTTGAGCGCCAGCGGCACGCCGTTGCGGTCATAAATGACGCCGCGTGAAGGCGGAATGGGCACCAGTTTAATGCGGTTTTGGTTGGAGCGGGTTTGGTAATCGTCGTGGCGGCGGATTTGCAGGTTATACAGGTTGGCGACGAGTATGCCGGTCAGCACCAGGATGCCGAGAAAGGCGACAACCGCCCGGCGCACAAAGAGCGCAGATTCAGCTGAATAGTCGCGAAAAGAGTTCTGTAATTTCATCCGCTGCGTTTGCCTGGCTGCTTGCCTTTATTCCCGATGGTAAGGGTGATTAGTGGTAATACTCCATGCCCGATACAGGCTTTCTGCGACCAGTACGCGCACCAGCGGATGCGGCATAGTAAGCGCAGACAGCGACCAGCTCTGTTCGGCCGCTGCTTTACACGCCGGTGCCAGTCCTTCCGGGCCGCCAATGAGCAGACTGACATCACGCCCATCCTGCTTCCAGCGCTCAAGCTCATGGGCAAGCTGCGGCGTATCCCACGGACGGCCTGGAATATCCAGCGTGACAATGCGATTGCCTTTGCCGACGGCGGCCAGCATCAACTCGCCTTCTTTTTCCAGAATGCGTTTGATATCGGCATTTTTGCCGCGTTTGCCCGCTGGTACTTCTACCAGTTCAAAGGGCATATCTTTGGGGAAACGTCGCAGATAATCGGTGAATCCGGTTTGCACCCAGTCGGGCATTTTTGTGCCGACAGCCACGAGTTGCAACTTCACCCGTTAGCTCCAGAGTTTTTCCAGCTCATAAAGGCGGCGGCTTTCTTCCTGCATCACGTGCACAATGACCTCACCCAAATCAACCACTATCCAGTCCGCCTCATTTATGCCTTTAACGCCAAATGGCATCAGGCCAGCAGCGCGGGATTCCTGAACAACGTGGTCTGCAATGGAAACGACGTGGCGGCTGGAGGTACCGGTGCAGATAATCATGCAATCGGTGATACTGGATTTGCCCTGAACGTCGAGAGCAAGAATGTCCTGACCTTTAAGATCGTCGATTTTGTCGATGACGAAATCCTGAAGTGCTTTACCCTGCAAGTCTTCCCCCTGCGCTGGTTGCCTGAAAAAAAACGCCCGCACGGCCCGTTGCGCGTGGTGGGCTATCATCCCATCCGCGGCGTGTGATTGCATCGTCATTTTTGTAAAACAATATCAGAAACAAATCGATTGGGCGGTGTTTATGGCAGCGGAGAATAACAGCCTGACAGGTGGTGTCAATGGTCAGCGGCCTGACAGCGCGCAACTGGGGCTTACTTGCTGTGAAAAGCGGGATTTTAATCAGTGTTACTTAGCAGTACAGCCCATTGTGCTGGATATATTCCAGTACGGCGGGCGGGAGTAAATCATCACAGGACTGGTGCTGCATCAGGCGATTGCGGATGTCGGTTGCAGAAATGTCGAGTTCGGGCGTGTCGGCGATGAAAATACGCCCGGCGGGGCGGTTATGCAGTTCGCGGATATCATCAGTGAGATAGCGCTCAAGCCAGGCCTGCTCCTGCGCGGTTTTCATCTTCAGAGCAAAGCCGGGACGGCGGGTCACCAGAATGTGGCACAGGGCAGGCAGCATTTCATAGCTGTGCCATTGTGCCAGACTGAGCAGCGAGTCCTGGCCGATGATAAACGCCAGCGGTTGCACAGGCCCCAGTTCGTGGCGCACTTCGTCCAGCGTTTCTGCAGTCCAGGAGGGCGTGGAGCGGCGTAACTCGCGCTCGTCCAGCTCAAACAACGGTCGGTCAGCAATGGCCAGCGCAACCATGGTTTTACGCTGCTCGCTGGTCGCCTGGGGCTGTGGGCGGTGCGGCGGCACGTTGTTTGGCATGATGATGACGCGAGACAGTCCGATGCGTTGTGCCAGCGCTTCCACGGGCTTGAGGTGGCCGTAGTGAATCGGGTCGAACGTGCCGCCATAGATGGCGCGCAGAGCAGGCTTAGTCATCAATGAAAACGTCCGGTAGCGCCTTGTGGCATAACAGTAGCGACAGACTTTCAAGCTCGGTCCAGACCGACTGGCTGTAGTCCTGTTTTAGCGTGCGTTCGGCCCGGCTCAACAGGCGTACTGCCTGCCACAGTGCATCGTCACTCAGACGATTAAGTGCTTCAGTAATGAGCGGACGGCGGTTTTGCCATACACGCTGCTTATCAAACAGGGTGCGTAGCGGCGTATGGGCAGACTGACGTTTGAGATTAACCAGTAACAGCAGTTCACGCTGCACGGTGCGCAGCAAAATTGCCGGTTCGCTGGCCTCAAGACGCAGCTGTTGCAGAATATGCAGCGCGCGCTTGCTTTTGCCTGCCAGCAGGGCATCCACCCAGTGGAAAGGCGAGAAGTGCGCGGCATCATTTACCGCTTGCTCAACGCGCGGTAGCGTCAGCTTGCCGTCTGGCCACAGCAGTGACAGGCGTTCCAGCGCCTGGTTAAGCGCCAGAAGGTTACCCTCATAGCAGTAGCACAGAAGCTGTGTTGCCGCATCGTCGAGCGTAAGTTTCATCTGCTTTGCTCGTGCGTTTACCCAGCGCGGTAGCTGCGTCTGCTCTGGAGTCTGGCAGGTAACCTGCACTGCATTTTTGCTTAAGGCAGTAAACCAGGCGGCATTTTCCTGCGCTTTGGTAAGCTTAGGTCCGCGCACGATAAGCAGCAGATCCTCATGCAGCAGCGCCACCAGCTTCGCAAGCTCTGTGGCGATGGCCGCATTTGGACCGTTTTCCGGCAAGATAAGCAGCAGCACCTGACGGCTGGCGAACAGGCTCAGTGCCTGGCTTAACGTAAAAATGGCGTCCCAGTCGGTGGAGGCATCAAGCTGGAAGGTGTGACGTTCGGTGAAGCCCTGAGTTTCAGCGCTTTTAAGAATGGCGTCCTGGCTTTCCTGGATCAGCAGTGGATCGTTGCCAGGCAGTAGATATGCCGCGCGCAGCCCTTCATTGAGCTGCGCGCGTAGTTGTTCCGGCCAGAGTTTTAACATTACTCGCCGGTGGTGGGGCTTGTCGTGGTGGTGCCGGAGACACCGATCTCATGGCCCAGCAGACGGCTGTCGCTCTGGGCAACCGGTGCTTCGTTTTGCTCGGTCTGCTGTACGTCAGCGACGTGCACAGACGTCAGCTTGCGCACCAGCTGTTCAGCCGCTTTGTCGTACATCTCTTTGATAATCATATCCTGCTCGGCATCTTTTGCGAGCGCAGCCAGCGGGTTATCAAAGAATGAACGATAGACTTTGGTGCTGATGGGGTAAATATCATGGCCCGGAATCAGCACGTTGGCGCGAACGGTCATCACCATCTGGTATTCCGCAGTACGGCCGTCCTGGAATACTGAGGCGGTGTCTTTGCCAAGCGAGGCACCGAGAAGGCGCAGCGACGGCACGTCCTGGCGCAGCGGATCTTTCTCAACAATTTCCACGTTGCTCAGGCGCAGTTGATTACGTACTGCGCGGGTCAGCGGACCATACGGATCGCTGGAGTCGAGAATAAGAGTATGCATCTGGTTCGGCACCTGACTGGTGCCGCGCAGATGGAACCCACAACCGGCGGTAACCAGCACCACCAGGCCGACAAACAGAGTGAACAGATAGCGCACGCTTCCTCCTGTGCTTAGCCCACGACCAGGTTCAGCAGTTTACCTGGAACATAAATCACTTTACGGATGGTCACGCCGGTGAGGTATTTCGCCACCAGGTGCTCCTGACCCGCACGTTCACGCACCTGTTCTTCGGTGGCGTCAGCCGCAACGGTAATCTTACCGCGTACTTTACCGTTCACCTGCACGACAACCAACAGCGAGTCTTCAACCATTGCGCTTTCGTCAGCCTGCGGCCAGCTGGCGTTGTCGATATCGCCATCGGCACCCAGCGTCTGCCACAGTGCAAAGCACACGTGCGGGGTGAACGGATACAGCATACGCACGACGGCTAACAACGCTTCGTTCAGCAGCGCGCGATCCTGGTCGTTGTCCTGCGGGGCTTTTGCCAGTTTGTTCATCAGCTCCATAATCGCCGCAATGGCGGTGTTGAAGGTCTGACGGCGGCCGATATCATCGGTCACTTTAGCAATCGTTTTGTGCAGGTCACGACGCAGCGCTTTCTGGTTGTCGTTAAGGGCGTCCACGTTCAGCGCCGGTGCAGCACCTTTTGCCGTGTGCTCAAAGGCCAGTTTCCACACGCGCTTAAGGAAGCGGTTAGCGCCTTCAACGCCGGATTCCTGCCATTCAAGCGTCATTTCTGCCGGTGAGGCGAACATCATAAACAGACGCACGGTATCGGCACCGTAGCGCTCAACCATCACCTGCGGGTCAATGCCGTTGTTTTTGGACTTGGACATCTTGCTCATACCGGCGTAAACCAGCTCGTGCCCTTCGGCATCAGTGGCTTTCACGATACGGCCTTTGTCGTCACGCTCAACGATAGCGTCAACCGGTGAAACCCAGATGCGCTCGCCGTTGTTGCCGGTGTACCAGAACGCATCGGCCAGCACCATGCCCTGGCACAAGAGCTGTTTTGCCGGTTCGTTGGAGTTGACCATGCCGGCATCGCGCATCAGTTTGTGGAAGAAGCGGAAGTAGAGCAGGTGCATGATGGCGTGCTCGATGCCGCCAACGTAGATATCAACCGGCAGCCAGTAGTTGGCTGCATCAGAGTCCAGCATGCCTTTGTCGTAGTCCGGGCAGGTATAACGTGCGTAGTACCAGGACGACTCCATGAAGGTGTCAAAAGTATCGGTTTCGCGCAGGCCCGGCAGACCGTTAACGGTGGTTTTCGCCCACTGCGGGTCAGCCTTAATCGGGCTGGTAATACCGTCCATCACTACGTCTTCTGGCAGCACGACCGGCAACTGGTCTTCCGGCGTTGGTACCACGGTGCCGTCTTCGAGCGTCACCATCGGAATCGGTGCGCCCCAGTAGCGCTGGCGTGAAACACCCCAGTCGCGCAGGCGGTAGTTGACCTTGCGCTCGCCCACGCCAAGGCTTGCCAGCTTGTCAGCAATAGCGTTAAAGCCTGCTGAATAATCCAGCCCGTCGAACTCGCCAGAGTTGAACAGAACGCCTTTTTCGGTCATAGCCGCTTCGCTCAGATCCGGCGCGCTGCCGTCCTGATTGCGAATAACAGGTTTAATCGCAAGATGGTATTTGGTGGCAAATTCCCAGTCACGCTGGTCGTGGCCTGGAACCGCCATCACGGCACCGGTGCCATATTCCATCAGCACAAAGTTGGCAATCCATACCGGAATGGCTTCACCGGTGAGCGGATGAATGGCTTTAAGACCGGTAGCGACGCCCTTTTTCTCCATGGTTGCCATCTCGGCTTCGGCCACTTTGGTGTTGCGGCACTCGTCGATGAAGTCATTAAGCGCCGGGTTGCTGGCGGCGGCCTGCTGCGCCAGCGGGTGGCCTGCGGCAACGGCGAGATAGGTCACACCCATGAAGGTGTCCGGGCGGGTGGTGTACACCGTCAGGGTTTCTGCGCTGTCTTCCACTTTAAAGGTGATTTCCACACCTTCAGAGCGGCCAATCCAGTTACGCTGCATGGTTTTGACCGTATCCGGCCACTGGTCCAGCGTATCCAGGTCGTTTAACAGTTCGTCTGCATAGTCGGTGATTTTAATGAACCACTGCGGGATTTCTTTACGCTCAACTTTCGTGTCGCAGCGCCAGCAGCAGCCGTCGATAACCTGCTCGTTGGCCAGCACGGTCTGATCGTTCGGGCACCAGTTCACCGCCGAGGTTTTCTTGTAAACCAGGCCTTTTTTATACAGTTCAGTGAAGAACTTCTGCTCCCAGCGGTAGTATTCCGGGCGGCAGGTCGCCAGCTCGCGGCTCCAGTCATAACCAAAGCCCAGCGTTTTGAGCTGGTTTTTCATGTAATTAATGTTGTCGTAGGTCCAGGGTGCGGGCGCGGTATTGTTTTTTACTGCGGCACCTTCTGCAGGCAGACCAAAGGCGTCCCAGCCGATAGGCTGCAACACGTTTTTGCCCAGCAGGCGCTGGTAGCGGGCGATAACGTCGCCAATGGTGTAGTTACGAACGTGGCCCATGTGTAGTCGGCCGGAAGGATAGGGAAGCATCGACAGGCAGTAATACTTCTCTTTACTTGCGTCTTCTTTAACTTCAAATGTGCGCTTCTCTTGCCAGTGAAGCTGTACGTTGGATTCTATCTCTTCCGGGCGATATTGCTCTTGCATGGCAGCCTGTGGTCCTGTGAAAAATACCAATAATGACGTCTTATACGTATAGATCGCAATAGCATAGCCGATTCGTGCGCAGCGCAACAGCACTTCAACCCCGACAGCCGTAAATCCCTTGCGCCCGTTGCGTACGAGAATTTGTTCGCTCTGCGCGACAGTTATCACAGAGCGGCAGGATTAACGGCTACTATTAGAAGTGGTTACGGTGCTTTTAGCAAATCCCGGAGGGAGAACGATGAACAAGGTTGCTCAATTTTATCGCGAACTACTGGCCTCGCTCACCGAACGTCTGCAAAACGGCGAACGTGACATTGATGCGCTGGTGGCCAGCGCCCGCAAGCGGATATCAGAAGCAGGGGAGTTAACCCGTACAGAAGTTGAGGAAACGACACGCGCGGTTCGCCGCGATCTTGAGGAGTTTGCCCGCAGCTATGGCGAAAGCCATGAAGATGCAAGCGACAGCGTATTTCTGCGCGTGATTAAAGAAAGCCTGTGGCAGGAGTTAGCGGACATCACCGATAAAACCCAGCTGGAATGGCGCGAGGTGTTTCAGGACTTAAACCACCATGGCGTATATCACAGCGGCGAGGTGGTGGGGCTTGGCAACCTGGTGTGTGAGAACTGTCACTATCACCAGGCGTTTTATACCCCGGAAGTGCTGCCGCCGTGCCCTAAATGTGGGCATACCCAGTTTCACCGCCGTCCGTTTGAGCCGTGATAAATGCGGGCCTGTGCGGCCCGCGAACGGTTAATGAAGGATTTTGGCAAGGAACTCTTTGGCGCGCGGCGACTGCGGGTTGTCAAAGAAGGCGTCTTTGTCAGAGTCCTCAACAATTTTGCCCTCATCCATAAAGATGACCCGGTTCGCCACTTTGCGGGCAAAGCCCATCTCATGCGTCACCACCATCATCGTCATGCCTTCGTGTGCAAGCTCCACCATTACGTCGAGCACTTCGTTTATCATCTCCGGGTCGAGCGCCGAGGTTGGCTCATCAAACAGCATTGCTACCGGGTCCATGCACAGCGCGCGGGCAATCGCCACGCGCTGCTGCTGGCCGCCGGAGAGTTGTGCCGGGAATTTATCCGCGTGTGCCGACAGTCCCACGCGCTCAAGCAGCTTAAGACCCTTCTGGCGCGATTCGGCCTTGCTGCGCTTAAGCACTTTCACCTGCGCGAGCGTCAGGTTTTCAATAATCGACAGGTGCGGGAACAACTCAAAGTGTTGAAACACCATACCAACATGGGAGCGCAGGCGCGCAAGGTTAGTTCGCTTGTCAGTCACCGTGGTGCCGTTGACGATAATCTCGCCCTGCTGCACAGGCTCCAGGCCGTTGACGGTTTTAATCAGCGTTGATTTGCCGGAGCCGGAAGGACCGCACACCACCACTACTTCGCCTTTTTTGACTGCCGTGGAGCAGTCTGTCAGCACCTGAAAGTGGCCATACCATTTTGAAACGTTTTTCAGGGAAATCATGAAACGGTCCTTTTCTTCAGCCAGCTGACCAGCAGCGAGGCGCTAAGACTAATAATGAAATACACAGCACCGGCAAACAGGATCATTTCGACCTGTGTACCGTCGCGCTCGCCAATGGTGGAGGCGGTGCGGAAAAAGTCCGCGAGGCTCAATACGTACACCAGCGACGTATCCTGAAACAGCACAATGCCCTGGGTCAGTAGCAGCGGCACCATGGCGCGAAACGCCTGCGGCAGGATGATGAGCTTCATTGACTGCCAGTGGGTCATACCCAGCGCCAGCGCGGCGCTGGACTGCCCGCGCGAAATACTCTGGATCCCGGCACGGATAATTTCTGAGTAATAGGCCGCTTCAAACATCGAAAACGCCACCATTGCGGAAATGAGGCGAATATCGGTTTTGGGTGACAGCCCAAGCACCTGTTGTAACAGGCCAGGGACGATGAGATAAAACCACAGCAGCACCATGACCAGCGGCACTGAACGGAAGACGTTAACGTAGGCGCTGGCAAACCAGCTTAACGGCTTAAAGCTCGACAGGCGCATCACCGCCAGCAGTGTGCCCCAGATGATGCCGATAACAATGGCAATCACGGTGATTTTGAGCGTAATGACCATGCCGTTTATCAGGTACGGCAGCGAGGGGACGATGGAACTCCAGTCAAATTCGTACATTATTTGCCCCCCATATTGCCAGGCAGGCGCACTTTGCGCTCGACCAGGTGCATCATCAACATGATGAAGGCGTTAATCAGTACATAGGCGAGCGTAATGGCAGTGAACGACTCCCAGGCGTGGGCCGAGTAGTCCAGCAGCTTGCCTGCCTGTGCGGCCATATCCACCAGACCAATGGTGGAGGCGATAGCGGAGTTTTTCACCAGGTTCATCATTTCCGAGGTCATCGGCGGCACAATCACGCGGTAGGCGTTAGGAAGCAGCACATAGCGGTATGCCTGCGGTAACGTCAGGCCCATCGCCAGGGCGGCGTTCTTCTGCCCGCGAGGTAACGACTGGATAGCAGCGCGCACCTGCTCGCACACGCGCGCGGCGGTGAAAAGCCCCAGGCACAGCATGGAGGAGACAAAAAACTGCACATTAGGATCCAGCTCCGCTTTAAACCACATGCCGAGGTTCTCCGGCAGAAGCTCCGGGATAACCAGATACCAGGTAAAAAATTGCACAATCAGCGGTACATTGCGAAAAAGCTCCACGTACAGCGTGCCCAGCGAGGAGAGAAAACGGTTGGGCACGGTGCGCAGGATGCCAAACAGCGACCCCACCAGAAAGGCGATAATCCAGGCCGCGACAGAAAGCGCGACGGTGACCTGAAAACCGCTCCACAGCCAGCCCAGATAGGTGGTGTTGCCAAACGGCGCGGGTTGCAGAAATATTCCCCAGTTCCAGTCTATAGACATAAAAAATACTCCGAAAAATAAAGGCCTGGCCCTGGATGACGCGAACCACGGTGCGCGGGCCAGCCTGATTCAGACCGGTTAACGCATGCTGTGATTCGGGGTATCGGGGCCAGGTACTGAGTGCGCATAGCGGCACTCAGAATATTGATAAGACGCCTGATTTCGCGGCGGGCGGGGAACGGCCGCCTGCCGCGCTGTCTGTCCGGGCGCCCAATCAAAAAACACTGGCGTTTAGTTAAGCGCCTTATCGTTAGGCTGTTTGAACAGGGCTTTCATGTCGTCCGACAGTGCAAAATTAAGGTTGAGGTTTTTCGGTGGAATCGGGTTTTTGAACCATTTATCAAACCATTTCGCCGCTTCGCCAGAGGTCTGAATCTGCGCGATGGTGTCATCCACCACTTTTTTGAATGCCGGGTCGTCTTTGCGCAGCATGCAGCCGTAGGCCTCTTTTGACTGCGGTGTACCAACGATGTCCCAGTTATCCGGTTTCTTCGCTTTGGCGCGCTCGCCAGCCAGCAGAGCGTCATCCATCATAAAACCGTACGCGCGGCCGCTTTCCAGCGTGCGGAACGAGTCGCCGTGGTCTTTGGCGCTGATAATGCGCATATCGAGTTTTTTCTCATCATTAAGCTTATGCAGCAGCACTTCTGAGGTGGTACCAGAGGTGACGACCACGGCTTTGCCTTTCAAATCGCCAAAGTCTTTCACGTCGCTGCCTTTTTTCACCAGCAGGCGGGTGCCAACGACGAAAATCGTGTCAGAAAAGGCGGCCTGCTTCTGGCGCTCAAGGTTGTTGGTGGTGGAACCGCATTCAAAATCGTAAGTGCCATTTTGCAGCAGTGGAATACGGTTTTGTGAGGTGATAGGGATCAGTTTGACCTGCAGGTCGGGCTTGTTGAGTTGTTTCTTGATGGCTTCAACAATGGCGTTGGAGTAGTCCTGAGAATAGCCCACTACTTTTTGCTGGTTGTCGTAATACGAGAAAGGCACCGATGATTCGCGATGGCCGACCACGATAACGCCGTTTTTAGCAATCTTAGCCAGCGTGCCGCTATCCGGCGTGGCGGGTTGCTCTGCTGCAAAGGCGCTTGCGCCAAGGCCTAATGCCAGTAGTGCTGTGGTCAGTGTACGTAATTGCATATCCACTCCTTATCCTCGCGCCAGAGGGCGCTGATACTCATGTGTGCTGTTTGTTGTTGTTGTGTTGGCGCGGGCTTAAAAACCGCGGCCAGCCAGTCATCATTTAGCCTGGTTTACTGTCGGTAATTTGCTAATTATTTGTTTGTTTTTGCGAGGAGTGCCGCACCGTTATGAGGCAACGGGCGGCGGCTGCACTGTAAGTGTGCACAGCAGGGTGCGTTCTGGTGCGCAATGCTCACGACTCGCTCAGCTGCTGCAGCATTGCCGCATCATCAGGCGATGTTTTGCAAAAGCTGTGCCAGCGGTGAAGAAGAAAACGCCCCTTCGGGTGAAGGGGCGTGAGGCTGATGGTAAACCTCATCCTGTCGCAGACAGGATGGATGTCACCTAATAAAAAATAAGGAAAATCAATTCATTGATTTTCGCCTGCTCACCACAAAGAAGGAAAAACCCCGTTTTTCCTTCTTTGTCAGTAATCTGACGCCCCTTCGGGTGAAGAGGCGTGGGAGAGGTTTAGCGAGGCGTGCGGCGGCTTAGAAATAGCGCACTTGCACCGAACAGCAGTGAGAGTATCCACACCGGCCAGGCGCCCACGTATGCATAAGGCGTAAGCCCGCGGGTAGGTGTCACCTGTGCACTCAGCACGTCGCGGGTGAACTGTGGCAGCATCTTCTGCACGCTGCCGTCAGGGGCAATAATGGCCGTAACCCCGTTGTTGGTGCTGCGCAAAAGCGGGCGTGCCAGTTCCAGTGCACGCATGCGCGCCATCTGGAAGTGCTGCCACGGGCCAATAGAGTGACCAAACCAGGCGTCATTGGAGATAGTGAGCAGGAAATCTGTGTCGGGGCGGAAGTTGTCCCTGACCTGCTCGCCAAGAATGATTTCATAACAGATAGCGGCAGTGAGCTTCATGCCGCGTGTTTCCAGCTGAGGCTGCACGCGCGGGCCGCGGCTGAAAGACGACATCGGCAGGTCAAAGAACGGGGCCAGCGGGCGCAGAATGCTTTCCAGCGGCACGAACTCGCCAAACGGCACCAGGTGGTTTTTGTTGTAGCGGTCTTTCGAGCTATAGCTGTACGGACTGCCTTCACCCAGCGTGATAATGCTGTTGTAAGTATCGTAACGGTTCTGGTCGTTACGGCGCGCATCGACGATGCCGGTTATCATGGCGCTGTTGCGCTCGCGCAACATGCCGTCCAGCGAGGTCAGAAAACGCTGTTGGTTAATTTCAAGGTCAGGGATGGCTGACTCCGGCCAGATAATCAGCTGCGACTGGCCGAGCACTGGCTGGGTTTTATCAAGATAAATGCGCAGCGTATTGAGCAGTTGTCCTTCTTCCCACTTCATGGATTGAGGAATGTTGCCCTGTACCAGACTCACGTTAATGGTGCGCTCATTCAACGGCTGGAACCACTGCACATAACGCAGCGGCCACGGTAGCGCCAGCAGCAGCACGCCAACCAGTCCGGCACGCCAGCAGCGCTTCACGCACGCCAGCACAATGAGTCCGGCGATAATCATCAGCAGGAAATTGATGGCTTCCACGCCCAACAGCGGGGCAATGCCTTTGAGTGGACCATCAATCTGGCTGTAGCCAAACTGTAGCCAGGGGAAGCCGGTCAGCACCCAACCGCGCAGGAATTCAGTGACCTGCCATAGCGCAGGTGCGGCAAGGGCCAGACGCCAGACGCTGGTTTTTGGCCACAGGCGACTTAATAGCCCTGCAAAGAGACCGGTGTAGAGCGACAGGTACGCTGCAAGCAGCAGCACCAGAAACACATTAATAAAGCCGGGCATGCCGCCAAACTGGGCAATGCTGACGTAGACCCAGTTAATGCCGGTGCCAAACAGACCAAGCCCCCAGAAAAAGCCAATCCAGGCGCTTTGCAGCGGACGGCGGTTGAGGGTCAGCCCTTGCAGGCCTGCCAGTGCAACAATGGCGGCGGGCCAGAAGTCATACGGCGAAAAGGCCAGCGTTCCGCTGGCCCCGAAGAGAAGCGCCAGCAGCAGGCGTGCGCGCTGGCGTTGAAGCAGTGAGCGAAGCTCCATTGCGTTATTCTTCCAGTTTAGGTGGCGGCGAATCATCCGGCAGTTTGACGTGAACCTGAATAATGCGTCGGCTGTCGGCCATCGCCACCTTAAACTGGTAGCCGTCTATCTCAATGGCTTCACCGCGCGCTGGCAGGTGGCCGAAGGCCTGCATCACCAAACCGCCGATGGTGTCTACTTCTTCATCGCTGAAGTGGGTGCCAAAGGTATCGTTAAAATCTTCAATAGGCGCCAACGCACGCACGGTCCATGTGTGACGGCTGAGCTGGCGGAATTCAATATCATCTTCTTCGTCGTACTCATCTTCGATTTCGCCGACGATAAGTTCAAGAATATCTTCAATGGTCACAAGGCCGGAAACGCCGCCGAACTCGTCGATGACAATCGCCATGTGGTAACGCTGGGAGCGGAACTCTTTGAGCATGCGGTCCACGCGTTTGCTCTCCGGCACAACCACCGCCGGGCGCAACACTTTTTCCATGCTAAACGGCTCGGCATCGCTGCGCATAAACGGCAGCAGATCTTTCGCCATCAGAATCCCTTCAATGTGATCTTTATCTTCGCTGATAACCGGGAAGCGAGAGTGGGCAGACTCGATGATGACATCAAGGCATTCGTCCAGGCTCTGGTTGCGCTTAAGGGTTACCATCTGTGAACGTGGGATCATGATATCGCGCACGCGCTGGTCGGCGATATCCATTACCCCTTCAAGCATATCGCGGGTATCCTGGTCGATAAGCTCGTTCTGTTCAGAATCACGGATTAGCTCCAGCAGTTCGTCGCGGTTTTTCGGTTCACCGTGGAAAAGCTGGCTGAGAATAAGGGAGAAAAAACCCTTTTTAGTGGAGGTGTCGCTACTGTGAGAATTGTCGTCGCTCATGGCGTAAGGGGTTGGGTCTCTTGTTAGTTTATGTACTGCCGCGGCGGGTAAACGCACGCTGCGGCGGTATATTGTACCTGTGCGGCCTGATGCCGCCGCACAGGCTACTCTTTCTCGGCAATGTACGGGTCAGCGTAACCAAGAGCAAGCATTATCTCTGTTTCCAGCGCTTCCATCTCTTCGGCTTCGTCGTCTTCGATATGGTCATAGCCCAGCAGATGCAGGCTGCCGTGCACTACCATGTGCGCCCAGTGTGCTTCGAGCGGCTTGCCTTGCTCCTGCGCTTCCTGCTCCACCACCTGGCGACAAATCACCAGGTCGCCTAACAGCGGCAGTTCGATGCCTGGTGGGGCTTCAAACGGAAAGGAGAGCACGTTGGTTGACTTGTCTTTGCCACGATACGTCAGGTTCAGCTCATGGCTTTCGGGCTCATCAACCAGGCGTACCGTGACTTCGGCGTCTTCCTGAAACGGGATAACCGCCGCATCAAGCCAGCGCTGAAACAGCGCTTCGTTCGGAAGCCCTGTTTCGCTTTCACAGGCCAGTTGTAAATCAAGAATCACCTGGCTCATTTGCTCTCCTGGATGCTGTCGGCCATTGCGTCACGCTTGCGTTCGGCAGCCACCTCGGCTCTACGCTTCTGGTCCGCCGCTTCCCACGCCTCATAGGCGGTCACGATACGGGCTACCACCGGGTGGCGCACCACGTCTTCGCTGTGGAAGAAGTTGAAGCTGATTTCCTCAACGTTTGCCAGCACTTCGATGGCATGGCGCAGGCCAGATTTGGTGCTGCGCGGTAGGTCAATCTGCGTGATGTCGCCGGTGATCACCGCTTTGGAGTTAAAGCCAATGCGGGTGAGGAACATCTTCATCTGCTCGATAGTGGTGTTCTGACTTTCGTCGAGAATGATAAAGGCATCGTTGAGCGTGCGCCCGCGCATGTACGCCAGCGGCGCTACTTCAATCACGTTGCGCTCAATGAGTTTTTCAACGCGCTCAAAGCCCAGCATTTCAAACAGGGCGTCATAGAGTGGGCGCAGGTAAGGGTCCACCTTCTGGCTCAGGTCGCCTGGCAGAAAGCCGAGCTTCTCACCGGCTTCCACCGCCGGGCGGGTGAGCAGAATGCGGCGAATTTCCTGGCGCTCCAGTGCGTCTACCGCCGCTGCCACCGCGAGGTAGGTTTTACCGGTCCCCGCAGGGCCGACCCCGAAGGTGATGTCGTGGTCGAGGATATGGGCGATGTACTGCGCCTGGTTTGGCGTGCGTGGTTTGATTACGCCACGCTTGGTCTTGATGTTGACCGCTTTGCCGTAATCCGGAACGCTTTCTGCCGCCTGCTCCAGCACGCGGAACTCTTTAATGGCGAGGTGGATTTGCTCAGGGTCGATATCCTGAATTTGCCCGCGCATCGGCGCGGTATCAACGTACAGATGGCGCAAAATATCCGTGGCGGCACTGACGCTAAGCTGCCGTCCGGTGAGTTTAAATTGGTTATCACGGCGGCTGATTTCAATGCCCAGTCGACGCTCCAGTTGTTTGATGTTGTCATCAAACGGTCCGCACAGGCTCAACAGACGGGCGTTGTCTGCTGGCTCCAGGGTGATTTCACGGGTTTCGATATTCAAACGGGTCCTCTTTACCTCATGCAGGGGCTTTCAGATGAATAATAGCGCCTGACGCTCAGGTCTCACGACGAATTTGACGGTAAAAGATCAATATCTGGGCGGTGGTCCAGGAATGCAAGTCTTACGACTGCAAACGCCAGCGGCCCGTGCGAGGCACGTTCCGCTGGCGGGGAAAGGGGCATCAGGGCTGATAGATTCCAACGCCGATGTCGTTCTCTTTGCGGGTGCGGGCAATAACGGATTGCGGCGACTCGGTGACGCGCAGGCCCATTTCGTCCTCGGTACGCACCACTTTACCGCGCAGCGAGTTCGGGAAGACATCGACGATTTCGACATCAACAAATTTGCCAATCATATCCGGCGAACCTTCGAAGTTAACCACGCGGTTATTTTCGGTGCGTCCTGACAGTTCCATAATGCTCTTACGTGACGTGCCTTCCACCAGGATGCGCTGGGTGGTGCCGAGCATACGGCGACTCCAGGCCATCGCCTGTTGGTTGATACGCTCCTGCAAAATGTACAGGCGCTGCTTTTTCTCTTCTTCTGCGACATCATCTACCATATCGGCGGCCGGCGTACCGGGGCGCGCAGAGAAGATAAAGCTAAAGCTCATGTCGAAGTTCACATCAGCGATGAGCTTCATGGTTTGCTCAAAGTCCTGGGTGGTTTCGCCTGGGAAGCCAACGATAAAGTCAGAGCTAATTTGCAGGTCAGGACGTGCAACCAGCAGCTTGCGGATAATCGCTTTGTATTCCAGCGCGGTGTGGGTGCGGCCCATCATGTTCAGCACGCGGTCGGAACCGCTTTGCACCGGCAAATGCAGGAAGCTCACCAGCTCTGGCGTATCGCGGTAGACCTCGATGATGTCGTCAGTAAACTCAATCGGGTGGCTGGTGGTAAAGCGGATGCGGTCGATGCCGTCGATGGCCGCGACAAGGCGCAGCAGTTCGGCAAAGGTACAGACGCCGTCATCAAAGGTGGCGCCGCGATACGCGTTAACATTCTGGCCAAGCAGGTTCACTTCGCGCACGCCCTGAGCGGCGAGCTGGGCGATTTCCAGCAGGACGTCGTCGCTTGGGCGGCTCACTTCCTCACCGCGAGTGTAGGGCACCACGCAGTAGGTGCAGTATTTGTTGCAGCCTTCCATGATAGACACGAACGCGGTCGGCCCTTCGGCGCGAGGCTCCGGCAGGCGATCGAATTTCTCGATTTCCGGGAAGCTTACGTCAATCACCGGGCTGCGCTCGCCGCTGACGCGGTTTATCATCTCCGGCAGGCGGTGCAGCGTTTGTGGCCCAAAAATAATGTCCACATAGCGGGCGCGCTCGCGGATGTGCTCACCTTCCTGAGAGGCAACACAACCGCCGACGCCAATAATCAGCTCCGGATTCTTTTCCTTGAGTAATTTCCAGCGACCTAACTGGTGGAACACCTTTTCCTGGGCCTTCTCACGAATTGAGCAGGTATTAAGCAGCAGGACATCCGCGTCTTCTGCCACCTCGGTCAGAGTGAAACCGTGGGTGGTTTCCAGCAGGTCTGCCATCTTAGATGAATCGTATTCGTTCATCTGACAGCCCCAGGTTTTGATGTGTAATTTCTTTGTCATTGGTCTGGCTTACGTCATACAAGGAATGCAGGGCGCGTATTGTAATGCTTTGGCGGGTTCGTGACCAGTAGAGCGCGTCTGCCGCACGGCGCGAAAAAATCCGGTAAACTGAAGGAACTGCGGGTTAAGGAAAAATGATGATGACAAATCAATCCATTGAGGTGGCCGTTGTTGGCGGTGGGATGGTTGGCGCGGCGGTAGCTCTGGGGCTGGCACAGCGCGGATTTCAGGTGGCGGTGGTGGAGCATGAGGCACCGGCGGTGTTTGATGCCAGCGCGCCGCCGGACGTGCGGATTTCAGCCATCAGCCGTGCGTCGGTGGATTTGCTGAAATCGCTTGGCGTATGGTCCGCGGTGCGCGCCATGCGTTGTCATCCCTATCGGCGGCTGGAAACCTGGGAGTGGGAAAACGCCCATGTGGTGTTTGACGCTCAGGAGCTGAAGCTGCCTGAACTGGGTTTTATGGTTGAAAACGCCGTGTTGCAGCGTGCGCTGTGGCAGGCGCTCCAGGCGCATCCGCAGGTGCAACTGCGTTGCCCGGCAACATTAACGGCCATGCAGGCCAGTGACGACGGTCACGTGCTGGTGTTCGACAATGGTGACGTGTTACGCGCGCAGCTGGTCGTTGGGGCCGATGGTGCCAGTTCACGAGTACGCGAATGGGCGGGCATCGGTACTCACGCCTGGCAGTACCGTCAGGCATGCATGCTGATAACCGTGCAGTGCGAGAATGTGCCTGGCGACAGCACCTGGCAGCACTTTACGCCAAATGGACCACACGCGTTTCTTCCTTTATTTGATAACTGGGCGTCACTGGTGTGGTACGACACACCAGCGCGTATTCGTAAGCTTCAGACGATGACCCTGCCGCAGTTGAAAAGTGCCATTGCCTCAACCTTCCCGATGCGCCTGGGGGAAGTAACGCCGGTTGCCAGCGGTGCATTCCCACTTACCCGCCGCCATGCGCTGCGCTATGTGCAATCCGGGCTGGCGCTGGTGGGAGATGCGGCACATACCATTCACCCGCTGGCCGGGCAGGGCGTGAACCTGGGCTATCGCGATGCTCAGGCACTGCTGGAGATCCTCGGCAACGCACGCGAACGTGGTGAAGACTTGAGCAGTCAGCCAGTACTTAAGCGTTACCAGAACCGACGCATGCCGGATAACTACGTGATGCAAAGTGGGATGGATCTGTTTTGCAGCGGCTTTAGTAATGACCTTGGCCCGGTGCGCGTGCTGCGCAATCTGGGGCTGATGGCGGCCCAACGCGCGGGTGCACTCAAGCGCCAGGCGCTGAAGTATGCGCTGGGACTATGATAAGGCGCTGGTGAAAGGCGATGAATGAGAAAGGGGCATCAGCCCTTTTTTCATCTCTGAAATGCAGCAGAGGCACCTGACAACGTAGTAGAAGCACATAACAAAAAGGCCCGCTTGCGCGGGCCTTTCTGATAAGTGGCTGGGGTGCAGGGATTCGAACCCCGGAATGCCGGAATCAGAATCCGGTGCCTTACCGCTTGGCGACACCCCAACAGTGTCTTTTTATGGGCACTTTTCAGTGCAACTGCTCAAATTTGGCTGGGGTGCAGGGATTCGAACCCCGGAATGCCGGAATCAGAATCCGGTGCCTTACCGCTTGGCGACACCCCAATAGTGTCTTTTACTGATTATAAACACCGTTAAAAACGATGCCTTAAGTATGGTGGCTACGACGGGATTCGAACCTGTGACCCCATCATTATGAGTGATGTGCTCTAACCAACTGAGCTACGTAGCCAGAAGTGGCTGGGGTGCAGGGATTCGAACCCCGGAATGCTGGAATCAGAATCCAGTGCCTTACCGCTTGGCGACACCCCAACTTAAAGCGCTGTCAATGAACGCAGTAGACGTTGCGTCAGTGACGGATAACCGCAAGCGCGATTATCATAAAAAAATGGCTGGGGTACCTGGATTCGAACCAGGGAATGCCGGTATCAAAAACCGGTGCCTTACCGCTTGGCGATACCCCATCCGGCAACGTCTAAGGGAAATGGTGCGGGAGGCGAGACTTGAACTCGCACACCTTGCGGCGCCAGAACCTAAATCTGGTGCGTCTACCAATTTCGCCACTCCCGCAAAAA
This sequence comes from Enterobacteriaceae bacterium 4M9, assembly GCA_010092695.1. GTDB lineage: Bacteria > Pseudomonadota > Gammaproteobacteria > Enterobacterales > Enterobacteriaceae > Tenebrionibacter. Next base: position 3,536,238 of record JAADJJ010000001.1, on the reverse strand, counting down.
GATGGTGGCTACGACGGGATTCGAACCTGTGACCCCATCATTATGAGTGATGTGCTCTAACCAACTGAGCTACGTAGCCCTCTTTTTCGCGTTACCTTATCGGCGTTGCGGGGCGCATTATGCGTATCTGTCCTGGCAGCGTCAACTAGTTTTTTACCACAAAGCGGCCCCTCCGGTTTGTTTGACTAGCTTGCGAACAGCTTGGTTGAATTCTCGCCAACAACCGCAGAAACAACAACTTTGCGCCAGGGGCTTACCTGGCCGCGGCAAATAAAAAACGGGCCATCGCTGACCCGTTCGTTTGACGTCTGTTGAGACTTACTGATAAGCATCCTGGTGAACGCCTACCGCGCGGCCTGACGGATCGTTCATGTTTTTGAAGGATTCATCCCATTCAATCGCTTTAGCAGACGAACAGGCAACCGACGGGCCACCCGGCACGCACTCGGCGGCACTCGGGACCGGGAACAACTCCTCAAAAATTTCGCGATACAGGTAGCCTTCTTTGGAGCCAGGCGTGTTGTACGGGAAGCGAAAATGCGCGGTTTCAAGCTGCTGGTCGCTGACCTGCTGGGCCGCCACTTCTTTGAGCGTATCAATCCAGCTGTAGCCTACGCCGTCAGAGAACTGCTCTTTCTGGCGCCAGGCAACGCTCGCGGGCAGGTAAGATTCAAAGCATTCGCGCAGAACGTGCTTTTCCATCTTGCCGTTGCCGCACATTTTGTCGCGCGGGTTGATGCGCATCGCCACGTCGAGGAATTTCTTATCAAGGAACGGCACGCGGGCTTCCACGCCCCAGGCAGACATGGCTTTGTTGGCACGAGCGCAGTCAAACATATGCAGCGCCAGCAGCTTGCGCACGGTTTCTTCATGCAGTTCTTTCGCGTCCGGGGCTTTATGGAAATAGAGGTAGCCGCCGAAGACTTCATCCGAACCCTCACCGGAGAGCACCATTTTGATGCCCATCGCTTTAATTTTGCGCGACATCAGGTACATCGGCGTTGATGCGCGGATGGTGGTTACGTCATAGGTTTCGATGTGATAAATCACATCGCGAATCGCATCCAGCCCTTCCTGCACCGTAAAGTGAATTTCGTGATGCACTGTGCCGAGGTGGTTTGCCACTTCCTGAGCGGCTTTGAGGTCCGGTGAGCCTTCAAGCCCGACGGCAAACGAGTGCAGTTGCGGCCACCAGGCCTCGCTGCGCTCGTCATCTTCTACGCGGCGTGCGGCGAACTTTTTGGTAATGGCAGAGATAATCGACGAATCCAGGCCGCCAGACAGCAGCACACCGTAAGGCACATCTGACATCAGGTGGCTTTTTACCGCCTCTTCCAGCGCGACGCGCAGCGCGTTTTTATCGGTTTCGTTGTTCTCAACCGCGTCGTACTCAAACCAGTCGCGCTGCCAGTAGCGGCGAATTTCACCGTCCTGGCTCCACAGGTAGCTTCCTGGCGGGAATTCTTTAATGCTGCGGCACACTGGCGTGAGCGCTTTCATTTCAGAGGCCACGTACATATTGCCGTGCTCGTCGTAACCCATATACAGCGGAATAATGCCGATGTGGTCACGGCCAATCAGCCAGGCGTCCTTTTCGCTGTCGTAAAGTACGAAGGCGAACATGCCCTGTAGTTCATCGAGAAACTCCGGCCCTTTCTCCTGGTAGAGCGCAAGGATAACCTCGCAGTCGGAGCCGGTCTGGAAGGCATAGCGGTCAGCGTATTCGGCACGCAGCGCCTGGTGGTTATAGATTTCGCCGTTAACTGCCAGCGCGTGGGTTTTCTTTTCGTTATACAGCGGCTGTGCGCCTGCGTTGACATCAACAATAGACAGGCGCTCGTGGGCGAGAATGGCCTTGTCGCTGGCGTAAATGCCGGACCAGTCCGGGCCGCGGTGGCGCATCAGGCGAGACAGTTCGAGTGCTTTTTTACGCAGTTCACCCGCGTCGGTTTTGATATCCAGCACGCCAAAAATAGAACACATAGCTTACTCCGTTGTACCCGCCCGGTGACGGTGTTTCGTTGTCGTGCCTATGAAAATGCCGTAACTGCCCCAGGCAATGCAAGCAATTTACCGGGTGGATGACAAAAAGAGTAATAGCAGTTGTTGAATGCTGAAAAATGCTTACCGAATAGCCGTAATAATTGACGATTCGTTAATTTTATGGCGGTTTTATTGAATGCAGGGCCACGCCGGGCGGCGTGGCGCAGAGAATCAGATAACGTCGATTTCGGCAACCGATGGGTAAATCCAGGTCGGGCGGAAAGGCATATCATCAATATCATTCAGGGTCGATACGCCGGAGAGCACCAGAATGGTTTCCAGCCCGGCCTGGAAGCCTGCCAGAATATCGGTACGCAGATTGTCACCCACAATGACGGTTTCTTCTGAGTGCGCCTGCATTTTGTTAAGCGCCGAGCGGATTATCCACGGGCTGGGCTTGCCCACGTAGAATGGCGCCCGTCCGGAGATTTTTTCAATACCGGCGCACAGGGCACCGCAGGCGGGGTAGTAGCTGTGGCCGTGGGTATCCGGATTAGTGGCGATAAAGCGCGCGCCGTTAGCCACAAAGAATGCCGCCTTATGCATCATCTCCCAGTTATAGGAGCGGGTTTCACCGACAATAACAAAGTCAGGGTTCACGTCGGTGATGGTAAATCCGGCTTTATAAAGCTCGTGAATCAGTGCACCTTCTCCCACCACGTAGGCTTTTTTACCTTCCTGGCGACGCAGAAAATCGGCGGTGGCCATCGCTGAGGTATAAAAGACGCTGTCTGGCACGTCGATGCCCGCCGTAGCAAAGCGGTTTGCCAGGTCCTGGCCGGTTTGTGACGGGTAGTTAGTCAACAGAACCAGCGGCAGGCCTTTTTCCATAATGCCTGTGATGAACTGTGCTGCGCCTGGAATGGCAACGTTGTCGTGCATCAGCACGCCGTCAATATCGCAGATGATGTTTTTAATTGTCATAGGTCGGTCGTATAGCTCAGGAAGCGCTTAGGGTAATAACCGCAAGCGGAAAAGAAAACACCTGCACACACAAGGTGTGATGCTGGCGCGCAGGATCAGTGGGCAGATTCGCCAAGCAACCGCTGTAACAGCATGCCGTTAAGCATAGCGCGTTTGACCAGCGCGAAAGCGCCAATAGCCGAACGGTCGTTAAGGCGTGAGCAGACTACAGGCAGATTTTTACGAAACGCCTGTAGCGCCTGGGAGTTAATACAGTTGCCGATAGCAGGCAGCAGCACGCGCTCGGCCTCGGTGATTTCACCGGCAATCACCACCTTCTGCGGGTTAAACAGGTTAATGGCAATCGCGATGGCTTTGCCCAGGTGACGGCCAACGTATTCGATGACTTCACTTGCCAGCGGATCGCCCTTATTGGCGGCTTTGCAAATATGGCGAATATCGCAGGTCTCGGCGGTAAGCCGGCTCTGGTAGCCCTGGTCCAGCAGATGGCGCACGCGCTGTTCAATGGCTGCGTTGGCGGCAATGGTTTCCAGACAGCCGAAGTTACCGCAGTGGCAGCGCTCACCGAGCGGATCGACCTGAATATGGCCAATTTCACCCACGTTGCCGTTACGTCCGAGGAAGATTTTGCCATTGGATAATATCCCCGCGCCGGTACCGCGGTGCACACGCACCAGAATGGCGTCTTCACAGTCCTGGGTTGACCCAAAATAGTGCTCAGCCAGCGCCATGCTGCGGATATCGTGACCGACAAAGCTGGTGAGGTTGAAGCGCTGCTCAAGCCTTTCCACCAGCGGCCAGTTATTGACTTCAATATGCGGCATGTAGCGCACGACGCCGGTGTCAGGCTCAACCAGCCCCGGCAGAATCACCGAGATGGCAATAAGCTCGCGCAGTTTGCGCTGGCAGGTATCGAGAAAGTGGGCAATGGCATCAAGCAGTGCCTGTTCCAGGCTTTCCTGACTGCGCTGCGGCAGTGGGTAATGTTGCTCAACCAGCGCGCGCGCGCTGAGATCAAATAGCGTCAGCGTGGCGTCGTAACGCCCAAGGCGTACGCCTATCGCCTGAAAATTGCGGGTTTCGGTAATAATAGAAATGGCGCGTCTGCCGCCGGTGGAAGCCTGCTGATCGACCTCTTTAATCAAGCCGCGCTCGATCAGCTGGCGGGTAATTTTTGTGACGCTGGCGGGGGCGAGCTGGCTTTGTTCGGCAATCTGGATACGTGATATCGGGCCATGTTGGTCTATCAGGCGATAAACCGCAGCCCCGTTAATTTGCTTTACCAGATCGACATTACCAATTTGAGCCTGTCCACCAGTCGTCATGTATTTTTTTACCCGATTGCGACCTCGTTACCGTTCACGATGGTCTTGATGATGTTGTAGTTGTGCGTAAAAGCGGTGAGGTTCGCCACTTTTCCTGCCTCAATGGTACCCAGGGTTTTTTCTACACCCATTGCGCGGGCAGGGTAGAGTGTGGCCATACGCAGCGCTTCGTCCATCGCTACGTTAACGTGCTCAACCAGATTCTGCACGCCTTCTATCATTGTGAGCGCAGAACCGCTGAGCGTGCCATTTTCGTCCACACACAGTCCATCGCGGTAGTATATTGTTTTACCGGCAAAAATGAACTTGTCAATGTTGGCACCAGCCGGCGCGGTGGCATCGGTCACCAGGCACAGTTTGTCGCCTTTAAGGCGTTTGGCATTGCGTACGTTGGCGTAATCCACATGCAGGCCGTCAGCAATGATACCGCAGTACAGATCAGGCTCATCAAAAATTGCACCTGCAAGACCCGGTTCACGACCGCTGATATAAGGCATGGCATTATAAAGATGGGTAGCAAAACGAATACCTGCACGAAAGCCGCGTTTTGCTTCATTGACTGTCGCGTTGGAGTGACCCGCAGAGACGATGATGCCAGCGGCAACCAGTTTGCGAATCACCTCTGGCTCCACCATTTCCGGTGCCAGCGTAATTTTGGTGATGACATCGGCGTTCTGGCACAGGAAGTCGACCAGTGTGGCTTCAGGTTTGCGGATGTAAGCCGGGTTATGAGTGCCTTTTTTCACCGGGTTCAGCCACGGACCTTCAAGATGCAGGCCCAGTGCCTGGTTCTGGTGTTTTGCGAGGTATTCGCGCATGACGCGCACGCCCTGCATCATCAGCTCATCGCTGCAGGTAATGAGCGTGGGCAGATAGCTGGTGCAGCCCGATTTCTCATTAGCCTTTTGCATGATTTCCAGCGTGTCTACCGTGACGGCGTCGGCGGTGTCGTTAAACTGCACGCCGCCGCAGCCGTTAAGCTGCACATCAATAAAACCCGGGGCAATAATTGCACCACCCAAATCACGCGTTTCGATGCCTGGCGGTAGCTCGCCAACCGGACAAACGCGGTCAATCAGGCCATCGGCAATCACAACCGCGTGCCCGTCCAGAACGTCATGGCCGGTATAAATACGGCCGTGGGTTAATGCATACATAATTATCTCCCCGGATTAAAAAACGTGCTTACAGGCCTTTGATGTTTTCCGCTTCGAGTTCGTTGAAGTACTTGAGCGTTTTGACCTTAAGTTCCATCGTGGACGGCTCATCACACACAACAACCGCTTTCGGGTGCAGTTGCAGACAGCTGATGGTCCACATGTGATTCACGTTGCCTTCAACGGCCGCCTGCAGCGCCTGCGCCTTCACGTTGCCCAGCACCAGAATCATCACTTCTTCCGCGTCGAGCAGCGTACCCACACCTACGGTCAGCGCATATTTCGGCACCTGGCTTACGTCGCCGCCAAAGAAGCGGGAGTTAGCGATACGCGTGTCGTGCGTCAGCGTTTTAATGCGGGTACGGGAGGCCAGTGAAGAAGCCGGTTCGTTGAACGCGATGTGGCCATCGTTGCCTACGCCGCCCATGAACAGGTTAATTTTGCCATAAGAGCGGATTTTTTCTTCATAACGACGGCACTCTTCATCAACATCCGGTGCGTTACCGTTGAGCAGGTTGATGTTTTCTGCCTGAATATCGACGTGATCAAAGAAGTTGCGGTGCATGAAGCTATGGTAGCTTTCCGGATGCTCCTGAGGCAGGCCAACGTACTCGTCCATATTAAAGGTAACAACGTGTTTAAAGCTAACCTGGCCTGCTTTGTGCATCTCAACCAGCGCCTTGTAGGCTTCGAGTGGGGTACCGCCGGTCGGCAGGCCCAGCACGAAAGGACGATCCGCAGTCGGCTTGAACGCATTAATACGATTAACAATGTGGCGAGCTGCCCATTTACCAACCTGCTGTGCCGTAGCCAGAGGAATCAGTCTCATCATACACCTCTTAAAATTGACGTTAAAAATGGTTCCCGGACGTGCCGTTTATACTGGATTAAGCGTAACGCAGTTCCAGACAAGCGTACTGAATCCGTCTTGATTATTTTGAACTATAAAATAAGTTTTTGTGGATAGCCAGTGAAAGGCATGAGGAGGCGAGATATTTGGTGACTATAATCACAAAAAATACGCGTTTAATTTGCGATACGAATTAATTTTTCACACACTCCTGGAGTGATGTGATACGTTGCCGCAGGGTCATGTTTGACCACACTATAAAAACAGTGCTTCGACTCTTCATCTCGGGGTCTCATAGGGGGAATAAAGTGAGTATTCTAGGTTATTTACAGCGCGTAGGCCGCGCACTCATGGTGCCGGTGGCTACATTGCCAGCAGCGGCCATCCTGATGGGTGTCGGTTACTGGATTGATCCGGTAGGCTGGGGTGGAGATAGCGCACTTGCTGCGTTCTTTATCAAGTCTGGCTCTGCCATTATCGACAACATGTCTGTACTGTTTGCCATCGGTGTGGCTTACGGTATGTCCAAAGATAAAGATGGCGCCGCGGCGCTGACCGGTTTTGTCGGTTTCCTTGTCCTGACCACGCTGTGTTCTCCAGCGGCGGTTTCCATGATCAAACACATTCCGGCCGACCAGGTACCGGCAGCGTTTGGTAAAATTCAGAACCAGTTCATCGGTATCATGGTGGGTATCATCTCCGCCGAACTCTACAATCGCTTTAGTAGCGTAGAATTACCGAAGGCGCTGTCTTTCTTCAGCGGCCGCCGTCTGGTGCCTATCCTGACCTCTTTTGTCATGATTATCGTCGCGTTCCTGCTGATGATTGTCTGGCCGGTTATTTATGATGGTCTGGTGCACTTCGGTGAAGCCATTCAGAAAATGGGTTCCGTCGGTGCGGGCGTCTATGCCTTCTTTAACCGTCTGCTGATTCCGGTTGGCCTGCATCACGCGCTGAACTCCGTGTTCTGGTTCGACGTTGCGGGCATTAACGATATCCCGAACTTCCTGGGCGGCGCGCAGTCTCTGGCAGCGGGTACGGCAGAAGTGGGTATCACCGGTCGTTATCAGGCAGGCTTCTTCCCGATTATGATGTTCGGTCTGCCGGGTGCGGCGCTGGCGATTTACCAGTGTGCGCGTCCTGAAAACAAAGCCAAAGTGCTGGGTATCATGATGGCGGGCGCGTTTGCGGCGTTCTTCACAGGTATCACTGAACCGCTGGAATTCTCCTTCATGTTCGTGGCTCCGGCGCTGTATGTGATTCACGCCATCCTGACGGGTATCTCCGTATTCATCGCGGCAAGCATGCAGTGGATTGCGGGCTTTGGCTTCAGTGCCGGTCTGGTTGACCTTGTGCTGTCCACTCGTAACCCGCTGGCGACTCAGTGGTATATGCTGATTCCGCAGGGCCTGGTGTTCTTCGTTATCTACTATGTGGTGTTCCGCTTCGCTATCACCAAATTCAACATGATGACCCCGGGTCGCGAGCTGGCTGTTGCCGGTAGCGAAGCCGATGGTGAAGACAAGAACCTGAGCGGCAACGTGACCGGCTCTGGCGAGCAGGACATCCCACAGCTGGCGCGTCAGTACATTGCGGCAATCGGTGGTTCTGACAACCTGACCGGTATCGACGCCTGTATCACGCGTCTGCGTCTGAACGTTAAAGACTCCTCTATTGTGAATGACGCACTGGCTAAACGCCTGGGCGCAAGCGGCGTTATCCGCCTGAACAAAACCAGCGTACAGATTATTGTTGGCTTTGTGGCAGAGAAAATCGCCAACAACATGAAAACTGTCGGTCATGTCGATGCGGCACCTGCAGAAGCAGCACCAGCCGCTGCCGTAAAAGCGCAGGCTGTACCTAACAGCACCAAGCCGACGCTGGTCACGCTGGTTTCCCCGGTTACGGGTGAGACGGTAGCGCTCGATGAAGTGCCGGACGAAGCGTTTGCGAGCAAGGCTGTAGGTGACGGTGTTGCCGTGAAGCCGACCGACAAAACGGTGGTCTCTCCGGCTGCTGGAACCGTGGTGAAAATCTTCAATACTAACCATGCATTCTGCCTTGAAACGGCTGAAGGTGCGGAAATCGTTGTTCACATGGGCATTGATACCGTTGCACTGGGTGGTAAAGGCTTTACTCGCCTGGTTGAAGAGGGCGCTGAGGTTGTGGCGGGCCAGCCGGTGCTGGAAATGGATCTGGACTTCCTGAACGCGAATGCGCGCTCAATGATTAGCCCGGTCGTTTGCAGCAACATCGATGACTTCGGCGGTCTGGTGGTTAAAGCCAGCGGTACTGTCGTTGCAGGGCAAACGCCACTGTATGAAATTAAAGGCAAATAATCTCTCCTGAGTGCTTCGCCTTTAGCGGCCGGGTTAATCCCCGGCCGCTTTTTTATTCCCTGACGGGACGTGTGATTTTCTGTAACTAAAGGTTGTGTCCACGCACGGCTTGTACGATCATGTGCGGCAAACCGTTTGACACGCTTTGAGGTATTTGAGATGAGTGAGGCTGAAGCCCGCCCAACCAATTTTATTCGCCAGATTATTGATGAAGATCTGGCCAGCGGTAAGCACAACTCCGTGCATACCCGTTTCCCGCCTGAGCCGAATGGCTACCTGCACATCGGCCACGCCAAGTCCATCTGCCTGAACTTTGGCATTGCTCAGGACTATAAAGGTGAGTGCAACCTGCGTTTTGATGACACGAACCCGGTTAAAGAAGATATCGAGTACGTGGATTCCATTAAGCATGACGTTGAATGGCTGGGTTTCCACTGGACCGGCAATGTACGGTACTCATCAGACTATTTTGACCAACTGCATGCCTATGCTATTGAGCTGATTAACAAAGGCCTGGCTTACGTCGATGAACTGTCACCGGAGCAGATTCGCGAATATCGCGGTACGCTGACAGAGCCTGGTAAGCATAGCCCGTATCGCGACCGCACGGTTGAAGAGAACCTGGCGCTATTTGAGAAAATGCGCAACGGTGAATTTGCCGAGGGCAGCGCCTGCCTGCGTGCCAAAATCGATATGGCATCACCGTTTATCGTGCTGCGCGATCCGGTTATCTACCGCATTAAGTTTGCCGATCACCACCAGACCGGCAGCAAGTGGTGCATCTACCCGATGTACGACTTCACTCACTGCATTTCCGATGCGCTGGAAGGCATTACTCACTCACTGTGTACGCTGGAGTTCCAGGACAACCGTCGCCTGTACGACTGGGTGCTGGATAACATCACCATCCCGACGCATCCGCGCCAGTATGAGTTTTCGCGCCTGAATCTGGAATACACGGTGATGTCCAAGCGCAAGCTCAACCTGCTGGTGACCGACAAGCTGGTAGAAGGCTGGGACGATCCGCGTATGCCGACTATCTCCGGCCTGCGTCGTCGTGGCTACACGCCTGCTGCCGTTCGCGAGTTCTGTAAGCGCATCGGTGTGACCAAGCAGGACAACACGGTAGAAATGGCTGCACTTGAAGCCTGCATCCGTGAAGATCTCAACGAGAACGCACCGCGTGCGATGGCGGTTATCGAGCCGGTTAAACTGGTGATTGAAAACTACCCGCAGGGACACAGCGAAATCGTCAGTATGCCAAACCACCCGAACCAGCCTGAAATGGGCATGCGCGACGTGCCGTTTAGCGGTGAGATTTGGATCGATCGTGCGGATTTTCGCGAAGAAGCGAATAAACAGTACAAGCGCCTGGTACTGGGTAAAGAAGTTCGCCTGCGTAACGCTTATGTAATTAAAGCCGAGCGTGTCGAGAAAGATGCCGAAGGCAACATCTCGACCATTTTCTGCAGCTACGATGCCGATACGCTGAGCAAAGATCCTGCTGACGGTCGCAAGGTGAAAGGGGTTATCCACTGGGTGAGCGCACAGCATGCGCTGCCGGTCGAAATCCGTCTTTATGACCGTTTGTTCAGTGTGCCGAATCCGGGCGCTGCCGAGGACTTCCTCACGGTTATCAACCCGGAGTCGCTGGTGATTCGCCAGGGCTACGCTGAGCAGAGCCTGAAGAGCGCTGAGGTGGGCAAGGCATATCAGTTCGAGCGTGAAGGCTATTTTTGCCTCGACAGCCGCCATTCTACGGCAGAGAAGCCGGTGTTTAACCGTACCGTCGGTCTGCGCGATACCTGGGCGAAAATCGGCGAGTAAACATTGCTGAGAGTTCGTACTTATAACGCCGCTTATGCGGCGTTTTTTTATGTCTTTAATGTGAATATTCGTTTTGCGAATTAACCTTTCTTGCGGTGGGTATCCTGGTTGTAAGTATCTGCATTTAATTCCTTTTTGTTATTATGGTTTTTATCAAGAAATTTTGAATATTTTGTGAATAGTTGACGGCTTTTTACCTGAAAAGCTTGCATAAATATACTTTCTTACATTCTCTCATAAATTATGTGCACTTCGTCATAATCTGCACATTCTTTCTCCGAAAACGTTGATAATTCGCGTCGCAAAAAATAGTCTGGTTGCGGTCAGTGAGAGCGTAGAGACGCAATTGACTCAGGGAACTTAGCCTACGGGCACTTTTTTCTTTTCGCCGATTTGCCGTTTATGGCTGGCGATATTTATTACGTCAAAGAGGAATTTTCATATGCGTACGTTCAGTGGCAAACGTAGTACGCTGGCGCTTGCTATCGCGTCTGTGACAGCGCTTTCAGGCTTTGTGGCAATGCCCGAAGCGAAAGCCGCCGGTTTTATCGAAGACTCTTCCCTTACCGGTGGTATTTATTACTGGCAGCGCGAGCGCGACCGTAAAGATTTAAGCCCAACCAAAGAAGAAGTGTTGCCGGATGGTTCCAAAGTTAATGTGGTAAACCCGGATTATAAAAAATACAAAACCAACTTGTCGCATTCTACCTGGAACGCAAATCTGGATTTCCAGTCGGGTTATGCTGCCGATATGTTCGGCTTCGACTTTGCGGTATTTACTGCCATTGAAATGGGAGAGTCCTCCGCCAGCGGTCACCCGAACGAAATCGCATTCTCCTCCAGCAACCGTGGTTATGATGAAGCCTGGGCTGGTGATAAGAGCGGCGTAAGTCTTTATAAAGCAGCAGCAAAATTCCAGTATGGTCCAATGTGGGCGCGTGCGGGTTACATTCAGCCTACTGGTCAATCGTTACTGGCCCCGCACTGGAGCTTTATGCCAGGTACTTACCAGGGGGCAGAGACCGGTGCCAACTTTGACTTTGGCAATGACGGTGCGTTGAGCCTGACTTACATGTGGGCCAACGAATATAAAGCGCCGTGGCACACCAAAACCGATAAGTTTTATCAGGCAGATAAAAATACCCGCGTGCGTTATCTGCACTCTATCGGCGCAAAATATGATTTTAAAAATGACCTCGTAGTCGAAGCTGCATTTGGTCAGTCTCAGGGCTTCGTTGACCAGTATTTTGCCAAAGCCAGCTACAAATTTGATGTGGCAGGTGGCCCGCTTTCCACCAGCTATCAGTTCTATGGTGCACGCGATAAAGTTAAAGACGATAAGCTGACTAATCCGGATCTGAATAACGACCTGTATGACGGCACTGCATGGCTGCAGGCACTGACCTTTGGTTATAAAATTGGTCAGGTTGATCTGCGTCTTGAAGGAACCTGGGTTCGGGCAGAAGGGAATCAGGGATTCTTCCTGCAGCGTATGACGCCAACATACGCTTCCTCTAACGGTCGCCTGGATGTCTGGTGGGATAACCGTTCTGACTTTAACGCCAACGGCGAAAAAGCCGTCTTCTTCGGCGCCATGTACGATCTCAGTAACTGGAACCTGGCTGGCTGGGCCGTTGGTGCTTCTTATGCGTATGGTTGGGATGCCAAACCCAGCTCCCACTTCTCTTTCGATCAGAGCCAGCGCCTGAGAGAGTCTGCCTATAGCCTGGATGCGATGTATACCGTTCAGGAAGGCCGTGCAAAAGGCACGCTGTTCAAACTCCACTTCACCGAATATGACAACCACAGTGACATCCCAAGCTGGGGCGGTGGTTATCGCAACATCTTCCAGGACGAGCGTGACGTGAAATTCATGGTCATCGCACCGTTCACCATTTTCTGATTCTGATATCGCACCGGGGCCATACCAGCCCCGGTCACACGCGTAAGGAAACAGTATGAAAAAAAGTATGGTCATTGCGTTGGCGGTGCTGGGCCTTAGTGCCTGTAGCCACTCATCAGGCCCACAGGAAGACGTGAGATTGCAACAGGCCTGGGAAACCTGTATCCAGACTGCCGAAGGTTCACCTGAAAAGCTGAAAGCTTGTGAAAATATGCCCAAAACAGCGGCAGAAGCCCGGCAGCGTGAAAGTGTCGCCGCAGAAACTATCCCACCTGCGGAATACCAGAAATGTATCAAGGCCAGAAAAAGCGGCGACGATCAGGCTGTCGCGGACGCATGTGAAAAAATCTGGCAGGAAAGCCACGCCATCAACCCGTAAAACGGAAGGACACAGCAGATGAAAATGTTTAAAGCGAGCGTATTAGGCGGCGTAATTTCGGCGCTTCTGTGCAGCGGTGCGGCCTTTGCCGGACAGGAAACGGTAGACGGTATTAGCAAACTGAAGCTCAATTACACCGTTAATGATAACCAGGCGGCGCTTAACGGCGTGGACTGCGCGGCGCTCGGCGCTGACTGGGCTTCTTGTAACAAAGCCACCATTAAACTGACCAATAACGGTGAGGCGATCACCAGCAAGGACTGGACTATCTGGTTCCCGAGCATTCGTCAGGTCCTGAAAATCGACAGCGATCAGTTCAAGGTAACGCACGTTGTGGGCGACCTGCATAAGCTGGAGCCGACCGACAAATTCACCGGCTTCCCGGCAGGTGGCACGGTTGAAATCCCTATTATCAACGAATACTGGCAGATCTTCATGACCGACGTCATCCCACGTTGGTACGTAACCTCTGGCGATGCCAAACCGAAAGTGATTGCCAGCACCGATACCGAAGATCTCGACAGCTTCGTCACGCCGATTGGCGAGCAGTGGAAGCGCACCAAAGAAGACAATAACATTCTGATGACGGCAGAAACGCGTTTTGAGAAAAACAGCGATGTGAAGCTGCTCAATGCGGGTGAACTACGCGGCCAGATTATGCCAACCCCGATGCAGGTCACGGTACACGGCCAGGATGTTGACCTGAGCAAGGGTGTGAAGCTGGACATGGCGACGCTGGACAAGGCGAGTGCTAAGGCCGTTGAAGCGCGTTTTGCACGCCTGGGTGTGAAAACCGGAACCGGTTATCCGGTGCGTACCGAAGTGAAGAAAGACGGCTTTAGCGGCGATGAGGCGGTATCAGGTGCTTACACGCTGAAGATTGGCGAGAAAGAAGCGGTCATCACCGGTTATGACGCCGCGGGCGTGTTCTACGGCCTGCAGTCCATCATGTCTCTGGTCCCGATGGACGGCGACAAGAAAATTGCCACGCTTGATGCCAAAGATGCCCCGCGTTTTGCTTACCGCGGCATGTTTATCGACGTAGGTCGTAACTTCCACACCAAGCCTGCCATTCTGCGCGCTATCGACCAGATGTCCGCGCTGAAGATGAACAAATTCCACTTCCACCTGACCGATGACGAAGGCTGGCGTATTGAAATCCCAGGCCTGCCAGAGCTGACGGAAATTGGTGGCAAACGTTGCCACGACCTGACTGAAAAAACCTGCCTGCTGCCGCAGCTGGGTTCTGGTCCGGACAGCGACAACAACGGCAGTGGCTGGTTCACCCGTGCTGACTATATCGAAATCGTGAAGTACGCGGCGGCGCGCCATGTACAGGTTATCCCGGAAATCGATATGCCAGCGCACGCCCGTGCAGCCGCTATCTCTATGGAAGCGCGCTATGACCGCCTGATGAAAGAAGGCAAAGAGAAAGAGGCGAACGAATTCCGCCTGCTGGATCCGACCGATACTTCCAACACCACCGGCGTGCAGTACTACGACCACACCGGCTACCTGAACCCGTGCATGGACTCCTCGCTGAACTTCGTCAATAAAGTCATTGGTGAAATGCAGGCGATGCATAAAGAAGCCGGACAGCCTCTGGAAACCTGGCACTTTGGCGGTGATGAAGCGAAAAACATCTACCTGGGCGCAGGCTATGCCGATAAGAATTCCGGTGCCGAAGGCAAGGGCCTTATCGACATGAGCACGCAGGACAAACCGTGGGCGAAGTCGCAGGTTTGCCAGGCCATGCTCAAAGAAGGCAAGGTCGAGGATCTGGAACACCTGCCGAGCTACTTTGCGATTCAGGTCAGTAAGCTCGTTAATGACCATGGCATTGCGAAGATGATGGCCTGGCAGGACGGCGTAAAAGATGCGAAAGATGCCTCTGAGTTTGCGACCAAACGTATGGGCGTTAACTTCTGGGATACCATCTACTGGGGCGGTGGTGATTCAGTAAACGACTGGGCTAATAAAGGCTTTGAAGTCACCATTTCTAACCCTGACTACCTGTATCTGGACTTCCCGCAGGAAGTGGATCCGAAAGAACCTGGCTACTACTGGGGCACCCGTTTTAGCGATGAGCGTAAGATCTTCGCCTTCGCACCTAATAACATGCCGCAGAACGCAGAAACATCGGTAGACCGCGATGGTAACGCCTTCACCTCGGGTTCTGAGAAGACCTGGCCGGGTGCTTACGGCATGTCTGCTCAGGTGTGGAGTGAAGTCGTACGTACCGATGACCAGCTGGAATATCGCCTGTTCCCGCGTCTGTTCTCCGTAGCAGAGCGTGCATGGCACCGTGCTGGTTGGGAGCTGGATTACGTAGCTGGCCGTGAATTCAAAGGTGGCGAAACCAACTTTGTAGACAAGAAGGCGCTGGAGAAGGACTGGGAACGCTTTGCTAACCTGCTCGGTCAGCGCGAACTGGCGAAAGTGGATACTAACATCGCCTGGCGTCTGCCAGTACCGGGTGCGCGTATCACCGACGGTAAGCTTGCTGCAAACACGGCTCTGCCGGGCGTGGCAATTCAGTATTCCACCGACGATGGCAAAACCTGGCAGCGTTACGATGATCAGGCTCGCCCGCAGGTTAGTGGCTCGGTACTGGTACGCAGCGTAACGCCGGACGGCAAACGCTTTGGGCGCGAAACCCCGGTTAAGTAATTCCACCTGTTATTCATCTTTCTGATGAGCAAAGGCTCGGCGAATACGCCGGGCCTTTTTACTATTCACGTTTTTCGGACAATGCTCAGCAAAATAGCCACTACGCTTTAATTCTATCCGGTATTTCTAATGCCTGTTTTGTCGCGTTTGTCATGGCGGTACAGGCATCTTCATCGCAGAACACAAGGAGCGCGCATGCTTTGGCTTGAGCAAGGGTTGTATATCAGGATTGAGCAACTGGAAGAGGGGCCACGACCGTTACCGCTACGCAGTGGTTTCTGTACGGATAACGCTTATCGTGTGCTGGGGTGCTATAACCCGTCAGAGTCTGCTGATGCGTATTATATTTTGTCTAACGATCGTGATGAAATCTGGTTTATCTGCAACCGGCACCTACGTACTGTTTGCCTCAATAACGAGAGCACGGCCTTTCGCTACGCACTGGTGGAGCGCCAGAAAACGATAAAATTGTGAAAGGGTACATAATATAAGCTGTGCGGGAATCAGGGCATTGCGTCGTAGTCTTAATGCCCATTTGTGAAACGACAGGCGTAAAAAAACCGGAGCAGCGATTCTCCGGTTTTTTATTACCCCTAAGGGCGATTATTTGTTGCGGGTATCGTGCGCGTGGTCATCTTCGCGGCACTCACCTTCGGCACAGTGACCGTACAGATACAGGCTGTGGTTGGTCAGGCGAATGTTGTGGCGCTGGGCAATTTCACGCTGGCGCAATTCAATGGAATCGTCGCTAAACTCAATCACTTTGCCGCAATCCAGGCAGATCAGGTGATCGTGATGGTGCTGCTGAGTCAGTTCAAAAACGGATTTACCGCCTTCGAAGTTGTGACGCGTCACAATACCGGCGTCATCGAACTGGTTCAGTACGCGGTAGACCGTGGCAAGACCAATTTCTTCACCCATATCAATCAGGCGCTTATACAAATCTTCCGCACTGACGTGGTGATTTTCAGGCTCCTGTAAGACTTCCAGTATTTTCAACCGGGGAAGCGTGACTTTCAGGCCGGCCTTTTTTAGTGCGGTATTATTGTCAGTCATGCGGAATTTGTCCTGTAACTTAATAACTTACCCCCTTAAGGGAGTGCTGCATAGAATTCACTTAAAAATGAATGCGTTTCATTATAGAACCGTAGGGTCTAAATAGAAACCGCGTATAAAAGTGTAACGACGTTAACAAAGAATTTCGGTGATGTAGCTAACTGTGCGAAATCACCAGCGAAATATTGCGGATATTGTACAGATAAACAGGGGTGACGTTAAAAAATTGTAGCAATCACTTACATCGGCATTATCTATTAATGCGGCGCATAAGGGAAGCGCCGCATCCTCAAAATGCCTTAGGCGTTAATAATCTCGTCAAGGTGCAGCTCTTCAAAAACCTGCTTCACCCATTTTTCAACGCGCTCATTGGTCAGTTCCGGCTGGCGGTCTTCATCAATGGCGAGTCCCAGGAAGTGGGCGTCATCGGCAAGGCCTTTGGAGGCTTCGAAATGGTAACCTGCGGTTGGCCAGTGACCGACAATGGTTGCGCCATTCGGTTCAATGATGTCACGAATGGTGCCGAGCGCGTCGCAGAAATATTCCGCATAGTCTTCCTGATCGCCGCAGCCAAACAGGGCAACCAGCTTGCCGTTGAAATCAATTTCTTCCAGCGTTGGGAAAAAGTCGTCCCAGTCGCACTGCGCTTCACCGTAGTACCAGGTCGGGATGCCGAGCATCAGGATATCAAAGCCTTCCAGATCTTCTTTGCTGCTTTTAGCAATATCGCGTACTTCAGCAACCTCTTTACCAAGCTGTTTCTGAATCATTTTTGCGATGTTTTCGGTGTTGCCTGTGTCGCTGCCAAAGAAAATGCCTACGATTGCCATGAGTAAAAAACCTCTTGATACTTAATAAGATGGGGGCGGCATAACGCCCACAGATACGCCAATCATAGCAGATGCCCGCCAGCTGCGAAAACAGCTATTGCCACCTTGTGCACAGTATGCAACATATCAGGTTTTCAGAAAGGGCAGGCGTCAGCGTTCCGTATGCTGAAGCTGTTGCATCAGCATTTCTTCGATAAGCTCGCTGCGGCTCATCTCGCGCAGTTTCGCAAGCTCGTTGAGCGCATCCACGGCGTCAGCGTTGAGCTTAAGCTCCACGCGCTTAAGGCCGCGCACTTTGTCGCGTTTAAGCTGATTACGCTTATTGATACGCAGTTGCTCGTCGCGCGAAAGTGGGTTCGTTTTAGGACGCCCCGGGCGACGTTCCTCTGCGAACAGATCAAGCGTTGTTCGGTCCGTATGTTCTTTGGCCATGATTAAAATGACAGGAATACAGGCTAGTGTAGCGGGTTCGGGTGCATTAACAGCGCGCCATCATACATGAGTGAAATCGGGCGCGCCAACGCGTTCATGGCTTGTGCCAACTGGTCGATGCGTTTTTAATCAGAAGCCGCGTCATCAAGGAAGCGATGGATAGCGCGCAGCACGGCCTGGGGCTTCTCGGCATGCACCCAGTGACCGGCTCCCGCAATCACGTGTGCGCGCGACTGCGGGAACTGCGCGAGCAGCGCATCGCGGTACTCCTCAAGAATATATGGGGAGTTGCCACCGCGGATAAACAGCGCCGGATGATTCCACGCAGGCACAGGCTCCCAGCCGACGATGTTGTCGTACTTGTCCCACAGCACCGGGACGTTGAAACGCCAGCTACCGTTATGAAAAGATTTAAGCAGAAACTGAATCACGCCTTCTTCATCAAGCTTTTTGCGCATAATGTCGGCGGCCTGCTGGCGTGAGGTCGCTCCCGCGTTGCTGACGGCGCGAATGGCGGCAAAAATCTCATCGTGGCGGCGAACCGGATAAGCGACAGGGGCAATATCAATCATCACCAGCTTGTCCAGGCGATGTGGCGCCAGCGCACTCAACGCCATCGAGACTTTGCCCCCCATTGAGTGACCCACCAGCGTAACGGTTTCAAGCCCGTTGGCGTCAAGCGTATCCAGCACGTCCTGCGCCATCGCGGCGTAAGTCATCTCATCGCTTTGTGGTGACAGCCCGTGGTTACGCAGGTCGAGCTGCAAGACATCGTGCGTGTCGACCAAATCACGGGCCAGCACGCCAAGGTTATCCAGGCTGCCAAACAGACCGTGAATTAACACAATGGGTGAAGAGGACGATGAGGTTTGCGCAGTTTGCAGGCGAGCGTTCAGTTTCATAACAAAGTTCTTTTTTTGAGTGCGTCGGGTTAGGGTATCATGTTTCCTGTTGCGCCATGCGGGCGCAAAAGTGCGGCGAATTCTGACTTTTGCCGCGATTGCGGTTTGACGCTATCCGCTGTTGGGGTTAGATCTTATAATCCTCAACAACTTGTATTCAGAAGATAATACTGCACTGGATTAAGATGAAAACGATTGAAGTTGATGACGAGCTGTATCGCTATATTGCCAGCCACACCCAGCACATAGGCGAAAGCGCGTCCGACATTTTACGGCGTATGCTGAAATTTTCCGCCGTCCAGGCTGTAGAGACGAATTCCCCTGCGAAAGTGATGCTCCCCGTTGTGAGTGCGCCGGTTGCCGTGGCTGATAAGCCGGTGGCGAAAACCGCGCGTGACCGCGTGCGTGCCGTGCGTGAGTTGTTACTTTCCGATGAATATGCCGAGCAGAAAAAAGCGGTGAACCGTTTTCTGCTGATTCTTTCTACGCTCTATGCGCAGGATGCCGCGGCGTTTGCACAAGCGACCGAATCGATGCACGGCCGCACCCGCGTTTATTTTGCCAACGACGAGCGCACGTTGCTGCACAGCGGCAACCAAACCAAACCGAAACAGGTGCCTGGCACGCCTTTCTGGGTGATAACCAACACCAATACGGGCCGCAAATGCAGCATGATTGAACACATCATGCAGTCAATGCAGTTCCCGGCAGGGCTCATTGAAAAGGTTTGCGGCACAGTTTAATTTTGCGTCAAAAGGACTAGGCCAATGGCTAACCACAACCGTGCGGGACAGCCTGCACAGCAGAGTGATTTGATAAACGTTGCACAGCTGACTTCACAGTACTATGTGCTGCAACCCGACGTCGGCAATGCGGAGCATGCGGTAAAATTTGGTACGTCCGGCCACCGCGGCAGCGCGGCGCGCCACAGTTTTAACGAACCGCATATTCTGGCCATTGCCCAGGCGGTGGCAGAAAACCGTGCGCATAACGGCATCACTGGTCCTTGTTTTGTGGGCAAGGATACCCACGCGCTGTCTGAACCGGCGTTTATTTCCGTACTGGAAGTACTGAGCGCCAACGGTGTGGACGTTATTGTCCAACAGGATAACGGCTACACGCCGACGCCTGCGGTTTCTAACGCCATCCTTGAACACAATAAAACCCCAGGTGCGCTGGCAGATGGCATTGTGATTACGCCGTCTCACAACCCGCCGGACGATGGCGGTATCAAATACAATCCACCTAACGGTGGCCCGGCAGATACCAATGTCACCAAAGTCATTGAAGATCGCGCCAACGCCCTGCTGGCAGGTGGCCTGAAAGAGGTGAAGCGCCAGTCGCTTGATAAGGCCTGGGCCAGCGGAAAAATTCAGGCGCGTGACCTGGTGCAGCCGTTTATTGAAGGGCTTGCCAGCATTGTCGATATGCCAGCTATCCAGAAAGCGGGCCTGAAGCTGGGTGTCGATCCGCTTGGCGGTTCGGGTATTGAATACTGGAAGCGCATTGCTGAGTTCTACAAGCTCGACCTGACTATCGTTAACGACCAGGTCGATCAGACGTTCCGTTTTATGCATCTTGATAAAGACGGGGCTATCCGTATGGACTGCTCGTCAGAATGTGCGATGGCGGGCCTGCTGGCGCTGCGTGATAAGTTCGACCTGGCGTTTGCTAACGACCCGGATTACGACCGCCACGGCATTGTGACGCCTGCGGGACTGATGAACCCGAACCACTATCTGGCGGTAGCGATTAACTATCTGTTCCAGCATCGTCCGCAGTGGAAACAGGATGTGGCTGTCGGTAAGACGCTGGTGTCGTCTGCCATGATTGACCGCGTGGTCAACGCGCTGGGCCGCAAGCTGGTGGAAGTGCCGGTGGGCTTCAAATGGTTTGTCGATGGCCTGCACGATGGCAGCTTTGGTTTTGGCGGTGAAGAGAGTGCCGGGGCGTCGTTCCTGCGCTTTGACGGCACGCCGTGGTCGACCGACAAAGACGGCATCATCATGTGTCTGCTGGCGGCAGAAATTACCGCCGTGACCGGCAAAAACCCGCAGCAGCATTACGATGAGTTGGCCACGCGCTTTGGTGCGCCGAGCTATAACCGTTTGCAGGCTGCGGCCACCTCAGCGCAGAAAGCCGCGCTGTCGAAGCTGTCGCCGGAAATGGTCAGCGCAAGCACGCTTGCAGGCGATCCGATCACCGCACGCCTGACGGCGGCACCGGGCAACGGTGCGTCCATCGGTGGTCTGAAGGTGATGACGGAAAACGGCTGGTTTGCTGCGCGCCCGTCCGGCACCGAAGATGCCTATAAAATTTACTGCGAGAGCTTCCTCGGTGAAGAACATCGTCTGCTGATTGAGAAAGAAGCGGTAGAAATTGTCAGTGAAGTGCTGAAAAACGCGAAGTAAGTTTCTACAGGGGACTCCCTGATAAACCGCCCCGTTGGGTTGCTTTGAAAGTCGATGCTTTCAGGGTAAACCGGCGGGGCGTTTTTTTTATGCTTGTGTGGCGCAGGCTGGCCACAGAAGGTGGCCGGGCGTGACCGGCAGTGGCGTGAATGTGGCGAGCATGGCCGTTTGCGTATTAAAGAAGGCCTTACCGCCACATGAGTTCGTCAGTGTGACAATCGCAGCGCAATAGAGGGCTACATCATAAACCGGTAGCCGATCCCTGTTTCCGTCAGCAGGTGGCGCGGGCGTGTGGGATCTTGCTCCAGCTTCTGGCGCAGGTGCCCCATGTAAATACGCAAATAGTGGCTGTGCTCCACCGCGTTAGGTCCCCAGACCTGGCTTAACAGTTGGCGTTGGGTCAGGACTTTGCCGTGATTATTGATAAGCAGCGCCAGCAGACGAAACTCGGTGGGGGTGAGGTGCACGGTTTCACCGGCGCGTAAAACGGTGTGTGCAGCAAGATCGACGCTGATGTCGGAAAACTGGAATACCGGCTCAGGCTGTCCGGCGCTGGCATGACGGCGCAGCGCCACGCGCAGCCGCGCCTGAAGTTCACCAATGCCAAAAGGCTTACTCAGGTAATCGTCAGCACCGGCATCAAGGGCCGCAATCTTGTCCTGCTCATCGCTGCGCGCCGACAGCACGATAACCGGTATGGCGCTCCACTGGCGCAGATCGCGAATAAAATCGATGCCGTCGCCATCCGGTAAACCCAGATCGAGAATCACCAGATCCGGTTTGCGGGTAGCGGCTTCGATCAGCCCGCGCTGAAGCGTCTCGGCTTCATACACGCGCAGGTTTTCATCTTCCAGCGCGCTACGCAGAAAACGGCGAATTGCTTTTTCATCTTCGACGATCAATACAGTAATCACAGCGCCTCGCTGAGTTCATCCAGTTCCGGTGCGGGCTCCGGCGGTAGCGTCACGATGAAGCTGGCACCGCCCTGGGCTCGGTTTGCTGCGTAAATGGTTCCACCATGTACTTCAACAATCGCCTGGCAGATGGCCAGGCCCAGCCCGACGCCCGGAATGGCCGATTCCTTATTGCCACGGGAAAACTTATCAAATATTGCCTGCTCCTGCCCGGCAGGAATGCCCGGACCGCTGTCCCAGACTTCCAGGCTGAGTTGCTCGCCCTGTTGATGGGCGCTGATGCCGATTTCCGCCTGTGGTCCGGCGTATTTCATCGCATTTTCTAAAAGATTAATCAATACACGCTCAAACAACGGCCCGTCGACGTGAATCAGCAGTAACGGATCGGGCAGCGAAATGGTCACCGGACGCGCGCCTACTCCTGGCTCAAGCATTTTCAGCGCGCTGCCAATTATCTCTTCAAGCGTCAGCCATTCTTTGCGCAGGTTGAAGCCACCGGACTGAATACGCGCCATATCCAGCAGGTTATTCACCAGACGCGTGGTGTTGAGCACGTGCTGGCGGATTTCACTTGCTTGTGGCGCGTGTTTTGAGCCTTCGGCGGCAAGATCCAGCGTCAGAATTTCTGCCTGGCCGAACAGTACCGTCAGCGGTGTGCGTAAATCGTGGGAGAGGGCGGCCAGCAGTGAGTTACGCAGCTGCTCGCGCGCGGTCGCCAGGCGCGCCTGCTCTTCACTGGCGCTGAGCGTCAGGCGCTCCAGCGCATTACTCACTAACAGAGTGAAGGTTTCCAGCAGCCGCTGTTGCTCGGGAATAAGCAACTGGCGTGGATTAGATGGCTCAACAATCAGCACGCCCAGCGTTTTGTCGCCTGCGCGCAGCGGCAGAATCTGCCAGGGGACACCGGGAAGCGTGTCGGTGCCTGCGCCCGCCGGTTGACCGCGAGTAAAGCTCCAGCGGGCGATAGCGTCGTCCCAGTTTTTGATGCCCGACTCTGCGTTGACGGCGTGAAGCTGTCCGTGTTCATCAGGCACCAGCAGTTGGCTTTGGGCAAACAGGCCGCTTTGCAGAAAACGGGCGCTGATGGGCGCAATATCCTGCGGGCTGCGGGTCATCGCCAGCGCTTTCGACATCTCATATAAGTGGCGGGTACGCTGCTCGCGATAGCGCGCAATGCGCGCCTGATAGCGTACACCGGCTGTGAGGTTACCGGTCAGCAGCCCGACGCCAAGCATGACGGAGAAGGTCAGTAAATACTGCACGTCGGAGACCGCCAGCGTGCCCTCCGGGGCAATAAAAAACAGATCAAAACTGAGTACGTTAATGACGGTTGCCAGCACCGAGGGCCAGCGCCCGTAAAACAGTGCCACAATCACCACGCCCAGTAGATACAACATGACCAGGTTTGCGGCATCAAAACCCGGTAGCCAGCGGCTGGCGATGAAGGTAATCAGCGCGCATAGCGCCAGTGCGACGAAACAGCCGCGCAGCTGCACTCGCCATTTATCGCCAAAGGCGCGGGTATCGGGATTTTGCTCGTTTTTCGCCGGGCTTTGTTCTTCCAGACCGACGATAACCAGATCGAGGTCCGGCGCCAGGCGGCTTATACGGGAGGCGAAGGTTTCGCCAGGCCACAGTCGCCAGCGGGCAGGGCGCTGGCCGGTGATGATTTTGCCAAGGTTGTGTTCGCGGGCGTAGCGTACCAGCGCTTTGTCTTCGCGGGCGTCGGCCAGTGTGGCGGTCTCGGCACCCAGTTCCTGGGCAAGACGCAGAGCCCCCAAAATTGCCCGGCGGCGGTGCTCTGCAAGCCGGTGCAGGCGCGGTGTTTCAACGTACACCGCGTGCCAGACACTGCCGAGTCTTGCCGCGAGCCGTGCAGCGGTGCGCACCAGTTTTTCGTTGCCTCTGCCGTGACCAATGCACAGCAAAATCGCGTCGCGGGTATGCCAGACGCGCTCCTGGCCCTGGCGGTCGCGCCAGGCGCGCATCTGCTCGTCAACCCGATCGGCGGTGCGGCGCAGCGCCAGTTCTCGCAGCGCAATCAGGTTGCCCTTGCGGAAAAAATTCTCAATTGCACGCTCGGCCTGGCCTGCGATATAGACCTTGCCTTCATGCAGACGCTGGCGCAGGTCGTCAGGTGGCAAATCCACCAGCACCACTTCGTCAGCGGCATCAAAAATCGGGTCCGGCACCGTTTCACGCACCTGGACACCGGTGACGCCGCTCACCACGTCGTTCAGGCTTTCCAGGTGCTGCACGTTGACGGTGGTGAAAACATCGATACCGGCGTCGAGCAGTTCCTCCACGTCCTGCCAGCGTTTTGGGTGGCGCGAGCCGGGTGCGTTAGTGTGCGCCAGTTCGTCCATCAGAATCAGCGCCGGGTGGCGCGCCAGCGCGGCGTCGAGATCGAACTCCTGCACGGTACGCCCGCGGTGATGGATGCGTTTACGCGGCTGGAGGGCCAGCCCATCAACCAGCGCTGCGGTTTCCTGACGGCCATGGGTTTCCACCACGCCAATCAGAACATCCAGCCCCTGGGCGCGCAGGCGCTGTGCTTCCTGAAGCATTGACCAGGTTTTGCCAACACCGGCGCAGGCACCAAAGAAAATTTTCAGCCGCCCGCGGCGGGCGGCGTGGGTTTGTGCCAGCAGGTTATCCGGGTCAGGGCGCATCGGCTCCTCAGTCATCGTCTTTTATTACCTCTTCAGCGCGTCCAGCGCCAGGTTGAGTTGCAGCACATTAACCACCGTCTGACCAGTGTAACCCGGTGCCGGGGACTGCGTATGCGCTTCAATCAGTTTTGCCACCTGCTCCGGTGCGATGCTGCGAGTCTGGGCAATGCGTGCAATTTGCCAGCGGGCGGCAGCCGGGGTGATGTGCGGGTCCAGCCCACTGGCTGATGCCGTCACCAGTTCAACCGGTACGGTGTGTGCTGCCTGCGGGTTGGCGGCGCGCAGGGCGGCGATACGCGCATCCACAAGCTGCGTGAGTTGTGGGTTACTGGCCGCCAGGTTGCTGCCACCGGAGGCCTGCGGATTATAGGGTGTTTCGGCAGTGGCAGATGGGCGGCCCTGAAAGTATTTTGCCTCGCTAAAGGGTTGCCCAATCAGCGCAGAACCGCGGATTTGACCGTTAACCTCAATAAGCGAGCCGTTGGCCTGGGCCGGGAACCACCATTGAGCCAGTGCGGTGGTGAGTAGCGGGTAAAGCCCGCCGGTGACAAGTGCCATAAAAAGCAGTAACGATATTGCAGGGCGTAACATAGCCATCAGAAAGACCTCTTAAACCAGACCGAACAGCGTCAGCAGCACATCAATGAGCTTAATGCCGATAAATGGCACTACCAGTCCGCCCAACCCGTAAATCCACAGGTTGCGACGCAGCATGGCGGCGGCGCTTAGCGGGCGATAGCTCACGCCGCGCAGTGCCAGCGGGATGAGCGCGATAATGATGAGTGCGTTGAAAATAACCGCACTGAGAATGGCCGACGACGGTGAGTGCAGGTGCATGACGTTGAGGGCGCCAAGCTGCGGATACGTCGCCGCAAAGGCCGCCGGAATAATGGCGAAATATTTCGCCACGTCATTGGCAATACTAAATGTGGTGAGTGAGCCACGGGTCATCAGCATCTGCTTGCCGATATGTACCACTTCAATCAGTTTGGTGGGGTTGGAGTCCAGGTCCACCATATTGCCCGCTTCTTTAGCCGCCTGAGTGCCGGAGTTCATTGCGACCGCCACGTCGGCCTGCGCCAGTGCCGGGGCATCGTTTGTGCCATCGCCGGTCATTGCCACCAGCCGTCCTTCGGCCTGGTACTGACGAATCAGCGCCAGTTTGGCCTCCGGCGTGGCTTCGGCCAGGAAGTCGTCCACACCGGCCTCGGCGGCAATCGCCGCTGCCGTCAGGCGGTTATCACCGGTGATCATTACCGTTTTAATACCCATCTGGCGCAGGCGCGCAAAGCGCTCTTTGATGCCGCCTTTGACAATGTCTTTAAGGGCAATCACGCCCAGCACGCGCTCGCCTTCAGCAACTACCAGCGGTGTGCCGCCCACGCGCGCTACGCCTTCGACCAGTTGGTCGATTTCAGCGGGAAAATGGCCTCCGTTAGCTTCAACGTGGCGGCGCAGGGCATCCACCGAGCCTTTGCGAATCATGCGTTGATCAATGTTGATGCCGCTCATGCGCGTCTGGGCGGTGAATGGCACAAAGGTAGCATTGAGGCTTTGCAGGTCGCGCTCGCGCAGGTTGAAGCGCTGTTTTGCCAGCACCACGATACTGCGGCCTTCCGGGGTTTCGTCGGCGAGTGAAGAGAGCTGGGCGGCATCGGCCAATTGACGCTCATCCACGCCCTGTGCGGGCAGGAAATCGGACGCCTGGCGGTTGCCAAGGGTGATGGTGCCGGTTTTATCCAGCAGCAACACATCAACGTCGCCTGCGGCTTCCACCGCGCGCCCGCTGGTGGCGATGACGTTCGCACCGAGCATGCGGCTCATGCCTGCTACACCAATGGCCGACAGCAGGCCGCCAATGGTCGTCGGGATAAGGCACACCAGCAGCGCCACCAGCACGGTGACGCTAACCGCGCTACCGCCCCAGGCCGAGAACGGCCACAGGGTGGCGGTGGCCAACAAAAACACAATAGTGAGCGCTATCAACAAAATCGTCAGCGCGATTTCGTTGGGCGTTTTGCGACGCTGCGCGCCTTCGACCATCGCTATCATGCGGTCGAGAAAGGTTTCACCGGGGTTGACGCTACAGCGGATAACCAGCCAGTCAGACAAAATGCGCGTGCCGCCGGTGACAGACGCAAAGTCGCCGCCGGACTCGCGGATGACCGGCGCGGACTCACCGGTAATAGCGCTTTCATCTACCGACGCTCCGCCTTCAATCACTTCACCGTCACACGGGATAATATCGCCTGCTTCAACCAGCACAATATCGCCCCGGCGCAGGTCTGCCGACGGGATGTGGTCCATTTGTGCGTCGTGGCGTGCTTCACGCAGCTTGCGGGCGAATGAGGTTTGTTTTACGCCTTTGAGGCTGCTGGCCTGCGCTTTACTGCGCCCTTCAGCCAGCGCTTCTGCCACGTTGGCAAACAGCACGGTAAACCACAGCCACAGGCTGATAGCGCCGGTGAACAGCGCGCTGCCGTTTACTATGCCAGCGGCCATGGCCAGTGCCAGTAATGTTGTGAGCAGGCTACCGGCCCAGACGATAAACATCACCGGGTTACGCCATTGCACCGCCGGGTTGAGTTTTTTGAACGCGTCTTTCAGCGCCTGGCGTACCAGGGCTGGCTCAAACAGCGCGAGTTGTTTACGGCTCATAGTCTCTCCGTTATCCCAGAACCTGGGTCATCAGATGATCCGCCAGCGGCCCGAGGGCGAGCGCCGGGATAAAGGTCAGTGCGCCCACCAGCAGCACAGTGCCAATCAAAAGCCCGATGAACAGCGGGCCGTGAGTCGGCAGCGTGCCTGCCGTTGCGGCCTGGGATTTTTTCGCAACCAGCGAACCGGCAATTGCCATCACCGGCACCATGACCGCAAAGCGACCAGCCAGCATGCAAAAGGCTAGCAGCAGGTTCCAGAACGGCGTGTTAGCGCTCAGCCCGGCAAAGGCGCTGCCGTTGTTGTTCGCCGCCGACGAGACGGCATACAGCACTTCGCTAAAGCCGTGCGGGCCAGGGTTGAATATGGCGCTGCGCCCGGCGTCAGTCATCATGGCCAGCGCAGTGCCGAGTAACACCAGCGCGGGCGTAACCAGAATCGCCAACGCCGTCATCTTCATTTCCGGCACGTCGATTTTTTTGCCCAGATATTCCGGGGTGCGGCCAACCATCAACCCGGCAATGAACACCGCCAGCAGTACAAATAGCAGCATGCCGTACAGCCCGGAGCCAACACCGCCAAAAATGACTTCACCGATTTGCATCAGCCACATTGGCACCATGCCACCGAGGGCGCTAAAGGAGTCATGCATGGCATTCACCGCACCGCAGGAAGCAGCGGTGGTCACGGTGGCAAACAGGCTGCTGGCAAGGATGCCAAAGCGGCTCTCTTTGCCTTCCATATTCTGCGCGCTGTCGGCACCGGCAAGACTCAGGGCCGGATTGCCCTGTACTTCTGCCCACATTACCACCATGGCGCAGAGCACGAAGACAAGCGACATGGCCCACAACAGCGTGCGTCCCTGACGCCTGTCGCCGCAGGCCTCGCCAAAGGCAAAGCACAGCGCCGCCGGGATGAGAAAAATCATCAGCATCTGCACGGCATTGGTTAATGCTGTTGGGTTTTCAAACGGATGGGCCGAGTTAGCATTAAAAAAACCGCCGCCGTTAGTGCCTAGCATTTTAATGGCTTCCTGAGAGGCAACCGGCCCCATCGGTAGCAGCTGTTTTGCACCCTCAAGCGTCAGCACCGGCTGGTAGGCCGCGACGTTTTGCAGCACGCCCTGTTGGACAAACACCAGGGCGATAATGAGTGACAGTGGTAGCAGTACCCACAGCGTAATGCGCGTCAGATCAACCCAGGCATTGCCGAGCGTCTGGGTTGAATGGTTCACCAGCGCGCGGATGAGCGCAAAAGCGATGGCGATACCGGTGGCGGCAGAAAGAAAGTTTTGTACGGTCAGTCCGGCCATCTGACTGAAATAGCTGAGTGTGGTTTCACCGCCGTAAGCCTGCCAGTTGGTATTGGTGACAAAGCTCACCGCGGTATTGAGTGCCAAATCCCAGGAGAGGCCAGCAAAACCCTGAGGGTTGAGCGGCAAATAACCCTGCAACAGCAAAATAGCCAGCAGGAGTGCCAGCCCGAGTAAGTTGAACACGAGAATGGCGAGCAGGTACTGGCGCCAGTGCATTGGCTTGCGGTTTACACCGAGCACGGGCCAGAGGATGCGCTCTACATGCCCAAGTACCGCCAGCGGTTCGCCGTCGATAAAGCGAGCCAGCAGTGAACCCAGCGGTTTTGCCAGTATCAGCAGTACCAGCATGAAGCTCGCAATCAGAAGAAACGCCGAGGACGCCATCAGAATGCCTCCGCGTTAATCAGGGCATAAATCAGATAGCCCAGAAGTAAAAAAACCAGCGCTGCGCCGATAATTACGCCTGCACTCACAATCCACCTCCAGCGGTGTTGTAGGGATTGAGGTGAGAGTAGGTTTTTTGCTGAAAAGAAGGCGCAAAAATGCCGGGGTGGAGTGTAAAAAAAATATAAAAATCACAAAGCCATGAATTAACTGCGGATTAGTAATTCATTAACCATTTTGTAACTTAATTACGGGATTGCATGTAAAGAATGGGTAAATGATGCTTTTTTCTGGTCCGATGAGTAGTAAAATTTCAATCAGAGCGGTATTATTTTGTCATCAAATGTTATGGCTTCTCAAAGGAGGAAAACGATGTCTATGTATAAACGCTATCCTGCGCATCAGGTTTTCCTGCGTCGGGCTTTTGTCATCGCCGCAGGTGTTATCGCGCTCCCGGTGATGCTTCTCTGGAAAGACCGCGCCCGCTTTTACAGCTACCTGCACCGCGTGTGGTCCAAAACCAGCGACAAGCCGGTGTGGATGGACCAGGCCGAGCAAGCCGCCAGCGATTTCTATTAATGTCTAAGCGCCTCCTTCGGGAGGCGTTTTTTTATCTGCTAAATCCTTCCTGACCGGCTCCTGGCTACACTTAAGGCGTAGCGAAGAGGAGCCTCTATGTCTGAAAAAATTCCCGTTGGCATCAGTGCCTGTTTGTTAGGTGAAAAGGTCCGTTTTGATGGCGGACACAAGCGGTTGGCTTTTGCCGTGGAGACACTGTCGGCCTGGGTCAGCTTTGAGCCGGTTTGCCCTGAAATGGCAATTGGTCTGCCAGCCCCGCGCGCCGCGCTGCGGTTGGTTAAAACAACAGACGATGAAATCAGCCTGCGCTTTAGCGATGGGCGCGAGGGCGATTTGACCGGGCAAATGCAGGCGTTTTCGCAAAAGCGCATTGCTGGCTTTGAACATCTGTGTGGCTATATCGTCTGTGCCAAATCGCCCACCTGCGGCATGGAGCGTGTGCGGGTTTATGAGCCAGAGAGCAAAAATAACCGTAAAGCGGGAACCGGCATTTATACCGCGCAACTGATGAAGCGCTTTCCCTGGCTGCCTGTGGAGGAAGACGGGCGGTTGCATGACCCGGAACTGAGAGAAAACTTTATGCAGCGCATCTGCGCGCTGCATGAGCTAAACCAGCTTCGTCGTGAAGGGCTAACCCGCAAAGGGCTGATTGCTTTTCACAGCCGCTATAAACTGCTGCTGCTGGCGCATTCACAACCCCAATACCGTGAACTGGGACCCTTTGTTGCCGGGCTCCATCAGTGGCAGGATCTTGAGGCATTTTTTGTCGAGTACCGCCAGCGGTTAATGAACCTCCTTTCTCATCCCGCCACGCGTCGCAACCACACCAACGTGCTGATGCATATCCAGGGCTATTTCCGTAAACAGCTTAACGCGCGCCAGCGCGAAGAGTTGTCGGCGCTTATCGACAGGTATCGCCGGGGAACACAGCCTCTGCTGGCACCGGTGACGTTGCTCAAACACTATCTGGCAGAATATCCTGATGATTATCTTGCGCAGCAGCGCTATTTCGATCCTTGCCCCGAAGCGCTGTGCCTGCGCTACGGTCATTAAACAGGAACATTATGCCCACCCATCTGGTCTGGTTTCGTAACGATTTACGCCTGCACGACAATCTGGCTCTTGCCGCCGCCTGCCGTAACAGTAAAGCGCAGGTGCTGGCGGTATTTATTGCCACACCCGGTCAGTGGCGCCAGCACGCTATGGCTGCGCGCCAGGCCTGGTTTATACAACAGCATGTGAATGCATTACAGGAGGCGCTGGCGCAGAAGGGCATTGCGCTCACGGTGCTGGAGACTGACGGTTTTGCCGACTGCCCCGGCGAGCTAAAACAATTCTGTGCGCAGCACAAGGTAGACGCGCTGTTTTACAACTATCAGTACGAGTTCAACGAGCGCCAGCGGGATGCTGCGGTCGAAAAGGCGTTGGGTGATGAGGTGGTGTGCCAGGGATTTGACGACAGCGTGATGCTGCCGCCCGGTAGCGTCACCACCGGCAACAACAGCATGTATAAGGTGTTCACGCCATTCAGCAAAGCCTTTTTGCGCCGCTTGCAGGAAGATACGCCGGAGTGCCTGCGCGCGCCGCCGGTGCGAGAAGGCGGCCCGGTCAGTAAGCCTGCCGGGCTGACGTTTCACTATCCGCAGCAGGCGGTGGATGCCGCGCTGTTTCCCCCAGGCGAAGAGGCCGCACTGCAACGGCTGCGCCAGTTTTGTCGCCAGGCGGCAAAAGATTATCCCGAGCAGCGCGATTTTCCGGCGCGGGAAGGGACCAGCCTGCTCTCGCCATACCTTGCCATTGGTGTGCTGTCGCCGCGCCAGTGCCTGAACCGCCTGCTGGCAGAACAACCGCGTGCGCTGCATGGTGAAGATGGCGCGGTGTGGCTTAACGAGCTTGTCTGGCGGGAATTCTATCGACATCTGTTAACATACTATCCGGCACTGTGCCGCCACCAGCCGTTTGTTGGCTGGACGAAGCGGGTAAAATGGCGTGACGATGCTGACGCGCTTGAAGCCTGGCAGCAGGGTAAAACCGGCTATCCGATTGTGGACGCCGCGATGCGTCAGCTTAACGAGACGGGTTGGATGCACAACCGCCTGCGCATGGTGGTGGCCAGCTTTCTGGTTAAGGATTTGCTTATCGACTGGCGTGAAGGGGAGCGTTATTTTATCTCTCAACTGGTGGACGGTGATTTGGCGGCCAACAACGGCGGCTGGCAATGGGCGGCTTCAACGGGTACTGACGCCGCGCCGTATTTTCGCATCTTTAACCCGACGACCCAGGGCCAGCGTTTTGATGCTGACGGTGAATTTATTCGCCGCTGGCTGCCGGAACTGGAGCAGGTGCCGGGCAAAGCCATTCACGAGCCGTGGGCCTGGGCGGATAAACATGGGCAGCAGCTTGATTATCCACGCCCGATTGTCGACCACAAACAGGCCCGCGCGACGACGCTGGCAGCTTATGAAGCCGCGCGTAAAGAATAAGGAAAACGGAATATGAAAAATGTTGAACTGGAAGCGCTGATTAACGAGAAACTTAACAGCGCGGCCTTCAGTGATTACGCGCCAAACGGTTTACAGGTAGAAGGTCGTGAGGCAATCCAAAAGGTGATTGTCGGCGTGAGTGCCAGCCAGGCGCTGGTGGATGAAGCCGTGCGTCAGCAGGCTGATGCCATCATCGTCCACCACGGCTATTTCTGGAAGAACGAATCGCCGGTGATTCGCGGCATGAAGCGCCATCGCCTGAAGGCGTTGCTGGAGAATGATATCAACCTTTACGGCTGGCACCTGCCGCTTGATGCGCACCCTGAACTGGGCAACAACGTGCAACTGGCTAACCTGCTGGGCATTGACGTGAAGGGCGAGATTGAGCCGCTGGTGCTGTGGGGTGAAATGAACCTGCCAGTACCGGGCCTGGAACTGGCATCCTGGCTGGAAGCGCGACTGGGGCGTCGGCCACTGTGGTGTGGTGATACCGGCCCGGAGGTGGTTAAGCGTGTAGCCTGGTGCACCGGCGGTGGGCAGGGTTACATTGACGCGGCAGCGCGGTTTGGCGTTGACGCCTTCATTACTGGTGAAGTCTCCGAGCAGACTATCCATTCGGCGCGTGAACAAGGGCTGCACTTTTACGCGGCAGGCCATCATGCGACCGAGCGCGGTGGCATTCGGGCACTCGGTGAATGGCTGGATGCTAACAGCGAGCTGGACGTCACCTTTATTGATATCCCTAATCCGGCCTGATGAGGTGAGGTAAACGTGCAACGAGCGCGCTGTTATCTGCTGGGAGAGAGTGCGGTGGTGCTGGAACTGGAGCCGCCGGTTTCCCTGCAAAGTCAGAAACGTATCTGGGGGCTGGTGCATCGCCTGGCTGACCAGCCTTCGGTAGTGGAAGCCATTGCGGGTATGAATAACCTGACGGTGGTCTTACGCGATCCTCAGAGCAACGCGCTTGATGCCATCGAGCGCCTGCAGCGCTGGTGGGAGGAAAGCGACGTGGTTGAGCCAACCTCCCGGCGCCTGGAAATTCCGGTGGTGTATGGTAAAGAGGCGGGACCGGATCTCGGGTTTGTGGCGCAACACACAGGACTGAGCGAGCGTCAGGTGGTGGAGCAGCATTCTGGCGTGGATTATGTGGTCTGGTTGCTGGGTTTTCAGCCGGGCTTCCCTTATCTCGGTGGGCTGTCCGGTAAACTTGTGGTGCCACGGCGCGCGGAGCCGAGGCTGATGGTGCCCGCAGGGTCGGTCGGCATAGGCGGGGGCCAGACCGGGATTTATCCGCTGGATACGCCAGGCGGTTGGCAGCTGATTGGCCGCACACCGCTGCGTTTATTTGACCCAAGCCGGGAAAGTCCGGCGTTGTTAAGCCCGGGCGATACCGTGCGCTTTATTCCACAGAAGGAGGGCGTGTGCTGAAGGTTATTCGTGCCGGGATGCAAACCACGGTTCAGGACCAGGGGCGTAGCGGTTATCGGCTTGACGGCGTGAGCCGCAGCGGAGCGCTGGATATACCTTCGCTGATGATTGCGAATGCGCTGGTGGGCAATGCGCCTGAGGCCGCAGCACTTGAGATAACGCTTGGTAAATGCCAGTTTGCGTTTACTCGTGACGGCTGGTTTGCGCTAAGCGGGGCTGACTGTGAGGCAACGCTTGATGGTAAGCCGGTGTGGACCGGCTGGCGCCAGCGGGCAAAAGCCGGGCAACAACTGCAGCTTAACCTGCCACACCGTGGTATGCGCAGTTACCTCGCCGTTGCCGGTGGGTTGGATGTGCCTGTGGTGATGGGCTCGCGCAGTACTGACCTTAAGGGCGGCTTTGGTGGTTTTCTAGGGCGGGAACTGCGTGATGGCGACGAAATCCCAGCTCTGGCAGGACGCGACTTCACCGAAGCGTGCGGTGTAAAACAGCTTTTATGGAGCAATCGCATCCGTGCGCTGCCGGGGCCGGAATATCAGGAGTTTAGCCGTGAGGCACAGGAAAACTTCTGGCGCTTGCCGTGGCAGTTGAGTGCACAAAGTAACCGCATGGGCTATCGCCTGCATGGTCAGACGCTGGCGCGTGCCGAGCAGCGCGAGTTGACCTCCCATGGTTTGCTGCCAGGCGTGGTTCAGGTGCCGCACAACGGCCAGCCAATTGTGTTGATGAATGATGCCCAGACCACCGGCGGTTATCCGCGCATTGCCTGCATTATTGCCGCTGATTTACACAGTCTGGCGCAGGTGCGCCTCGGAGAACCCATCCACTTTGTGCAATGCTCGCTGGAAGATGCGCTGAAAGTGCGGCGTGAGCAGCAGATGTACCTCAGTCAACTGACCTGGCAGCTTAACGGTGAGCCAGGCGTTTAATCTTCATAAAGGACGTTGTTATGCCTGAAGGCCCGGAGATCCGTCGCGCGGCGGATCGGCTGGAGGAGGCGGTACTTGGCAAACCGCTGACCACTGTCTGGTTTGCCTTTCCTCAGTTAAAAATGTACGAGTCGCTTTTAACCGGTGAGTGCATAGACCGTATTGAAACCCGCGGCAAAGCGTTGCTGACTCACTTTTCGAGTGGACAAACGCTCTACAGCCATAACCAGCTTTACGGCGTATGGCGCGTCATTGATGCTGGCGAAACGCCCGACAGTAAACGCAGCCTGCGGGTACGCCTTGAGACCGCGGATAAGGCGATTTTACTGTTCAGCGCCTCGGATATCGAAATGCTGGACGACGCAGGGCTGTCCACGCACCCGTTTTTACAGCGCGTTGGGCCAGACGTGCTGGATATGACGCTCACCGTGGAGCAGGTGAAAGCGCGATTATTGTCACCACGCTTTTGCCGCCGCCAGTTTTCGGGGTTGCTGCTCGACCAGGCGTTTCTGGCAGGGCTGGGCAACTACCTGCGGGTGGAAATCCTCTGGCAGGCACAGCTGGCCGCCCGGCACCGAGCTGTGGATTTGACGACTGACCAGCTGGATGCATTAGCCCACGCCTGCCTTGAAATAGCTCGCCTCTCCTACCAGACCCGCGGTGAAGTGGATGAAAACCGCCACCACGGCGCACTGTTTCGTTTCCATGTATTTCATCGTGACGGTAAGCCGTGCGAACGCTGCGGCGCAACGATTGAAAAAACCTCGCTGGCGTCACGACCCTTTTACTGGTGTGCGCAGTGCCAGAAGTGAGTTTATGAATACAGGCTGGAACAAAAGCGACATCCAATAATCAGGGATAACCTCAGCAGGTTATCGCGTTGCTTATTGAATAACTGATATCCATGGGTAAACCTGCACGAGTGATGCGCGGTTAATGGCGACGAATGTCTGGTTTACCAGGATATGCTAAAAATCTGCGGGCTGTTTATAACAGGCGAATACGTTCGTCGTTTGTAAACCCGCACAAGCGTTATGCCAGGATAATCGAGGCTGTGGTGTTGTTTTCATAACGGTTAAACAAGGACAATACTGGCAGACTTAGGGAAGGGGAAGAACACGGCGTTTGCTCTACCCGTTATAATAAGAAACTATATTTTGATGATGCGGTGAAATTCATTCTTTCAGCATTACACCTGTATTGCCACTGGGTTGAACATGTCATTTCAGAGCAATACAGGTGTCGACATTATTGTGCCAATGCCATCATATTTTGTTCACAGGAAAGGAATTAAAACGATGGCAGGCCTTATATAAGGCGATGGCATCAATCAAGCTGGTGTATTACCTCAGACCTGAGGTTCAACGCCACAGTAGGTTGATGCAACGTCTTTCTTCGTAACGTTGGTTGCCGTACCATATTTGGTTACTTCGGCGCAGCTAATAGTTTGAACACAAACGTCATTCTGCAGATCGAAGCTATAGCTGCAAGTGCCACCAATAATGTTTTTCGCAATATCCAGAGTAACTTTTTTCATTGTATTTCCTTATGTTAAAGAGGTTATTATTTTTG
Organism: Enterobacteriaceae bacterium 4M9; assembly: GCA_010092695.1. GTDB lineage: Bacteria > Pseudomonadota > Gammaproteobacteria > Enterobacterales > Enterobacteriaceae > Tenebrionibacter. Next base: position 3,500,256 of record JAADJJ010000001.1, on the reverse strand, counting down.
GAGCTCCTTTTAGAATCTAGAATTTTACCTGGGAAATGTCAAAATAATCTTATAGGAATTTTGGCTAAACCGTATTTTTATTATAATTTTAATATGTTTTATTATTGGTCTTTAATAACGGTTGTCAGACTTAATTTGGTTATATTTATATCCGTTGGTTGGGTGGTTTTTTATTTTATCTGCTGTTTTTAAATGGAGTTTCCAGTAATTGGAAAGTGTTATTTAAAGGTGGGAGTATTCGGTTTGTTATGTGATTTATCTTTATTTTTATCACGAAATAATTCGGTAATTAAATAAATGGCTCAGCGTTTTTTTAGATGATGGGTTTATTTATGTTTAATATTTGATGGTTTTAAAGAATTAAAAACGGACATTACCGGGAGAGTGGCGAGGCTGGCGTGATATATGGCTATTTGACGGGCCAGAATTACACAGAGGAAAGCGTCTCAACGTGAAAGTGTTGAGCTTGCGGGCTGACATGATGCTGCTAACCAGAAAGAGTTAATTACAAACCTGCTCTGATAACACCTTTACGCGAGCACAACGCGATAGAACTGGAAGTTAATGAACGGTAACTGGAATGCAATGCTTGTGAGTTGGCCTGCACAGGAAAAGAAGGTACGCAAAGAAGGTACAGTATGTCGGATAAGAGAATCCAAAAGGGCAGGTATGTCGCTGAGTTGTAAGAGGCCCGAGAGAACGGGCCTCTTGTCTTGAGCCGTCAGGGTTGCCCCTGAGCGTGTTTTACAGGTGAAGATTACTTTTTCGCAATGCCTGAATTGAAGTCACGCTGCGTATAGCCAGTGTACAGCTGACGCGGACGGGCAATTTTGATGCCGTCGTCGTGCATTTCGTTCCAGTGTGCAATCCAACCTACGGTGCGCGCCATCGCAAAGATAACGGTAAACATCGAAGACGGAATGCCCATCGCTTTGAGGATGATGCCGGAGTAGAAATCCACGTTCGGGTAGAGCTTGCGTTCAATAAAGTACGGGTCGTTGAGCGCAATGTGCTCAAGCTCCATAGCCACTTCCAGCAGATCGTCCTTCATGCCCAGTTCGTTGAGCACTTCATGGCAGGTTTCACGCATGACGGTGGCGCGTGGATCGTAATTTTTGTACACGCGGTGGCCAAAGCCCATCAGGCGGAAAGAGTCGTTCTTGTCTTTGGCGCGGCGCAGGAACTCAGGAATGTGCTCAACGGTGTTGATCTCTTCGAGCATCTTCAGACAGGCTTCGTTGGCACCACCGTGCGCGGGTCCCCACAGTGAGGCAATACCGGCCGCGATGCAGGCAAACGGGTTTGCACCGGAAGAGCCAGCGGTACGCACGGTCGAGGTCGAGGCGTTCTGCTCGTGGTCAGCATGCAGAATAAGGATGCGGTCCATCGCGCGCTCAAGTACCGGGTTTACTTTGTACTCTTCACACGGCGTGGAGAACATCATATTCAGGAAGTTACCGGCATATGACAGATCGTTGCGCGGGTACACGAACGGCTGGCCGATAGAATATTTGTAACACATTGCTGCCATGGTCGGCATTTTGGACAGCAGGCGGAAGGCCGCGATTTCACGGTGGCGCGGGTTATTCACATCCAGAGAGTCGTGATAAAACGCCGCCAGCGCGCCGGTTACGCCGCACATTACCGCCATCGGGTGTGAGTCACGGCGAAAACCGTGGAACAGACGGGTTATCTGCTCATGAATCATGGTGTGGCGCGTTACCGTGACTTTAAATTCGTCATATTCTTCCTGGGTCGGTTTCTCGCCATACAGCAGGATATAGCAGACTTCCAGGTAGTTGGACTGGGTTGCCAGCTGGTCGATGGGGTAGCCGCGGTGCAGCAGGATGCCTTCATCACCGTCGATAAACGTGATTTTGGACTCGCAGGACGCGGTGGAGGTAAAACCGGGGTCAAAGGTAAACACCCCTTTTGAACCGAGGGTACGGACGTCTAACACATCCTGCCCGAGTGTGCCTTTTAGCACATCCAGTTCAACGGTGTCACCGTTACAGGTAAGGGTTGCTTTTTTATCAGACATTTACGGTCTCCTTAGCGCCTTATAGGACGGGACGGCCAGCCACTGGGTTATGTTATTCACTATGTTGCCAGTTTGTTTTATGGCGCGTGGCTCTGTGTCAGAGGAGGAAACCAGGGTACAGAGCGTCAGGCGGCTTGCAGGCAATACATAGCTTAGCGTAAAGCGTTAACAAATCAGCTGGTTAGCAGTCCATATGATGTTCTTTGCGTACCACTAATACCGGGTCAGGTTACTTCGGTCAAGACCCAACACTGTTACATAACTTTTTCACTGGTGAAAGGGTGACCACATAACTTTCATGAATTATATGGATACTTCATTCATGGTTGTAACAAAAATGTTTAACTTTTGTCAAATCAGATGGGTAATAATTAAAAAATTGTTGTAATCGTGATGTAAGTCACTGTTTCGACCAAAAGGGGCTAAAGTATTTGTGGGTCAATTGTAATGATATTGTGAACAGCCTATACTGCGGCCAGGTCTCCGGAACACTCTGCTATCCCGAGCCACCCAGCGTAATAACTTGTCAATTTAACATCTGGATGCAGTTGTTTTTGTATGACGCAGAGTTATGGAAACAGGCGCTGTCTGACCCGCCCGCAGAATCCGGAGGAAGGAAAACAAAATAAGAACAGCATTGTGGGCAAAACCGTGAAAAAACAAAGACCTGTTAATCTGGATCTTACCACGATCCGATTTCCCGTAACGGCTATAGCGTCCATCCTCCACCGCGTTTCCGGCGTCATCACTTTTGTGGCGGTCGGGATTCTGCTCTGGATGTTGGGCCTGTCGCTCTCATCAGAAGAAGGCTTTCTCGTTGCCTCCTCCATTATGGGCAGCTTTTTCGTCAAGTTCATTATGTGGGGCATCCTGACGGCGCTGGCCTATCACGTGGTTGTGGGTATTCGCCACCTGTTGATGGACTTTGGCTATCTGGAAGAAACCCTGGCGGCGGGCCAACGCTCCGCGAACATCTCCTTTGTTATCACCGTCGTGTTTTCAATTCTCGCAGGAGTCCTCGTATGGTAAGCAATGCTTCCGCATTAGGTCGTAACGGAATTCATGACTTCCTGCTGGTTCGTGCTACCGCGATAGTCATTACGCTCTACATCGTTTACATGGTGGTGTTTTTTGCCACTGCGGGCGAACTCACCTGGGAACTGTGGACTGGCTTTTTTGCCTCCGCCTTCACCAAAGTCTTCACGCTGCTGACGCTGTTTTCCATTTTGATCCATGCCTGGATTGGTATGTGGCAGGTGCTGACCGATTACGTTAAGCCTCTGGCGATTCGCATGATATTGCAACTGGCAATTGTCGTGACGCTGTTGGTGTACGTCATTTATGGATTTGTTGTGGTGTGGGGTGTGTAATGAATTTGCCAGTCAGAGAATTTGATGCTGTTGTTATTGGCGCAGGCGGTGCAGGTATGCGCGCGGCGTTACAGATTTCCCAGTCGGGCCAGACCTGTGCTCTGCTGTCTAAAGTTTTTCCTACCCGTTCCCATACGGTGTCTGCGCAGGGCGGCATCACGGTTGCGCTTGGCAACACCCATGAAGATAACTGGGAATGGCACATGTACGATACCGTGAAAGGTTCCGATTACATCGGTGACCAGGACGCTATCGAATATATGTGTAAAACCGGCCCGGAAGCGATTCTGGAGCTGGAACACATGGGATTGCCGTTCTCACGCCTTGACGACGGTCGCATCTACCAGCGCCCGTTCGGTGGCCAGTCGAAAAACTTCGGCGGCGAGCAGGCAGCCCGTACCGCAGCAGCGGCAGACCGTACCGGTCACGCGCTTTTGCACACGCTGTATCAGCAGAACCTGAAAAACCACACCACGATTTTCTCCGAATGGTACGCGCTCGATCTGGTGAAAAACCAGGATGGTGCGGTCGTCGGTTGTACTGCGTTATGTATCGAAACCGGTGAAGTGGTTTACTTCAAAGCGCGCGCAACGGTGCTGGCTACCGGCGGCGCAGGCCGTATCTACCAGTCCACGACTAACGCACACATCAATACCGGCGATGGCGTTGGGATGGCGCTGCGCGCAGGCGTACCGGTACAGGATATGGAGATGTGGCAGTTCCACCCAACCGGTATTGCCGGGGCGGGCGTGCTGGTGACCGAAGGCTGTCGTGGGGAAGGCGGTTATCTGCTGAACAAACACGGCGAGCGCTTCATGGAGCGCTATGCGCCAAATGCGAAAGATCTGGCCGGTCGCGACGTGGTGGCACGCTCCATCATGATTGAAATCCGCGAAGGCCGCGGCTGTGACGGCCCGTGGGGCCCGCACGCTAAACTCAAACTCGACCACCTGGGCAAAGACGTACTGGAATCCCGTCTGCCGGGTATCCTTGAACTCTCTCGCACCTTTGCCCACGTTGACCCGGTGAAAGAACCGATCCCGGTTATCCCGACCTGCCACTATATGATGGGCGGCATCCCAACCCGCGTAAGCGGCCAGGCGCTGACCGTGAATGAAAAAGGCGAAGACGTACTGATTCCGGGCCTGTTCGCGGTAGGCGAAATCGCCTGTGTGTCGGTGCACGGTGCTAACCGCCTTGGCGGTAACTCGCTGCTTGATCTGGTGGTCTTTGGCCGCGCGGCCGGTGTGCACTTGCAGGAGTCGATTGCCGAGCAGGGCACACTGCGCGATGCCAGCGAGTCTGACGTGGAGGCGTCTCTGGAGCGTCTTAACCGCTGGAACAACAACCGCAACGGTGAAGACCCGGTACAGATTCGCAAAGCGCTGCAGGAATGTATGCAGCATAACTTTTCTGTATTCCGCGAAGGCGACGCGATGGCTAAAGGGCTGGAACAGCTTAAAACCATCCGCGAGCGTCTGAAAAATGCCCGTCTGGATGATACCTCCAGCGAGTTCAACACCCAGCGCGTTGAGTGTCTTGAACTCGACAACCTGATGGAGACTGCCTACGCCACCGCGATGTCGGCCAACTTCCGCACCGAGAGCCGCGGCGCCCACAGCCGCTTCGACTTCCCGGATCGTGATGATGAAAACTGGCTGTGTCACTCCGTGTATCTGCCGCAGCAGGATGCCATGACGCGCCGCAAGGTGAACATGGAACCCAAACTGCGTCCGGCGTTCCCGCCGAAAATACGTACCTACTAATCGCGGAGATCTGGTGATGAAACTCGAATTTTCAATTTATCGTTACAACCCGGATGTCGACGACGCTCCGCGTATGCAGGAGTATGTACTGGAGGCAGAAGAAGGGCGCGACATGATGCTGCTGGATGCGCTCATCCAGCTTAAAGAAAAAGATCCGACGCTGTCGTTTCGTCGTTCCTGCCGTGAGGGCGTGTGTGGCTCTGACGGCGTGAACATGAACGGCAAGAACGGACTTGCCTGTATTACCCCAATTTCCGCGCTGGGTAACGGAAAGCAGAAAATTGTTATCCGCCCACTGCCCGGCCTGCCTGTGGTCAGGGATTTGGTGGTGGACATGGGCCAGTTCTATGCGCAATATGAGAAAATTAAGCCTTACTTGTTGAATAATGGACAAAATCCACCCGCTCGCGAGCATCTGCAAAGCCCGGCGCAGCGTGAGAAGCTGGACGGTCTGTACGAGTGCATCCTGTGTGCGTGCTGCTCGACTTCCTGTCCTTCTTTCTGGTGGAACCCGGACAAGTTCATTGGCCCGGCAGGCTTGCTTGCTGCGTATCGCTTCCTGATTGACAGTCGCGATACCGAAACCAGCAACCGCCTCGATGGCCTGAGCGATGCTTTCAGCGTATTCCGCTGTCACAGCATTATGAACTGCGTCAGCGTATGTCCTAAAGGGCTGAACCCGACGCGTGCCATCGGCCACATCAAGTCGATGCTGCTGCAAAAAAGCGCGTAAAAGCAGGTAAAGATACCGGGAGCGAAGGCTCCCGGTAGTGTAGAAAAGAGTAACAGCAGGAAATCTTTAAAAACCGCTGAAAACGCGTAATCGGCCACTTAGGCAGAGCATCGCGGATCACGTTTTCATCGCGACATCTGGCGCGAGACAGGGCGGCCACTGAGCAAGTCCCGGGAGCATAGATAACTTATGTGTCCTGGACGAGTAAAGCAGGCCAACGCTGTCGCCGCCCACATGACGCCGATGAAAAGGCGGTTTTTAAAGGTTCCTTCGCGGGCCATTGTTATCAGAGCTCGCCCAGGGATCGCAGGTCACGCGCGCTTCGGTGTGCGTAGTAGTAATCCACGGCGAATAAGCAAATATATGCTTAAAGGGATCACGATGCAGAACGGCGCAATGAAAGCCTGGCTGGACTCTTCTTATCTTTCTGGCGCGAACCAGTCCTGGATAGAGCAGCTCTATGAAGACTTCTTAACCGATCCTGACTCAGTGGACGCCGCCTGGCGCTCCATGTTCCAGCAGTTACCTGGCGTTGGTGCCAGGCCGGATCAGTTCCATTCCAAAACCCGAGACTATTTCCGTCGCCTGGCAAAAGACGCCACGCGTTACACGTCTTCTTCCGTTACCGACCCGGACACTGACGCCAAGCAGGTGAAAGTTCTCCAGCTGATTAACGCCTACCGTTTCCGTGGCCATCAGCAGGCGAATCTTGACCCGCTTGGCCTGTGGCAGCAGGAGACGGTGGCCGATCTCAATCCTGCTTACCATAACCTGACCGAAGCCGACTTCCAGGAAAGCTACAACGTCGGTTCTTTTGCTATTGGCAAAGACACGATGAAGCTTGGCGAACTGATTGAGGCGCTTAAGCAGACCTACTGCGGCTCCATCGGTGCGGAATACATGCATATCACTAACACAGAAGAGAAACGCTGGATTCAGCAGCGTATTGAATCTGTGGTCGGCCATGCGGAATTTACCACCGAAGAGAAAAAGCGTTTCCTGAGCGAGTTGACTGCTGCCGAAGGGCTTGAGCGCTATCTCGGTGCCAAATTCCCCGGTGCTAAACGCTTCTCCCTTGAAGGCGGTGACGCGCTGGTGCCGATGCTTAAAGAGATGATTCGCCATGCCGGTAAGAGCGGTACGCGTGAAGTGGTGCTGGGTATGGCGCACCGCGGTCGTCTCAATGTGCTGGTTAACGTGCTGGGTAAAAAACCCCAGGACTTGTTCGACGAGTTTGCCGGCAAGCACAAAGAGCACCTCGGCACCGGTGACGTGAAATACCACATGGGTTTCTCGTCTGATGTGGAGACCGAAGGCGGTCTGGTGCACCTGGCGCTGGCGTTCAACCCGTCACACCTTGAAATCGTAAGCCCGGTTGTGATGGGCTCGGTGCGTGCGCGTCTGGATCGTCTGTCCCAGCCGGGCAGCAACCAGGTACTGCCGATTACCATTCACGGTGACGCGGCGGTCACCGGCCAGGGCGTGGTGCAGGAAACCCTGAACATGTCCAAAGCCCGCGGCTACGAAGTGGGCGGCACGGTGCGTATCGTTATTAATAACCAGGTGGGCTTTACCACCTCTAACCCGCTGGATGCGCGCTCCACGCCGTACTGTACTGATATCGGTAAGATGGTGCAGGCGCCGATTTTCCACGTGAACGCCGATGACCCGGAAGCGGTCGCTTTTGTGACGCGCCTGGCGCTGGACTTCCGCAACACCTTCAAACGCGATGTGTTTATCGACCTGGTCTGCTATCGCCGCCACGGCCACAACGAGGCCGATGAGCCGAGCGCAACCCAGCCGTTGATGTACCAGAAAATCAAAAAGCACCCGACGCCGCGCAAAATCTACGCTGACAAACTTGAGCGTGATGGCGTGGATTCGCTGGAAGATGCCACTGAGATGGTAAACCTGTATCGCGACGCGCTGGATGCAGGCGAATGCGTGGTGCAGGAATGGCGTCCAATGAACCTGCACTCCTTCACCTGGTCGCCGTACCTTAACCACGAGTGGGATGAAAGCTATCCCAACAAAGTGGAAATGAAGCGCTTGCAGGAACTGGCTAAGCGAATCAGCACCGTGCCGGACGCTATCACCATGCAGTCGCGTGTGGAGAAAATCTACGGTGACCGCCAGCTGATGGCCGCCGGTGAGAAGCTGTTTGACTGGGGCGGTGCCGAAACGCTGGCGTACGCCACGCTGGTTGATGAAGGCATTCCGGTGCGCCTGTCTGGTGAAGACGCCGGGCGCGGTACTTTCTTCCACCGCCATGCGGTGGTGCACAACCAGATCAATGGTTCTACCTATACTCCGCTGGCGCACGTGCATAACGGTCAGGGTGACTTCAAAGTCTGGGACTCCGTGCTGTCTGAAGAAGCGGTACTGGCGTTTGAATACGGTTATGCCACGGCTGAACCGCGCACGCTGACCATCTGGGAAGCGCAGTTTGGCGACTTTGCCAACGGTGCGCAGGTGGTGATTGACCAGTTCATCAGCTCTGGCGAGCAGAAATGGGGCCGTATGTGCGGCCTGGTTATGCTACTGCCGCACGGCTACGAAGGGCAGGGTCCGGAGCACTCCTCCGCACGCCTTGAGCGCTATCTGCAATTGTGTGCTGAGCAGAACATGCAGGTGTGTGTGCCGTCAACGCCTGCGCAGGTGTACCACATGCTGCGCCGCCAGGCGCTGCGCGGTATGCGCCGTCCGCTGGTGGTGATGTCGCCGAAGTCGCTGCTGCGCCACCCGCTGGCGGTATCTTCACTTGACGAACTGGCTAACGGTACCTTCCAGCCAGCGATTGGTGAAGTGGACGAGATGAATGCGAAGGATGTGAAGCGCGTCGTGCTGTGCTCCGGTAAGGTGTACTACGACCTGCTGGAGCAGCGTCGCAAAAATGAGCAGAAAGATGTCGCTATCGTGCGTGTTGAGCAGCTGTATCCGTTCCCGCATCAGGCGCTCCAGGAAGTGCTCAAGCCGTATGCACACGTAAACGACTTCGTCTGGTGCCAGGAAGAACCGCTTAACCAGGGCGCATGGTACTGCAGCCAGCATCACTTCCGTGAAGCTATTCCTTCAACGGCCGCTCTGCGTTACGCAGGCCGTCCGGCCTCCGCCTCTCCGGCGGTAGGGTATATGTCCGTTCACCAGAAACAGCAACAGGATCTGGTAAACGACGCGCTGAACATCGATTGATATCAAAGGATAAATAATGAGTAGCGTAGATATTCTTGTTCCCGACCTGCCTGAATCTGTCGCTGACGCCACCGTGGCGACCTGGCACAAAAAACCGGGTGACAGCGTGCAGCGCGATGAAGTGCTGGTAGAAATCGAAACCGACAAAGTGGTGCTGGAAGTGCCGGCCTCCGCAGACGGCGTGCTGGATGCCGTGCTGGAAGATGAAGGCACGACCGTAACGTCGCGCCAGATTCTGGGTCGCCTGCGCGAAGGCAACAGCAGCGGCAAAGACAGCGGCGCGAAGGCCGAAGCGAAAGAATCCACCCCGGCGCAGCGTCACTCTGCCTCTCTGGAAGATCAGAACAACGACGCGCTCAGCCCGGCGATTCGTCGCCTGCTGGCTGAGCACAGCCTTGAAGCCAGTGCGATTAAAGGCACCGGCGTGGGTGGCCGCCTGACGCGCGAAGACATTGAGAAGCACCTTGCCAGCGCGAATAAATCTGAGAGCAAACCCGCGGCTGAACAGCCTGCTGCTGCACCGCAGTTGGGTAGCCGTTCCGAGAAGCGTGTGCCGATGACTCGCCTGCGCAAGCGCGTTGCCGAGCGTCTGCTGGAGGCGAAAAACTCCACCGCAATGCTGACCACCTTCAACGAAGTGAACATGAAGCCGATTATGGATCTGCGTAAGCAGTACGGCGAAGCGTTCGAGAAGCGTCACGGCATCCGTCTTGGCTTCATGTCTTTCTATGTGAAGGCCGTGGTTGAAGCCCTCAAGCGCTACCCGGAAGTTAACGCGTCTATTGATGGCGACGATGTGGTGTATCACAACTACTTCGACGTGAGCATGGCGGTGTCTACACCGCGCGGCCTGGTTACGCCTGTGCTGCGTGACGTTGACCTGCTGGGCATGGCCGACTGCGAGAAGCGCATTAAAGAGCTGGCTATCAAAGGCCGCGACGGCAAGCTGACCGTGGACGACCTGACCGGTGGTAACTTCACCATCACCAACGGCGGTGTATTTGGCTCGCTGATGTCTACGCCAATCATCAACCCGCCGCAGAGCGCTATCCTCGGTATGCATGCAATTAAAGACCGCCCAATGGCGGTTAATGGCCAGGTAGAAATTCTGCCGATGATGTACCTGGCACTGTCTTACGATCACCGTCTGATTGATGGCCGCGAGTCCGTAGGCTTCCTGGTGGCAATTAAAGAGCTGCTGGAAGACCCGACGCGTCTGCTGCTGGACGTATAAGGGCTCCGTCCCTTTCATAAATGGCCGCCTCGCCTGCGGGGCGGCGCTTCAGTACCCTGAGCGCTAACGCTCATTTTATCTGGATGGACAGAACACATGAACTTACATGAATATCAGGCGAAACAGCTGTTTGCCCGGTATGGCTTGCCGGCGCCGGTAGGTTATGCCTGTACTAGCCCGCGTGAAGCGGAAGAAGCCGCATCCAAAATTGGCTCAGGCCCATGGGTAGTCAAATGTCAGGTTCATGCCGGTGGTCGCGGTAAAGCGGGCGGTGTGAAAGTGGTTAACAGCAAAGAAGAGATTCGTGCCTTTGCTGAGCAGTGGCTGGGCAAGCGTCTGGTGACCTATCAAACAGACGCAGGCGGTCAGCCGGTAAACCAGATTCTGGTTGAAAGCGCGACTGATATCGCGAACGAGTTGTATCTGGGCGCGGTTGTTGACCGTAGCACCCGCCGCGTGGTGTTCATGGCGTCTACCGAAGGCGGCGTGGAAATCGAAAAAGTGGCGGAAGAGACTCCGCACCTGATTCACAAAGTAGCGCTGGATCCGCTGGCCGGGCCGATGCCGTATCAGGGCCGTGAGCTGGCGTTCAAACTGGGTCTTGAAGGTAAGCAGGTTCAGCAGTTCACCAAAATTTTTATGGGCCTGGCTACGTTGTTCCTGGAGCGCGACCTGGCGCTGGTAGAGATTAACCCGCTGGTTATCACCACCCAGGGCGACCTGGTGTGCCTGGACGGTAAACTGGGTGCCGACGGTAACGCGCTGTTCCGTCAGCCAGAACTGCGTGAAATGCGCGACCAGTCTCAGGAAGATCCGCGTGAAGCACAGGCAGCCCAGTGGGAGCTGAACTATGTAGCGCTTGATGGCAACATCGGTTGCATGGTTAACGGCGCTGGCCTGGCAATGGGCACCATGGACATCGTGAAGCTGCACGGCGGCGCGCCGGCAAACTTCCTGGATGTCGGCGGCGGTGCGACCAAAGAGCGCGTGACCGAAGCGTTCAAAATCATCCTGTCTGACGACAACGTGAAAGCGGTACTGGTCAACATCTTCGGCGGTATCGTGCGCTGTGACCTTATTGCTGACGGTATCATCGGTGCTGTAGAAGAAGTGGGCGTTAACGTCCCGGTTGTTGTGCGTCTGGAAGGCAACAACGCCGAACTGGGTGCGAGTAAACTGGCTGAAAGCGGCCTGAACATCATCGCTGCGAAAAGTCTGACCGATGCGGCTCAGCAGGTCGTCGCTGCCGTGGAGGGTAAATAATGTCCATTCTGATTGATAAAAACACCAAAGTGATTTGCCAGGGCTTTACTGGTAGCCAGGGCTCCTTCCATTCCGAGCAGGCGATTGCCTACGGTACGAAGATGGTTGGCGGCGTGACGCCAGGCAAAGGCGGCACCACGCATCTGGGCCTGCCGGTGTTCAACACCGTACGTGAGGCCGTTGAGGCCACAGGCGCGACGGCTTCTGTCATTTACGTACCGGCACCGTTTTGCAAGGATTCCATCCTGGAAGCCGTTGATGCGGGCATTAAACTGATTATCACTATTACTGAAGGTATCCCGACGCTGGATATGCTGACGGTAAAAGTGAAGCTCGACGAAGCAGGCGTGCGCATGATTGGGCCAAACTGCCCGGGTGTTATCACCCCAGGCGAGTGCAAAATCGGTATCATGCCAGGCCACATCCACAAGCCAGGTAAAGTAGGTATCGTTTCTCGCTCCGGTACACTGACCTATGAAGCGGTGAAGCAGACGACCGATTACGGTTTTGGGCAGTCCACCTGCGTGGGTATAGGCGGCGACCCGATCCCGGGTTCCAACTTCATCGATATCCTGAAAATGTTCCAGGAAGACCCGCAAACTGAAGCAATCGTAATGATTGGTGAGATTGGCGGGAGTGCAGAAGAAGAAGCGGCTGCGTATATCAAAGAGCACGTGACCAAGCCGGTTGTTGGCTATATTGCGGGTGTGACGGCGCCGAAAGGCAAGCGTATGGGTCACGCAGGCGCGATTATCGCAGGCGGAAAAGGCACGGCAGATGAGAAGTTTGCAGCGCTGGAAGGGGCTGGGGTGAGAACTGTACGTAGCCTCGCGGATATTGGCGAAGCGTTGAAGTCGGTAATCGGCTGAGGATTTTATTAAAACAGGATTCGTCGTAAGGCGAACGCGTTCGACATGGTTGGCCACCTCCGGGTGGCCTTTTTTATTGTTTTTTTTCGCGTTTATGGGGTTGAATTAATTAATTTATTTAATGTAAATGACATGTAATGGAATTAATAAAAAGCTGAAAATGGAAAAATTAAAAGGATTCTTCTAAACTTGCCGACAGGGAAATATTATTTTTTCACTGATCAATAATGGCGAAATAATTAATTACCGCTCCGCTTATTTTGTTTCAGTTAAGATAAGCAAATGAATGACCATGCAAACATTAAATTAACATTTGAATCACTTATTCTCGAAATGTTTAAACGATGTTAACATGTATGAAATAAATTGATTTATATCAACGAAAACCACTCTGTAAATTTCCTTCCGATAGCCAGTATTGCTACAGATCAAACTGGCTCTTGGCTGTTAAATTCGCTATATATTGATCGCCGTCGAGAAACGCAAAAAAGGCTAAACAAAAACCTGTTTATTGTAAGGTTTATGCAGCGTAATATATTTGCGGGAACTGTATTGGTATTTTTTTTCACGTATTTGTAAACTTCTCATTGTAGGAAGCGCTTAAGCTAATTCTTACAACAGAGGGAGCAAATGTTTTCTATTGGGGCATGCGTTGCGGAGCACCTGTTGTGTTCTGCGTCCGGAGTCTTCATGCGAAGAGCAAGGAGTCAAGATGTTTGATATAGTCGAACTGTCGCGCTTACAGTTTGCCTTGACTGCGATGTACCACTTTCTGTTTGTGCCACTAACGCTGGGTATGGCGTTCCTGCTGGCTATCATGGAAACGGTATACGTACTGTCAGGCAAGCAAATCTACAAAGATATGACCAAATTCTGGGGCAAGTTGTTTGGTATCAACTTTGCGCTCGGGGTTGCTACGGGTCTTACCATGGAGTTCCAGTTCGGGACTAACTGGTCTTATTATTCGCACTATGTAGGTGACATCTTCGGTGCACCACTGGCTATCGAAGGGTTGATGGCCTTCTTCCTGGAATCCACCTTTGTTGGTCTGTTCTTCTTTGGTTGGGATCGTCTGAGCAAAGTACAGCACATGGCGGTAACCTGGCTGGTAGCACTGGGCTCAAACCTGTCCGCACTGTGGATTCTGGTCGCCAACGGCTGGATGCAAAACCCGGTCGCCTCAGACTTCAACTTTGAAACCATGCGTATGGAAATGGTCAGCTTTGCCGAGCTGGTCCTTAACCCGGTTGCGCAGGTGAAATTCGTTCACACCGTGGCGTCTGGTTATGTAACCGGTGCGATGTTCATCCTGGGCATCAGTGCCTGGTACATGCTCAAAGGTCGCGACTTTGCTTTTGCCAAACGCTCCTTTGCTATTGCCGCAAGCTTCGGTATGGCGGCAGTGCTGTCTGTTATCGTACTCGGTGATGAATCCGGTTACGAAATGGGCGACGTACAAAAAACCAAACTCGCCGCTATTGAAGCCGAGTGGGAAACTCAGCCAGCACCGGCTGCTTTTACCCTATTCGGTATCCCGGATCAGGAAAAACAAGAAAACCTCTACAAGATTCAGATTCCTTATGCGCTGGGCCTGATTGCAACGCGTTCTATTGATACACCGGTTATCGGTCTTAAGGACCTGATGGTGCAGCACGAAGCGCGTATCCGTAACGGGATGAAGGCATACAGCTTGCTGCAAGAGCTGCGTAACGGTTCTAAGGACCAGACTGTTCGCGATAACTTCAACGCAGTGAAAAAGGATCTGGGCTACGGTCTGCTGCTTAAGCGTTATACCGATAACGTAGCAGATGCCAGCGAAGCACAAATCCAGCAGGCAACCAAAGACTCTATCCCGAGCGTGCTGCCGTTGTACTTTGCCTTCCGTATCATGGTGGCCTGTGGCTTCCTGCTGCTCGTCATTATCGCTGCCTCTTTCTGGACGGTTATTCGCAACCGCATTGGTCAGAAGAAGTGGGTACTGCGCGCGGCGCTGTATGGGCTTCCGCTGCCGTGGATTGCCGTGGAAGCCGGTTGGTTTGTAGCGGAATATGGTCGTCAGCCGTGGGCAATTGGTGAGGTTCTGCCAACCGCTGTGGCGAACTCGTCACTGACTGCGGGCGATCTTATCTTCTCGATGGTCCTTATCTGTGGCCTTTACACGCTGTTCCTGGTGGCTGAACTGTTCCTGATGTTCAAGTTTGCCCGCCTTGGCCCAAGCAGCCTGAAGACCGGTCGTTATCACTTTGAGCAGTCTCAGACGACTACTCAACCGGCACGCTAAGACAGGAGTCGAGAAATGATCGATTACGAAGTATTGCGTTTTATCTGGTGGCTCCTGATTGGCGTTCTGCTGATTGGCTTTGCCGTCACCGATGGTTTTGACATGGGCGTCGGTATGCTTACCCGTTTCCTCGGGCGCAGCGATACCGAACGCCGCGTGATGATCAACAGCATCGCGCCGCACTGGGACGGTAACCAGGTGTGGCTCATCACCGCAGGTGGCGCGCTGTTCGCCGCCTGGCCGATGGTTTACGCTGCCGCGTTTTCCGGTTTCTATGTGGCGATGATCCTGGTGCTGGCGTCGTTGTTCTTCCGTCCGGTCGGTTTTGACTACCGCTCGAAGATTGAAGACACCCGCTGGCGCAACATGTGGGACTGGGGCATCTTCATCGGTAGCTTCGTGCCGCCGCTGGTGATTGGCGTTGCCTTCGGTAACCTGCTGCAGGGCGTGCCGTTCAGCGTGGATGAATATTTGCGTCTGACCTACACCGGTAACTTCTTCCAGTTGCTTAATCCGTTTGGCCTGCTGGCAGGCGTGGTGAGTGTGGCGATGATTATTACCCAGGGCGCAACCTATCTGCAGATGCGCACCACCGGTGAGTTGCACTTGCGTACCCGCACCACCGCGCAGGTTTCTGCGCTGGTGATGATGGTGTGCTTTGTACTGGCAGGCGTGTGGGTGGTCTACGGCATTGACGGTTACGTTGTGACCTCAACCCTGGATACCTACGCGGCGTCTAACCCGTTGACGAAAGAAGTTGCGCGTGAACCGGGTGCCTGGCTGGTGAACTTTAACAACATGCCAGCGCTGTGGGCTATTCCGGCTCTCGGTGTGGTGCTGCCGCTGCTGACTGTGCTGTGTTCTCGTCTCGAGCGTGGTGCCTGGGCATTCTTGTTCTCTTCACTGACGCTTGCTTGCGTCATCCTGACTGCCGGTATCGCGATGTTCCCATTTGTGATGCCGTCCAGCACCATGATGAACGCCAGCCTGACGATGTGGGATGCCACATCAAGTCAGCTGACACTGAATGTGATGACCTGGGTTGCGATTGTGTTCGTACCGATTATTCTGCTTTACACCACCTGGTGTTACTGGAAAATGTTCGGTCGTATCACCAAAGAGCATATCGAAAGCAACAGCAACTCTCTGTACTGAGTGAGGAGATAACATGTGGTATTTTGCATGGATTCTGGGGACGCTGCTGGCTTGTGCCTTTGGCATTATTACTGCCCTGGCAATTGAGCACGTTGAGTCTCAAGAAAACTGATGAAGAAAATTATCGCAACGCTTTATGCGGTAATGGATAAGAGCTCGTTAAGGGCTCTTTCCTTAATCATGGCGCTTTTGCTGGCGGGTTGCATGTTCTGGGACCCGTCACGTTTTGCGGCAAAAACCAGTGAACTTACGGTGTGGCACGGCTTTGCGCTGATGTGGGCGGTATGCGCTGGCGTGATTCACGGCGTGGGCTTTCGACCGAAGGCCGTGCTCTGGCAGGGAATCTTTTGCCCGCTGCTGGCAAGCATTGTGCTGATTGTTGGACTGGTGTTTTTCTTTTTCTAATCGTTTTATGCTGATATTTATGGATCTTGCCGGTCCATAAATATTTACGCTTCCCTCCCTTCCTCCCATTCCAAACCCCGTTTTGCTTGCGTATAGTAGCAACGTTTATTTGGCATTACCGGGATGTAGAGTGAGCACAACGTTGTTTCGATGGCCGGTTCGGGTCTACTACGAAGATACTGATGCCGGTGGCGTGGTTTATCACGCAAGCTATGTCGCTTTCTATGAGCGAGCACGCACAGAAATGCTGCGCCATCACCACTTCAGCCAGCAGGAGCTGCTGGAGGATAGCGTTGCCTTTGTTGTGCGCAAAATAACGCTGGACTATCTTGCCCCAGCCAGGCTGGACGACCTGCTGGAGATTCAGACCGAGATAGTTTCTATGCGTGGAACCTCGCTCGTATTCTCACAAAAAATTGTTAATGCCGACGATAAAGTCCTCAATCAGGCTGAGGTGCTTATCGTCTGCGTTGACCTGACCACTATGAAGCCACGAGCGCTTCCCCAGTCTATCGTCGCGGAGTTCAAGCAGTGACTGACATGAATATCCTTGACTTGTTTTTAAAAGCAAGTCTTCTGGTCAAACTCATCATGTTGATTTTGATTGGTTTTTCCATTGCTTCCTGGGCCATCATTATTCAGCGCACGCGCATTTTGAATGCTGCCGGGCGTGAAGCAGAGGCCTTTGAGGATAAGTTCTGGTCTGGTATTGAGCTGTCACGCTTATATCAGGAAAGTCAGGGACGTCGTGAGAACTTAAGCGGTTCAGAGCAAATCTTTTACTCCGGTTTCAAGGAGTTTGCCCGTTTACACCGCGCGAACAGCCATGCGCCGGAGGCCATTGTTGAAGGGGCTTCGCGTGCGATGCGTATCTCTATGAACCGTGAGCTGGAAAACCTGGAAACCCATATTCCGTTCCTCGGCACGGTTGGGTCAATCAGCCCATATATCGGGCTGTTCGGCACCGTGTGGGGGATCATGCACGCCTTTATCGCGTTGGGCGCAGTAAAACAGGCAACGTTGCAGATGGTTGCTCCGGGTATCGCTGAAGCGCTGATTGCTACTGCAATTGGCCTTTTTGCTGCGATCCCGGCTGTTATGGCCTACAACCGCCTGAACCAGCGCGTTAACAAGCTGGAGCTGAACTACGACAACTTCATGGAAGAGTTTACGGCAATCCTGCACCGCCAGGCTTTTAGCGTTAGCGAAAGCAACAAGGGGTAAGTCATGGCCAGAACTCGGGGACGGGGTCGTCGCGAACTGAAGTCCGAAATCAACATCGTTCCGCTGCTGGATGTGTTGCTGGTGCTGCTGCTTATCTTTATGGCTACCGCGCCTATCATCACGCAGAGCGTGGAGGTGGATCTGCCGGATGCGACCGATTCCAAAACGGTCAGTACCAATGACGAGCCGCCGGTAATTGTTGAAGTTGCCGGTGTCGGGCAGTACAGCATCGTAGTTGGCAAAGATCGTATGGAGCAGCTGCCGCCGGAACAGGTTGCAGCGGAAGCGCAGCGCCGACTGGAAGAAAACCCGAAAACGGTCTTCCTGATTGGTGGTGCGAAAGACGTGCCCTACGACGAAGTCATTAAAGCTCTGAACCTGCTGCATCAGGCAGGTGTGAAGTCGGTCGGGTTAATGACCCAGCCGATTTGATTTTGAGCTGCACAGTTTTGGGGAACCAGGGTGTCTAAGGCAACCGAAGAAAACGCAAAGCTTAAGCGGGCGATTATTGTCTCCGTCGTGCTGCACATCATCCTGATTGTGCTGCTGGTGTGGAGCTCGTTCGATGAAAACATTGATGCCAGTGCGGGCGGTGGCGGTGGTGCCATCGACGCCGTAATGGTTGATCCGGGTGCGGTTGTCAGCCAGTACAACCGGCAGCAGGATCAACAGGCCAGCGCAAAGCGCGCGGCTGAGCAGCGAGAGAAACAGGCCCAGCAGCAGGCGCAGGAAATGCGTGAAAAGCAGGCTGCCGAGCAGGAACGTCTGAAGCAGTTGGAAAAAGAACGGCTTGAGGCGCAGGAAAAAGCGCAGCAGCAGAAAGCCGAGCAGCAAAAGCAGTCTGAAGAAGCAGCGAAGCTTGCCGCGCAACAGCAAAAGCAGGCAGCAGATGCAGCCGCTGCCGCAAAAGCTAAAGCAGAGGAAGCGAAGCAGGCCGCTGCACAGGCGAAGAAACAAGCTGAGCAGGAAGCCGCCAAAGCGGCTGCAGACGCACAGAAAAAAGTCGAACAGGAAGCGGCTAAAAAAGCGCAGCAGGACGCAGAGAAAAAAGCGGCCGCCGATGCTGCGAAGAAGGCTGCGACAGAGAAGGCAGAGGCTCAGAAAGCAGCCGCTGAAAAAGCGGCAGCAGAGAAGGCGGCAGCGGCAGAGAAAGCCGCTGCGGCAAAGGCGGCTGCCGAGAAAAAAGCCGCAGCTGCTGAAAAAGCTGCTGCAGCCAAAAAAGCCGAGGCTGCCAAAAAAGCGGCCGCGGAAAAAGCCGCAGCCCAGGGTGTAGACGATTTGCTTGGCGATCTGAGCTCTGGTAAGAATGCACCGAAAACCGGCGGTGGAGCGAAAGGAAACAATGCTGCGGCAGCCGGGACGGGGAATAATAAGAATAACGGTGCATCCGGTGCGGAAATTAACAGCTACGCCGCGCAGATTAAATCGGCTATTGAGAGCAAGTTTTATGACGCAGCCTCCTATGCCGGTAAAACCTGTACGCTACGCATTAAGCTCGCGCCAGATGGACTTTTGAAGGACATACAGTCAGAGGGCGGCGATCCAGCCCTTTGCCAGGCGGCTTTAGCCGCGGCGCGCCAGGCTCATATGCCAAAGCCGCCGAGCCAGGCCGTGTATGAAGTCTTTAAAAATGCGCCGCTGGACTTCAAACCGTAATCTTTCCCTGCCAGTGCGGGTAAAAACAATTACGTTGTTGTTACAGGGCCAAAAGTGTTGTGTCTTTCATATAATTAACATTCTGCTATACCCAATGTTTGCGTGAGGGTAATGCAGTTGCCGGGCGAGAGCGGATAATCCCGCGTGCCTGAGCGGCTTTGTTGCCAGTACACTCTGAATACTGAACGGTGTAGATTATCGAAGGCTCCGGGCCTGGATAAGGGAGATAAGATGAAGCAGGCATTACGAGTTGCACTAAGTTTTCTGATGCTGTGGGCTGCTGTCCTGCATGCAGAAGTCCGTATCGAGATAACCCAGGGTGTGGACTCTGCGCGTCCCATCGGTGTTGCGCCGTTTAAGTGGG
Organism: Enterobacteriaceae bacterium 4M9; assembly: GCA_010092695.1. Taxonomy (GTDB): domain Bacteria; phylum Pseudomonadota; class Gammaproteobacteria; order Enterobacterales; family Enterobacteriaceae; genus Tenebrionibacter. Next base: position 3,480,703 of record JAADJJ010000001.1, on the reverse strand, counting down.
GTGGGCAAGGGGCTGCTCCGGAAGAAATCGGCGATATCGTCTCCTCTGATTTGCGCAACAGCGGCAAATTCAACCCGCTGGATAAATCTCGTCTGCCGCAGCAGCCGGGTTCGGCTCAGGAAGTTCAGCCTGCGGCCTGGTCCGCACTCGGTATTGATGCGGTGGTGGTAGGCCAGGTCACACCTAACGCAGACGGTAGCTATACCGTGGCTTACCAGTTGGTGGATACCGGCGGGGCTCCGGGTACCGTTCTGGCGCAGAACTCTTATAAAGTGAACAAGCAGTGGCTGCGTTACGCGGGCCATACCGCCAGTGATGAAGTGTTTGAAAAACTGACCGGTATTAAAGGTGCGTTCCGTACCCGTATTGCTTACGTGGTGCAGACCAACGGCGGCCAGTTCCCTTATGAACTGCGCGTTTCTGACTACGACGGCTATAACCAGTTTGTGGTCCATCGCTCCACTCAGCCGCTGATGTCTCCGGCCTGGTCGCCGGACGGCAGCAAAGTGGCTTACGTAACCTTTGAAAGCGGCCGTTCTGCGCTGGTTATCCAGACGCTGTCTAACGGTGCGATACGCCAGGTTGCGTCATTCCCACGCCACAATGGTGCGCCAGCTTTCTCACCTGACGGCAGCAAACTCGCTTTTGCACTGTCTAAAACCGGTAGCCTGCAAATTAACGTGATGGATATTGGCTCAGGTCAGATTCGTCAGGTGACTAACGGTCGCAGTAACAACACTGAACCGACCTGGTTCCCGGACAGCCAAAACCTGGCCTTTACCTCTGACCAGGCCGGTCGTCCGCAGGTATACAAAATCAATGTGAACGGCGGTGCCGCACAGCGCCTGACCTGGGAAGGTTCTCAGAATCAGGATGCTGATGTTAGTTCCGACGGTAAGTTTATGGTGATGGTCAGCTCCAACAATGGTAAGCAGAACATCTCACGACAGGATCTGGTAACGGGGGGCGTACAAACTCTGTCGTCCACGTTCCTGGATGAAACGCCAAGTCTCGCACCGAATGGTACTATGGTTATCTACAGCTCTTCTCAGGGAATGGGATCGGTGCTGAATCTGGTTTCGACCGATGGGCGTTTTAAAGCGCGTCTTCCGGCAACTGATGGTCAGGTAAAATTCCCGGCCTGGTCGCCGTATCTCTGATAACAATGAAATGATGAGTTAAGGATCTAAACATGCAACTGAACAAAGTGCTGAAAGGGCTGATGCTGGCTCTGCCTGTTATGGCTATCGCGGCCTGTAGTTCCAACAAGAGCGCCGATAGCGATCAGAACGGCGCTGGCGGTATGCTGGGTGCTGGCACAGGTATGGATGCTAACGGCAGCGGCAACATGTCTTCTGAAGAGCAGGCTCGTCTGCAGATGCAGCAGCTGCAGCAGAACAACATCGTATACTTCGGCTACGACAGCTTCGATGTGAGCTCTGAGTTCGCTCAGATGCTCGACGCGCACGCTGCGTTCCTGCGTAACAACCCGTCTTACAAAGTGACTGTTGAAGGTCACGCGGATGAGCGCGGTACGCCGGAATACAACATCGCCCTGGGCGAGCGCCGTGCAAACGCGGTGAAAATGTACCTGCAGGGTAAAGGTGTTTCTGCTGACCAGATCGCTATCGTATCCTACGGTAAAGAGAAACCTGCAGTACTGGGTCATGACGAAGCGGCTTACGCTAAAAACCGTCGTGCCGTACTGGTTTACTAAGAGAATGGCATGATCGGTAACTTCAGACGCTACCTTTTGAGTCTGTCGTTACTGGTTGGCGCAGCGGCCCCGTTAGGGGCCGCTCATGCCCAGGCGTCAATCAGTAGTGTCGGCTCCGGCTCGGTCGAAGACCGCGTCACCCAACTTGAACGTATTTCCAACGCACACAGCCAGCTTTTAACCCAGCTACAGCAGCAGCTCTCCGCCAACCAGTCCGATATTGATACCCTGCGTGGCCAGATTCAGGAAAGTCAGTATCAGCTTGGGCAGATTCAGGAGCGTCAGCGGCAGATTTTGCTGCAGATTGACAACCTGAGCGGAGAAGGTACTGGCACGCAGACGCCGAGCAGCGGTACGCAAACCAGCACTGCGCCCGCAGCCGCAGCAACTGGTGCAGCAGCCGCAGGGCAGGCTGTTCAAGGTGGAGATGCAAACTCGGATTACAACGCGGCATTTGCACTGGTGCAGGATAACGCGCGTCAGGACGATGCCATTAAGGCATTTCAGAGCTTTGTACAAAAATATCCTGATTCCACCTATCAGCCGAACGCCAATTACTGGCTCGGGCAGCTGAGCTATAACAAAGGGGATAAGGACGGCGCAGCGCACTACTTTGCCACCGTAGTGAAGAGCTGGCCGAAATCGCCAAAGGCGCCAGATGCCATGTATAAAGTGGGCGTCATCATGCAGGATAAGGGCGACAGCGCGAAAGCGAAGGCCGTTTATCAGCAGGTGGTGACCAAATACCCTGGCACGGAAGCGGCGAAGCAGGCGCAGAAAAAAATTGATGCGAAGTGATGGCATGCGGCAGGTCTGAGGCGCTGTTTTTCTGGCCGGGCCGCATGAATCCTGAGCGGTTAAGCAGTCATTCGCAAAATTATTGTTGCGTCAGAATCTTAAACCAGTAATATATGCCGCCGTTGCCGGGGCTAAGGCGTTAAGTCTGAACCGGTAAAAAGTGGGTCGTTAGCTCAGTTGGTAGAGCAGTTGACTTTTAATCAATTGGTCGCAGGTTCGAATCCTGCACGACCCACCACTTAATATTAGTAGTCGCAGTGGGTGATTAGCTCAGTTGGTAGAGCATCTCCTTTACACGGAGGGGGTCGGCGGTTCGAGCCCGTCATCACCCACCATTGCGGGTCGTTAGCTCAGTTGGTAGAGCAGTTGACTTTTAATCAATTGGTCGCAGGTTCGAATCCTGCACGACCCACCATTCGAAGATGTGCATTACCCCCAGCGGGTCGTTAGCTCAGTTGGTAGAGCAGTTGACTTTTAATCAATTGGTCGCAGGTTCGAATCCTGCACGACCCACCACTTCGAAGATATGTATTACCCGCAACGGGTCGTTAGCTCAGTTGGTAGAGCAGTTGACTTTTAATCAATTGGTCGCAGGTTCGAATCCTGCACGACCCACCATGTAAAAAGGCGCCCTAAAGGCGCCTTTTTGCTGTCCACTGAAGCCTGAGATTCGAACCTGCTGCAGGTTCGAGCCGAACGCCAGTGAGGCAACGGAGCAGCTTCGCGGCGACGCCCAAAGGGCGAGGCGAAGCCGAGTCATCCTGCACGACCCACCATGTAAAAAGGCGCCCTAAAGGCGCCTTTTTGCTATCCACTGAAACCTGAGATTCGAACCTGCCGTCGATTCGAGCCAAACGCTAGTGAGTCAACGCAGCCGCTTTGCGGTGACTTGTGCAGATGAACAGCGCACTCATTCGTTTTTAACGCGCACGGGCATACAGTGTGGGGTGCTGACCCCCGCTGAAATCGGCGAACCGAAGACCGGAAGACAAGGTCAGACCGCCAGGGATGGTGGGCTGAGGCGACAACATTGCCGGGAGCAATGTTGAACAACGCCGCAAGCGTTGGCCCCGAAGGGGCGAGGTCCTGGGATGGGCCGAGTAAACAGGATGTCGAGTCGAGCCGGCCGCAGGCGCAGCGCCGCGAGGTGAGCGCACCGCGAAGCGGCGATTTCGTTGCGGGGCCGCCGGAGATTGCAAAGAGGGCCGCGGTGGCCCTCTTTGCCCGTTCACCGTAGATGAAGCACCATTTGTTGCCGGGTTCCAGGTGAACGGAACACTCACTGAAGCTAAAGTGACCAGCATGAGAGAGGCAATGCGGCTGAACAGCCTCTTCCACGTCAGGCATTCTCCTCATCAGCCCTGTAACCGTCTCTGCCAGATTAACTGAAACCACAAATACCCCACGACAACCACGCAACAATCGGCTATCTTGTTTAGCATATAAAACAATAAAACCCTTTGAAGCCCATATGTGCCCGTTTACTGGGCAATTCCGTTAAGCAAGACAAACGAGAAAAGCAATGAGCGAGATATTCGATCCGCAGGCAGCCATTTATCCGTTCCCGCCAAAGCCCACGCCGTTGAGCGTTGAGGAAAAGCAGGCGTACCGCGAGCAGATAAAGAAGCTGCTGAAAGCGCGCAATGCAGTCATGGTGGCACATTATTATACCGATCCAGAGATTCAGGCGCTGGCAGAAGAAACCGGCGGCTGTGTTGCCGATTCGCTTGAGATGGCGCGTTTTGGTGCCAACCACCCGGCGACCACGCTGCTTGTAGCAGGCGTTCGTTTTATGGGCGAAACGGCCAAAATCCTCAGTCCTGAAAAAACCATTCTGATGCCGACGCTTCAGGCAGAGTGTTCGCTGGATCTCGGCTGCCCTGAGCAGCAGTTCAGCGCCTTTTGCGACGCGCACCCGGATCGTACCGTGGTGGTGTACGCCAACACTTCAGCGGCGGTAAAAGCGCGTGCGGACTGGGTGGTTACCTCCAGCATTGCTGTGGAACTTATTGACCATCTTGATGCTCAGGGAGAGAAAGTCCTCTGGGGGCCGGACAGGCATCTGGGGCATTACGTACAAAAGCAAACCGGAGCGGATGTACTGTGCTGGCAGGGTGCCTGCATTGTGCATGACGAATTTAAAACTCAGGCGCTGGCGCGCATGAAAGCGCTGTACCCGGATGCAGCGGTGCTGGTACATCCGGAGTCGCCACAGTCGGTGGTGGATATGGCCGATGCCGTCGGCTCAACCAGTCAGCTCATTGCCGCCGCACAGCGCCTGCCTCATAAGCACATGATTGTCGCCACCGATCGCGGTATCTTTTACAAAATGCAGCAGGCTTGCCCGGATAAGATATTGCTTGAAGCACCGACCGCGGGTGAAGGCGCAACGTGTCGCAGCTGCGCGCACTGTCCATGGATGGCGATGAACGGCCTGCAGGCCATTGCGCAGGGGCTGGAGCAGGGCGGCGCCATGCATGAGGTCCACGTCCCCTCAGCGTTGCGTACACAGGCGCTGGTGCCGCTCAACCGTATGCTGGATTTTGCTGCTACACTTCGCCTGCAAATTAAAGGAAACGCGTAAACCGTACGTTCTGGAGCGAATATGGATTTTTTCAGTACGCAAAACATTCTGGTGCACATCCCACTGGGTGCCGGTGGCTATGATTTGTCATGGATAGAAGCCGTTGGAACCGTGGCAGGATTACTGTGCATCTGGCTTGCAAGCCTTGAAAAAATAGTGAATTACGCGTTTGGCCTGGTGAACGTCACACTCTTCGCCATTATCTTCTTCCAGATCCAGCTTTATGCCAGCCTGCTGCTGCAGCTTTTTTTCTTTATCGCCAACCTTTATGGCTGGTATGCCTGGTCACGCCAGAGCTCCAGCCAGCAGGCGCTACTGCATATTCGCTGGCTGGCGCGCAAGAAGGCATTGGCTTGGCTCGCTGCCTGCGCCGTGGCGATTGCGCTCATGAGCGTGTGGATTGACCCGGTGTTTGCTTTTCTGACGCGCATTGCAGTGAACGTCATGCACGCGTTGGGCATGAATGTGGCGATGCCAGCCCTGCAACCGGATGCCTTTCCGTTCTGGGATGCCAGCATGATGGTGCTGTCCATCGTGGCAATGATTCTCATGACGCGTAAATATGTGGAAAACTGGCTGCTGTGGACGGTAGTAAATGTGATTAGCGTGGTGATTTTTGCGCTACAGGGCGTGTGGGCGATGGCACTGGAATACCTGATTCTGACGTTTATCGCCGTTAACGGTAGCCGGATGTGGATGAAAAGCGCGCACGAACATGGTTCGCGCGCGCTGGCACCTTAATGGTGATGGCTCAGATGATAATCGCCACCAGTCTGGTTTAAATCACAGTCGTGCCCTTCGCTGTCCTGGTACTCTATCTGCACGGTGGCGTGATCTATCTGGTATTCATGAGCCAGAAAATGATGAATTCGCTCAAGTAAGGCATCATGATCGTCTGACGGGGCCGCCTGGACATGCAGGGTCATGACCGGTTTTTCGCCCACCATCCACAGATGAACGTGATGCACGTTGCGTACTTCCGGCAATTCGCGCGACATATTGCTTTTAAGCTCATCAATGTCGACGGCGTTTGGCGCCCCTTCCAGTAATTCATTAATACTCTCTTTCATTAGCCGCCATGCGCTACGTAGCACCAGACAGGAAACGAATATTGAGAGAATGGGGTCAATAGGCGTCCAGCCGGTCCAGAGGATGATAAGCGCCGCGGCAATCGCTCCCACGGAGCCGAGCAGGTCACCCATAACATGCAGCGAGGCTGCGCGCACGTTCAGGTTTTTTTCACCGCTGCCGCGATGCAGTATCCACAGCGCAACCAGGTTTGCCAACAGACCCGCAAAAGCAATCACCAGCATCAGTGCGCCAGCAATCGGCTGCGGCTGATAGAAGCGGCGAATGGCTTCCCAGACGATAAAAACAGTGATTAAAACCAGCGCAATAGCATTAAGCAAAGCGGCAATGGTGGTCAGGCGTAGCCAGCCAAACGTATGACGGGAATTGGCCGGGCGGCGGGAGAAATGGACCGCCAGCAGGGCAACCAACAGAGCGGCTGCATCAGTCAACATGTGGCCTGCATCAGCCAGCAGCGCAAGCGACCCGGATAACAGACCACCTACGACTTCTACCACCAGAAACACAGCGGTTATGGTAAATGCAATCAGCAGACGGCGTGTATTGCCGTCCTGTTTTTCGGGAGTACCGGAATGGGAATGAGCCATAGTCTTCGCAACTCAAAGGCAATATGTACGATGATTATGGTTGGGGTTAGCGAAATTTTAAAGGGTTGTGAAGAACAGGAGAGCACAATGTGCTCTCCTGTCAGTTTTACGGGTGGGTTTTTTTGGTGTGAGGGTCAATGGATTTAGTATTATTGCCATTCTGCATATCTATTTTCTTATTGGTCTGCGGGCATTGCCCGTTTTTGCACAGTGTGTTTTTGTGCACCTCATCCGTTGTCATGCCATCACCAGACATGGTGGAATTTCCACCGCTGGTATTACCTGTCTGGTTAGTATTATCAGAACCGCTGTTTATCTGGCTGTTATCGGTATTTTTTGGGGGCAGATTTTCATGGGCGCCCGGCGCTGGCAGACCAGCATCTGCGGCTGCATTTTCCTGGCCATTATTGTTGGAGGCGGCCAGCGCTGCACCGCTGCTGAGCATCAGGATGAGGCTTAACAAAAGGCGGGTCGGTTGCTTCATGATAGTGCTCCTGTCGTGTTGTTATATTTTCTGTGGGTACGACGGCGATCATCGCCGTTTTGCCAGACAGAAATCTGGCAGAGTGTTTCTGTTTAGCAAAAAAGAATTGTTGCGACAAAGCGAGCCACATAATTCTCTTTTTTTATGAATTATCTCGGAATTAATTTTGGTAAAGTGTAGCCGTGTTCTCATTTTTTGCCATGTTTGTATGCTTTACGGACGATATTTGCAGTGTCAGACGTATGAGGTGTAAAACCCGGTTTACACTTTTAATTTGACGCGATAGATTGGAGGGGTTGCAATACGGCAAAATTCAGTCCACGGAACCACCAATGAACTATCTGAACGATGACCTGAGAATCAAAGAAATCAATGAACTGCTCCCGCCTGTCGCACTGCTGGAGAAGTTTCCCGCGACGGAGAACGCAGCAACTACTGTTTCTTCTGCCCGCCGAGCTATCCACCAGATCCTGAAAGGTCAGGACGATCGTTTACTGGTGGTGATTGGCCCGTGCTCCATTCACGATATCAAAGCGGCAAAAGAATATGCAGGTCGCCTGAAGACACTGCGCGATGAGCTGGGCAATGAGCTGGAAATCGTTATGCGCGTTTATTTTGAAAAGCCGCGCACCACGGTAGGCTGGAAAGGGCTGATTAACGATCCGCACATGGATAACAGCTTCCAGATTAATGAAGGCCTGCGCATTGCGCGTAAGCTGCTGCTGGACATCAATGACAGCGGCCTACCGGCAGCCGGTGAGTTCCTGGACATGATCACGCCGCAGTATGTGGCAGACCTGATGAGCTGGGGCGCTATCGGCGCACGTACCACTGAGTCTCAGGTGCACCGCGAGTTGGCGTCTGGCCTGTCCTGCCCGGTTGGCTTTAAAAACGGCACCGACGGTACAATTAAAGTGGCGATTGACGCCATCAATGCCGCCAGCGCGCCGCACTGCTTCCTGTCGGTTACCAAGTGGGGCCATTCGGCCATCGTAAATACCAGCGGTAACGGCGACTGCCATATTATTCTGCGCGGCGGCAAAGAGCCGAACTACAGCGCAAACCATGTAGCAGAAGTTAAAGAAGGGCTGACTAAAGCCGGACTGCGCCCGCAGGTGATGATTGACTTCAGCCATGCTAACTCCTCCAAGCAGTTTAAAAAGCAGATGGAAGTAGGCGCTGACGTTTGTGCGCAAATTGCCAATGGCGAGAAGGCGATTACCGGCGTGATGATTGAAAGTCACCTGGTAGAAGGCAACCAGAGCCTGGAAAGCGGTGAGCCGCTGGTGTATGGCAAGAGCGTCACCGATGCCTGTATCGGCTGGGAAGATACTGATGCTATTCTGCGCCAGCTGGCAGCAGCGGTTAAAGCGCGCCGCGGGTAAGCGTTGTTCCAGTAAAAAAGCCACCGACGGGTGGCTTTTTTATTGCCTGCGATCCGTCCTGGAAGCGTTGGCACGTTCCTGACCTAAAACTGAAGAACGTGATGATGACTGAATTCAAACGTACCCAACGAGCCTATCCTGAATCCTTTACATTGGCCGTCCACTCGTCCTCAATAGCATTGGCGAGTTCCTGACTCAAATCGGCAGAGCGGTGAAATAACTGTCAGGCCTTAAGACGGATTGTTTCAGTCACCAGCCCGAAAGAATAATGACCACTCGCGGGCAGCCATAAAAAAACGCGGCCAGTGCCGCGTTTTTTACCAGCAACAGTGCGATTACTTCGCTTTGCCCTGGTTGGCTACCGCTGCGGCTTTTGCTGCGATTTCGTCAGCATTACCCAGGTAGTAGTGTTTGATTGGCTTGAAGTTTTCGTCGAATTCGTAAACCAGCGGCACACCGGTCGGGATGTTCAGCTCAAGAATCTCGTCTTCGCTCATGTTATCCAGGTATTTCACCAGCGCGCGCAGGGAGTTACCGTGAGCGGCGATGATCACGCGCTCGCCGCTTTTCAGGCGCGGCAGAATGGTTTCATTCCAGTAAGGGATAACACGGTCGATGGTCAGCGCCAGGCTTTCGGTCAGCGGCAGCTCTTTCTCGGTCAGCTTCGCGTAACGCGGGTCGTGGCCCGGATAACGTTCGTCATCTTTCGTCAGCTCCGGCGGCGTTACGGCAAAGCCGCGGCGCCACTGCTTAACCTGATCGTCGCCGTATTTCTCAGCGGTTTCTGCTTTGTTGAGGCCCTGTAACGCGCCGTAGTGACGTTCGTTCAGCTTCCAGGATTTCTCAACCGGCAGCCATGCCTGGTCCAGCTGGTCCAGAACGTTCCACAGCGTATGGATGGCACGTTTCAGCACGGAGGTATAAGCAAAATCGAAGGAGAAGCCTTCCTCTTTAAGCAGCTTGCCCGCCGCTTTTGCTTCGCCCACGCCTTTCTCAGACAGGTCAACGTCATACCAGCCGGTGAAGCGGTTTTCATTGTTCCATTGACTCTCGCCGTGACGCACCAGTACCAGCTTAGTTACAGCCATAATTTACTCCTTCATAAGCCCAGGATGATGATAACTATTCTCATTATATTGCTGTGACGGGCATCGCAGCAACGTCTGTCCTTTAACATAGCGAAAATAGTGCGGGAGTGTAAGGCGACTGTGAATGAGAGGTGGTTTTTTTGTCGCTATTGCTGAAAAACAGAGCGATTTGTTCAGGAGGGAAGCAGAACTTTTGAGAAAGGAACGCATACGTTAACGGGCAGCTAAATGCATAAACACGAACTGCATCAACTTTTGCTGGCGTTAAAACGGTTCGCCCCCGAGCGGGGGCGAATCGTTACAGTGCCTGGAAACGGTATTCCGTCACGCTGACATATTCATGGCCAGGGCGCAGGATGCAGTCTGGCTGTGGCCAGTGTGGATGGTTCGGGCTGTCGGGCAGAAACTCACTTTCTAGCGCCAGTCCCTGGTATGCGCGATAGGTGCCTTGTTCGCGCGCTGGCGTGCCGTCCAGAAAATTGCCGGAATAGAACTGTAGCGCGGGTGCGCTGGTATACACCGTCATTTGCAAACGGCTGTCTGCTGACCAGAGTTGTGCTGCTGGCTGCGTCACGTCGCCCGCTGCCTGGAGTAAAAAGGCGTGATCGTAACCGCGTACTTTGTTTTGCTCATCGTCACTCAGGAAGTCCTGGGCGATAACTTTAGGCGTGCGGAAGTCAAAGCTGGTGCCTGCGACTTCGCGCAATGGCGCATCCGGAATGCCGTCTTCGCCAACCGGCAAAAACGTATCCGCCAGCAGCTGTAAGCGGTGAGCGCGCACGTCGCTCTGGCTGCCATCAAGATTGAAATAGGCGTGGTTGGTGAGATTAACCGGACAGGGCTTATCCACCTGGGCGCGAAACTCAATCACCAGACGATTGTCGTCGGTCAGCGTATACAGCGCGATAACGTCGCAGTTGCCGGGAAATCCCTGGTCGCCATCTGGCGAGTCCAGCAGATAGACCACCTCATGCTCGTTCTGACGCTGGATCCGCCAGCGGCGCTTGTCAAAGCCTTCGGGGCCACCGTGTAACTGATGCTCGCCCTGGCTTGGCGTTAAACGGTATTCCTGCCCATCAAGGGTAAAGCGGCTGTTAGCGATGCGGTTGGCATAGCGGCCCACTGAGGCACCGAGAAAAGCGCTTTGTTCATGCCAGACTTCCGGGCTGGGGCAGCCGAGCAGCGTTTCGCGTACGCTGCCATCATGCAGAGGAACACGGCAGGAAAGCAGCGTGGCACCCCAGTCCATCAGGGCAACAACCATGCCAGCGTCATTACGCAAAGTTGAAATGCGGTACGGCTGGCCGTCCGGCGCCAGCTGCGGAGTCTCTTTTAGCACTGTCCCGCTCCTTGTGAAGGTTTGCACACGTAAAATGTTTCTTTGATACCGGTTTTCGCTTCGTACTGCTGCGCTACGGCGTCTTCAACCGCAGGCACCAGCGCTTGCGGCACCAGCGCCACCACGCAGCCGCCAAAACCGCCGCCGGTCATACGCACGCCGCCTTTATCGCCAATGACGGCTTTAACTATCTCTACCAGCGTATCAATCTGCGGCACGGTGATTTCGAAATCGTCACGCATTGAAGCGTGCGACTGCGCCATCAGTTCCCCCATGCGCGTCAGGTCACCCTGGGCCAGCGCCGCAGCGGCTTCAACCGTGCGGGCATTTTCCGTCAGCACATGGCGCACGCGTTTAGCCACCACCGGGTCAAGCTCGTGGGCGACGGCATTAAATTCATCAAGACTGACGTCGCGCAGCGCCTTTTGCTGGAAAAAGCGTGCGCCGGTTTCGCACTGTTCGCGGCGCGTGTTGTATTCGCTGCCCACCAGCGTGCGTTTAAAGTTGCTGTTGATAATGACTACGCTTACGCCCTGTGGCATCGGTACGGCTTTTGTGCCGAGGGTGCGGCAGTCGATAAGCAGCGCGTGGTCCTTCTTGCCGAGAGCGGAGATAAGCTGGTCCATAATGCCGCAGTTACAGCCGACAAACTGGTTCTCCGCCTCCTGACCATTGAGGGCCAGTTGCACGCCGTCGAGTGGCAGGTGATAAAGCTGTTGAAATACCTTTGCGACCGCCACTTCCAGCGCGGCGGATGAGCTAAGACCTGCGCCCTGTGGCACGTTGCCGCTAATGACTAGGTCCGCACCGCCAAAGCTGGCATCGCGTTTTTGTAGATGTTTAACCACACCGCGCACGTAGTTCGCCCACTGCTGGTGCTCAACGGCCAGAATTGGTGCATCGAGAGAAAACTCATCCGTTTCGTTGTCATAGTCGGCGGCGATCACCCGCACTTTACGGTCATCACGCGCGGCACAGGCGATAACCGTTTGATAGTCGATAGCGCAGGGCAGCACAAAACCATCGTTATAGTCGGTGTGTTCACCAATCAGATTCACGCGCCCGGGGGCCTGGATAACATGAGTTGCGGGGTAGCCAAATGCTTTGGCAAACAGTGAGGAGGTTTTATCTTTCAGACTCATTATTATTCTCCGGATTCGCGAAAATGGATGTCACTGACCGCGCGCAGCTTCTCGGCCGCCTGTTCAGGCGTTAAATCGCGCTGGGTTTCTGCCAGCATTTCATAGCCCACCATAAATTTGCGCACCGTGGCAGAGCGCAGTAGCGGCGGGTAGAAGTGGGCATGAAGCTGCCAGTGCGGGTTCTCTTCGTGATTGAACGGCGCGCCGTGCCAGCCCATTGAGTACGGGAAAGAGCAGCGAAACAGGTTGTCATAGCGGCTGGTGAGTTTTTTCAGCGCCAGCGCCAGGTCAGCGCGCTGCGCGTCACTTAAGTCGGGCAGGCGTAGCACATGGGCTTTTGGCAACAATAACGTTTCAAACGGCCAGGCCGCCCAGTACGGCACCACCGCCAGCCAGTGTTCGGTTTCCACCACTGTGCGGCTACCGTCAGCCCGTTCGCGTTGCGCGTAGTCGAGCAGCATCGGCGAGCCGTATTCGGCAAAATAGTCGCGCTGACTGGCGTCTTCACGCGCCACTTCATTGGGCAAAAAACTGTTGGCCCACACCTGGCCGTGCGGATGCGGGTTTGAGCAGCCCATGGCCGCGCCTTTGTTTTCAAAAACCTGTACCCACGGATACTGCTGACCCAGCTCGGCGGTTTGTGCCTGCCAGGTGCTCACCACTTCAACCAGCGCGGGCAGCGTTAGCTCGGGCAGCGTTTTGCTGTGATCGGGGGAAAAGCAAATCACGCGGCTGGTGCCGCGCGCGCTCTGGGCGCGCATCAGCGGATCGCGGCTTTGTGGCGCTTCTGGCGTGTCGCTCATCAGCGCGGCAAAGTCATTGGTAAAGACGTAGGTGCCGGTGTAGTTCGGATTCTTGTCACCGGTTACGCGGGTATTGCCAGGACAGAGATAGCAGTCAGGATCGTGCTGCGGCAGCGTTTGTGCTGAAGCGGCTTCCTGCGCCCCCTGCCAGGGGCGCTTGGCGCGATGCGGTGAAACGAGAATCCATTGTCCAGTCAACGGGTTATAACGGCGATGCGGATGATCGACCGGATTGAATTGCTCCATGGTTATTCCTTAATCAGGATAGCCCTGCGGGTGACGCGACTGCCAACGCCAGGTGTCCTGGGCGGTATCGTCAAGCGTGCGTGTCACGCGCCAGTTCAGGTCTTTGTCGGCTTTGCTGGCATCGGCCCAGTAAGCGGGCAGATCGCCTTCGCGGCGCGGGGCAAAATGGTAGTTCACCGGTTTGCCGCAGGCGCGGCTGAAGGCGTTGACTACGTCCAGCACGCTGCTGCCGACACCGGCACCCAGGTTGTAGATATGTACGCCCGGCTTGCCTGCCAGGTGCTGCATGGCCGCTACGTGGCCGTCGGCCAGATCCATCACATGAATATAGTCACGCACCGCAGTACCGTCGGCGGTAGGGTAATCGTTACCAAACACCGACAGCGATTCGCGACGACCGACCGCCACCTGGGCAATGTAAGGCATCAGGTTATTCGGAATACCCTGCGGATCTTCACCCATGTCGCCCGATGGGTGTGCGCCAACCGGGTTGAAATAGCGCAGCAGCGCCACGCTGAACTCTGGATAAGCGGTCTGCAAATCGGTAAGAATCTGCTCTACCATCAGCTTGCTGCGGCCATAAGGGCTGGCCGGGCGGCCGGTAGGGAAGCTTTCGACATACGGGATCTTCGGCTGATCGCCGTAAACAGTGGCCGATGAGCTGAAAATAAAATTCGTAACGCCCGCATTGCGCATGGCGCTTGCCAGGCGTAAGGTACCGGTGACGTTGGTATCGTAGTATTCCAGCGGCTTATGAACTGATTCGCCCACCGCCTTCAGTGCGGCGAAGTGAATCACGGCGTCAACGCTGTGCTCGCTGAAAATACGTGCCAGCAGCGCATCGTCACGCACATCGCCTTCAATAAACAGCGGCGCTTTGCCACCAAGCCGTTCAATGACCGGCACCACGCTGTGTTTGCTGTTACACAGATTATCCAGAATGATGACGTCGTGTCCCTTCTCCAGCAGTTGTACGCAGGTATGACTACCAATGTAACCGCTACCACCTGTTACCAGAACTTTCATTATTTGCTCCATTAAGCCCGGTTCATGAATTAACCTTAGCATATCAGAAGGGCCAAAAGTGTGACATGGGCGAAATTAGTGGAATCGTTTACACTGAAGGGCGATACCCACGAAGTAAAATGAAATGCCTTTAAAATCAAGGTGGAGAGGTGGTGTGTGCGTCTTATCTGAAAATGCGCTCAGGGCAGGGGAGGCGCGCTCCCCTGAATTTTCCTAAAGCGTATCAAGCTGATAGCGATAAATGTCGCCATCAGGCACAAAGCTCAGGCGGTGGGTGATGCATTGCGGAGCGTCTTCTGCGTGATGCGATACAAACAGCAGTTGGGTATCGCCTTCGCCAATCAGGATATCGACAAAACGGCGTACCAGCTGGCGGTTAAGTGGGTCCAGTCCCTGTAGCGGCTCGTCGAGGATCAGCAGCGCCGGGTGTTTCACCAGCGCACGGGCAATCAGCACCAGCCGCTGCTGACCCCAGGACAAACTGTGAAACGGTGTATTCGCCGCGTTTTTATCCATGCCCAGCAGCGCGAGCCACTGGTGCGCCAGCTTTTGCTGGCGGTCCGACGGGGCTTCATAAAGCCCGATAGAATCGAAATAGCCCGACAGCACCACGGTAAGCACTGAGGCGCTGACGCGGTAATCCAGATGCAAGCTGCTGCTGACGTAGCCGATGTGCTTTTTAATATCCCAGATGGTTTCGCCACTGCCGCGTCGGCGGCCAAACAGCGTGAGGTCGTTACTGTAGCCCTGCGGGTGATCGCCGGTAATCAGGCTTAGCAGCGTCGATTTCCCGGCCCCATTGGGACCCACGATTTGCCAGTGCTCGCCAGGATTTACCGTCCAGCTCAGGTTGTGGAGGATCGGGCGGTCGTTATACGAAACGGTGCCGTTATGCAGCACAATGCGCGGCGCGTTATCGGGCAGTGGCGGGCAGGCCGTAGCGCTGTCTGCTTCGGGAAGTTGCGCACCCGCCAGCTTCTCGCTAAAGGCAAGTTGGGCAATCAGCGCGTGTTCCAGCAATTGTTGTTTTGGGCCGACTTCACTCAATGTACAGTCGGCCAGCACGCCCACGTGTTGCACAAACGCGGGGATGTCATCAAAGCGGTTGAGAATAAGCGCCAGCGTGTAGCCATGGCTGTTCAGTTCAGCAAGCAGAGCGGCAAGTTGTTCGCGCGAGGCGACGTCAAGCCCGTCAAACGGTTCATCAAACACCAGCAGATCCGGACGTGCCATCAACGCCTGGCACAGCAGCGTTTTGCGCGTCTCGCCGGTAGAGAGGTATTTAAAGCGCCGCGTTAACAGATGGGCGATACCGAAACGCGCTGCCAGTTCCAGGCAGCGCGTTTCATCGGTGATCTCGTCCTGAATGATTTGCGCTGTGGTGCGCCCGGTGTCTTCTTCGTCAGGACTGAGTAAATCCGTATTGTTACGCTGCCACTCGTCGCTGACCAGCGTCTGGAGTTGTTCAAAAGAGAGGCGGGCGATGCGCTCAAAGGTACACGAACGCTCGCCGGTAAGCAGCGGCAGTTCGCCACTGAGCGCGCGCGCCAGCGCGGATTTGCCGCTACCGTTAGCGCCCACAAATGCCCAGCTTTCGCCCGCACGCAGGGTCAACCCGGTGACAGCGAGCGTGCGGGTGTCGCTAAGGCGAAACGTGCCTTGCGAAATTTGCAACATAGACATCTCATATCCCATTTTTTGCAGCAGTTAACTACAGGGATACGTGTTGCGCCGCCCCATGTCAATGGGGCGGCGAGAATCAGCACAGCGTGGCGATGATAACGCGATCGGCGTTAAAAAATGCTGTCACTTCATCGCCTGGCGCAAAGTTCTCTGCCTGTGCCTGGGCAACAGGAACGGTGGCGCACAGCGTTTGCCCATCCGGCAACGTGACCAACACTTCGCTCTGGTGCGCGTCACTTTCAACATGGGCAATGACGCCGCTTAGCTGGTTGTCCGCGCCCTGCGCTTGCGCTGCATTGCGGGTAAGCGACACCCAGGGCGCTTTAATCAGCACCAGCACCTCCTTGCCCGCGTCCAGCTGTAACCGCTCGCCGCTTTGCCGGGTAATGGCCGCTTTGAGGCTGGTATGGCCGTCTGCCAACAGTACTTCTACGTGCTGCTGCACCTGCTCGCTGTCGCGGCGCATGACGGTGCCAAACAGCTGATTGCGCGCACTGGTCTGCAAAGAGAAACGAGAAATGGCCGCCAGCAGGCTGTCGAGCGGCAGCGTATCGTCACGCAGCACGTCAAAGGCCTTTTGCTGAATCTGCGCCAGCAGGTCGTAAAGCTGAATCAGCCGATGGCCATAAGGTGTGAGATGCGCGCCACCGCCGCCTTTGCCGCCGGTAGCACGTTCAACCAGCGTCTGGTCGGTAAGCTGGTTCATGTCGTAAATAGCATCCCAGGCGCTTTTGTAGCTGATGCCAGCAAGTTTTGCACCCTGGCTAATTGAGCCTGTGTGGTCTATTTGTTTGAGTAACGCCATACGTCTGGGATCGGCGAATAGTCGGTCCTGGAGCTTCAGCGTTAACAGAATTTCGGCCTGCATAACGTTATCCTGCTAAGGGAAAGGGGGTATTTTACGCACCGCAGGCGCACAAAAGGCAATGCTTTTTGCGCCGATGCCGTTAGAATAGCGACGTAGATTTTGCTGGAGGCAATCATGTTCGAATTATTGAAAAGTCTGGCGTTCGCTGTGGTCATGGTGCCTGTGATGATGGCAATAATCCTTGGCCTTATCTATGGCCTGGGAGAACTGTTCAACCTGTTCTCAGGCGTGGGTCACAATGACCGTGCAAAACAGCAACGCTAATCAATTCTAACGCCCGCATTCGCGGGCGTTTTGTTTTTTCTGCTAAAGTCCCCGAAAAACTTGCCGATACTACTGGGAAATCAGTGGCACTCTCGTTATATTTCTGCGTGCATAACGAAGAGGCAGGAGAAAAATAATGGCAAATTCATGGGGTCTGGCGCTGGGCGCTGCGTTAACAATCAGTGTCGCAGGCCAGGCGGCGGCGGCGGCTGAAAAAGTCACCGTGTTTGCAGCGGCATCATTAACCAACGCACTGCAGGAGATAGCCAGCCAGTATAAAAAAGAAAAGCAGGTCGAGGTGGTTTCCTCGTTCGCTTCGTCTTCAACGCTGGCGCGCCAGATTGAAGCGGGGGCACCTGCTGATGTGTTCATCTCCGCTGACCAGAAATGGATGGATTACGCCGTTGAGAAATCCACTATCCAGACCGAGACGCGGGTAAACCTGCTGACAAACAGCCTCGTGGTTGTGGCACCACAGGCCAGCGAGCAGGCGGCGTTTACCCTGAGCGACAAAACCGACTGGCTGGCGCTACTGAAAGACGGGCGTCTGGCTACCGGCAATCCAGACCATGTTCCGGCGGGCATTTACGCTAAAGAAGCGCTGACAAAGCTCGGTGCATGGAATACGCTTGAGCCAAAACTGGCACCGGCAGAAGATGTGCGTGGTGCACTGGCGCTGGTTGAGCGTGCTGAAGCACCGCTCGGCATTGTGTACGGCTCTGACGCCGTTGCCAGCAAAGGGGTAAAAGTGGTGGCAACATTCCCTGAAGATTCCCATAAAAAAGTGGAATATCCGATGGCGGTGGTAAAAGACCATCAGAACGCGACTGTGGAAGGTTTCTACAACTACCTGAAGGGGCCGGAAGCCGCCGCTGTGTTTAAACGTTACGGATTTACAACGAAGTCATGATATTAAGCGATCCCGAATGGCAGGCGGTGTTATTAAGCCTGCGAGTCTCCACGCTTGCAGTACTGGTTAGTCTCCCGTTCGGGATCCTTTTTGCCTGGGTGCTGGTGCGCTGCCGCTTCCCGGGCAAAGCATTACTGGACAGTATTATCCACCTGCCGCTGGTGTTACCGCCGGTGGTGGTGGGCTACCTTCTTCTGGTGTTGCTGGGGCGGCGCGGCGTTATCGGCAGTTGGCTCTATGACTGGTTTGGCATCAGTTTTGCCTTTAGCTGGCGTGGCGCGGTGCTGGCCGCCGCTGTGATGTCGTTTCCGCTGATGGTGCGCGCGATTCGCCTTGCACTCGAAGCGGTGGATATCAAGCTTGAGCAGGCCGCCCGCACATTGGGGGCCGGGCGCTGGCGCGTGTTCTGCACTATTACGCTGCCGCTGACGCTGCCGGGCATTATCGTTGGCACCGTGCTGGCATTTGCCCGCTCCCTTGGCGAGTTTGGCGCAACCATTACCTTTGTTTCCAATATCCCCGGTGAAACCCGCACTATTCCTTCAGCCATGTATACCCTGATTCAGATGCCGGGCGGTGAAAGCGCTGCGGCGCGCCTGTGCGTGATTTCCATTGTGCTGGCGCTGGCATCGCTGTTGGTATCGGAATGGCTGGCGCGTAAAAGCCGTCAGCGAATGGGAGGTTAAGCCATGCTGGAACTCGATTTTACCCAAACGCTGGGCCAGCACTGCCTGACGGTGAATGAAAGTCTGCCGGGCCAGGGTGTGACGGCGGTGTTTGGTGTCTCCGGCGCAGGCAAAACCTCGCTGATTAATGCCATCAGCGGTCTCACGGTGCCGCAGGAAGGGCGTATTGTGCTTAATGGCCGCGTACTGAGCGACACCCATAAGGACATCTTCCTACCGCCTGAGAAGCGCCGTATTGGTTATGTCTTTCAGGATGCGCGCCTGTTTCCGCACTATCGCGTGCAGGGCAATCTGAAGTACGCCATCGCGAAGAAGATGGAAAAGCAGTTCGATAACATCGTGCAACTGCTGGGCATTCAACACCTGCTCAACCGCATGCCGTGGACGCTGTCCGGCGGCGAAAAGCAGCGCGTTGCCATTGGCCGTGCGCTGTTGACCGCACCGGAACTGCTGCTGCTCGACGAGCCGCTGGCGTCACTGGATATCCCGCGCAAGCGCGAATTGCTACCCTGGTTGCAGCGTCTGGCGCGAGAAGTGAACGTGCCGATGCTCTACGTCAGCCACTCGCTCGACGAAATCCTCCACCTGGCCGATAAAGTGCTGGTGCTGGAAAACGGCAGCGTGAAGGCGTTTGGCGATTTAGAGAAAATCTGGGGAAGTTCGGTAATGAATCCCTGGCTACCCAAAGAGGAGCAGAGCAGCGTGCTCAAGGTCAACGTGCTGGAGCACCATCCGCACTACGCCATGACCGCGCTGGGTCTGGGCTCACAGATTTTGTGGGTGCACAAGCTTGAGCAGGAGCCGCATTCGGCGCTGCGTATCCGTATTCAGGCATCTGACGTTTCGCTGGCCTTGCAGCCGCCGGTAAAAAGCAGCATTCGCAACGTGCTGCGCGCGCGCGTGGTGGCTTGCTTTGATGATGAGGGCCAGGTGGAAGTGCAACTGGAAGTAGGTGGCCGCACGCTGTGGGCGCGCATTAGCCCGTGGGCCCGTGACGAGTTAGCGCTTCGCCCGGATGTGCGGGTTTACGCGCAGATTAAGAGTGTCTCTATCGCCACCTGACAGCACTGAGCGAAACGTATTACTGGCGGGCAGACCATGCCCGCTTTTTTATTGCCAGCGTTACACCACGCTCTGCGGGCATGGTCAGTAACAAATGTTGGCTCAGTCCTGTTGCCTTTGGATTTCAATCTCAAAAATTTTTTAGTTCATCCTTTCAGGGCGCAACCCATGTTACCTGCTATGCCGGTAAATTTACTGGTGCTACAGCAGCCAGCGATAAATCGCCTCAGCGATGCTTTCCTGTTGGTTGGTGCCAATCACTTCATCCGCTCGCGCCTGAATGGCCTCGTCAGCGTTGCCCATCGCAATGCCCAGCCCGGCGCGCTCCAGCATACTCAAATCATTATAGTTATCGCCAAATGCCACCACCTGGCTCATGCTCAGTCCCTGGCTTTCTACCCAGCGCGCCAGCCGGTTGCCTTTGCTGTTACCGCTCTGCGCTACGTCCACCTGGTCGTGCCATGACCACTCGCAGGCAAGCCCCAGTTCGGCTTCCACTTCACGGGCCGCTTGCTGCAAATGGGGGATGCTTTCGCCAGTGAGGGCAAACTTCCACACCGCTTTTGCCTCGCGTGCCGCATCGCGTAACGACGCCACCTGGCGAAAGACCGGGCGCTGGACTTCGGGCAGCGACAGCGCCCAGTTGCGTGTGCGCTCAACGTGTCCGGCGGGGGTTTCATAGAGCATGGCATCGTCGACATACATCAGCGCGTTGTGTACCCGCTGGGCTTGCAGCACATCCAGCGTCAGAAGAGCCTGTTCAGCCGTGATCGGGTTACCTTCCAGCACGCGTTTGCCGTGATAGTCGTACAGGTATGCGCCGTTGCAGCAGATGGCGGGCGTATCAAGCGCCAGCGCCTGGTAAAAAGGGTGGATAGCCACGTGGTGACGCCCGGTGACAATCAGTACCTGATAACCCGCTTCGCGGGCGCGCTGGAGGGCAGCCAGGGAGCCAGGAAGAATAGTTTTCTGCGCTGTCAGCAGTGTGCCGTCAAGATCGAGCGCGATAACGCGATACGTCATGGATTATCCGTTTTAATGTTCAAGCAGGGAGGTTGATGGTACACGGCTGAACTTTGAGCGCAAGGCAGGCGGTGCACCGTGGGTGTGTTTTGGTTTAAGCGGAGAAAGTGTGCCAGTGGCCTTGTTTTCCGGTGACCGGTTATTCTCCGCTATCCTTAACAGGCATTCATCAACAGCCCATACACAACGCGAGTAAACCGCACGTAAGCGCCATGCCAGAGGGGAAAAGGAAGTGCTAATGGCTTGATTTGCTTGTACTGTATGGGCGCATGATGCCGTGCACTGGCGCTTGCCTGTCGTGCTGATTTTTGGCTAACGTAGTAATCATATTGGATATTGACTCCTGAGGTGCATGTTATGAAACAAACCGTATATACCGCCAGCCCCGAAAGCCAACAGATCCACGTCTGGCGTCTTGACAGCAACGGCGCGTTGACGCTGTTGCAGGTGGTTGACGTATCCGGTCAGGTACAGCCAATGGTTATCAGCCCGGACAAGCAATGGCTCTATGTTGGCGTGCGCCCGGAGTTTCGCGTCATTGCGTATCGTATTGCACCTGACGACGGCACGCTGACCGAAGCCGGACACGCGGCGCTGCCGGGCAGCCCAACCCATATTTCTACCGACCATAGCGGGCGTTTTCTGTTTTGTGGCTCCTATAACGGCGGCTGCGTGAGCGTGACGCCGCTGGTTGACGGGCTGCCGCAGCCGGTGGTGGACGTGGTTGACGGGCTGGAAGGTTGCCATTCGGCCAATATCTCGCCGGACAACCGCACGCTGTTCGTGCCTGCGCTTAAGCAGGACCGCATTTGCCTGTTTACCTTAAGCGATGACGGTAAGCTGGTGGCGCAACATCCTGCACAGGTTGATACCGTTGAAGGGGCAGGTCCGCGCCATATGGTGTTCCATCCTAACCGTGAGTACGCCTACTGCGTTAACGAGCTAAATGGTTCAGTGGACGTCTGGGAGCTTAAAGACCCGCACGGTCATATTGAGTGCGTACAGCGTCTGGATATGATGCCGCCGGATTTTGCCGATACTCGCTGGGCGGCAGACATTCACATCACGCCGGACGGTCGCCATCTTTACGCCTGTGACCGCACCGCCAGCATCATCACCATTTTTAGCGTTTCTGAGGACGGCAGCGTGCTGGCCGTTGAAGGCTATCAGCCAACAGAGGAGCAGCCGCGCGGTTTTAATATTGACGACAGCGGTAAATACCTGATTGCCGCCGGGCAGAAGTCGCACCATATCGCGGTGTATGAAATCAGCGGTGTGCGGGGGCTACTGGAGGAAAAAGGGCGTTACGCCGTAGGACAGGGGCCGATGTGGGTGGTGATTAACGCCTGGTAAGCTCTGGCAAAAAAATCTGTCTGAATAAAGAAAACCCCTCATCAGAGGGGTTTTTTGTGTGTTATTCGCCGCTGTCTTCGCTGTTGTTGAATTCCCACAGGCGGTTAAAGCGCGGGTCGTTGAGGTCACGCTGCGGGTTGCCCTGGTCGTCCGCACCGTTACCGATATTGCCGGCAAACGGGCGTTTCGAGCCGAGCGCGTCGCCCCACGGACGCTCTTGGTTAAAGCCCTTGCCAATCACGCTATCGCGGATCACGACCTGGCCGTTGGCGGTCTGGCCTGGCGCATAGCCATTTTCAGCGGCCTCGATATCCCACGCGCGACCCAGTTGTGCCACACCGTTGCCGTCCGCGATAAAGCGGCTGTTAACGGCGAGGAAACCGTAGAACATATTCGGGCGCGTTGCCGGGGCAAATACATAGCCCTGTTCGCTCTGGCGGCTTGCCACAACACGGAAATCCGTGTTGTCGAACACCACCGCACCGCGGCCTGCCACCAGGTCAACATCGCCTTCAATGTAGCTGCGCGTGACCAGCGTGCGGGTCAGGCGGTCGGCCTGAATCTTGTTCTGGATATCACTGTTAGTCACAAGGAACGTGTTCTGGCGGCCCAGTAGATTGACGCTGTTGATTTGCACCTGGTCGCCGTCGCTACGCAGGGCCACGGCCTGATGGTTGCCCGCGCCCACGCCGTCACCCAGGGTGTTCTGGATGGTCAGGTTTTGCAGTTGCAGCCCATTGTTCTGTGACCAGACGGCGGCAGAACACTGCACGCCCACGCTTGCGCCGCGCTGTTTCTGGCAGCTGTCAAACATATACCAGGCCGGTTTGCCTGGCATGTATTTACCCGACGGATTGACGGTATGGCGCCAGGTAGTGAGGTCCATTTCAGAATCCAGCGCGAGACCGATTTTCACATCGGCAGGCTGTGCGCCAGTGCCGTACAGCGTAATGCTGTTGGAGGCCGCTGGAATGTACACGGTGCCTTCATAGTCGCCTGGCAGTACCGCGATGTACTGGCGCTGGCTGGAATGTTTAATGATAGCGGCATCCACCGCTGCCTGAATGCTGGTATGGGTTACGCCCTGTGCGTTGGCCGGGCCAACAACAAAGTCGGGCTGCTGCTGCAGGCTCACAGAGGCCGGGCGCCACGGCTCGGCGTTTGGTGTCATGGACGCAAACCAGTGCTGGGCGGTGAAGTTGCTGGCCTCAGCAGCAGAGAGGACCGGGCGAGACTCGCTGCCTGGCGCTTGTTGGTCGGAAACGTTGGATGAGGAAGAGCTACAGGCAGTCAGCGTTGTACCCAGCGCGAGAGCCAGCGCCAGGCGGGTGAACGAAGATGTTTTCAAGGGGGCTCCTTGCTTACAAGTTACAGGTTGATGCGTTAGCGACGTCTATCTGCTTCCCTGTAAGACAGGAAGGTCTGTGACCGCTGACGCAGGCATGATCCTCACAGACCTGCTTTGTAACCTAACTTGAGCGAAACGGGAAGCCGATTTTTACCATCGGCTTCCGCGTGGGGCAGGGATTAACTAAAGCGGGCGGTTAACGTAGCGCTGGCAAGCCGATGGAAGTGGACGTTAAAACCCACCAGCGCACCGCTGGCGTTAGCATCAACGTCGATACTCTCTACATCCAGCGCGTGTACGGTAAAGATGTAGCGATGGCTCTCACCTTTGGGTGGTGCCGCACCGCCATAGCCTGCGCGGCCAAAGTCAGTACGGGTTTGTATCGCACCGTCCGGCAGAGCGGCCAGGCCTGAGCCTGCACCCTGAGGCAGCACGCGGGTGTCTGCGGGCAGGTTGGCAACAACCCAGTGCCACCAGCCGGAACCTGTAGGAGCATCCGGGTCGTAGCAGGTGACAACAAAACTTTTGGTGCCTGCCGGCACATCATCCCAGGCCAGATGGGGAGAAATATTCTCTCCCTCATAGCCCATGCCGTTAAACACCTGGCGCATGGGAAGTTTGTCACCATCCTTAAAATCGTTGCTGATGAGCAGCATTATGCCTCCTTCTGGTGGTTCAGTAGTGTGAGGATAGCCTGCGCAGCCGCAGCAGAAGAGGCGGGGTTTTGCCCGGTCACAAGATGACCGTCAACAACCGCATATTCGCCCCAGTCATCCGTGCGTTCAAACAGGCCGCCTGCCTGTTTTAGCGCATCTTCTACCAGAAAGGGAACCACCTTCGTTAGTCCAACGGCTTCCTCTTCGCTGTTAGTAAAGCCTGTCACGCGCTTGCCTTGTACCAGCGGTGAGCCGTCTGGCTGGTGGACAAGGCGCAGTACGCCGGGCGCGTGGCACACTGCGCCAACGGGCTTGCCCGCCGCCCAGCATGCTTCAATCAGGGCAACAGAGTGAGAGTCCTGCGCCAGATCCCACAGCGGGCCGTGGCCGCCCGGATAGAACACGGCGTCAAAATCGTCGGCGCGAATAGCGCTAAGTTTGTGGGTGTTGGCGAGAAGACGCTGGGCGTCCTTATCGGCACGAAAGCGCTCGGTGTCTTTGGTTTGGGCATCCGGTGCGTCGCTGACCGGGTCCAGCGGCGGCTGGCCGCCTTTGGGCGATGCGAGGGTAATGTTCAGCCCCGCATCGTGGAAGACATAATACGGGGCGGCAAACTCTTCGAGCCAGAATCCGGTTTTCTTGCCGGTATCACCAAGCTGGTCGTGCGAGGTCAGCACCATGAGAATATGCATTGTTTGCTCCTGAATGTGGCCGTTGTGCCCCGAAGTGTAGTGCATCACCTTCGGGGCTGCCGCGCATTCAGGACTGGAATAATTCCGGTTTTTGCAGCGCGCGGGCGAGTGCATCCGTGAGGCGGGTAAGCTGCTCAGGCGTGATGACGTAAGGTGGCATCAGGTAAATCAGGCGACCAAACGGGCGTATCCAGACACCAGCGTCGACAAAAAAGCGCTGAATTGCCGCCATATTAACCGGCGTGCGGCTTTCCACCACGCCAATCGCGCCCAGTACGCGCACGTCTGCCACTTGCGGGTTGTCACGTAGCGCCAGCAGCGCGTCACGTAACTGGGTTTCGATTGCCAGAACCTGGCCCTGCCAGTGGCCTTCTGCCAGTATCGCCAGGCTTTCGCTTGCCACCGCGCAGGCCAGCGGGTTACCCATAAAGGTCGGTCCGTGCATAAAGCAGCCTGCTTCGCCGTTGCTGATGGTGTCTGCCACTTCACGGGTGGTAAGTGTGGCTGACAGCGTCATGGTGCCGCCGGTCAGCGCTTTGCCAAGGCACAGAATATCCGGTGTGATGCCCGCGTGCTGACAGGCAAACAACTCGCCCGTGCGCCCAAAGCCGGTGGCGATTTCATCGGCAATCAGCACAATGCCTTCTCTGTCGCACATCCGGCGAATACGCCGCAGCCATTCGGGATGGTACATACGCATCCCGCCTGCGCCCTGGACAACAGGCTCAAGGATAACAGCCGCGATTTCGTGGCGGTGGGCCGCCATCAGGCGGGCAAAGGGGACGATATCGCGCTCGTCCCACTCGCCGTCAAAACGGCTGGTGGGGGCCGGGGCAAACAGGTTATCCGGCAGATAACCGCGCCACAGGCTGTGCATGGAGTTGTCCGGGTCGCACACCGACATGGCCCCGAAGGTATCGCCGTGGTAGCCGTTGCGCAGCGTCAGAAAACGCTGGCGCGGCTCGCCGCGCGCCTGCCAGTACTGCAACGCCATCTTCATTGCTACTTCTACCGCTACCGACCCAGAGTCGGCCAGGAACACGCACTCCAGCGCCGGAGGGGTCATCTCTACCAGGCGGCGGCACAGGTCCACGGCGGGCTGGTGAGTGATGCCGCCAAACATCACGTGCGCCATGCGTCCGGCCTGGTGTTGCAGTGCACTGACCAGACGTGGATGGCCGTAGCCGTGAATCGCGGCCCACCAGGAGGACATACCGTCCACCAGTTTTTTCGCCACTGCTGAGGGTCAACTCGCAGCCATCAGCGTGGGCCACCGGGTAAACCGGCAGCGGTTGGGTCATGGAAGTGTAAGGGTGCCAGATGTGTTGACGGTCGAACGTTAAATCGTCAGGGGTCATAGCGTGAACTTGTAAACCATTATCAAAACATTTAGGTTTACGAGTATAACCACAAACCGAAATGAACAACACTTTTTGAGGATGCTATGGCCCACTGGACAATGTCGCAGGTAACCGCTCTGTTTGAAAAACCGCTGCTGGAGCTGCTGTTTGAGGCGCAAGTGGTGCACCGCCAGCACTTTGACCCGCAGCAGGTGCAGGTGAGCACGCTGCTGTCGATTAAGACCGGCGCCTGCCCGGAAGACTGCAAATACTGCCCGCAGAGCGCGCGTTACAAAACGGGACTGGAGTCCGAAAAGCTCATGGAAGTGGAGCAGGTGCTGGACTCCGCGCGCAAGGCGCGGGCGGCAGGCTCTACCCGTTTTTGCATGGGTGCCGCGTGGAAGAACCCGAGCGAGCGCGACATGCCGTACCTTGAGCAAATGGTGCAGGGCGTGAAGGCGCTGGGGCTGGAAACCTGTATGACGCTGGGCACGCTCAGCGATGCCCAGGCGCAGCGTCTGGCACACTCCGGGCTTGATTACTACAACCACAACCTCGACACCTCGCCGGAATTCTACGGCAATATCATCACCACTCGCAGCTACCAGGAGCGCCTTGATACGCTCGATAAGGTGCGTGACGCCGGGATCAAAGTCTGCTCAGGCGGTATTGTCGGACTGGGGGAAACGGTCAAAGACCGGGCCGGGCTGTTGTTGCAGCTTGCTAACCTGCCAACGCCGCCGGAGAGCGTACCTATCAACATGCTGGTGAAGGTCAAGGGCACGCCGCTTGCCGATAACGACGATGTTGACCCGTTTGACTTTATCCGCACCATCGCCGTGGCGCGCATTATGATGCCGCGCTCTTACGTGCGTCTGTCTGCCGGGCGTGAGCAGATGAACGAGCAGACCCAGGCCATGTGTTTTATGGCAGGGGCGAACTCGATTTTCTACGGTTGTAAGCTGCTGACTACGCCCAACCCGGAAGAAGACAAAGATCTGCTGCTGTTTCGCAAGCTGGGACTTAACCCGCAGCAGCATGCGGTGGAAAACGGCGACAACGAGCAGCAGGCGCAGCTTGCGCGTCAGTTGCTGGAGTCCGACAGCGCACAGTTTTATAACGCGGCGGCGCAATGAGTTGGCAGCAGCGCATTGATACGGCGCTCGCACAGCGGCGCGAAAGCCAGACGCTGCGTAGCCGTAGCGCAGTCGCACAGGGCTGCGGGCGCTGGCTTGAGCGCGATGGCAAGCGCTGGCGCAATTTCTCCAGTAACGACTATCTCGGCCTGAGCCAGCATCCTTCGGTGGTGGCAGCCTGGCAGGAAGGGGCGCGGCGCTATGGTGTTGGCAGCGGCGGCTCCGGCCATATCACCGGCTACAGCGAGGCCCATCAGCACCTTGAGCGGCAGCTGGCGCAGTGGCTGGGTTACCCGCGCGCGCTGCTGTTTATCTCGGGTTTTGCGGCTAACCACGCCGTTATCAGCGCGCTGGCGCAGTCTGAGGATAGGCTGGTTGCCGACAGGCTCAGCCACGCCTCGCTGCTGGAAGCCGCAAGCCAGAGTCCGGCCCAGTTGCGCCGTTTTGCGCATAACGACACGGCGGCGCTACAGCGGCTGCTGGCGAAGCCCTGTGCCGGGCAGCAGTTAGTGATAACCGAAGGCGTGTTCAGTATGGACGGTGACAGCGCACCGCAGGCAGAAATAGCCGCTGCCACGCGCCAGGCTGGCGCCTGGCTGATGGTAGATGACGCGCATGGCGTGGGCGTAACCGGCGATGGCGGGCGCGGCAGCTGTGCACAGGCGCAGTGGCGCCCGGAACTGCTGGTGGTTACCTTCGGCAAAGCTTTTGGCGTGAGCGGCGCTGCGGTGCTGTGCAGCGAGGCGTTGGCAGACTATCTGTTGCAGTTTGCCCGCCACCTGATTTACAGCACCGCCATGCCGCCCGCACAGGCGATGGCGGTAAGCGCGGCGCAGGAGGTTATTGCCAGCGATGAAGGCGAGGCGCTGCGCGCGCGTCTTTGTGCGCATATTCAGCGCTTCAGGCGGGGTGCTGCCGGGCTGCCGCTGCAATTGACCGATTCCAGTACCGCGATTCAGCCGCTGATTGTTGGCGACAACGCGGCCGCGTTGTCGCTGGCTCATCGCCTGCGCGAGAGCGGCTTCTGGGTGAACGCCATTCGCCCACCGACAGTGCCGCCCGGCACTGCGCGCCTGCGTCTGACACTGAGCGCTGCGCATCAGAACGAGGATATCGACGCGCTGCTGGAGGTGCTGCATGGCATCGGTGAATAAATCTGCCGTGGCCGCCGCTTTTGGTCGTGCTGCGGCCAGCTACGATCGTTTTGCCGGGCTTCAGCGTCTGAGCGGTGAGGCGCTGCTTAAGCGCATCGACCACCTGGAGGCGCGAGCGGTGCTGGACGCCGGCTGCGGCACCGGGATATTCAGTCGCCGCTGGCGTGAGGCGGGCTGTCGGGTGACGGCGCTCGACTTATCTGAGGACATGCTGACGCAGGCGCGGCTCAATGAGGCTGCACAGGAATATATTTGCGGCGACATTGAAGCCTTACCGCTGGCGGATGCGAGCGTCGATCTGGTCTGGAGCAATCTTGCGGTGCAGTGGTGCAGCGACCTGAGCCGTGGCCTGCGCGAACTGCTGCGCGTGACGCGCCCGGGCGGTCACGTGGCTTTCAGCACGTTGTGCGACGGCTCATTGCCGGAGCTTCATCAGGCCTGGCAGGCCGTGGATGCACGCCCACATGCCAACCGCTTTTTAAGCGAACGCCAGATTATTGACGCCTGCGCCGGGCAACGGCTGGATTATCACTGCGAGACGCTAACGCTCAATTTTGCCGATGCACTCAGCGCCATGCGCTCGCTCAAAGGCATTGGTGCTACCCATTTACACGACGGGCGCCGCGCGGGTCTGCTGACTCGCGGCCAGCTACAGGCGCTGAGCCTCGCGTGGCCGCAACGCCAGGGTGCATATCCCCTGAGTTACCATCTGTTTTACGGAGTACTGAAACGTGACTAAACGCTGGTTTGTGACCGGAACGGATACCGAAGTTGGAAAAACGGTGGCGAGCTGCGCGCTGTTGCAGGCCGCAAGGCTTGCGGGTTATCGCACCGCAGGCTACAAGCCTGTCGCTTCAGGCAGCGAGATGACGCCCCAGGGAATACGCAACAGCGATGCCCTGGCGCTTCAGCGTAACAGCAGCGTGGCGCTGCGCTACGAGCAGGTTAACCCACTCACCTTTCTGGAGCCGACTTCGCCACATATTGTGAGCGCCGAGGAGCGGCGTCCGATTGATTTTGTCACCCTCAGCGCCGGGCTGCGCGCACTGGAAGAGCGTGCAGACTGGGTTCAGGTTGAGGGCGCGGGTGGCTGGTTTACGCCGCTTTCTGCAAGCCAGACCTTTGCAGATTGGGTGGTGCGCGAGCGCCTGCCGGTGATTCTGGTCGTGGGCATCAAACTGGGTTGTATCAACCACGCGCTCCTGACCGCACAGGCAGTTCAAGCGAGCGGCTTACCGTTTGCAGGCTGGATTGCCAACGATATCGCGCCGCCGGGGCGTCGCCACAGCGAATACCTTGCCACGCTACAAGCGCTACTGCCCGCGCCACTTCTGGGTGAAATCCCGCATCTTGATAACGCGCAGACGGCCCAGGATCTTGGGCGTTATCTGTCGCTTTCCCCGCTTAGTCAAATCTGACTGACGTTTATCGTCCCGGTACGCGTGCGGCCGGGCGAGTTTCATCTGCAAACCGGGGCGACCCGGTGTGTCGCTTTCTCCTTTTCAGGCGCATAACGCCGTTGGGTACAGTCTGCGCGCGGGTTTCAGGCTGGAGCTATGTGATAGCGTTAAGAAACTCGTGTTTTTACGGTTTTGTGTATTTTGTGAGCTGCGTCATATCGGAGAGCGCAGACAGAAAAAGATAAAAAAAGTGGCAAAAGATTTTTTTACTTCGGTATGTCTGATTTTACAGTTTTCACAGGCGCGGCTTGTATCAGGGGCCTGGTGGACTTATCCACTATTCCTGTGGATAACCTTGTGCATTAGAGTTAGAAAACGTGCGGTAAGCGAGCAGGGACGGGCTTCCGGCACGATCTGGCGCGAAAGCCATCTTTTCTGGTTTGTTATTTAAAATCAGCATGTTAATTAAAAGCAATCCTTACTGCCTGACCCGCGTTGCCTGAAATAAAACGTTCATAGTGGTGCTTGACAATTGTTAAAAGGCAATAAGTTCTGGGGATAACCCCATCGGCCTGGTATAAAATCTGGCCGAACGGGCAAAATGGCGGAAACTCTCCGTCAGAAGGTGCGGGTATACCAAAACTTCAGTTTCGTTACTGGTTTTTCATCCAGCTTTTCTACTGGCAAAAATTGCACAGGCGAGTAAAATTACTGTCCGACCCGCTCACCTCTTCCTCAGGGTATTTCTTCATGAGTAAAGCGTTCACACTCCATTCCGCGTTTAAACCTTCTGGCGACCAGCCTGACGCCATTCGTCGCCTGAAAGAAGGGCTGGAGGATGGCCTTGCTCACCAGACGCTGCTCGGCGTAACCGGCTCCGGTAAAACCTTTACTGTAGCTAACGTGATTGCCGATTTGCAGCGCCCGACGATGGTGCTCGCGCCCAATAAAACGCTGGCGGCCCAGCTTTATGGCGAGATGAAAGAGTTCTTTCCGGATAACGCGGTGGAATACTTCGTCTCCTACTACGACTACTACCAGCCAGAGGCCTATGTGCCGAGCTCCGACACCTTTATCGAAAAAGATGCGTCGGTGAACGAGCACATTGAGCAGATGCGCCTGTCGGCAACCAAGGCGTTGCTGGAGCGACGTGACGTGGTGGTCGTGGCCTCGGTATCGGCTATCTACGGTCTGGGTGACCCGGATTTGTACCTCAAGATGATGCTCCACCTCACCAAAGGGGCCATTATTGACCAGCGCGCCATTCTGCGCCGCCTGGCGGAGTTGCAATACACGCGTAACGACCAGGCGTTCCAGCGCGGCACCTTCCGGGTGCGCGGCGAGGTGATTGATATCTTCCCGGCGGAATCAGACGACATTGCGCTGCGGGTTGAATTGTTTGACGAAGAAGTAGAGCGGCTTTCGCTGTTTGACCCGCTCACCGGCACGGTTGAAAGCACGGTGCAGCGCTACACCATCTACCCCAAAACGCACTACGTGACGCCGCGCGAGCGCATTATTCAGGCGATGGAAGACATCAAAGTGGAGCTGGCAGACCGGCGCAAGGTGCTGCTGGCAAATAACAAGCTGCTTGAAGAGCAGCGCCTGAGCCAGCGCACGCAGTTTGATCTCGAAATGATGAACGAGCTGGGCTACTGCTCTGGCATTGAAAACTACTCACGTTATCTGTCCGGGCGTGGTCCGGGCGAGCCGCCGCCGACATTGTTTGACTACCTGCCAGCCGACGGCCTGCTGGTGATTGACGAGTCTCACGTTACCATTCCGCAGATTGGCGGGATGTTCCGCGGTGACAGAGCGCGTAAAGAGACGCTGGTGGAATACGGCTTTCGCCTGCCGTCGGCGCTGGATAACCGCCCGCTGAAGTTTGAAGAGTTCGAGGCGTTAGCCCCGCAGACCATTTATGTCTCGGCAACACCTGGCAACTACGAGCTGGAGAAATCTGGCGGCGATGTGATTGACCAGGTGGTGCGCCCGACGGGCCTGCTGGACCCGGTTATTGAGGTGCGCCCGGTGGCGACCCAGGTTGACGATCTGCTGTCCGAGATTCGCCTGCGTGCCGCTATCAATGAGCGCGTGCTGGTGACGACGCTCACCAAGCGCATGGCCGAGGACCTCACTGAATACCTTGAAGAACACGGCGAGCGTGTGCGCTACCTGCACTCGGACATCGATACCGTTGAGCGTATGGAGATAATCCGCGATTTGCGCCTGGGGGAATTTGATGTGCTGGTAGGTATCAACCTGCTGCGTGAGGGGCTGGATATGCCGGAAGTGTCGCTGGTGGCCATTCTTGATGCTGACAAAGAGGGCTTCCTGCGCTCCGAACGCTCGCTGATTCAGACCATCGGTCGCGCGGCGCGTAACGTCAACGGCAAAGCGATTCTCTACGGCGACAGAATTACCGCCTCAATGGCAAAGGCGATTGGCGAAACCGAGCGCCGCCGTGAGAAGCAGCAGCTCTACAACGAAGAAAATGGCATTGTGCCGCAGGGGCTTAACAAGAAGGTGGTAGATATTCTGTCACTTGGCGAGAGCCTGGCGCACACTCGCGCGAAGAGCCGCAGCAGGACACGCGGTACGGGTGGCGCAGATGCCGCCGATAAGGCACTGTCACCGAAGGCGCTCCAGCAGCAGATAACCGAACTGGAGGCAAAAATGATGCAGCATGCCCAGAACCTCGAGTTTGAAGAGGCTGCCGACGCGCGCGACCGCCTGCATAAGCTGCGCGAGCTGTTTATTGCCGCCTCGTAACAGGGTTGGCCTCGCGTAATGATAAACGCCCGGCATCGCCGGGCGTTTTCGTATTGATTGAACGGTGTGTCTGCGTGTTTAGCCCAGTGCCTGCAACGCCTTATCCAGTGCCTGGCGCAGCAGTTTTCTGTCGTGGCGGTACGGCACATCGTCGGCTTCCAGCGGCTCTTTAATCATGATAAGTCCGTCAACGTTTTCCGTATTGAGCCGTGGCCCCACCACCACCGCGTTAACGATGTGCTTGCCGATATGATGCTCCATGATATCCAGCCGCTGGCGCAGTGTGAGTTTCGCCGCCGGGCTACGCTCGCGTGCCAGGTTGTCAATAAAGACCACCGGCGAGCGCGTGCGGCGCAGGGCCTGCGCCATGTCATCAAGCAGCATCAGCGGCAGCAGGCTGGTGTAAAAACTGCCCGGGCCAATCAGGATCAAATCAGCCTCGTTGATGGCCTGCACGGCCTCGCGGGTGGCGTGTGCTTTGGGATACAGCATCACCTCGGCCGGTGGCTTCGCTAGTTGGTCGATATTTACCTCACCGTACACCGTGTGCCCGTCGGCGTCGGTCGCCATCAGGTGCAGCGGTTGTTCCGACATGGGAATTAAAAATGCGTCTACCTTCAACAGGCTGCGAATGAGGTTGATGGCTTCCAGAGGCCGCACGCTCAGGTGATCGAGCGCCTTTAACATGAGATTTCCGAGGTTATGTCCCGCAAGTTCGCCATTACCGCCAAAACGGTACTCAAACATCGCTGAAGCCACGCTCGGTTCGGTAATTAACTGATTGAGACAGTTGCGCATATCGCCCCAGGCGATACCGCCTTCCGCGCGACGAATGCGCCCGGTAGAGCCGCCATCATCGGTGGTGGTGACAATACCGGTCAGGCGCGAGCCTAACGAAGACAGTGATGACATTACACGGCCCAGACCGTGGCCACCGCCCAGAGCGACGACGCTGTCCAGGTCGGCGAGAGTACGGCTACGCATAACGATTCCTTCTACATTATTTACGCTTAAAGTAGCGTAAATCGCGGCAAAAGACGAACCAGGGCCACGAGTGCATATGATGTATATCAAGGCAAAAGCGTGTTTTTTGCGTATTCTGTAGCGAAATGAGCAGATATCATCGCTATATTGCAATTTATACAGCGATTTGTGCTGATGGCGAACTGGCGTATTTAGCGCTACTATCGCCAGTATCCGGTTGCTTACCGGGCTAAAACACACTCAAGCCTTTGCGCCTAAGTCAACGATACGGCGTTCTGGCCGTGACCTTTAGCGGTCACCAGGGTGCAGGAAGAAATGACTGCATCTCCCATACTTGGAAAGGTGTAAATGGTTTCTCAACTTACCGATGCGTATGCACGCAGATTTTACTATCTGCGCCTGTCTGTCACCGATGTGTGCAACTTTCGTTGTACCTACTGCCTGCCTGATGGCTACAGGCCGAACGGTGTTGCCAATAAAAGCTTCCTCACGCTTGATGAGATCCGCCGTGTAACGCGGGCGTTTGCCGCGCTTGGCACGGAAAAAGTACGCCTGACCGGGGGAGAGCCGAGCCTGCGCCGTGACTTCACCGATATCATTCGCACCGTTGCCGATAACGACGCTATTCGCCAGATTGCAGTGACCACCAATGGCTACCGTATGGCGCGCGACGTGCAGGCATGGCGTGAGGCGGGGCTGACGAATATCAACGTCAGCGTTGATAGCCTTGATGCCCGCCAGTTTCACGCGATAACCGGCGAAGACAAATTCAACCAGGTGATGGCGGGCATTGATGCCGCGTTCGACGCCGGGTTTGAAAAAGTGAAGGTCAACACCGTGCTGATGCGTGATGTGAACCATCACCAGCTTGATACCTTCCTTGCGTGGATCAAACCGCGCCCCATACAGCTACGCTTTATTGAGCTAATGGAGACCGGTGACGGCGGCACACTGTTTCGCAAACACCATATCTCCGGCACCACCGTGCGTGACGAACTGTTTAAGCGCGGCTGGATAAGGCAGCTTAGCGGGCGCAGCGACGGTCCGGCGCAGGTGTTTACCCACCCGGATTATGCGGGGCAAATCGGCCTCATCATGCCCTACGAGAAAGACTTTTGCGCCAGCTGCAACCGGCTGCGCGTCTCATCCATAGGCAATCTGCACTTATGTCTGTTTGGCGACGGCGGTATTGCGCTGCGTGACCTGCTGGCGAGCGATGATGCGCTCGACGAGCTGGAGGCGCGCATTGCAGGTGCGCTGGCCCACAAAAAGCAGACCCATTTTCTGCACGACGGGAACACCGGCATTACGCAGAATCTGTCTTATATCGGCGGATAACAAGGAGAACACCATGAGTCAGGTCAGCGCAGAATTTATTCCGGCGCGCGTCGCCGTATTAACCATTTCGAGCCGTCGCGGCGAAGAGGACGATACCTCAGGGCACTATTTGCGCGACGCCGCCCAGGAGCTGGGCCATCAGGTTGTGGCGAAGGCCATCGTCAAAGAAAACCGCTATGCCATTCGTGCCCAGGTGTCGGCCTGGATTGCCGATGACGACGTACAGGTTGTACTGATTAACGGCGGCACGGGGTTGACCGACGGTGACCAGGCGCCGGAAGCGTTGTTGCCATTATTTGACCGCGAAATTGAAGGTTTTGGCGAAGTGTTTCGCATGCTCTCCTTTGAAGAGATTGGTACCTCAACGTTGCAGTCGCGGGCGCTGGCAGGCATTGCCAACCACACGCTGATTTTCGCCATGCCAGGTTCGACCAAAGCCTGCCGTACCGCGTGGGAAAACATCATTGCACCGCAGATTGATGCCCGCACTCGCCCATGTAATTTCCATCCTCATCTGAAGAAATAGTTATGTCACAGCTGACCCATATCAACGCCGCGGGCGAAGCGCACATGGTGGACGTTTCGGCTAAGGCCGAGACCGTTCGCGAGGCGCGTGCCGAGGCGTACATCACCATGAACCCCCAAACGCTGGCGATGATCATCGACGGCAGCCACCACAAAGGTGACGTCTTTGCTACCGCGCGCATTGCCGGTATTCAGGCCGCCAAACGTACCTGGGAACTGATTCCGCTGTGCCATCCGCTGCTGTTGAGCAAAGTTGAGGTGCAATTGCAGGCCGAACCTGAGCACAGCCGCGTGCGCGTTGAGTCACTGTGCCGCCTCACCGGTAAAACGGGTGTGGAAATGGAAGCACTGACGGCAGCTTCTGTGGCAGCGCTGACAATTTACGATATGTGTAAAGCAGTACAGAAAGATATGACCATCGGCCCGGTGCGCCTGCTGGCAAAAAGCGGCGGCAAATCGGGTGATTTCAGGGCGGATTCGCATGATTAACGTATTGTTTTTTGCCCAGGTGCGCGAGTTGGTTGGTTGCGACAGCCTGTCGTTGGATGACGTATTCACAGACGTGGAAGCGCTGCGTCAGCATCTGGCCGCGCGAGGTGACCGCTGGGCGCTGGCGCTGGAGCCAGGCAAGCTGCTGTGCGCCGTCAACCAGACGCTGGTGGAGCCAGCCCATGCGCTTAAGTCAGGCGACGAAGTTGCCTTCTTCCCGCCAGTGACCGGAGGTTGAGATGCAAACGCGGATCCGGGTTGGGCATGATAACTTCAGCGTGGGTGATGAATACCAGTGGCTGTCGCAATGTGATGAAGACGGCGCGGTGGTGACGTTTACCGGTAAAGTGCGCAATCATAATCTTGGCGACAGCGTGAGCGCGCTGACGCTTGAGCACTATCCGGGAATGACCGAAAAAGCGCTGGCTGAAATTGTGGACGATGCCCGCGCGCGCTGGCCGTTGCAGCGAGTTAGCGTGATCCACCGTATTGGTGAGCTATGGCCAGGGGACGAAATTGTGTTTGTCGGTGTCACCGGTGCGCACCGCAGCCAGGCGTTTGAAGCGGCGCAATTTATCATGGATTATCTGAAAACGCGGGCGCCGTTCTGGAAGCGTGAGGCAACGCCGGACGGCACGCGCTGGGTTGAAGCGCGCGATAGCGACAAAGCCGCCGCCACGCGCTGGTGAGTCAGTTGTTGCAGGATGTGATAGTCTTATAGCAACGGGGCTGACACGTGCGGGAGAGTTTGCAAAACCCGGCGGCTGGCGGCTTACGACGGCGTGCGTTGACTGTACATCACCATCGGCGCGCACTGTGGCATTCAGCAAGGCACGCAGGCTCAACCCGGCGCTGTGGCCCGACAACGGTTCTCCAACTTACGAGGAAAAATCATGGACCGATACTCACAACCCAACGGTTCTATCGTGCAGTCAGGCAGCCGCCTGCAAACCTATATGGCGCAGGTTTACGGCTGGATGACCTGTGGTCTGTTGCTGACGGCGGTTGTTGCCTGGTTTGCGGCAAATACGCCCGCTGTCATGATGTTTGTGTTCTCCAGCAAAATCACCTTCTTTGGCCTCATCATCGTCCAGCTGGCGCTGGTGTTCGTGCTCTCCGGCATGGTGCATAAACTCAGCCCTGGCATGGCAACCTCGCTGTTTATGCTCTATTCGGCGCTCACGGGGCTGACGCTTTCCAGTATTTTTATCGCCTATACCTATTCGTCCATCGCCAGCACCTTTGTGGTGACCGGCGGGATGTTCGGGGCAATGAGCTTTTATGGTTACACCACCAAACGCGATCTGAGCCGCTTTGGCAGTCTGCTGTTTATGGCGCTGATTGGCATCATTCTGGCGTCGCTGGTGAACCTGTGGCTTAAGAGCACGCCGTTGATGTGGGCGATTACCTACATTGGTGTGCTGGTGTTTGTTGGGCTGACGGCCTACGACACCCAGAAGCTTAAAAACATCGGTGAGCAGATTGACGTGAACGACAGCGGAACGCTGCGTAAATATTCCATTATGGGCGCGCTGACGCTGTATCTGGACTTTATCAACCTGTTCCTGATGTTGCTGCGTATTTTCGGCAACCGCCGCTGATAACACCGCCCTTTGGGGCTAATGCTGGTCACTTCAGCATCGCTATGAATAAAAATTATCTCCTTCAGAGGCCCGAGTCATCGGGCCTTTTTCTTTCCTTTTGCAGATGAGCAGCGCACTCATTCGTTTTTAATGTGCATGGGCATACAGTGTGGGGGGGGGGCTGATCCCGCTGAAATCGGCGAGCCGGAGGCGTGAAGACAAGGTCAGACCGCCGGGGATAGGCTGAGGCGAAACCAGACAGGACAACATTACAAGAGCAATGTTGAACAACGCCCCAGGCGTTGGCCCAAAGGGGGAGGCCCTGGGACGGGCTGAGTAATCATGCGTGGAGCCGGCAGCAGGCGCAGCGCCGGGAGGTGAGCGTACCGCCCAAAGAGCGGCGATTTCGTTGCGGGGCCGCTGGAGATTACACAGGGCCGCGGTGCCCCTCTTTGCCGGTTCACCGCAGATGAAGCCCCATTTGTTAGCGGGCTTCAGGTGAACGGAACACTCACTTAATCTTAACTGACAAGTATTACCCTCCGGGGCGGCGTTTTTATTGATGAGTGCACTCTCGCGATAAAGAAGCGGTCAGTGCGCGGGCTTACGCTTTTCGTTTTGCACGCGCAGCTTCTTCGCCCGGCTTTCCAGCCACAAATAACCCAGCGTTGCCAGCAGCAGCGGAATAAAGAAATAGAGCACGCGGTAAGCGAGCAGGGCGGCAATCAGCTTGCCCTGCGGTACGTGCTCGCCTGCCAGCAGCGCGATAAATACCGCTTCCAGCACGCCGATACCGGCCGGAATATGCACAATCACCCCGGCGATACTGCTGACCAGCAGCACGCCCAGCACAAAGAAATAGTGCGCCTCGCGCCCCATTAGCAGCCAGATGATGGCCGCCATCACCATCCAGTTGGCTGAAGAGATAACCAGCTGTAACATCGCAAAGCGCCAGCCCGGTAGCTCCAGCGTGTGGCCACGTACCGTGACGCTACGTTTTTTTGCATACGCGCACATCCACAGGTAAACGGCGATGCTGACCAGCAGGACAATACCGAGCAGGCGCAGCGTGTTTTCATCCACATACCAGTGCGCCGGTAATGGCACCATGCCAAAGGTAAACAAAATGCCGCCGAGCAGGATATAGCCCAGCCAGTTAGTGGTAATGCTCAGTGAGAAGATGCGTGTGATAACGCTGCTTTTAAGCCCCAGGCGCGAATAGAGCCGGTAGCGCATGCCAATACCGCCAATCCAGGTACTGAGCGTCAGGTTAAAGGCGTAGCAAATTGTCGCCACCATCATGACCTGGCGTTTTGCAATATGGTGCCCGCACCAGGCGCGCGCCATCAGGTCATAACAGCCATATATCAGATAACTTAGCGCCACCAGCGCGCAGGCACCGTACAGTGCGGTACGGTTGTAGTTGTGAATGACGTCCCACACCTCTTCCCAGTTGATTTTGCGGGCATAAATCACCATCAGCACGACAACTGCGCTAAGGAACAGCAGAGTGAGGATTTTATTGATGCGCCGCCAGCGTTTCTTTGAGCCGGGCATCAGGGTTTCACCTCCGGCTCGCTAATGTGGGTGCGGTCACCGGTTTCAAGCGTTGGCTGAACCGGCGGCTCGACGACCGTTACGTGCGGCGTATGGGCCGGAAGCCAGCCCACCATTGCCGGGAAATGGCGCAGAAAGTGGAAGGCCAGCACGCTGAAACCTACTTTCCACCAGGTGCGGCGCGGGAGATTCTCCTCGGTTATCTCGCGGCTGTCGTTGAGAATCAGGCCATTAAGGTTGTCGCGAAGCTGCTGATTAAACTGCCGGTCGTGGATAATGACATTCGCCTCAAGATTGAGAGACAGACTGAGCGGGTCGAGATTGCTGGAGCCGACGGTGGCCCAGTGATCGTCCATGAGCGCGACCTTGCCATGCAGCGGGCGCGCCTGGTATTCGTAAATACTCACACCGCCTTTGAGCAGATAATGATAGAGCAGGCGAGCGCCCACTTTCACAATGGGCATATCCGGCTCGCCCTGCACGATGAGTTTTACCCGCACGCCGCGCCGGGCGGCGTTACGCATCGCGTGCAGCAGGCGGTAGCCAGGGAAGAAATAGGCATTAGCAATAATGACCTCGCGCTTCGCGTTGGCGAGCATTTTGAGGTAATAGCGCTCAATGTCATCGCTGTGCTCGCCGTTATCACGCCAGACAAACAGCGCCTGGGTTTCTCCGGGCAGGGCGTTATCCTGCGCGTGATGGTAGCGGCGGCCCCACCAGCGCTGCACCTCATCGCGCTGAGGCAATGTGGACTGCACGTACTCGCTGATGTCCTGCACGATCGGGCCTTCAAGCTGTAACGCGTAGTCCTGCTTGGCCTGCGGGCCATAGCTGAGAAGGTGCTCGTCAGAAAAATTAATCCCACCGACGAAGGCAACGCATTCATCCACTACCGCAATTTTGCGGTGCAGACGGCGAAAAACGTTGGTGCGCATGCCAAACACCAGCCGATGCGGATCGTAAAAACGTAAAATGACACCGGCGGCGACCAGATCGTTTGCGAACGCGTCGCTGAACTTGGGCGTGCCGTAGCCGTCAAGCAGGCACTCAACGCGCACACCGCGACGCGCGGCATTCAGCAGTACGTTGCGCAGTTGCCAGCCCACGCCGTCTTCAAACCAGATAAAGGTTTCCAGAATGACCCGGCTGTGGGCCTTCTCTATGGCGGCAAAGACTGCCGGGAAAAACGCATCACCATTCTCAAGCAGGGCAATTTGGTTGCCGTTGCGCCAGCCGTTTTTTGTCACAGATGAATCTCCACTGCCAAAGGGGCATGGTCTGAAAGATGTCGCCAGTCGCGTAAGGTCAGCGCTTCGGGATGACTGGCGGCGGCATTTTTTACATAGATACGATCCAGGCGCAGTACCGGAAAGTTCACCGGGAAGGTGCGTGCCGGGCGGCCATGGGCGCGGGTAAACACCTCGTCCAACCCGGCAAGGCTGCGCAGAGGGTAGTTGGCACGTTGACGCCAGTCGTTAAAATCCCCGGCAACCACCACCGGCTCACCTGCCGGGAGCGCATTAACATGTCGGGCAAGCATGGCGACTTGAGCCGTGCGGTGGCGCTCCTGCAAGCCCAGGTGAACGCAAATGACGTGCAACTGCTGGTTGGGAAGGGCAATCGTGCAGTGCAGCAGGCCGCGCTTTTCGTGACCGGGTATCGACACGTCCAGATTTTCAAAACGCTGAATCGGGAAGCGCGACAGCACGGCGTTACCATGATGGCCCTCCGGGTAGACCGCGTTGCGCCCATAAGCGTAGTCCTGCCACATGCTGTCAGCGAGAAATTCATAGTGCGTGGTTGGTGGCCAGCCCTCAATATTCAGCGCGTGGATGTCGTGCTCGCCGAGCACTTCCTGGAGGCAGACAATGTCGGCACCTACGCTGCGCACTGCTTCGCGCAGCTCCGGTAAAATGAAGCGCCGGTTGAAAGCCGTGAACCCTTTATGGGTGTTGATGGTCAGTATTCGCAGCGTAAATTGCGTTTTGCTGTCTGCCATGCGCCTCCCGTTTTGGCTTTCTGCATCAAGATAAAGTGTAGTATCTGTCACAAAAAGTTGGCGGCTCCGGGAATTTTCCTTAAAGTACGGTACTCTTAGCTTTGTCTCATAGACAGGAAGAAAATCTATAAGGAGAGAAGCCATGAAATGGCAACAACGTATTCGTGTCGCAACAGGTCTTAGTTGCTGGCAGATTATGCTGCATTTGCTGGTGGTGGCACTGCTCGTTATGGGCTGGATGAGCAACGCAATGGTACGTGTTGGGCTGGGGCTTTGCGCTCTGTATGCCATTACGCTGGTGCTGATGCTGGCCTTCCAGCGCTTTCAGGACGGCTGGCGTCGAGAACTGTGTGAGTTCCTGGAAGAAATGACCACCACCTGGTATTTTGGCGCGGCGCTGATAGCTATCTGGCTGCTGTCAAAAGTGATTCAGAATAACCTTCTACTCGCTATCGCCGGACTGGTGGTGTTAGCAGGTCCGGCGCTGTTCACGCTGCTGATTAAAGACCGCCGCCGCTCAGGCGATATTGCGTCGAAACATAGCGTACGCCGCTAGCCCCGTTGTGGCCGCTATTGCCAGTAGCGGCCACAGGCTCTGCCAGATAATGTGCAGACTCGCATCCTTCAGATAAATTTGCTTAGTGATATCGGTAAAGTGGCGAATCGGGTTCGCCCACGTCAGATTCTGTAACCATTGCGGCATATTCTCGACGGGCGTGACGTAGCCTGAGAGCAAAATCGCCGGCATCATAAACACAAACACACCAATAAATGCCTGCTGCTGTGTTGAGCACAGCGCTGAGATCAAAAGCCCAAATCCCACCAGCGACAGCCCATAAATCAACATCGCGAAATAAAACAGCACCAGCGACCCGGCGAACGGTATCTGGTAAATCAGAATCCCGACCAACAGAACGATGGAGGCCTGAAACATGGCAACCACCAGCGCGGGTACCGCTTTACCGACAAATATCTGCCAGGTGGCAAGCGGCGAAACCAAAAGCTGGTCGAATGTGCCCTGTTCACGTTCGCGCGCCACCGACAGCGAAGTGACAATCATCACGCCCACGGTGGTAATCATGGCAATGAGCGAGGGCACCACAAACCATTTGTAATCCAGATTTGGGTTATACCAGTTGCGCACCACCAGCTCGCTGTTGTTGGGCCTGGGCTGGTTTGCGGTCATTTCCAGTTGCCAGTTTTTGACTATCTGCTGCAAATAGTTGGCTGCAATCTGCGCGCTGTTGGAGTTACGCCCGTCGAGCAGTATCTGCATTTTCCCGGTTTGCCCCTGGTCAATGTCGCGTGAAAAATTCGCCGGGAAGCGAATCAGCAACAGCGCTTTCTGGGTATCAAGCGTCGGGCGAATCTCCTGGGGGCTTTTAAGCACCAAAATATGGTTGAAGGCTTTAGCCTTTGCAAAACGCTGGGTAAGTTCAATGGAATGTCTGCCGTTATCTTCGCTGTACACCGCAACCGTGGCGTTGGTGACCTCAAGTGTTGCGGCAAGCGGGAACAGCACCACCTGTAAAATTACCGGCATTATCAGGATGGCACGCGTTTGCGGCTCGCGCAGCAGCGCCTGTAGCTCTTTGCGGATAAGCGTCCATAGACGGTGCAGCATAGCGCTCTCTTCCTTAGTCGAGACGACGTTTGGTTTTAAGCCAGGTCAGGCCGATAAACATCACCGCTGAGGCGATGAGAAAAAGCGTATTCATCAGCAGCACAATGGGAATGTTGCCTGCCAGAAACAGGCTTTGCAGCGTGTTGACGAAGTAGCGCGCCGGGATGATGTAGGTCACCGCGCGAATAATTGCCGGCATACTGTCTATCTGGAAAATAAACCCCGACAGCATGATTGAAGGTAAAAACGCGGCGTTAAGCGCCACCTGGGCGGCGTTAAACTGGTTGCGCGTGAGTGTGGAAATCAAAAGCCCCATGCCGAGCGTGCTCAACAGGAACAGGCTGGAGATAACATACAGCACCAGCAGCGAGCCACGGTAAGGCACGCTGAGAATAAACACCGAAACCAGCATACAGATAAGCATGGCCAGCATACCGAGGAAGTAATAGGGGATCAGCTTGCACAGCAAGAGTTCCGCGCGGGTCACTTCGGTTGAGAGCAGTGCTTCCATTGTGCCGCGCTCCCACTCGCGGGCCACCACCAGCGAGGTGAGGATAGCGCCTATCACCGTCATGATAATGGTGATAGCGCCCGGGATAATAAAATGCTGGCTG
Organism: Enterobacteriaceae bacterium 4M9; assembly: GCA_010092695.1. Lineage (GTDB taxonomy): Bacteria > Pseudomonadota > Gammaproteobacteria > Enterobacterales > Enterobacteriaceae > Tenebrionibacter. The sequence goes on along the minus strand of JAADJJ010000001.1, from coordinate 3,437,355 downwards.
ATGGCCGCCGGGTTAAACCAGTAACGGGTTTGTACCTCGACCAGCGGCGTGAATGATTCACCTCGGTCTTGCGCCCGCTGCTGCTGCCAGAGCTGCCAGATGCCCTCCATATAACCCTGCACAAAGTTGGCGGTGTTAGGCTCGCTGCCGTCAGTGATGACCTGCACCGGCGCGCGGTCACCGGCGCTTGCCATGCGTGCGTCAAAGTCCACGGGAATAGTGATAAGCCCACGAATGCGCCCGGCCTGCATCATTTCCACCAGTTGCTGGCGGTTGTCGCTCACCGTTGGGGCGATAAACGGCGAGGCGCTGATAGCGTGGGTGAAATCGAGCGCCTCTTTGCTCTGCTGCTCCAGCAAAATACCAACGCGCAATTTGCTGGAGTCGAGGTTAATGCCGTAGCCGAAGATAAACAGCAGCAGCAGTGGAATAACCACCGCAATCAGCCAGCTACTGGGGTCGCGCAGGATCTGGCGCGTCTCTTTCAGGCACAGGGCGCGCACGCGCCGCCAGGAAATAGCGGGTTTATCCGTCACTGGCATGCTCCTTATCCCATTCGTGAATCAGCGTGATAAAGGCCTGCTCCATCGTCGGGTCGGCATCGTCTTCATTTGCGGCCTGTTGTTTCAGGTCATCTGGCGTGCCGCTGGCAATGAGTTTGCCACGGTAAACCAGCCCGATGCGATCGCAATACTCGGCCTCATCCATAAAGTGGGTGGTGACCATCACGGTGACGCCGCGCTCAACCATGCTGTTGATGTGCAGCCAGAACTCGCGGCGCGTGAGCGGGTCCACGCCAGAGGTGGGTTCATCAAGAAACAGAATATCCGGCTCGTGCATCAGCGAGCAGGCCAGCGCCAGGCGCTGCTTAAAGCCGAGTGGCAGGGAGTCGGTAGCGTGGTTGAAGACAGGACGCAGATTGAAGGCGTCACTCATGCTGGCAATTTTGTCATTCTGCGCCCGTCCACGCAGGCCGTAGACACCGGAGAAAAAACGCAGATTCTGTTCTACCGTCAGGTTGCCATAAAGCGAAAACTTCTGTGCCATGTAGCCTAAGTGCTGGCGCGCTTTGCCCGAACTGGTTTTTAAATCCATATCCAGCACCAGCGCTTTACCGGCGGTCGGCACCAGCAGGCCGCACATCATTTTAAAGGTAGTGGATTTGCCGGCGCCGTTAGGGCCGAGCAGGCCGAAGATCTCACCCCGCGTGACGCTGAAATCAACGTTGTCGGTGGCGGCGAAGTCACCGAATTTTTTTGTCAGGCCACGGGCTTCAATCACCGTTTCATCTCTGCTGCCTTCCACGCGATGCAAAATATCGCCCAGCGGTGACTGCGCGCTGCCGCTGCCGCCGAGCAGGTCGATAAAGGCATCTTCAAAGCGCGGGGCAGTTTCTTCAAGGTGCTCACGCGCTAACCCCAGACTTTCTGCCACCGCATCCGCACTGGCCTCTTTTTTAAGAATGACGCGTACCGATTTGCCCTGAATCACGCCGTCGCTCACCTGTGGGAGTGTGAGCGCTTTTTGCAGCAGTTGACGGTTGTTGTCTTGCGGGCTGGACATGAGCCAACTGCGTCCGGCCATCTGCGCCGTCAGTGCTTTAGGCTCGCCGTGCCACAGCATTTCGCCCTCGTTCATCAGCAAAATTTCGCGGCACTGTTCGGCTTCATCAAGGTACGAGGTGCTCCAGAGGATCAGCATGCCTTCTCCGGCAAGCTCGTGCACCATCTGCCATAGCTCACGGCGCGAAATGGGGTCAACACCCACACCGGGTTCATCAAGCAGCAACACTTCTGGTTGGCCGACCAGCGTACAGGCAAGCCCCAGCTTTTGCTTCATGCCGCCAGAAAGCTTGCCCGCCAGGCGTGAGGTAAACGGCGCGAGCGAGGTAAAGGCCAGTAGTCGGGCGAAGGTTTGCTGGCGCTGCTCACCGGTTACGCTGCGCAAGTCTGCGTACAGACAGAGATTCTCCTGTACGGTGAGGTCCTCGTACAAACCAAACTTCTGCGGCATGTAGCCCAGCCGGGCGTGCAGGGCGCTGCTGTCACGCACCGGGTCGAGGCCCAGAATCGCTATCTCGCCGCTGTCGGGTTTCAGCAGCCCGGCAAGCATGCGCATCAGCGTGGTTTTGCCTGCGCCATCTGGCCCCACCAGCCCTGTCACGCCACCGGCGCGAATAGTGGCGCTGAGGCTGGCAACAGCCGGTTTACTCATGCCGCTAAAGCTGCGCGCCAGCGCATTTAATGTAATGGTGGGTTCAGCGCGGCTCATTGTGCAGCGTCGCGAAATTGTACCGTGACCGGCATACCCTGGCGTAGCGCATCGTCCGGGTCGGTGACGATGATTCGCAGTCGGTAGACCAGGTCAGTACGTAAATTGGGGGTTTCCACGGTTTTAGGCGTGAACTCGGCCGTAGGAGAAACAAAGCCCACTTTGCCGTGATACGGTTTATCAGGACGGCCGTCTGCGTAAACCAGCAGTGCGTGTCCCGGCTGGGCCTGGCCCAGATTGACCTCATCAATATAGGCGCGAACCCACACCGGGCGGGTGAGGGACAGCGTCAGCACGGTGCTGCCTGCGTTAAGCATGGTGCCAGGTTCGACGGCACGCGTCAGCAGCGTGCCGCTGGCCGGGGCGACCAGCGTGGTGTCCTGTAAATTGAGCTTTGCCTGAGCAACCTGGGCTGTGGCCTGTTCAAGGCTCGCTTTAGCCTGGGCAATCTGCTGTGGACGGTTGCCGGTCTGGTACTGGCTCAATTTATCCTGCGCCGCTTTGAGGTTAGCCTGCGCCTGGTCGCGCGATGAGCGCGCGTTTTCCAGCTCGTTGGCTGAAATGGTGCGGCTTTTCCACAGCCCCTGCTGGCGCTGATAGAAGTTTTGCGCATAGGCGGCAGCGGCCTGAGCCTGCTTCACTGCCGCCGCCGCCTGGGCGATTTCTTCATTGCGATAACCGGCCAGCATCAGGTCATACTGCGCCTGTGCCGCTGCCTCGTTGGCCTGTGCCTGCTGCAACGCGTTGACATAAGGCGCACGGTCCAGCTCACCCAGCGTTTGCCCGCTGTTAATGGCATCGCCCTCATCCACATTCAGGGCTGCCAGCCGCCCGCCGACGCGAAAACTCATATTGACCGTGCGGATATCGACATTACCGTACAGCGTGAGCGGCTTGTCATTCGCGCGCTGTTGCCACAGCCAGCCACCGAGCGCGGCGGCCAGTAGCGCAATAACGATAATCGCTACCACAATCGGTTTACGATTTTTCATGGTTCACGTCTCCTCGCGGTATTGATAATCCCTGCAAAATAAAATCAACCTGCTGGGTAATGACTTTCTCAATTAACTGTGTGCGGGCGTCGTTAAATTCAGACCAACCACAGCGCATCAGCACGGTTTCCCGCGCCAGCCGGAAGCCGACGATGCCGCCCACCAGCCCGTGGACGTGCAGTATTGTCTCGGTGTCGTCACTATCTCGCCCGGTATAGCCTGCAATTAGCCGCGAAAAGTGCTCGTGCATGGGCGCAATCATGTGTTGATGAATAATGTAGTAGGCATCCGTGGGGGTAAGCTGCTCCCGGGAGACGAATTTACTCATGTGTAGCGTGTCGTCGTTGGTGAGCAGTTTTGTCATCAGGCAGCAGGCGCTGTGAATGACACGGCGAATAGCGGTTTTATCCTGGGAGTGAGCAGCAATAAGCGCCTGTGCTTCGGCGACATGCTGCTGGAAATGTTGATTGAAGAAATCACCAATCCAGTGGGCTGACGCAAGGTAGAGCGCCTCCTTGGAGCCAAAGTAATAGGCAATCGCGGCAATGTTCTGCCCGGCCTGAGCGGCAATATCACGCGTAGTGGCGCGCATACCGTGTTCGCCAAACTGCTCAATAGCGGCCTGAATAAGCTGGTTTTTTGCCTGCTCGCCGCGCAGGGTGGAGGGGGCTGCTGCATGACTCATAAGCTGAATGAAGAGTTAATCAATCGATTGATTAACATTAACCAGGTGTTGCACTTTTGTCCAGCGCTGACACTTTGTGCTGCAAATTGTGTGGGCAAAGGGGAATTTGTGCGCTGCGCCACAAAAACTGATACACTTCGCCCGAACAGCACTGTGGTTTGTGCTTCTTACATTGCCGGGTTCCCGGCGTCGTTATCCCCCTGGAAACTACACCGGTTGCCCGGTCAGGGCGGGTCTGGAGTAGTTATGTCTTTTGATTCACTTGGGTTAAGTCCCGAAATCCTGCGCGCGGTGGCGGAGCAGGGCTACCATGAGCCGACGCCGATTCAGCGTCAGGCGATTCCGGTTGTCCTCAGCGGTCGCGACCTGATGGCCAGCGCCCAGACCGGGACCGGCAAAACCGCGGGCTTTACCCTGCCAATGCTGCAACGTTTAACGCAGGAAAATCCGCACGGCAAAGGTCGCCGTCCGGTGCGCGCCTTAATCCTGACTCCAACCCGTGAGCTTGCCGCCCAGGTGGGCGAGAACGTGCGTGAGTACAGCAAATACCTCAACATCCGATCGCTGGTGGTGTTTGGCGGCGTCAGCATCAACCCGCAAATGATGAAACTGCGCGGCGGCGTAGATATCCTGGTGGCAACGCCGGGTCGTTTGCTTGACCTTGAGCACCAGAACGCGGTGAAACTCGACAGCATTGAAATTCTGGTGCTCGACGAAGCGGACCGTATGCTGGATATGGGCTTTATTCATGATATCCGCCGCGTGCTGGCAAAACTGCCATCGCGCCGTCAGAACTTGCTGTTCTCTGCCACATTCTCCGATGAAATTAAGCAACTGGCAGAAAAGCTGCTGCATAACCCGGAAGAAGTGGAAGTGGCGCGCCGTAATACGGCGTCTGAGCAGGTAACGCAGCATGTCCATTTCGTTGATAAAAAGCGCAAGCGCGAACTGTTGTCGCTGATGATTGGTCAGGGCAACTGGCGCCAGGTACTGGTCTTTACCCGCACCAAGCACGGCGCAAACCATCTGGCCGAGCAGCTTAATAAAGACGGCATTACCGCCGCTGCTATTCATGGTAACAAGAGCCAGGGCGCACGTACCCGTGCACTGGCGAACTTCAAAAGCGGCGATATTCGTGTGCTGGTGGCAACCGACATTGCCGCACGCGGGCTGGACATTGAAGAGTTACCGTATGTAGTGAACTACGAATTACCCAACGTGCCGGAAGACTACGTGCACCGCATTGGCCGTACCGGGCGTGCGGCGGCGACCGGTGAAGCGCTGTCGCTGGTATGCGTGGACGAGCACAAACTGCTGCGCGATATTGAAAAGCTGCTCAAGCGTGAAGTGCCGCGCATTGCGCTGCCGGGCTTTGAGCCGGACCCGTCTATTAAAGCTGAGCCTATCATCAACGGTCGTCAGGGCCGTAGCGGCGGTGGCGGCGGAAACCGTGGCCGCAGCCAAGGGCAGCCACAGGGCCGCGCACCGCGTGCGCAGGGCGAAGGGAACCGTCAGAGCCGTGGTCAGAGCGAAGGCAACCGTCAGGGCCGCACTCAGAGTGAAGGCAATCGCCAGGCACGCCCTCAGGGTGATGGCCAGCGCGCCGCTCGCCCGGCTGGTGAGCGCTCGCGCCGTCGCCATCGCGCAGGCAACAGCAGTAGCGGTGGTGCACAGTAAGCCAGCGGTCAGGCCTGGAATCCGCGTTTTTCTTTGGCGCTCGAGCTGAGCACAGAAAGTAGAGCGCCTGATAAAATCCGTCATCGCCTTTATGGGATGGCGGATTTTTGTTTGTTCAAATCATCACGAAGAAAAATGAAAACACCAGGATAGCGCTGCTTGCTCGCTGGAAGCGGCCTTGCAGGTGCAGTAAAAGAGGCTGTCGCCGTGGTACGAAAAGTGGGAGAATAGTGGCTGTTTATACAGTATATGTGAGTGTTCATGGCATTGTCCGCGGCGCAGAAGGCGCAAATTGGCGCCTGGTATAAGGCGCTACAACAGCAGATCCCGGATTTTATCCCCAGAGCGTCCCAGCGCCAGATGATTGCCGAAGTGGCTAAGACGCTGGCGGGTGATGAGGGGCGGCATCTGGCCATTGAAGCGCCCACCGGCGTGGGCAAAACGCTCTCCTATCTCATTCCCGGCATTGCTTTGGCGCGCGATGAGCAAAAAACGCTGGTGGTCAGTACCGCTAACGTTGCGCTTCAGGATCAGATTTTCACCAAAGACTTGCCGCTGCTGGGCAAGATTATTCCCGGTCTTAAGTTTACGGCTGCGTTTGGTCGCGGGCGTTACGTGTGCCCGCGCAACCTGAGTGCGCTAGCCAGTACCGGGGATACCGCCCAGGGCGACCTGTTGGCATTTCTTGAAGATGAACTGACACCCGCCAGCGGCGAAGAGCAAAAGCTGTGTGCGAGCCTTAAGACCAGCCTGGAGAGTTATAAATGGGATGGCCTGCGCGATCACAGCGACAAAGCGGTCAGCGATAACCTGTGGGCGCGCCTGAGCACCGACAAGGCCAGTTGCCTGGGACCGAACTGCCAGTGGTATCGCGAATGCCCGTTTTTTGTCGCACGGCGTGAAATCAACGACGCAGAAGTGGTGGTTGCCAACCATGCGCTGGTCATGGCGGCGTTAGAAAACGACTCGGTGCTGCCGCCTGCTAAAAACCTGCTGCTGGTGCTTGATGAAGGGCATCACATCCCGGAAGTGGCGCGCGATGCGCTGGAGACCGGTGCTGAAATTAGCCCTGGCTGGGGGCGGTTACAGCTTGATCTGTTTATGAAACTGATAGCCACCTGCCTTGAGCAGTGCCGCCCGAAAACGGTCCCGCCGCTGGCCACACCAGAGCGCCTGAGCAATCACTGTGAAGAAGCCGCCGAGTTGCTGGCCTCGGTAGCGCGCATAATGAATTTGCTGCTCCCCGGTGAGGGAGAAGCCGAGCACCGTTTTGAAATGGGCGTGCTGCCGGATGAAATTACGCAAATGGTACAGCGGCTGGCAAAGCTGATGGATGCGCTGCGTGGTCTGTCAGAGGCCTTCCTGAACGATCTCAGCGAAAAAACCGGCCAGCACGATATTGTGCGGCTGCATCGGCTGATTTTGCAGATGAACCGTGCCCTGGGCCATTTTGAAACTCAGAGCAAATTGTGGAAGCTGGCGGCAATGGCCCAGACTTCCGGCGCGCCTGTGTGCAAATGGGTGACTCGCACGCTGCGTGACGGGCAGGCGCATTTGTTTATGTACTGCGCCGGTATACGCGTAAGTGACCAGCTTGAAAAGCTGCTGTGGCGCAGTGTACCGCATACCGTTGTTACCTCGGCAACCCTGCGTTCGCTGAATAGTTTTACCCGGTTACAGGAACTGAGCGGCCTGAAAGAGAAAGCAGGGGATCGCTTTGTCACGCTCGACTCGCCGTTCAACCACGTTGAGCAGGGCAGGTTGCTTATCCCGCGTATGCGCTATGAGCCGCTAATGGAGCATGAAGAACAGCATGTGGCTGAAATGGCCGCGTTCTTGCGCGCTGAGTTGGAAAAAGGTGAGCATAGGGGCATGTTGGTGCTGTTTGCCAGCGGTCGTGCGATGCAGCGCTTTCTCAACTGCGTGCCTGACCTGCGCTTGCAGTTGCTGGTGCAGGGCGATAAGCCACGCTCCCGTTTGATCTCATTGCACCGCGAACGGGTGGCGAAAGGGCAAACCAGTGTGTTGGTGGGACTACAGTCTTTTGCCGAGGGGCTTGATCTTAAAGGCGAGCTACTGACGCAGGTGCATATTCATAAAATTGCCTTTCCACCCGTAGACAGCCCGGTGGTTATCACCGAAGGCGAGTGGCTACGTAGCCAGAACCGCTATCCGTTTGAGGTGCAGAGTCTGCCTAGCGCGTCTTTTAATCTGATTCAACAGGTTGGACGATTGATTCGAAGTCACGGCTGCTGTGGTGATATCGTTATTTACGACAGGCGGCTTCTCACAAAAAATTACGGCAAGCGACTGCTGGATGCGTTGCCGGTGTTTCCACTGCTCCAGCCCGATGTGCCTGAGGTCAACGCGCTACCCGCAGGTAAAACGCCAGTTACGAAGCGCCGTGCACCACGGCGGGCAAAAACCGCAAAATAACTAATGCGATTTGCCGCTTCAGACAGACAGGCGTGCTAACCTTAATGTGGAGGTAACTACATGGATTATCGCAAGATTATTAAAGAAATAGGCCGCGGAAAAAATCACGCGCGCGATCTGGATATTGATACCGCACGCACGCTTTATAAGCACATGCTTAACGGTGACGTGCCTGACCTTGAACTGGGTGCCGTGCTGATGGCGTTGCGTATCAAAGGTGAAGGTGAAGCCGAGTTGCGTGGTTTTTATGATGCGATGCAGCAGCAAACCATCAGCCTGACGCCGCCTGTGGGGCGGCCCATGCCGGTGGTGATTCCCACCTACAACGGCGCGCGCAAGCAGGCGAACTTAACGCCGCTGCTGGCAATTTTACTCAGCCGGCTCGGTTTTCCGGTGGTTGTACACGGCGTTAGCGAAGATCCCACACGTGTTATTTCCGAAACTATCTTTGCCTTGCTGGGTATTGAGGCTAGCCGCAGCGCCGGTCAGGCGCAGGCAAAACTGGAGTCTCACAATCCGCTATTTCTGCCCATCGGTACGCTGTGCCCGCCCATGGAAAAACTACTGGCATTGCGCTGGCGCATGGGCGTGCGCAGCAGTGCACATTCGCTGGCCAAGCTGGCAACGCCTTTTGCCCCTGCTGCTGCACTGCAGCTTGCCAGTGTCTCGCACCCGGAATATGTCACAAAGGTTGCGCAGTTCTTTGCACTGGCGCAAGGCCGGGCGTTGCTGATGCATGGCACCGAAGGGGAAGTGTATGCCAACCCGCAACGTTGTCCGCAGATTAGTCAGATTGATGAAAAGGGTGTGCGCGTACTGTATGAGCGCCAGCCTGAGAGCGATTCAGGTAATGTGATTTTGCCGTTTGAAAAAGAGGCTGAGGTCACGGCACGCTGGACTGAACGCTGTGCAGCCGGTGTAGAGCCGCTGCCGTCGTCGCTCAGAATTCAACTTGCCTGTTGTCTGGTGGCGAGCGGTGAGAAAGGAAATATGTCCGATGCGCAGGCGCGCGTTAATGAGGTTTTTCCGGCCTGAAAATAAAAAAAGCCCGCGAGTGGCACGCGGGCAAACAGGGTAATATCAGGGTTAACACAAGGAACAGGGGCGTAGCAGTGGCAGGCTTATTTGTAGATTTCAGCCGTGCCGTGCATCAGGTTATAGCCAGATGCAGAAGTAATTTTGAATGAGCTGGCGCCAGCGGCATCGGCTTTAGCAGCCAGTTCACTTTCCAGTTCGCTCAGGGTGTACGCACCAGAGGCAGAAACGACACCAATTTTTTCACCTTGCGGTGCGGCCGTGGTGCTGTTGATTTCCTGGGCGGCAAAAGCGCCAAAGGACAGAGTAGACATGATCAGTGCTGCAATAGTCAGTTTGGTGGTTTTCATGATTTAATCTCGCATTATGTTCTGTGGAAACGGATGTGTTCCGTTGATGTGAGTATTATTGCGCGAGTAATTAGAAGATAAAATCGAAGAGAATTGACTGCCTCATTCGAATTTTTTGAATAACTTTTAACCTATTGATTTATACAAGTAATTAACATAGCTAATCTGTTGACCCGCAACTAACCCACTGTATTTTTATCAAAAGGCATTATTTGCCACTCAATTTATTATTCCTGGTTTTATCAGGGGTTATTTATGCTGTCGAGCCAGAGCCAGAGCCAGAGCCAGAGCCAGAGCCAGAGCCAGAGCCAGAGCCAGAGCCAGAGCCAGAGCCAGAGCCAGAGCCAGAGCCAGAGCCAGAGCCAGAGCCAGAGCCAGAGCCAGAGCCAGAGCCAGAGCCAGAGCCAGAGCCAGAGCCAGAGCCAGAGCCAGAGCCAGAGCCAGAGCCAGAGCCAGAGCCAGAGCCAGAGCCAGAGCCAGAGCCAGAGCCAGAGCCAGAGCCAGAGCCAGAGCCAGAGCCAGAGGGAATGTATCGGCAGGATATTTTCAGTGGGATTATCGCGAAGAAAAAAATGGCCCCTGCATGCAGAGGCCGTTGTCACAGAGAACAGGTGTTATTTATAAATGGTGGCCGTGCCGTACATCAGGTTATTCCCCCCGGCGGCATCAACCACATATCCTTTTGCACCTTCCTCACGCGCTTTTTCAGCCAGTTTTGCCTCAAGGTCGTCCAGGTTCGTCGCGCCACTGGCAGAAACCGTGCCTGCCGGGCGCAACTGCCCTGTTTCGCCCGCTGACAGAGACTGTGCGGCAAACGTTGCCGATGACAGGCTGATGAAAGCGATAGCAGCAGAAAAGATGAGATATTTTTTCATGGCAGCATCCTCAATAGCGGTGAAAGAGCTGACTGCATCGCGTCAGCATATTTCTAGTTTAGGCGCTGATAACTGGCGTGATTATGCAAAAATTTGAACGTGACGTGCTTATTTTTTGAACGATAATTCCTGACGTAGGGCTGACAAAAACAGGCTGGCCAGGTTATTGATTTTTCTATATTTAAACGATCTGCCAAAGGTTGCGTTGACATATCTGCTGCATGAGCCTTTGCAGGCAGACAAAAATAAACAGTGAAAACCTGTTTTTGCGCTAGCGCCGTGATGGTACTTTCGCTGCCGCGTTTGCCGCGTTTGCCGCGTTTGCCGCGTTTGCCGCGTTTGCCGCGTTTGCCGCGTTTGCCGCGTTTGCCGCGTTTGCCGCGTTTGCCGCGTTTGCCGCGTTTGCCGCGTTTGCCGCGTTTGCCCTGTTGGCGCCTGCTCTGTCTGGCAGCGAAACAGAGAGGGCGCGGGCAATGCCATCAACACTGATAAAACACGGCAGGATTAACCTGCTGAACGGCGTGCATCGGGGCGAATCAAATCAAAACGTTGGGCTTCATCAATGGTGTAGTAGGCGCTCGGTCCTCCTGCACGCAGCACCGGTTGTGCTTTTGCCGTCTGATAAATTCCCTCCTCCAGCAGCGTTTCATCGATATGTACCGCCACGACTTCACCCAGTACCAGCCAGGTATCAACTGGTGTGCCGTCTGCAGCGCTAAGTTGAAGATGCTGCGAGAGGCGACATTCGAAGTTAACCGGGCTTTCAGCGACTCTTGCGACATTCACGCGACGGCTTGCGGCAGGCGTCAGGCCTGCAACGAGAAATTCATCTTCGCCGTGGGGCAGGGTGGCAGAGCTTTCATTCATCTTTTCAGCGAGCGCGCGCGTGGTCAGGTTCCACACAAACTCACCGGTTTGCACAATATTACGCACGCTGTCCTTCCAGCCACTGCTGGCAAAACCAATAATCGGCGGGTGATAGTTAAAACAGTTGAAGAAACTGTACGGTGCAAGATTGCGTCGTCCTTCACCGTCCTGCGAGGAGATCCAGCCTATCGGGCGTGGGCCAATAATGGCATTTAACGGGTCATGCGGCAGGCCGTGTCCGTTGGCAGGTTCATAATAATAGCGTTTCGTTGTCATTATCTTTCCATCACGTAAACGAGAATAAAGAGTATGGGACATGCTGCGTTATTTACCCGCTGTCCGACAACAGGTATCTTACGCCGCCCAGAAAGGAGAAAGCCGATGAATAACCCGCGAGCCCCCAAAAACGGTTTGCATCCACGCAACCGCCATAGTCAGCGCTATGATTTTGCTGCGCTTAGCGCCCAGTGTCCGGCGCTTGCCGGATTTGTGCGCCCGTCACCTGCCGGAGAGCCAACGCTGGACTTCGCAGACCCGCAGGCGGTGAAGACGCTCAACCAGGCGCTGCTGGCCTTTTTTTACGGCGTGGCGCAGTGGGATATCCCGGAGGGCTTTCTCTGCCCACCGGTGCCAGGGCGTGCGGATTATGTCCACCATCTGGCTGACCTGCTGGCGGGCGATAACCACGGCGAAGTGCCGCGTCAGGCGACCATCCTTGATATTGGAACGGGCGCTAACTGTATTTATCCGCTGATTGGTCAGTATGAGTACGGCTGGCGCTTTACCGGCAGCGAAGTGAATGAGCAGGCGCTGCGTGCCGCTGGCGGCATTGTGGCGGCGAATCCGGGACTGAGTCAGCGTATTCGCCTGCGTCGCCAGAAAGACGCGGCTGCCATCTTTAGCGGCATTATTCATAAGAATGAAGTTTACGATGCGACAATGTGTAATCCCCCGTTTCATGCTTCGGCACAGGCTGCCGGTGAGGGGAATGCGCGCAAAAGGCGCAACCTCGGCCTTGACGGTGCGGTATTGAACTTCGGTGGCCAGCATCAGGAACTGTGGTGTGAGGGTGGCGAAGTGGAATTTATTAAGCGGATGATTGCTGAAAGCGTGACGTTTGCCCGCCAGGTGCGCTGGTTTACCTCGCTGGTGTCGCGCGGTGAAAACCTGCCTGTCATTATGCGCGCCCTTCAGGAAGCGGGAGCGGTGCGTGTTGTAAAAACTGAAATGGCGCAGGGTAATAAGCGCAGCCGCTTTATTGGCTGGAGCTTTATGGCACAGCGTAAGGCCTGGGGCATAATGCCCGTTAGCCCGTTAGCCCGTTAGCCCGTTAGCCTGTTAGCCCGTTAGCCCGTTAGCCTGTTAGCCTGTTAGCCTGTTAGCCTGTTAGCCTGTTAGCCCGTTAGCCCGTTAGCCTGTTAGCCTGTTAGCCTGTTAGCCTGTTAGCCTGTTAGCCCGTTAGCCTGTTAGCCTGTTAGCCTGTTAGCCTGTTAGCCTGTTAGCCTGTTAGCCTGTTAGCCTGTTAGCCTGTTAGCCTGTTAGCCTGTTAGCCTGTTAGCCTGTTAGCCCGTTAGCCCGCTAGCGTTAATCATTGGTCTTTGTTCTGACGTCTCGGCGTAAAAAAAGCCCCATCATGGGGCTTTTTACTTATGAAACGTGCTGCAAAAACTCGCGCAGGCGCTGACCTGGCGGATTCTGGATAAGTTCACGCGGGTCGCCGTCTTCGGCAATGCGCCCCTTATCAATAAAGATGAGACGAGAAGCCACTTTCTCGGCAAAGCCGATTTCATGGGTCACGATAACCATCGTCATGCCTTCTTCGGCCAGGTCCTGCATAACCCTCAGCACTTCATGGCGCAGTTCCGGGTCAAGTGCTGACGTCGGCTCATCAAACAGCATCATTTTCGGCTTCACCGCCAGCGCGCGAGCAATGGCAACACGCTGCTGCTGGCCGCCGGAAAGCTCAGACGGGAAATGGTTACCCCGTTCGGCAAGTCCCACTTTCGCCAGCAGCGCTTTGGCCTGCTTTTCGGCCTCGGCTTTTGGCGTTTTGCGCACGCGCATTGGACCAAACATCACGTTTTCCAGCGCAGTCAGGTGCGGGAACAGGTAAAACTGCTGGAACACCATACCCGCTTCCTGGCGAATCAGGCGCTCATCCACTTTCGGGTCGTTCACTTTCAGGCCATCAACGATAAGCTCGCCGCTGGTGATGTCCTCAAGTTTGTTGATGCAGCGCAGCAGTGTGGATTTACCGGAGCCAGATGGACCGATAATGACCACCACTTCACCCTGGTTAACTTTTAAATCAATATTGTGCAGCACCTGGGTTTGACCAAAGTGCTTGGAAACGTTTTTAAATTCAATCACAGGATTTTCATCCTTCTTTCCAGAATACGAAGTACCACGTTCAGCACCTGCGTGATGATGAGATAAATCACCCCAACGGCGGTCCAGATCTCGAGGGCGCGGAAGTTACCGGCGATAATTTCCTGACCGCTGCGGGTCAGTTCGGCGGCACCGATCACGATAAATAACGAGGTGTCCTTGATGCTGATAATCAGCTGGTTACCCAGTGAAGGAAGCATGCGCCGCAGCGCCAGCGGCATGATAACAAAGCGAATGGATTCGCGCCGCGACAGCCCCAGCGCCAGCCCTGCTTCGCTAAACCCTTTATGGATTGACAGCACAGAGCCGCGGGTGATTTCTGCGATATAGGCGCCAGAGTTAATCATGATAGTGATAACGGCAGCCGTGAAGGTATCTATTCGCAGGTCAGGGAACGCCATGGGAAGGGCAAAATAGATATACATCACCTGCACAACAATGGGGGTGCCGCGAATAATTTCAATAAATACGAGGGCGAGGTGATTGGAAATCCAGCCCCCGTAAGTGCGGGCCAGACCAGCCAGCAGACCGATGACAATGCCACCTGCAAGGCCAAGTACGGAAATCCACAAAGTCATTTTGGCACCATCCAGCAACGCCGGAATGGCAGGCCAGATGACGCTCCAGTCAAACTCCATAATAGTATCCTGTTACCGTGGTTCAAAAACAGCAGGGGCGAAAGGTCGCCCCTGAGCGTAGATCAGATTTTTAAGAATAATTATTTAGGTTCGGTGCCGAACCATTTTTTATAGATTTCGTTGTAGGTGCCGTTGTCGCGCAAGGTTTTCAGCGCAGCGTTAACCTTTTCACGTAATTCGTTGCTGCCTTTCGGGAAAGCAATACCGTATTGCTGGGCTTCCAGTGATTCGCCCACCGCTTTGAACTGGCCGTTACCCGCGGTTTTGATGAAATACAGGATGTTAGGTGTGTCGTGCAAAACGGCGTCCGCACGGTTGGTACCAAGCTCCATGTAAGCGTTGTCGATGTTCGGGAACTGGCGCAGGTCTTTGGTTTTAATGTTGGCTTTCGCGTAATCCACGGAGCCTGTACCGCTCTTCACGGCAACCACTTTGCCATCCAGATCGTTGACGCTTTTTACGGCGTCGTTACTGGCTTTCACCATTACCAGCAGGCCGCTTTTGTAGTAGCCATCGGAGAAGTCGATAGCCTTTTTACGCTCGTCGGTGATGGTAATGCCCGCCAGAGCTACATCAACATTACGGGTTTGCAGGGCAGGGATGATGCCGCTGAAATCCATCGGTTTGAGGGTATAGTCCAGCTTCAGCTCTTTTGCGATAGCGGCCCACAGGTCAACATCAAAGCCGACATACTGGTTACCTTGTTTGAATTCAAACGGCACAAAGGCAGTATCGGTGGCAACCACCAGTTTTTTCTCTGCGGCGTGGGCAGAGATGGCAAAAGCCAGGGAGAGGGCAGCCAGGGACACTTTCAAAACAGACTTCATAGTTTTTCCTTACGTTAATCCACGGGGCAATCCCCTGCGTAGGCAGTCGCAGCATGAAAGAATCATGCCAGTTTTCTAACTTACTGAATTATCAAACCCTGATTTATGTAGCACTGCACAAAAGACGATGCAAGCCTGAGTGAATGCACCGTAATGGGGCGCGTTCATGGTGCAGATTTTTCGTCAGAGCGTGACTGTTTTCTTTTAACGCAGAAAGTGCTGTTTAAACAATCGCTGGCTAACGATTGTGTGAGGTGGGCATAACAATTTATTAACGTAAGGCGAGGGAACTGAAGTGCGGGTGCACTATTGTGGTGCGTGCCCCTTTCACCAGGAAAGGGGCAAGAGTAAAAATTTATTCGATGTTGGACTCAATGAACCACAGGAATTTGTCCAGGTCACGAGAAGCCGCGGTGAAAATATCTACGGTGTCGTCGTCTTTTACTTCACCAATAGCTTTGCGCACATCGTTAGCGACGATAGCGTAACGTTCGGCCAGTGCTTTTAGGTGATCCTGTACGGTGTGAATGTCCAGCGGGTAGCTCTGAAGCGGGGTTTTGCTGTTGATAACCTGGGTAGTACCCAGTGCAACACCACCGAGCTGTACGGCACGTTCTGCCATGGTATCCAGGTGATCGGTCAGCGCAGTGCGGAACCCATCAAGCATTTCGTGCACGGCGATAAAGTTTGCTCCGCGCATGTTCCAGTGAGCCTGTTTTGTGATAAGCGACAAATCGATGAACTGAATAACCTGGCGGTTCAGCAGCTCTACACACGCTTTTTTCTCGCGATCCGAAACGTCATTACGAGTGTAAAGCAACTCAGAAGATTTTGTTTTCACCAGTTTAGCGGTAGCCATAATTCTATATCCTCTTGATGTGTATGTCCGTTAATGCAACGGCAATAAGTATAGCACCGGTTTTTAAGTCTGCAGGCGAGATAATGCCTATTGGTCAAATAGCGAAGATGGAATAGGCATTTTCTAATTGATAAGAAAATCAATTCATTAGTATGTTTTTTGCACTGGATGAAAAGAGATGAATTAATAAAGGAGAATTATTCTTATTTTTGAATGTTAATTATTTGTGTCGATTTTAAGTTTAAACGGCCATTATGGCCGTTATACCTGTTAATTAATATCAACGCGCTCTATGTGTGCTTCCCGCCGCAGTGTCAGCGTGGAACCGACGGACGCCGCGATGATGGAAATCAGCCCCAGCATTTGCATAAATGTGAGCAATTCGCCAAGAAAAATCATGCCTGAGAGCGCCCCCATTGCCGGTTCGATGCTCATCAGCGTGCCAAAGGTGCGAGTCGGCAGGCGTGTGAGTGCAACCATTTCCAGCGAGTAGGGCAGTGCCGTAGAAAGTACCGCAATGGCTAACCCCAGCGGCAGCAGCGACCAGTGCCACAGCGCCTCGCCCGCCTGAAACGCCCCCAACGGCACAAAAATCACAGCGGCAATAACCGAACCCAGTGCCACAGTGGCGGGTCCGTGCTCGGCCCCGGCGCGTTGCCCGGCCAGAATATAGACCGCCCAGCAGGCACCAGCGGCCAGCGCCCAGGCTGCACCCACAGGGTCAATGCTTTCCATGCCCTGTCCCAGCGGTAGCAGCAGCCATAGCCCCAGTATTGCCAGCACAACCCAGATAAGATCAACCGGGCGGCGTGATGAAAACAGGGCAACGGCAAGCGGGCCGGTAAACTCCAGCGCCACGGCAATGCCAAGTGGCACCGTGCGTAAAGAGAGATAGAAAAAGTAGTTCATGCCCCCCAGCGCCAGCCCATAGAACAGTAAAGGCAGGCGCTGCTCGCGCGCAAAGCGCAAGCGCCAGGGTTTAAATACCGCGACCAGGATAAGCGTGCCGAGCAACAGGCGCAGTGCAGTGACGCCCGGAGCGCCAACCAGTGGGAACAGGGTTTTTGCCAGAGAGGCACCGCTTTGAATTGAGGCCATCGCAATGAGAAGAAGTGCTACCGGCAGCCAGACCGGCATTTTTCGTGACAACGTGGGCATACTGCATCCTGTCAGTTTTTGTCAGATAAGAAGAGAGCGAGTCCGTAAGTGTACGGGTAAATACGCCCGTCAGGGTGGGAATTGTGTGCGATGTGCAGGAAGCGCATGAAATTTAATCAGGCAAGAAGTTCCGTGACGACTATAATTTTAAGAAAATTCTGGATGGCAGGGGGCGGCAGAAGGGACCATACTTGCGTTCCACCCAGAAATTCCTCATCGAATTAAAGGGATATGACGGAATGGAAACGTTCTGTTACAGGAAGGCTCCTTTAGACAACGTAAATCCCGAAGAGTTTCGTAAAATAATTTGATATATTGAAATCTTAGGACTTACTTGAAGCACATTTGAGGTGGTTATGAAAAAAATTGCATGTCTTTCAGCACTGGCTTGTGTTCTGGCCGTATCCGCAGGTTCTGCTTTTGCAGGTGACGTTACCGTTTCTGGCGGCTACGCACAGGGCGATATGCAGGGCGTAATTAACAAAGCTAACGGCTTCAACCTGAAGTACCGTTACGAGTTCGATAACAACCCGGTTGGTGTTATCGGCTCTTTCACCTACATCGAAAAAGACGATACCCGCAGTGATGGTATCTACAACAAAGGCCAGTACTACGGTCTGACCGCTGGTCCGGCTGTTCGTCTGGCTGACTGGGTGAGCCTGTACGGTGTTGTTGGTGTTGGCTATGGTAAATTCCAGAACACCGCTGACTACCGTTTCAATGAAAACACCAGCGATTATGGTTTCTCTTACGGTGCCGGTGTTCAGTTCAACCCGATTCGTGACGTTGCTCTGGACTTCTCTTATGAGCAGAGCCGCATCCGTAGCGTTGACGTTGGCACTTGGGTTGCAGGCGTTGGCTACCGCTTCTAATTCTCCTTACGGAGAATGAAAAAATCCGCCTTCGGGCGGATTTTTTTTGTTCTGTTTTGGGCTAACTGAAAGAAGCCAACGTGAAAAGCGTGCCGGTAAAAGGCACAAAGCGTTTATCGCACAGTGTTATTGTTATTGGTTTTTGTGTTCATCAGGCCGCACAGCATATTTAACAGCTGCAGGCGTACCTTCAGGGGAGATTGTGTAAACACGCGCAAGCACCTCTTCACTTCATTCATTGTGACCTCCTCATACCCGATTCATCGGCAAATCCTTTCACCGACTGACTACATCACATACAGATATAGCACAGGCTATATTATATGGCTAGTGCTATACCGCAGGCTTTTACGTTTATTTTTTGTGCCCGGACAGGCATGGTTTACAATAGAGCTGTTTTTTTCAAACCTAACGGTTCCAGGAGAAGTGAATGAGTCCTCACGCAGGTAAGCCAGGCAGTCCAAAAAAGACGAAACTGTTGAACGTGGAAGAGCACGTTGAAGGTTTCCGTCAGGTGCGTGAGGCCCACCGCCGTGAGTTGATTGATGACTATGTGGAATTAATTGACGACTTAATTCGTGACGTTGGTGAGGCTCGCCAGGTGGATATGGCGGCACGGCTGGGGGTTTCGCAGCCGACGGTGGCGAAAATGCTCAAGCGGCTGGCAAGTGTTGGGCTAATAGAGCAAATCCCCTGGCGCGGCGTGTTTCTGACGCCTGAAGGCGAGAAGCTGGCACGCGAGAGCCGTGAGCGCCATGAAATCGTAGAGCACTTCCTGCTGGCGCTGGGGATAAGCCCTGATATTGCCAGACGTGACGCCGAAGGCATGGAGCATCACGTCAGTGCTGAAACGCTGGAGGCATTTCGCAAATTCTGCGAAGCGCGCGGGTAAATCCCACGCTTCTCAACGCTGATATTCAGACGTAAAAAAGCCCGCTTGCAGCGGGCTTTTTTATTAATCATGCCACTTAGTTCAGACGTACCGGCATCCCGGAGCGGCTTTCGATCGACTGCTCCAGCACATTCTGATCGACGTCCGTCTGGGTCGTTACCGCTTTAACACCTTTGGTCAGCGTAATGGGCACGATTTCATGACCGTTAATCTGCGCTTCAGTGGTTGAGAGCGGGTTATGTACCTCAATATAACGGCTGCCATCCGGCTCAGTGGTCGCTTTGACCGGCTCATCGATGAACTGCACGCGAGTACCGACCGGCACCTGTTCAAACAGGAACTTAATGTCTTCGTTACGCAGACGCACGCAGCCGTGGCTCACGCGCAGGCCGATACCGAAGTTGGCGTTAGTCCCGTGAATTGCGTACAGACGGCCAATATAGAGTGCGTAAAGACCCATCGGGTTATCCGGGCCGGCAGGCACAACAGCAGGCAGCGGCTCGCCGCGTGCAGCATATTCCGCATGCATTTTTGCCGTTGGTGTCCAGGTTGGGTTGGCACGTTTGCGTTCCACTTTAGTGGTCCAGCTAATTGGCGTATCGCGGCCCAGCTCACCAATACCGATAGGCAGCACGATAACGGTGTTGGTGCCTTTCGGGTAGTAGTACAAACGCATTTCGGCGCTGTTAATGACAATCCCTTCATGCACCGTATCCGGCAGGATCAGCTGTTGAGGGATATTGAGGATGGTGCCGGCTTTTGGCAGGTACGGGTCAACGCCCGGGTTTGCCTCCAGCATGTTGGAAAGACCCATCTGGTATTGCGCTGCAAAATATTCCAGAGGCTGCTTACTGTCCGCAGGGACGGTAATAACCTGATTCTGCCCGACCAGACGGCTACCGTCTGTGGGTAGCGGATAGGTCACAGCAGACGCGGTTTTACAAAAACCGATGACGGTAAAAGCTGCCAGTAAAAGCGTACGTAATTTCATAGTTATGTCGTTATGTCGCGTAAATGTTATATGCCATTCAGGCCGTGTGGTTTGATAACCGGTGCCAGTGCCGGGTGCGCATTATATGTGCATTCAGGGCAACAGTGAATTCAGATGTGTATGAAATCTGACTTTTTCATATGTGTTTATTTTAGACGTTATTTTACCCAGGCGACCTCAGGGCGCACTTATGGCATAATTAGACGTTTATCACACTCTAGATTCGGGGCAGAGCCTTGTTAGTATCCAGTAACGTAACCATGCAGTTCGGCAGTAAGCCGCTGTTTGAAAACATCTCCGTGAAGTTTGGCGGCGGTAATCGCTATGGCCTGATTGGCGCCAACGGCAGCGGCAAATCCACCTTTATGAAAATTCTGGGCGGCGACCTGGAGCCGACGCTCGGTAACGTGTCGCTTGATCCGAACGAACGCATCGGTAAGCTGCGCCAGGATCAGTTCGCCTTTGAGCAGTATTCCGTGCTGGACACTGTCATCATGGGCCACGCCGAGCTGTGGGAGGTCAAGCAAGAGCGTGACCGCATCTACGCGTTAGCGGAGATGAGCGAGGAAGACGGCTATAAGGTTGCCGATCTGGAAGTGAAATACGGTGAGATGGACGGCTATTCTGCCGAATCCCGCGCCGGTGAACTGCTGCTGGGCGTGGGCATTCCGCTGGAGCAGCACTACGGCCCGATGAGCGAAGTTGCACCCGGCTGGAAGCTGCGTGTGCTGCTGGCCCAGGCGCTGTTCTCAAACCCGGATATTCTGCTGCTCGACGAACCGACCAACAACCTGGATATTGACACCATCCGCTGGCTGGAGCAGGTGCTGAACGAGCGTAACAGCACCATGATAATCATCTCCCATGACCGTCACTTCCTGAACATGGTGTGTACGCACATGGCGGATCTGGATTATGGCGAGCTGCGCGTCTATCCGGGTAACTACGACGAATACATGACTGCCGCAACGCAGGCGCGCGAGCGTCTGCTGGCCGATAACGCCAAGAAAAAGGCGCAGATTGCCGAGTTGCAGTCTTTTGTTAGCCGCTTTAGCGCTAACGCGTCTAAATCACGCCAGGCAACCTCACGCGCGCGCCAGATTGATAAAATCAAGCTCGACGAAGTGAAGGCCTCCAGCCGCCAGAACCCGTTCATCCGCTTCGAACAGGACAAAAAGCTGTTCCGTAATGCACTCGAAGTTGAAGCGCTCACCAAAGGTTTTGACGACGGTCCGCTGTTTAAAAACTTCGGTATGCTGCTGGAAGTGGGCGAGAAGCTGGCGGTGCTGGGGACCAACGGCGTGGGTAAATCGACCTTCCTTAAAACGCTGGTGGGTGAACTGACGCCGGACAATGGCACGGTGAAATGGTCCGAAAACGCGCGTATTGGCTATTACGCACAGGATCACGCCGCGGATTTTGAAAACGACCTGACGGTGTTCGACTGGATGAGCCAGTGGAAGCAGGAAGGCGATGACGAACAGGCGGTACGCAGTATTCTGGGTCGTTTGCTGTTTAGCCAGGACGATATCAAGAAACCCGCGAAAGTGCTGTCTGGTGGTGAAAAGGGTCGCATGCTGTTTGGCAAGCTGATGATGGAGCGTCCGAATGTGCTGATTATGGATGAGCCGACCAACCACCTGGATATGGAATCTATTGAGTCGCTGAACATGGCGCTGGAGATGTATCAGGGCACGCTGATTTTTGTCTCACATGACCGTGAGTTTGTGAGCTCGCTGGCGACCCGCGTCATTGAAATCACGCCGAGCCGCGTGGTGGACTTTGGTGGCGGCTACGAAGATTACCTGCGCAGCAAAGGTATCGAATAAGCTGTCCGGCTTTCAGCCGCACCAACCTTCCCAGGAGGCCCGAATATCGGGCCTCTTTTTTATTTACTCACAGAGACCCTCATTGTAGCGGGAGTGCAGAGGCATGCTGTATGGGATGTTGTGCCGCGCTGAAATCGACGAGTCGCAGGCCGGAATACCGGTTTTTTGCGTGCAGACAGGGACCTTTAGCGCAATTGAAAAGCAAGGGCTTGCAGTGTGGGGTGTTGTACTGCGCTGAAATCGGCAAAGCGTTCACGGCTGGCCGGGGCGGACCGCATGGATGCGGCCCGAGGCGCGATTTACAGGGACGTTACCTCGCGCCGCCCCCGATAAGCCAGCCGGGGTAAGCTGCGCGAACCGCCCGGAGGGCGGCGATTTCTTTGCGGGGCCGCGAGGATTGTTAAGGAACGCACGGGAGCGCTCCTTAACCCGTTCACCGCAGATAAAGCTCCATTAATCTCCAGGCTTTACGTGAGCGGAACATCCACTTCACTCATCACCCACAGAATTTACAGGACTCCCGAAAACTCACTCTCCACCATCCCCCACAGAATTTACAGGACTCCCGAAAACTCACTCTCCACCATCCCCACACACCTCACAGTGCGGATTGCGTGCAAGCTTCATCTCCCGAAACTGCCCGCGCATGGCATCCATCATCAGAATCCTGCCGGTAATCGGCGTGCCGTAACCGGCCAGCACCTTAATGGCTTCCAGTGCCTGCATAGAGCCAATCGCCCCCACCAGCGGTGACATCACGCCAGCTTCCACGCAGGTCAATGCATTGTCGCCAAAAAGTCGGCTCAGGCAGCGGTAGCAGGGCTCCTCTGGCTGGTAAGTAAATACCGACACCTGGCCTTCCATACGAATTGCCGCACCCGAAACCAGCGGGATTTTAGCGGCGAAGCAGGCGCGATTAAGCTGATTGCGAATCTCCACGTTATCGGTGCAATCGAGCACCAAATCGTGGCGCGCTACGGTTGTGGCAAGTTCGCTTTCCTCCAGCAGGCGGCCCAGCGTGTCGAGCCGCACATGCGGATTAATGGCGGTGAGCGCGTCTCGCGCGGACTCGACCTTCAGGCGGCCAATATCGGCATCATGATGCAGCGTCTGGCGTTGCAGGTTAGAGAGCGCCACGGTATCGAAATCCAGCAGCGTCATCGCTCCCACGCCTGCGGCAGCCAGATATTGCGCCGCGGCGCAGCCCAGTCCACCAAGGCCGACTACCAGCACCGTTGAGCCTTTGAGCCGCTCCTGGCCGTCGAAGTCGAAATCGCGCAGGATTATCTGGCGGTTATAGCGCAGCATCTCCTCATCGCTTAGCTCCACCGTCATATCAGCCCCCAAACAGATGGTTAAACGGCTGCACCTCGACCCATTCGCCTGGCTCGACGCTACCGCGATCGCGCTCCAGCACAATAAAGCAGTTGCCCTGGCTAAATGAGCTGAAGATATGCGAACCCTGGTGCCCGGTACTGACCACTTCTAACTGGCCGTCCTGTGCGTTACGCAGCACGCCGCGCTGGAAGTCGAGACGACCCGGTGACTTCTTAAGCTTTTGTGCTGCGCGCACCTTAAACGTTGGCGGCAATGGGCTGCTGCGCTGACCGCTGAGTTTGGCTAACAGCGGCTGTACCAGCTGATAAAAGGTCGCGGCAGCAGATACCGGGTTGCCCGGCAGGCCACAGAACCAGCTGTGTTGCAGGCGACCAAAAGCGAAAGGCTTACCAGGTTTAATGGCAAGCTTCCAGAAACCGATTTCGCCCAGCTCGTCGAGGATCTGTTTAGTGTAATCGGCTTCGCCAACGGAAACGCCGCCGGAGCTAAGTACCACATCGGCTTCGCTATCGGCACGCAGGAAGGTGTCGCGCAGCGCCTGCGGGTCGTCGCGCACAATACCCAGGTTGAGCACCTCACAGCCGAGTTGTTCCAGCATCAGGTGTACCGCCAGGCGGTTGGTATCGTAAATTTGCCCTTCGGCCAGCGGCTGGCCTGGAAGCTGTAGCTCATCACCGGTTGAGAACACCGCGACGCGCAGGCGGCGCACCACAGGCACTTGTGCAATGCCGAGCGAGGCCAGCAGCGGTAGCTCTGCGGCGCTCAGTCGGGCTCCGGCTTCCAGTACCGTTGCGCCCTGGCGAATATCTTCACCGCTGCGACGGATGTTCTGGCCTGCTTTAACCGGTGCGTTAAAGCGAATGCCGCCGTCAGCCTCTTCGGTTTCTTCCTGCATCACCACTGCTTCACAGCCCGCAGGGACGGGGGCGCCGGTCATGATGCGCACGCAGGTGCCAGCAGGCCAGTCGCCCTGAAACGGCTGTCCGGCAAAAGCTTTACCCGCAACGGGCAGGAGGGTGCCGCTGGCTATATCTGCCAGCCGCACGCCGTAGCCGTCCATTGCCGCGTTATCAAAGCCGGGCACGTCGAGCGGTGATGTTATCGCGCTCGCGGTAACGCGCCCGAACGCCTGGAGCAGTGGGAGCGTTTCGCTTTCGGTGATGGGGGTCAGGCGGGTGAGCATCTGCTCAAGGGCGGCATCCAGCGGGATCAGGCCAGCGGTAAAATCCATCGAAGTACACTCCTGCACGGGAAATCTGTTATAGCCCGTTATTATGGCAGAAAGCGCCGCCCGGCAGAATGACCGCTTTTGGGAGAGAGGGAAGCAGCTAATTCTTTACAACCAATTTACATCTTCTTATATTCACAAATCGAATGTGTCAGCAGTAAAAAGCATGATATCTCTGGTAAAACACCGGGGAAACGCAACTGAGTGATGTCTTATGGGAACAGCAGTAATTGCTATTCACGGCGGTGCGGGCGCGATTTCGCGTGAGCACATGAGTGCCGCGCAGGAACAGCGCTATATCCAGACTTTGTCAGAGATTGTCGAAGCCGGGCAGAACATCCTGGCCGACGGCGGTAGCGCGCTGGATGCAGTCACCGAAGCCGTGCGACTGCTTGAAGAGTGCCCGCTTTTTAATGCGGGAATTGGTTCGGTGTTTACCCGCGACGGTACGCATGAGCTGGACGCCTGCATCATGGAAGGCGCTTCGCTTAATGCCGGGGCAGTGGCGGGTGTCAGTCGTCTGCGCAACCCTGTGCTGGCAGCAAGGCTGGTGATGGAGCAAAGCCCACATGTGCTGTTGGTGGGCGAGGGTGCCGAGCAGTTTGCGGCCCAGCACGGTATGCCCTGGGTGGAGCCGTCGCTGTTTTCAACGCCGGAGCGCCTGGCGCAGCTTCAGCTGGCGCAAGGCCATGTCGTGCTTGACCATGATATCCGCGCGCCGCTCGACCCGGACCGTAAGTTTGGGACCGTTGGCGCGGTGGCGCTTGATCTGAGCGGCAACCTGGCGGCGGCAACCTCGACCGGTGGAATGACCAACAAGCTGCCCGGACGCGTGGGCGATTCACCGCTGGTGGGCGCGGGCTGCTACGCTAACAATGCCAATGCGGCTATCTCATGTACCGGCACCGGCGAGCTTTTTATGCGCACGCTTGCGGCCTACGATATCGCCGCGCTGATGGAATACCGTGGCCTGAGCCTGCAACAGGCTACCGAGCGCGTCATCATGGAAAAAATTCCAACCCTTGGCGGCAGCGGCGGTGCGATTGCTGTCGATAACCAGGGCAATGTCGCGCTGCCTTTTAACAGCGAAGGTATGTATCGCGCCTTTGCTCACGTTGGCGATGCGCCAACTGTTGGTATTTACCAGTAAATCAGGAGGCAGCGTGCCCCACAGCGGTGAACTGGCGCAGGACCATGTGCTGTCGATAAGCAACCTGAACGTAAGCTTTCGCCAGCAACAGCAGGTAACACAGGCCGTGCGCGGCCTGTCGTTCTCGCTTGCCCGCGGTGAAACGCTGGCTATCGTTGGCGAGTCTGGCTCTGGTAAATCGGTCAGCGCGCTGGCGTTGATGCGCTTGCTTGATGCGCAAGGCACCGAGATCAAAAGCGGTCCGCTGCTGTTGCGTCGGCGTAACCGCCACGTAGTGGATTTGCGCGAACTGAGCCGGCGTGAAATGCGCGGTGTGCGCGGTGCGGATGTGGCGATGATCTTCCAGGAGCCGATGACCTCGCTTAATCCGGTGCTTACCGTAGGCGAGCAAATCGCCGAGTCTATTCGCCTGCATCAGGGCCTCAGCCACCGTGACGCGCGTATTGAAGCAAAGCGTATGCTGGACCTGGTACGTATTCCAGGCTCGCGGCTGGTGCTGGGACGTTATCCGCATCAGCTTTCAGGCGGCATGCGCCAGCGTGTGATGATTGCGATGGCGCTCTCCTGTCGCCCGGCGGTGCTGATTGCCGATGAACCCACTACCGCACTGGATGTCACCATCCAGGCGCAAATCTTACAGCTTATCGACGTGCTACAGCGTGAAATGGAGATGGGCGTTATCTTCATTACCCACGATATGGGCGTAGTGGCCGAAATTGCCGACCGCGTGCTGGTGATGTACCAGGGCGAGGCGGTGGAAAGCGGGTCGGTGGAGCAGATTTTTACCGCCCCACAGCATCCTTACACCCGTGCGCTGCTGGCCGCCGTGCCGCGTCTTGGCGAGATGAACGGCAGCGATTTACCGCGCCGCTTTGCGCTGGCTACCTCCGATGCCGCCTCGCCTGAGGCTATGCCAGCCGAGCAGGACACCGTGGTGCCAGGCAGTACGCCGATTTTACAGGTTCGCGATCTGACCACTCGCTTTGCGCTGCGTGGCGGTATTTTTAACCGCGTTAACCGTATGGTGCACGCGGTGGAGAAAGTCAGTTTTGACCTGTGGCCGGGCGAGACGCTGGGGCTGGTGGGTGAGTCCGGTTGCGGCAAGTCCACCACCGGGCGGGCGCTGCTGCGCCTGGTAGAAAGCCAGGGTGGGAGCATTACCTTTAACGGCCAGCGCATCGATAAACTCTCCGCGCACCGTTTGCAGGCGTTACGGCGCGATATTCAGGTCATTTTTCAGGACCCATGGGCGTCGCTCGACCCGCGGTTGACCGTGGGCTATTCCGTGATGGAGCCGCTGCTGGTGCACGGCGTTGCCCGCGAAGACGCCCAGGCGCGCACCGCCTGGCTGCTGGAGCGCGTAGGGTTAAGCGCGGCCCATGCCTTGCGCTATCCGCACGAGTTTTCCGGTGGTCAGCGTCAGCGCATCTGTATTGCCCGCGCGCTGGCGCTTAATCCCAAAGTGGTGATTGCCGACGAGTCGGTCTCGGCGCTGGATGTGTCTATACGCGCACAAATCATTAACCTGCTGATGGATTTACAGCGCGAGCTTGGTATTGCGTTTTTGTTTATTTCACACGACATGGCGGTAGTGGAGCGCATCAGCCACCGGGTTGCGGTGATGTATCTGGGGCAGATAGTCGAAATTGGCCCAAGGCGCGCGGTGTTTGAAAACCCGCAGCATCCCTATACCCGCAGGCTGATGGCGGCGGTGCCCGTCGCTGATCCGACCCATCGTCGTCCGCATGGCGTGCTGCTGTCTGACGAATTGCCGGGTGTGACGCGCCAGCTGGGAGATAACCCGCCCGTTGCCACGCTTGAGCGCGTCGGCCCTGGCCACTTTGTCGCGCATAGCCCGGATATGAATCGCATGTAGCACAACGTAACTCACGCCGGGCGGTTGCCGGCAAGACAGGGAATTACAGGAGAATAACGATGACACACTCTACCGCGCGCCGCTGGCTCGCTGTTGCCGCGCTGGCTTCCTCCACTGCCGTGTCGCTGCCCGCCTTTGCAGCCAAAGATGTGGTGGTGGCCGTTGGCTCCAACTTCACCACGCTTGACCCCTATGATGCGAACGACACGCTGTCGCAGGCGGTGGCAAAGTCGTTTTATCAGGGATTATTCGGCCTTGATAAAGATATGAAGCTGCAAAACGTGCTGGCCGAAGGCTACAGCGTGTCTGAGGACGGTAAAGTCTATACCGTCAAACTTCGCCAGGGCGTGAAGTTCCAGGACGGCAGTGATTTTAACGCCGAGGCGGTGAAAGCTAACCTCGACAGAGCCAGTAACCCGGACAGCCACCTCAAGCGCTATAACCTGTATAAAAATATCGCCAGTACCCAGGTGATTGACCCGCAGACGGTGAAAATCACCCTTAAAGCGCCGTTCTCGGCGTTTATCAATATTCTTGCCCACCCGGCAACAGCCATGATCTCCCCAGCCGCGCTGAAAAAATACGGTAAAGATATCGGCTTTCATCCGGTAGGCACCGGGCCGTATCAGTTTGAGACCTGGAACCAGACCGACTTTGTCAAAGTCGCCAAATTCCCCGGTTACTGGCAAAAAGGGCTGCCCAAGCTCGACACCATTACCTGGCGCCCGGTGGTAGATAACAATACCCGCGCCGCCATGCTGCAAACCGGCGAAGCTAACTTTGCTTTCCCGGTGCCGTTTGAGCAGGCAGCGAAGCTTGAAAAAGACCCGAAGCTGGCGCTGGTCGCCACACCGTCGATTATGCAGCGCTACATCAGCATGAACGTGACGCAAAAACCGTTCGACAACCCGAAAGTGCGAGAGGCTATCAATTACGCCATCAACCGCCAGGCGCTGGTAAAAGTAGCGTTTTCTGGTTACGCCACACCCGCAACCGGTGTAGTACCGCCAGCGATTGAATACGCCCAGACCTACCAGCCGTGGCCGTACTCCCCGGCTAAAGCCAAAGCGCTGCTTAAAGAAGCGGGCTATCCCGACGGCTTCACCACCACGCTGTGGTCATCCCACAACCACAGCACGGCACGCAAGGTATTGCAGTTTACCCAGCAGCAGCTGGCGCAGGTAGGCATTAAGGTACAGGTCACGGCCATGGACGCCGGGCAGCGCGCCGCCCAGGTTGAGGGTAAAGATCAGAAACAGAGCGGTGTGCGCATGTTCTACACTGGCTGGAGTGCTTCTACCGGTGAAGCGGACTGGGCGCTGTCGCCGCTGTTTGCCTCACAGAACTGGCCGCCGACGCTGTTTAACACCGCGTTTTACAGCAACCCGCAGGTAGATAACGATCTGAGCGCGGCGCTACTGACGGCCGATAAAGCACAGAAAACAAAGCTTTATAAAGACGCACAGGACATTATCTGGAAAGAGTCACCCTGGGTGCCGCTGGTGGTTGAAAAACTGGTCTCAGCGCACAGTAAAAACCTGACCGGTTTTTATGTGATGCCGGATACCGGCTTTAGCTTTGACGACGCGGATTTGAAATAAGCGAGAGCGCCCCTTCATGGTGAAGGGGCGTTTGTGGAGACGCATGCTCAGTTATGTCATCAAACGGCTGTTAGGCCTAATCCCGACGCTGCTTATTGTTGCCGTGCTGGTGTTTTTGTTTGTGCACCTGCTGCCGGGTGACCCGGCACGGCTTATTGCCGGACCGGAGGCCGACAGCGAGGTCGTGGCGATGGTGCGCCATCAGCTCGGGCTGGATTTACCGCTGTGGCAGCAGTTTGTGCATTACATCGTCAACGTGGTGCACGGCGATTTCGGCACCTCGATGGCCTCCCATCGCCCGGTGGTAGAGGAAATTGCCAGCCGTTTTATGCCGACTTTCTGGCTTACCGTCACCAGCATGGCCTGGGCGACGCTATTTGGGCTGTGTACCGGCATTATTGCCGCCGTGTGGCGCAACCGCTGGCCCGACAGGTTGAGCATGGCGCTCGCGGTGTCGGGTATTTCGTTTCCCGCTTTTGCGCTTGGCATGGTGTTAATGCAGATTTTCTCCGTCGACCTTGGCTGGCTACCGACGGTGGGGGCAGACAGTTGGCAGCACTATATTCTGCCATCCATTACGCTGGGCGCGGCCGTTGCCGCTGTGATGGCGCGCTTTACCCGCGCTGCGTTTGTTGATGTGCTACAGGAAGACTACATGCGTACCGCGCGCGCAAAGGGCGTGAGCGAGCCGAAAGTGGTGATGAAGCACGGTTTGCGTAACGCCATGATCCCGGTGGTCACCATGATGGGGCTACAGTTTGGTTTTTTGCTCGGCGGCTCAATTGTGGTGGAAAAGGTGTTTAACTGGCCGGGACTGGGACGCTTGCTGGTGGACTCAGTGGAGATGCGCGATTACCCGGTGATTCAGGCCGAAGTGCTGCTGTTTTCGCTGGAATTCATACTGATAAACCTGGTGGTGGATGTGCTCTACGCCGCCATCAATCCGACAATCAGGTACAAATAACTGAATGCGATGGTTCAACTGGCGCCGACAGGCGGTACTCAATGCGATGCCTGTGGTGCGGCCCGGGCAGGTGCGCACGCCGTGGCATGAGTTCTGGCGACGGCTGCGCCGCCAGCCGGTAGCGCTGGTGGCCGGGGCGTTTGTGGTTGTGCTCATTTTGCTGGCGGTGTCCGCGCCCTGGATTGCGCCGTTTGATGCCGAAAACTACTTCGATTACGACCGTCTCAACGAAGGACCGTCTCTGGTGCACTGGTTTGGCGTGGACCCACTCGGGCGCGATATTTTCAGCCGCGTGCTGGTGGGCGCACACATCTCGCTTGCCGCAGGCATTCTCTCTGTAACGCTGGGTGCGGTTATTGGCACGCTGCTGGGGCTGGTGGCGGGGTATTACGAAGGCTGGTGGGACCGGCTGATTATGCGCGTTTGCGATGTGTTGTTTGCCTTCCCCGGCATTCTGCTGGCGATTGCCGTGGTCGCGGTAATGGGCAGCGGAATGGTTAACGTGATTATTGCCGTGGCGGTATTCACGATTCCGGCGTTTGCCCGGCTGGTACGCGGCAATACCCTGGTGCTTAAACAACAAACCTTTATCGAGTCGGCGCGCAGCATTGGTGCGCCGGATGCGGTGATTGTGCTACGCCACATCCTGCCTGGCACGTTCTCCTCCATTATTGTGTTCTTCACCATGCGCATCGGCACCGCAATTATCTCTGCCGCCAGCCTGTCGTTTCTGGGGCTCGGTGCACAGCCCCCCATGCCGGAATGGGGGGCAATGCTCAATGAGGCACAGGCGGATATGGCGATAGCACCGCACGTGGCGTTGTTCCCAAGCCTGGCGATTTTCCTGACCGTGCTGGCGTTTAACCTGCTCGGCGATGGGCTGCGCGATGCGCTGGACCCGCGCCTGGAGCCGTGAGCATGGCGAATAAACCGTTCGATTATGACCAGGATTTTGCGGCGATTGATTTTCGCAAGCAGCCCGAGCGCTATCAGGTCGGGCGTGGCGAGCAGGGCGTGCTGCTGGTGGAGCCGTATAAAAGCGAAATCCTGCCTCACTGGCGCTTTAAAACCCCGGCGCAGGCAGAAGCCTCCGCGCAGGCCATTATGGCGATGTTTGAAGAATACCGCCGCAAGGATGAGTTTGTCGGCATGGACATGGCGCGTAAGTTTATCCAGATGGGCTATACGCGCTCACGTCGTTACGCCAATCATCCAGGCGGTAAAAAATATGCCCCTGACGGCAGCGTACTGCCTTATCAGCTGGATAAAGAAAAGGCCGCAAGCGCGGCCATTTTCAAAACATACTGGGACATTCTACGCCAGGATAAGGACTATCTGGCGCGCAAAAAGGCCCATCAGCAGCATTACGGTTAAACGATGCTCGCCCACAGGTCGTATTCGTCGGCGTTTTCCACTTTCGCACGCACCACATCACCAGGCTTGAGATTGGTTTCGCCGTTGAGGTAAACCGCGCCGTCGATTTCCGGGGCATCGGCCATGCTGCGGCCAATGGCGCCTTCTTCATCCACTTCATCAATCATGACCAGAATTTCACGACCGACTTTTTCCTGTAAACGCTCGGTAGAAATCTGCTGCTGAAGCTGCATAAAGCGGTTCCAGCGTTCTTCTTTCACCTCTTCCGGGATCTGATCCGGCAGGTCGTTGGCTGCTGCACCGTCAACCGGGCTGTACTTAAAGCAGCCGACGCGATCCAGGCGCGCTTCTTTAAGGAAGTCGAGCAACATCTGGAAGTCTTCTTCCGTTTCACCAGGGAAACCGACGATAAAGGTGGAGCGCAGCGTCAGATCCGGGCAGATCTCGCGCCATTTCTTGATGCGCTCGAGGGTGCGCTCAACCGCGCCCGGGCGTTTCATCAGTTTGAGAATACGCGGGCTGGCGTGCTGTAACGGGATATCCAGATACGGCAGGATTTTGCCTTCGGCCATCAGCGGGATAACGTCATCAACGTGCGGGTACGGATAAACGTAGTGCAGGCGGGTCCAGACGCCGAGGCGGGCGAGCTGCTCACACAGGCTGACCATGCTGGTTTTCACCGGCTCGCCGTTCCAGAAGCCCGTACGGTGCTTCACGTCCACGCCGTAGGCGGAGGTGTCCTGAGAAATCACCAGCAGTTCTTTTACGCCGGATTCCACCAGGCGTTTAGCCTCGGCCAGTACTTCGCCCACCGGGCGGCTGTCGAGATCGCCACGCATCGACGGAATGATGCAGAACGCGCAGCGGTGGTTACAGCCTTCGGAAATCTTGAGATAAGCATAATGGCGCGGCGTCAGCTTCACGCCCTGCGCGGGCACCAGGCTCAGGTACGGGTTGTGCTCAGGCTTCGGCACGTAATGGTGTACGTGCGACAGCACTTGCTCGTAGCTGTGCGGGCCGGTGATTTCCAGCACCTTCGGGTGCACTTCGCGGATCTGGTCTTCTTTAGCACCGAGGCAGCCGGTGACGATGACTTTGCCGTTTTCTTTCAGCGCCTCGCCGATGGCTTCCAGCGATTCCTGCACCGCACTGTCAATAAAGCCGCAGGTGTTGACGATAACCATATCGGCGTTGTCATAGCTTGGCACCACATCATAACCTTCAGTGCGCAGTTCGGTCAGAATGCGCTCAGAATCCACCAGGTTTTTCGGGCAGCCCAGCGAGACAAAGCCGATTTTCGGCGGGGTAGTCACATTGCTCATAAGGTCAAAAAATCATCATTCATGGAATTATCAGGCGGGGATTCTACAGCGCCGGGCGGCAAAATTGTACCGCTATATGCGCACCGGGGTGGTGTTGGGTTGCGTAAATTTTGCACATGTCATCTGTTTACCTGAAATTTAGACCTATAATTATTGTGGGTATTGTTCAGATGCAACAGGAGGGAATATGCATGAATTGCGTGATGAAGCCTTGCTGCTTCAAAGACTTGGTGAGATGCATCGCACTCTGTTTTCTACCCTGCAGATTTGCCGCGCCTGTGGACAGCTCTCAATGGCTGAGAGTGAACGGCTGCGAGATGCGTTATTTGCACTGAGTGCACAGTTTCGGCTGCCTGGTGAAGGCGTGCCTGAGCAAGAAATAGTGTTGTGCCAAAACGCCGCGCAGGCATTGTCGCACGCGGCACTGTGCCTGATGAGCGGCCCGCATGACTGCCCGCAATGGTGCAGTGTTGATGCCAGAAAGCTGGCAGCCTGCGTGGATGAGCTTGGTAACGTGCACAATGCACTTGAGCAGGCCAGCACTGTGACACCGCTTGATTAAGCTTTTGTAGACGCTGTCATTTCCTGTGCGGGACGGCTACGCTTTACGGACGGCCCAAAAAGGAGAGTCGAGAGAGTGAAATTTGTCCTGCGCACATTGCTCGCCGGGCTGCTGCTGGCCAGCGGTCCGGTACTTGCCGCAACGGCCCACGTTGAAACCCTGCAAAATAACCTCGCGCATCCCTGGTCACTGGCATTTTTACCCGATAATCAGGGGATGCTTATCACTCTGCGCGGCGGCGAGCTGGTGCGCTGGCAGCCGGATAAGGGACGGTCTGCGCCCATCGCTGGCCTGCCTGCGGTATGGGCGCAGGGGCAGGGTGGGTTATTTGACATCGCATTAGCGCCGGATTTTGCCAAAAGCCGTCGGGTGTGGCTGAGTTATGCCGAGGAAAATACCGAGGGTAAAGCGGGGACGGCAGTGGGCTACGGCACGCTTAATAGCGACATGACGCAGCTTGACGATTTTAAAGTGGTGTTTCGCCAGACGCCGAAACTCTCGACCGGTAACCATTTTGGCGGCAGCATGGCCTTTGATAATGAGGGTTTTCTCTATGTGGCGCTGGGGGAGAATAACCAGCGCAACACCGCACAGCAGCTCGATAAGCTCCAGGGTAAGGTGGTGCGCCTGACACAGGACGGGGCCGTACCGGCCGATAACCCGTTTGTTGCACGCAAAGGGATGCGCCCGGAAATCTGGTCATACGGCATGCGTAACCCACAGGGCATGGCGCTCAATCCGTGGAGCCATACCGTGTGGCTGCATGAGCACGGCCCGCGTGGCGGTGATGAAATCAATATTCCCCAGGCGGGCAAAAATTACGGCTGGCCGATTGCCACCTGGGGCATTGACTACAGCGGCGAGCGCTACCCTGAAACCAAAGGCGGGCAGGTTAACAATATGACGCCACCGGTCTATTACTGGAAAGTTTCCCCCGCGATAAGTGGCATGGCGTTTTACAACAGCGATAAATTCCCGCAGTGGAAACAGCGGCTGTTTATCGGTGCGCTCAAGGACAAAACGCTCATTTCCCTGCGGGTGGAGGGCGATAAAGTCAGTGACGAGCAGCGCTTGCTTGGCGAGCGTAAGCAGCGTATCCGCAATGTTAAAGTCGGGCCGGATGGCTATCTGTATGTGCTGACCGACGCACCCGACGGCCAGCTTCTGAAGGTGAGTCCGGTGGTTAACTGAGCGCAATTGCCACCGTTTTAGCAAAGGCCGGGCGTGCGCTCACGCGCGCAAACCAGTCCTGTAAATGCGCATACGGCGTCAGTTCAAGGTTGAGGTTGAGCAGCGCGTACGCCACCGGGCCAAAGGCGATATCACCAGGGCCAAATTGCGAACCAGAAAGCCACGGCTGCTCTGCCAGCGCGCCATCAACAATGCCGAGTTGGGTGTTGCACTCGGCGGTGCTGCGCGCAATCAGCGCGCTGTCGCGCTGCTCGGCTGGCGTGCGTACCAGGCTGATAAAGACGCCGCGGTACGGCTCAGTGAGCGCGCCAATCGTCCAGTCCATCCACTTCTCCCCCACGGCTCTTGCGGCAGGTTCGGCTTGCCAGAGCGTGTTTTGCCCGTACTGTGCCGCGAGATAGCGCACAATACTGTGCGATTCCCAGAGCACCAGTCCGGTTGCCTCATCGCGCAGGCACGGCACCAGTCCGTTCGGGTTCATCGCCAGATATTCCGGGTCGCGATTGAGACCGTACTGCCCACCGGCGGGGATACGCTGGTAGTGCAACTGTAATTCCTCAAGGCACCACAGTACCTTTTTCACGTTGGTTGAATTCTCTCTGCCCCAGACGGTAATCATCAGTGCTCCTGATTGTTCAAGCCGGTTATGGTAGGGGAAGTATGGAATTTTCTGGATTCGCTTTCCAGCGCAGCGAAAAAATGAGCGCTTTGGCAGCACGTTCCCTGGTTATCGGGTAAACTTAAAAAACTTTACCAACTCACTGTTTCTTTAAGATGATTTGTGGGTTATTACTTTTTCGCTTCCCCGCAGGCTGCCAGGCCTGGCGGGGTTTAGAGAATGGATACCCGGGGCATATATGACGAGTTTGACTTTCCCTGCGTTACGCAGATGGGTGGCAGGCAGCGCCCTGTTGCTGGTGGCGGTGCCGATGGTACACGCCGAGCAGGCGCCGGGGGCGCCGGAAATTGACGCAAAAGCGTGGATTCTGATGGACTACGCCAGCGGAAAAGTGCTGGCGGAAGGCAATGCGGATGAGAAACTGGACCCTGCCAGCCTCACCAAGATTATGACCAGCTACGTGGTGGGCCAGGCGCTCAAATCGGGCAAAATCCAGCTTACCGATATGGTGACAGTGGGTAAAGATGCCTGGGCGACCGGTAACCCGGCATTGCGCGGCTCTTCGGTGATGTTCCTTAAGCCCGGCGACCGCGTTTCCGTTGAGGATCTGAATAAGGGCATTATTATTCAGTCCGGCAACGATGCCTGTATTGCGCTTGCTGACCACGTGGCAGGCAGCCAGGATTCGTTTATCAGCCTGATGAACAGCTATGTCACTAAGCTTGGGCTGACCAACACCACGTTTAAAACCGTGCACGGCCTGGACGCACCGGGGCAGTACAGCACCGCGCGTGATATGGCACTGCTGGGTCAGGCGCTGATTCGCGATGTGCCGGACGAATACGCGGTTCATAAAGAAAAAGAATTTACCTTCAATAACATTCGCCAGCTTAACCGAAACCGTCTGCTGTGGAGCACCAGCCTGAACGTGGACGGAATGAAGACCGGCACGACGGCAGGCGCAGGGTACAACCTGGTGGCCTCGGCAACTCAGGACGATATGCGTCTGGTGTCGGTGGTGCTGGGCGCGAAAACCGACGCCATTCGCTTTCGCGAGTCGCAGAAGCTGCTGACCTGGGGCTTCCGCTTCTTTGAAACCGTGACGCCAGTGAAGCCGGACACGCCGTTTGTGACCCAGCGCGTGTGGTATGGCGATGTGAAAGAGGCGAAGCTTGGCGCAGGCGACAGTGGTTCGGTCACCATCCCGCGCGGCCAGCTTAAGAACCTGAAGGCAAGCTATACCCTGAGCAATACTCAGCTCACCGCTCCGCTGAAAAAAGGGCAGGTGGTTGGCACTATCGACTTCCAGCTTAACGGCAAATCCATCGAACAGCGTCCGCTGGTGGTGATGGAAGCGGTCAATGAAGGCGGTTTCTTCAGCCGTATCGTTGATTTTGTCATGATGAAACTCAACGGCTGGTTCGGTAGCTGGTTCTCCTGATAACCGGCTTTTCACCCGGCAGGTAAAATAACGCGCCGCCAGAGACAGTCTCTGGCGGCGCGTTTTTTATGGCGTGTTCGGGACTCAATACGTGGCGGGATATCACCAGATAAGCGTGATGCCCTGTGTTTGCGCCTGTTCGGCAATTTCCTGCGGCGGTGGTGCGTTACTTATCAGCACCTCAAAGACAGACAGCGGTCCCATGCAGGCCGGGCGCACTTTGCCAAATTTACTGTCATCCACCACCAGCACGCGCTTTTGCGCGTTTTGCAGCGCCCAGTGTTTAACCGGCAGTTCATCAAGGTTAAAACAGGTCGCACCGGGGCCAGGGTGAATGCCTGCTGCTGATAAAAACGCCAGGTCCGGGCACAGGTTGGCAAGTGTTTCACCCAGATTGAGCGGGCGGAAAATGGCACTGCTGGGGTGGAATTCACCGCCGCACAGAATGACCCGGCATAGCGGTTTTTCACGCAGAGCGAGAAAAGTATTGAGTGAGTAACAGACCCCGGTAAAAGGCAGGTCGTTATCCAGTGCTTCGATGATAAACGGTGTTGTGGTGCCGCAGTCAAAAAACAGCGTCTGGTGCGGTTTAGCCAGCGCCGCTGCCAGCCGTGCGGCGTGGCGTTTTTCTTTGACGTTACGGCTTTTCTGGTCGTTTAGCAGATAATGCGTTGCCGCACCGCGAGCCAGTACCAGGTGACCGCCCAGCAGGGCGACGGGGGTATCCTCATCGCTCAAATCGCGGCGGATAGTCATTTCGGAAACCCCAAGCTGGGCTGCGGCTTCCCTCAGGTGAAGTTTGTCACGCTGGCGCAGCGCCTGTAGCAGCCAGTCGATGCGTTTCTCACGGCGTGATTCCATAAACTCCCCCGGTAAAACAGCGCCTTTCCGGCAGGGAAAGGCTTCTGGCCGCTATCTTACCGGGGCGTCAGTCGCTAGTCACGTACCCAGCCTTTGCGAATGGGCAGGGCAAAACAGATGCGGTACAGGCGGGACAATGTTTCCAGCAAAGGCTCACCCCAGCGGTTCCAGATAAGTTGGGCAATCAGGCAGCCACACAGGCTGGTGAGCAGGCCTCCGACCATATCCAGCGGCCAGTGTACGCCGAGGTACACGCGTGACCAGGCGATGGCGCAGGCGGCAATAAGCAGCACACTCCCCGCCAGCAGGCGATACCAGAGTAAAAAGGCGAGGGCAAATGCAAAGCTGGCAGTGCCGTGGTTACTCGGGAAAGAACTGTCAGGTGCGTGTTGCAGGAAGTTGTAGCCAACATCAATGGCAAACGGGCGCGGATGCGGCAACAGTTGGCCCATAAGCCAGGAAAGGCTGAGGCTGACAACCAGCGCGAGTGCCGTTTTTACCACCAACTGGCGGCGGGCATGGATTTCGCGGCGTGGTCCCCATAGCCACATCACCACAACCAGTACCGGCATGACGTAAATCAGGTCGCGGGCGATGAACTGCGCGGTATCAATCTGCCAGTCGGCAGACGACGGTGTGGCGTTAATCAGCAAAAACCAGTTGCGATTGAGTGTCTCTAACATATAACTACGTTCCCTTCTTTATAAAAGCGGTTGCTAAACCCCAGCTCACAACCTGGGTCAACCAGACCCACCAACCCGCCCACAGATTGTGGGAAAAAAAGTGTGCACCGCGCATCACCTGGCCATAGCCCATCGCCAGCCCGAGCGTGATGCCAATACTCAGCCATAGCCAGGCGAGCCGCGGGCGCTCGCGATAGTACAGAAAAAACAGCGCCATTGTCATAAAGCCGCTCGACGAATGGCCGCCAGGGAAGCACTGACCCGGACCGCTATTGGCTGGCACCTCGCCAAGTAGCGGAAAACCGACTGCGCTGCCGCCGTATTCCACCAGGCTCCACGGACAGGAGTGCGCGCTGGCAGCTTTGAGCAGGCCGACGGTTAACGCGCCCAGTCCCATCATCAGCGCAACAGTAACCTGGCGCGGCTGGCGTTTTATCACCCCGCGAATCAGCAGGAACGCCGCGCCTGCGATGATAATGTACTTAAGCAGCCGGTGATTGAGTCGTTCCAGCCAGACATTGTTTTCCCACGGAAAGCGCATCGTTGCGGCGTCAAACCAGTAACCGGTAATAACGCGATCGAGCGCTTCATTGCGCGCCAGCCATAAAAACAGCAGGCCGGTGAGCGTTAGCGCCAAAAGCTGGTAAAGGTAAAAGCTCTGCGGCAGTCGGTAAAGGGAGTTTTTCTTATTAATCAACTTACCAGAACAGTTGATTGTTTCACCATTGGGGGACATATGCCGCTCCACAGCAAGTTATGTGCCGCAATCCTGACATCTGAAAATGAAGAAAAACTTAACCAACACACGTAATGCGACAAATTAATGACGGGCAGTCATAATTTACCTGTGCCACGGAACACATTTTCATTACACTCTGCGCTTTTTCCGTTAACGCGAGCCGCTTATGCATACTGCTTTAGCTAAGCCTCTCGGGCGTCAGGCGCTGTTATTTCCGCTCTGCCTGGTGCTCTACGAGTTTTCTACCTATATCGCCAACGACATGATCCAGCCTGGTATGCTGGTGGTGGTTGAACAATATCAGGCCGGTGTGGAGTGGGTACCCACCTCAATGACCGCTTATCTGGCGGGCGGCATGTTCCTGCAATGGTTGCTGGGACCGCTCTCGGACCGTATCGGGCGCCGCCCGGTGATGCTCACCGGCGTGGTGTGGTTTATTGTCTCCTGCCTCGCCATCCTGTTTGCCCAGACCATTGAGCAGTTCACGGTTATCCGCTTTTTGCAGGGCATCAGCCTGTGCTTTATTGGTGCTGTAGGCTACGCCGCTATTCAGGAGTCGTTTGAAGAGGCGGTGTGTATCAAGATAACGGCGCTGATGGCCAATGTTGCGCTGATTGCGCCGTTACTGGGGCCGCTGGTGGGGGCCGGCTGGGTGCATGCTGCGCCGTGGCAGGGCATGTTTGTGCTGTTTGCCGTACTGGGCGCGGTGTCGCTCGGTGGGCTATGGCGTGCTATGCCAGAAACCGCTACCCGACTGGGTGAAAAACTCTCAATGGCACAACTTGGGCGTGATTATCGGGATGTGCTGAAGAATGGTCGCTTTATGGCCGGCGCACTGGCAACCGGCTTTGTCAGCCTGCCGTTGCTGGCGTGGATTGCCCAGTCGCCGGTGATAATTATTACCGGCGAGCAACAAAGCCATATGGCGTATGGGCTATTACAGGTGCCGATTTTTGGCGCGTTGATTGCCGGTAACCTGGTGCTGGCGCGTCTGACTTCACGCCGTAGCGTGCGCTCCCTGATCATTCTCGGCGGCGGGCCAATTGTGGCAGGGCTGGCGCTGGCGGCACTTGCCACGGTGGTTTCGCCGCATGCCTGGCTTGTTATGACGCTGGGCCTGAGCGTGTATGCCTTTGGTATCGGGCTTGCTAACGCAGGTCTGGTGCGCCTGACGCTGTTTGCCAGCCCAATGAGTAAAGGCACGGTGTCGGCAGCGATGGGTATGTTGCAGATGCTGATTTTCACCGTCGGGATTGAAGTGAGTAAGCATGCGTATCTGGTGGGCGGAAATGGGTTGTTTAATCTGTTCAACTTTGCCAGCGGCGTGGTTTGGCTGGTGCTGATGGTGGTGTTTTTGCGCGATAAGACGGTGGGGAGTTCGCTACAGTAGAAGGAGGGCAACTGCCATCCTTCGCTGCCGTGCGCGTGGTGCCAGACGGTGTTACCGGGCATAAAAAGGCGCTGTACTGGCAGCGCCTCGTTGCTTCAGGCAAACGGTGCTACGTGGTTGAGCGCTTTTTCGATAACCTCCAGCACGCCTTCCTGATTATTGTGCGGTGCGTGGTAGCGGGTGAGGGCGCGAATGTTATCCGGCGCGTTCGCCATCGCAAAGCCAAAGCCTGCCTGGCGCAACATCTCGGTATCGTTGCCGCCATCGCCAAACGCCAGCACGGCACTGTCTTCAATGCCCCAGCGTTGCTGAAGCAGACGTAGCCCATTGGCTTTGTGCAGTCCCGGAATAATTAAATCAATGGAGCCGTGGCCGCTGGTGACCGGCACCATGATATCGCCAAGCTTCTGGTGCAACGCGTTCATGGTGTCATGCAGGCGAGCGTCCGGCAGGTTGAGCGCAAATTTAAAGAATGTGTCATCAAGGTTAAAGAAGTCGTCCACGTGTTCGAGGCGGTGATAATACTTCGCCGCCAGCTCGTGAAAGTCCTTGTCGTAGCCGCGCAAGGTCCAGCCACTGGTTTTGCCGCAGGCGATGATTTCGACGTCAGGCAGCGTGATTAAATGATCCACCATCTGCGCGTACTGCTGTTCGCTGAGTGCGCCGTTAAATAAATCCTCCCCCTCACACACCACCCAGCCGCCGTTTTCGGCGACAAATGCGATTTCATGGGCGATTTCCGGGAAGAAGGAGATAAGTTGCCAGTACTGGTTGCCGCTTGCGACCACAAAGCGGATGCCCTGTTCTTTCATGCGTGCGTACTGATTCAGAAAACGCTCGCGGTTGTAGCGTTTGTCGTCATTGAGAAACGTGCCGTCCATATCCACGGCAATCATTTTAATACTCATTGGCGCTCCTTCAGGCAAGGCGGGTGCCATTGGGCACCGGTAGGGTAAATTCAGCCAGCACAACGTTACCGTTTTCATCGTGTGCGCCAGTGACCAGCACTTCGGATTTGATGCCCGCAACGCGCTTTGGCTCGAAGTTACACACGCACAGCACGCGACGCCCCGGCAGCGTGTCGGGTGGATAGTGCTGCGTTATCTGCGCGCTCGAACGCTTCACGCCCAGTTCGCCCAGATCGATATCCAGAATCAGCGCCGGCTTTTTTGCCTTTGTGTTCGGCTCTGCATGGACAATGGTGCCGACGCGCAAGTCGACGCGGGTAAAATCGTCCCATTCAATGATGGACATAGGGCACTCCTGAGGTTGTCGTTATTCTGTTTGTACGGTCTTACTGTTGTTCAGGGCATCAGGCTTTGCAACGGCTCTGGCGACCAGGGCTGCCACTATCACCAGGGCAAGCACGACCAGCATGGCGCTACGCAGTCCGTAGTGTTCACCCAGAAAGCCCAGCAGTGGCGGGCCAACCAGGAAGGCGAGGTAACCGGTCGTCGCCACCACGCTTACGCGAGTAGGGGCATCCGGGCCAGTGTCGCTTGCCGCAGAGATGGTCAGTGGGAAGCCCAACGAGGCACCAAGCCCCCAGAATATCACCGACACGCCAGCGATAAAGGCGCTGTCGATAAAAATGACCATAGCGATACCGAGCGCACCCAGTATGGCGCTGGCGCGCACGACCGCCACGCGGCTGTAGCGGTCAATAAACCAGCCGCCGCCAAAGCGCCCAAGCGTCATGCCAAGCGTGAAGCCCGCGTAAATCAGCGAGCCGGAGGTGGGGCTAAAACCGTGGCCGTCAACCATTAAAAGCGGTAGCCAGTCGTTGGCTGAGCCTTCGGCAAACGCCATCGCCAGCACAATGACGCCAATAAGCAAAAGCTGACCATCTTTCCAGAAGGGACGGGGCGTGCAGGCCGCTTTGGGATCAGAGCTTGAGTCTTGCTGCCCGGTGCCAGCGGGAATAGCCGTCAGTGCAATAATGGTAGGCACGACCACAATCAGCGCTGCCAGCAGCAGGTGCAGGTCGGCACGTAGGCCGGTACTGGTAAGCAGCATGCCAAGCCCGGCGCCCGTCAGCGTACCGAGGCTGTAGAACCCGTGCATCATCGGCAGCAGCGTTTTTTTACGCAGGCGTTCCACAATGGCACCTTCAACGTTAACCGCCACTTCGGCGCTGCCCATACCGCTGCCCAGTCCGGCAAGTCCGAGTGCGAACAGCCATGGTGAGGCAAACCATAGCGCCAGGCTCATTAGCAGCATGCCGACAAACACCAGCATCATGCCGCTGCGGATGACCGGGCGGGTGCCAAAGCGTTTGACCAGCCAGCCGGAGCATAAAATACCGCCCATTGAACCTACCGAAAGCCCAAACAGCACAATGCCCATTTCAGAAATGGAGACGGCCAGGACATCGCGAATGGTTGGCGTGCGCGTGGCCCAGGAGGCCATTAACAGGCCAGGAAGAAAGAAGAATGCACAGAGTGCCCAGGTGCGGTTGAGCAGGGTTTTGCGGCTGGGAACAGCAGTCATAGAAAATCCCAATGTGGGCAAAATAAAAACGACACTAGCAAGATTGTGTACATTTGTACACAATTGCCAGACTGTTCTTCTGGCTGACCGGAGATGCCATGAGCGAGATAAAACGACACCGCGATCCTGGGCGGCGTGAACGTATTCTGCACGCAACCCTGGACACTGTTGCCGATGAAGGTATTGCTCAGGCAACGCACCGCAGTATTGCCCGGCGTGCGCAGGTACCGTTGGGGTCGATGACCTATTACTTTGCCGGTATTGATGCCTTGCTTGAAGAAGCCTTTGCGCTGTTTGCTCAACAGATGTCACAGAACTATCAGCAGATGTTAGGCGATGCCGTTGACCGCCAGAGCGCCTGTGAGGCGATTGCCCGTTTGATTTGCAGCTCGCAGGTAACCCAGCCGCGTAATATGGCGTTGATGCACCAGTTTTACGCCTTTGCCCAGCGTAAGCCTGCGTTGAGGAGTGTGATGCAGTCATGGATGGCGCAAAGCCAGAGCACGCTTGAGCGCTGGTTTTCACCTGCACAATCCAGGGCGCTGGATGCGTTTATTGAAGGAATGACGTTGCACTATGTGACGGATACCCATCCGCTGGCGCAGGAGGTGATTCTGGAGATGGTGCAGCGGCTTGCGGACGTACAAGTTTCAGGCGTAAGCAATGAGCAGCGCTAATTAATTGCATGGCGAACCAATGACGTAATGAAAGTAGCGCCGACGTATCAGCAGCAGCGTCAAAAGCAGGTGATTTGCGCGAAAAGACAACGGCACAAAAGGTGAAAAAAGCAGAGAAAAAACGGGCGGTTAAAATAAAAAACCCATCAACCTTGAACCGAAAGCGGCGGGGTTGATGGGCTCCACAAATTTGGGGACATCAAAGAAAAGCAGTGGCACTAGTTATGACTGACGCTTCCCTGAAAAGTTCACGGTTTTTTTTAAAAAAATAATGTTTTTTCTTAAACGCGTCATCCGGCGCCTGGCCAGATAATCACAATAAGTGTGCCCGCAAGGGTGAGCAGTACGTTGGCAATGGCGTAGGTGCCCGCGTATCCCAGTGCCGGAATGTTGCTGCGTGCGGTATCGCTGATAATTTCCATAGCCGGTGCACAGGTGCGTGCGCCCATGATGGCACCAAATAACAGTGCGCGGTTCATCTTCAGTACCCAGGCACCAAACAGGAAGCAAATCGCCACCGGTAGCAGGCTCACCAGTAAACCGGAGACCAGCATCTGCCAGCCGACCTCGCCCAGTCCGTTACCAATGCCGCTCCCGGCACTCAGACCGACCCCGGCCATAAACACCATCAGCCCAAACTCTTTGACCATATTGAGTGCGCCCTGCGGAATGTAGCCAAAGGTGGGGTGGTTGGCACGCAAGAAGCCGAGCATGATGCCAGAGAACAGCAGGCCAGCGGCATTGCCGATGCCAAAGCTGAATGAACTGAACTGAAACGAGATCATCCCAATCATCAGCCCGACAATAAAGAAGGCGCAAAAGGCCAACAGGTCAGTCACCTGGCTGTGAATGGAGATAAAGCCAATGCGGTCAGCCACGGTTTTTACGCGCCGCGCATCGCCGCTTACCTGTAATACGTCGCCTTTATTGAGGACGATATTGTCATCGATGGGCATTTCAATCTGGCTGCGGATAACCCGGTTGAGAAAGCAGCCGTGGTCAGTCAGTTTGAGCTGGCCTAAACGACGCCCCACGGCATTGTGGTTTTTCACCACGATTTCTTCGGTGACGATGCGCATGTCAAGCAGGTCGCGGTCAAACACCTCTTTGCCGTTGCGAAAACTGGGATCGAGGCGGGCGTGGGCATCGGGGTAACCCACCAGCGCAATTTCATCGCCGACCTGTAACACCGCATCGCCGTCTGGCGTGGCAAGGATCCCGTTACGACGGATGCGCTCAATGTAGCAACCGGTCTGGCGATAAATGCCAAGCTCACGCAGATTTTTGCCATCGGCCCAGGCGACCAGCTCCTGACCCACGCGGTAGGCGCGAATCACCGGCAGGAACACTTTACGATTGGCATCGGTATCCAGCCCGCGCTCACGGGCAATCTGCTGGGCGCTGGTTTGCAGGTCCTGGTGCTGTAATTTAGGCATATAGC
Source organism: Enterobacteriaceae bacterium 4M9 (assembly GCA_010092695.1). GTDB lineage: Bacteria > Pseudomonadota > Gammaproteobacteria > Enterobacterales > Enterobacteriaceae > Tenebrionibacter. Next base: position 3,392,766 of record JAADJJ010000001.1, on the reverse strand, counting down.
GCGCACCGAAGATAAGGCTCACAAGGCCAATCAGGTAGGTCAACGCGTAGCCGAGGCTCAGCTGATCGAGCGTCAAGGCCAGTTCCTGGCCTGAAAGGCTGGAGTGGCGCAGCGTATCCCCCGCGCCCACCAGCACCGGCGTAGAGGTCATCGCGCCTGCCAGCATCCCGGAGGTGAGACCAATGCCCCAGCCGAATACCTTGCCAAGTCCGAGCGCAATCAGCAGGGCGCTGCCTACCATCACCAGCGCCAGCATCAGATAGTTTTTGCCGTCGCGAAAGAAAATGGAAAAAAAGTTAGGCCCGGCTTCGACGCCAACGCAGAAAATGAACAGCATAAAGCCGAGGTTTAGCGCATCGGTGTTTATCGCAAAATGCTGCTGACCGAGTAATAAAGAAACAACTAAAACACCAATGGAATTACCCAGTTGCACCGATCCCAATCGCAACTTACCCAGGCACAGGCCTAAGGTCAGGACCACAAATAGCAGCAGGATGTAATTCCCGGTTAACAAATCTGCGACGTTTATATTCACGGAGGCTAACTTCTTGTTTACCAGTAAACTGTTGAATGCGATGGTTTTTTGCGTTAGTGTCCTTGTCCTGGAACGTCTGCTGTTAAGACCAACCGCATTATAAGAAATATCAATTCTACGCCCTTTTGGGACGCCGTTAGTTTAATCGTATTAAGAATCAACGGCCAGTATGAATACCGCGTTGTTTTTCAGTTTGTTTTGGCACCGGATTGCCTTTGATTTTATCGAGTACAAGACTCGCCAGGGTCAAATAGTTGAAATTGGACTGAAACGATGTCTGGAGGAGTGCTGGTGATGAGCCGTCATTCATGGCCGGGAATTGCCTGCGGCTTTATGCTGTTTATTCTCGTCTTTTTATACGAAAAACTGTCCGCTTCGCCGGACAACTCGCTAGGTAAGGCCGATTTAGGCATGCTGCTTTTTGTGGTGCCGGGCCTGCTGGGTGGGTTGTTGCTGCGTAATGGTTCACTGTATAAACCGCTGTATGGTGTGCTGCTGGCGCTGCCTGTGTGCTTTGCGCTGGCGCATTTCTGGGGACTGTCCGTGCGGCCTGCGGCTCAGGAAATCGCCTGGCTGTTCAGTTCAGTGTTCTGGTGTGCCATCGGTACGTTTACCTCTCTGTTTATAAACACACTTCGCCGCCGCATTCGTATCTACTGGCGTACCCACGCGCGCCTGTGAAAGCGCGCGAGGTTAAACCGGCTTCGTTATTGCAGGTTATACTGTCCCGGCAAGGGCAACAGGAGAGCGACATGCGCGCGTTTAACGCCGTACCGAAACCGGTGCTGGTGCTGGAATTACTGGGAATGGTGCTGCTGGCACTGGCGTACCTTTCCATTAACCACATTATTTCCCTGCCGTCACCGTTTGACAGCGCCACCGCCGCCATTGTGATGGTGTTCTGCGGCATTGCGCTGATGCTTCCTGCTGCCATGATGATTCTCTGGGCCGTGGCCCATAATGTTGCTCCGTTGCTGACAAAGCCGCAGGGCGAATCACATTCACGCAAGGATAAAAGAGATGACGCCGACGATTGACCTGCTGTGCGCCCACCGCTCCATTCGCCATTTTACCGACAAGCCCATCAGTGAGGCACAGCGCGCAGCCATTATCGCAGGCGCACAGGCGACCTCCAGCTCCAGCTTTTTACAGTGCACATCCATTATTCGTATCACCGATAACGCCATGCGTGAGCAACTGGTGACGCTGACCGGCGGGCAACAACATGTCGCGCAGGCTGCTGAGTTTTGGGTGTTTTGCGCAGATTTTAATCGCCACCTGCAAATTTGCCCTGAGGCAGAGCTGGGACTTGCCGAGCAGCTGCTGCTTGGCGTGGTTGATACCGCTATGATGGGCCAGAGCGCACTTATCGGCGCGGAATCCCTCGGACTGGGCGGGGTATACATTGGTGGCATTCGCAACAGCATTGAAGCGGTTACCGAACTGCTGGGGCTGCCAAAGCACGTGCTGCCGCTGTTTGGCCTGTGTCTGGGCTGGCCTGCGGATAACCCGGACCGTAAGCCGCGTCTGCCTGCTTCCATTGTGGTGCACGAAAATCATTACCATAACGTCGATGCGAAGGCGCTGGCGGACTATGACGAGCAGCTGGCACAATATTATCTGTCGCGCAACAGCAATAACCGCCGCGATACCTGGAGCGATCATATTCGCCGTACCATTATTAAAGAGAGCCGCCCGTTTATTCTTGATTATCTGCATAAACAAGGGTGGGCCAAGCGCTAAGAAAAGCGCCGCACAGGCGTTAACGCGATGCTATGATGCGCACTTTGTCGATTCATGCTGCCAAATTGAGAGGTTAAAGGTGAGAATCGCCATTTTATCCAGGGACGGTACGCTCTGGTCATGCAGACGCCTGCGAGAGGCCGCCATTCAGCGCGGCCATCTGGTGGATATTATCGACCCGCTTTCCTGCTACATGAATATCAATCCGGCGGCGCCCTCGGTGCACGACAAGGGTCGCCAGCTTCCCCATTATGATGCGGTGATTCCGCGTATCGGTTCTGCCATCACCTTTTATGGCACCGCCGTGCTGCGCCAGTTTGAAATGATGGGCAGCTGGCCGCTCAATGAATCTGTCGCTATCACCCGCGCGCGCGATAAGCTGCGCTCCCTTCAGTTGCTGGCACGCCAGGGTATCGACCTGCCCATTACCGGTTTTGCCCATTCACCGGACGATACCAGTGACCTTATCGATCTGGTGGGCGGTGCGCCGCTGGTAGTAAAGCTGGTGGAAGGCACGCAGGGGATTGGCGTGGTGCTGGCAGAGACACGCCAGGCGGCAGAAAGCGTCATTGATGCCTTTCGCGGCCTCAACGCCCATATTCTGGTGCAGGAGTATATCCGCGAAGCGAAAGGGCGCGATATTCGCTGCCTGGTGGTCGGCGACCGGGTTGTGGCCGCCATTGAGCGCCAGGCCAAAGAGGGAGATTTCCGTTCTAATCTGCACCGTGGCGGCACGTCACGCATTGTCAATATCACCCCGCGCGAGCGGGATATTGCGCTTAAGGCGGTGTCAACGCTGGGGCTGGAGGTGGCCGGTGTAGACATACTGCGCGCCGAACGGGGGCCGCTGGTGATGGAGGTGAATGCGTCACCGGGGCTTGAGGGCATTGAAAAAACCACCGGGCTGGATATTGCCGCACAGATGATAGGCTGGATTGAACGCCATGCCCGCCCCGGGTTTTGCCTGAAAACGGGAGGTTAAGCCGATTTTGCCGTTACCAGCGTGGCGTCGGGGGCACCTTTTGCGTAAAATACGCACTTTCCGACATTAGAGGCTATCAGTCCGTTATGGGAACCACTGTTATCCCCACGCTCGACACTCTGCGCCACTGGCTGGACGATCTCGGCGTTAATTTTTTTGAGTGCGATACCTGCCAGGCACTGCATTTGCCTCACATGCAAAACTTCGAAGGCGTGTTCGATGCCAAGATTGACCTGGTGGATAACGTTATCCTGTTTTCGGCTCTGGCAGAGGTGAAACCTTCGGCTCTGCTGCCGCTTTCAGCCGATTTATCCTCGATTAACGCCAGTTCATTAACGGTGAAGGCGTTTTTGGATATTCAGGACGATAATATGCCGCGTCTGGTGGTGTGCCAGTCGTTTTCCGTCGGTGCCGGTATCACCAGTGAGCAGTTCACCTGGTTTATTCGCCAGAGCGAAGAGCAGATCTCAATGGTGATTCTCGAGGCGGGCGCGCACCAGATGCTGTACACCGCCGAAGACGATGAGCGCAGCAATGTGGTGGTTGAAACCACACTGTTACACTGATTGCGCCTTCCTGTTCCTGCTCACGTATTTACCGGACGCGCAACGCGTCCGGTTTGATTTTAGCTTATGCTGCTTTTTGTGCTAAAACACCACATATTTCACTGCCTTTAAGCGCAATTGCGCTTCTGCTATCGGCATAATTCCCACAAAAAACTCCCGAAAGATGTTTTTTTATTCACCCTGTAGCCCACAACCCGCGACGCGGCTATTCTTGCCGTGCGGCAAGCAACCCCGCTGCTTCAGGTAGTGAACGACGTTTGTGCGCCAACGTGAATACCCGTGCATAAAAACTGCATAGTGTGTATTCACGAATTTTCTAGTCCTCTTTTTAGAAGGAATCGCCAATGGTCTCTCGGGCAAACAAATGGTTAGCAGGCGCTGTAGCGGGCGCTCTGATGGCGGTAGGCGGCACGGCTGTGGCGCAGGAGAAAACGCTGCATATTTACAACTGGTCCGACTATATCGCGCCGGATACGCTGGCTAATTTCACGAAAGAAACTGGCATTAAAGTGGTGTACGACGTCTTTGATTCCAACGAAGTGCTGGAAGGTAAACTGATGGCGGGCAGCACCGGTTTTGATCTAGTGGTGCCGTCGGCAAGCTTCCTCGAACGCCAGCTTGGTGCCGGTGTGTTCCAGCCGCTGGATAAAAGCAAACTACCTGGCTGGAAAAACCTCGACCCAGAGCTGCTTAAGCTGGTGGCCCAGCACGACCCGGACAACAAATACGCGCTGCCGTACATGTGGGCAACCACCGGAATCGGCTATAACGTGGATAAGGTGAAAGCGGCACTGGGTAAAGATGCGCCGGTAAATAGCTGGGATCTGGTGCTCAAGCCTGAAAACCTCGAGAAGCTCAAGTCCTGCGGCGTGGCCTTCCTCGACGCGCCGGAAGAAATTTTTGCAACCGTGCTTAACTACCTGGGCAAAGACCCAAACAGCAACAAAGCTGACGATTACACCGGTGCGGCAACCGACTTGCTGTTGAAGCTGCGCCCGAACGTGCGCTATTTCCACTCGTCCCAGTACATTAACGATCTGGCTAACGGTGATATCTGCGTAGCGATTGGCTGGGCAGGCGACGTCTGGCAGGCGTCTAACCGCGCCAAAGAGGCGAAAAATGGCGTGAACGTGTCCTTCTCTATTCCAAAAGAAGGGGCGATGGCGTTCTTTGATGTCTTCGCGATGCCAGCCGATGCCAAAAACAAAGACGAAGCCTATGCGTTTTTGAACTACCTGCTGCGCCCGCAAGTCATTGCCAGTATCAGCAACCACGTGTTCTACGCCAATGCGAACAAAGAGGCGACGAAGCTTGTGGATGCACAGGTGCGTGATAATCCAGGCATCTACCCGCCGGCAGACGTGCGCGCCAAAATGTTCACACTTAAGGTGCAGGAGCCTAAACTTGACCGTGTGCGCACTCGCGCATGGACCAGGGTTAAAAGCGGTAAATAACTTTCTTATATAGATAGCGGCCGGGGCAGCGCGTTTGCCCTGGCTGTTTTACATTCGTGCGGCGGGTACCGCGCACAGGTTTTTGGCTTTGAGCCGGAGAACACACTGAAGTGAACGACGCAATTCCCCATCCTCAGGCGAAATCCCGCAAGGCGCTGACGCCACTGCTGGAAATCCGCAACCTGACCAAATCGTTTGACGGCCAGCACGCTGTTGATGATGTCAGCCTGACTATTTATAAAGGCGAGATTTTCGCGCTGCTGGGGGCTTCCGGGTGCGGTAAGTCAACGCTGTTGCGTATGCTGGCGGGTTTTGAACAGCCAAGCGCCGGGCAGATTATGCTCGACGGCGTGGATATGGCGCACGTGCCACCGTATAAACGACCTATCAATATGATGTTCCAGTCCTACGCGCTGTTCCCGCATATGACGGTGGAGCAAAATATCGCCTTTGGCCTTAAACAGGACAAATTGCCGCGCGCCGAGATAAATCAGCGCGTGGAAGAGATGTTAGGGCTGGTGCACATGCAGGAGTTCGCAAAGCGCAAGCCGCATCAGCTTTCCGGCGGCCAACGTCAGCGCGTGGCGCTGGCAAGAAGCCTCGCAAAACGCCCGCGCTTGTTGCTGCTGGATGAACCGATGGGCGCACTGGATAAAAAACTGCGCGACCGTATGCAGCTTGAGGTGGTGGATATTCTTGAGCGCGTGGGGGTGACCTGTGTGATGGTGACGCACGACCAGGAAGAAGCCATGACCATGGCCGGGCGTATTGCCATCATGAACCGTGGCAAGTTTGTGCAAATTGGTGAACCGGAAGAGATTTACGAGCACCCGACTACGCGTTACAGCGCAGAATTTATCGGTTCGGTAAACGTGTTTGAAGGGATCCTGAAAGAGCGTCTTGAAGACGGCCTGGTGATTGATTCACCGCTGCTGACGCACCCGCTTAAAGTGGATGCCGATGCGGCAGTGGTAGACGGCGTGCCGGTCAGCGTTGCGCTGCGCCCGGAAAAAATCATGCTGTGTGATGCCCCACCGGCTGACGGCTACAACTTCGCCGTGGGGGAAGTCACGCATATTGCCTACCTGGGCGATCTCTCTATTTATCACGTGCGCCTGAAAAGCGGCCTGGTGATTAGCGCACAGCTGCAAAACGAACACCGTTACCGCAAAGGAACGCCAACCTGGGGCGACGAAGTGCAGTTGTGCTGGGACGCTGACAGTTGCGTTGTACTGATGGTATAGGAGGCTGATTGTGAGCCAGATTTCCAAACGCGCGACAACGCCGAAGCCAACGCTGCTCCAGCGCCTGAGCCAGTCTCAGGGGCGCAAGCTGGTGATTGCCTTCCCGTACCTGTGGCTGATTCTGCTGTTCTTTTTGCCATTCCTGATTGTTTTCAAAATCAGCCTTGCGGAAATGGTGCGCGCTATTCCGCCCTACAGCAATTTGATGAGCTGGGCCGACGGCCAGCTGTCGATTGCCCTGAACCTGGGCAACTTTTTACAGCTGACTGACGATCCGCTCTATTTTGATGCCTGGCTACAGTCGCTCCAGGTAGCGGGTATCTCTACGCTGTGCTGCCTGCTGCTCGGCTATCCGCTGGCGTGGGCGGTGGCGCGCAGTAGCGCCAGCACGCGCAACATCCTGCTGCTGCTGGTGATTTTGCCGTCCTGGACCTCGTTTCTTATCCGTGTTTACGCGTGGATGGGTATCCTTAAAGAAAACGGTGTGCTGAACAATGTGCTCTTGTGGCTTGGCGTTATCGACCAGCCGCTGACCATCCTGCACACCAATCTGGCGGTGTACATTGGTATCGTTTATGCCTACCTGCCGTTTATGGTGCTGCCTATCTATACCGCGTTGACGCGTATTGACTACTCGCTAGTGGAAGCTGCACAGGATCTCGGTGCCAGACCGCTCAAAACCTTTTTCCAGGTAATAGTGCCGCTGACGAAAGGTGGGATTATTGCAGGCTCGATGCTGGTGTTTATCCCGGCGGTGGGGGAGTTTGTGATACCGGAACTGCTCGGCGGGCCAGACAGCATTATGATTGGTCGCGTGCTGTGGCAGGAGTTCTTTAACAACCGCGACTGGCCGGTGGCCTCGGCGGTGGCAATTACGATGCTGCTTATCCTGATTGTGCCAATTCTCTGGTTCCATAAGCACCAGAACAAAAGCGTGGGAGAACACGGATGAATAATCTGCCTGTAGTACGCTCGCCGTGGCGTATCCTGATTCTGGTACTGGGATTCACCTTTTTATATGCGCCGATGCTGATGTTGGTGGTGTACTCCTTTAATAGCTCAAAACTGGTGACGGTCTGGGCGGGCTGGTCCACACGCTGGTACGGTGAACTGTTTCGCGATACCGAGATGATGAGCGCGGTAGGCTTAAGCCTGAGTATTGCGGCCTGTGCGGCGACTATGGCGGTGATCCTCGGCACTATCGCTGCGGTTATTATGGTGCGTTTTGGCCGTTTTCGCGGCAGCCGAGGTTTTGCCTTTATGCTCACCGCACCGCTGGTGATGCCGGATGTGATTACCGGACTTTCTCTGCTGCTGCTGTTTGTGGCACTCGGGCATGCGTTTGGCTGGCCTGCTAACCGCGGTATGCTCACCATCTGGCTGGCGCACGTAACATTCTGTATGGCCTACGTGTCGGTGGTGATAAGCGCACGCCTGCGAGAGCTTGACCGCTCCATTGAAGAAGCCGCGCTGGATCTCGGTGCGACGCCGCTTAAGGTATTTTTCACCATCACACTGCCCATGATTGCGCCAGCGATTATCTCTGGCTGGCTGCTGGCGTTTACGCTTTCGCTGGATGACCTGGTTATTGCGAGCTTTGTATCCGGGCCAGGAGCGACCACGCTGCCAATGCTGGTGTTCTCCAACGTGCGTATGGGCGTGAACCCGGAGATTAACGCGCTGGCGACGCTGATTCTGGCAGTTGTGGGCGTAGTAGGCCTGATTGCATGGTGGATGATGTCGCGGGCAGAAAAGCAGCGGTTGCGCGATATTCAGCGCGCCGGACGTGGCTGAAAGCGCTGAAATCTGCCATGATTGCACCGGCATCACCATCAGGGTGATGCCGGTGTTTCGCAGGAAGCCTGAAGCCAGCAAATGTTAAACAAGCAAACCCCGTCTCACGCAAAACTCAATCCACCGGTACTGGTTATGGTGGCCGCCACGGCTATCATCCTGACCCGGGGGCTCGATCTTTTTATGGTTTTCGACATGATGGGCGTGCGTGGGTTACGTGAGCTTATTCAACGTAGTGCTCAGACCTGGGCGCTGACCTTAGTGTTTCTCGGTAGTCTGCTGGTGTTGTGCATTGAATTTCGCTGTGCTTTTGTGATTATGAAAGGGCGCAACTGGGGGCGCTGGCTGTTCCTCATTACCCAGATAATCTCTTCTATTTACCTGATGTCGGCGTCGCTCGGCTGGGGATACCCGGAGTTGTTCAGCATGGCTGGCGAAACGCCGGGGGAAATCTTCGAGGCACTGGTGACAAAAAAACTGCCGGATATGCTGGTGCTGTTCCTGTTATTTGTTCCTCCTCGTAGCCGTCTTTTTTTCCGGGTGCACTGAGCGCCTGCGGTGGTACAATCAGCGCCGTTTTTTCTCGGGGTTCTGACTTATGCAATGCGCACTCTACAATGCCGGGCGCTGCCGTTCCTGCCAGTGGCTGGAGCAGCCGGTGTCACAACAGTTGGCGGCCAAAATGGCCGACCTGCACCACCTGTTCGACGGGCTGGCGGTAAGCGAGTGGTGTGCACCGGTTAGCGGTCCTGAGTCAGGTTTTCGCAACAAAGCTAAAATGGTCGTCAGCGGCAGCGTGGAACGCCCGCTACTCGGGATGCTTAAGCGCGACGGCACGCCTGAAGATCTCACCGACTGCCCGCTGTATCCTGCCTCTTTTTCGCCCGTTTTCGCACAACTGAAGCCGTTTATCGCCCGCGCCGGGCTGACGCCGTATAACGTAGCGCGTCGCCGGGGTGAATTGAAATACGTGCTCCTGACTGAAAGCCAGCTGGATGGCTGCATGATGCTGCGCTTTGTGCTGCGCTCAGAGGCTAAACTTGCCCAACTGCGCGCCGCGCTGCCGTGGCTACAGGCGCAGTTGCCGCAGCTAAAGGTGGTCTGCGTGAATATTCAGCCGGTGCACATGGCGATTATGGAAGGTGAACAGGAAATCTGGCTTACGGAGCAGCAGGCGCTGGCCGAGCGCTTTAACGATGTGCCGCTGTGGATTCGCCCGCAGAGCTTTTTCCAGACCAACCCACAGGTGGCGGCAGCGCTGTACGCCACCGCGCGAGACTGGGTGCGGGCGCTGCCGGTGGCGCATATGTGGGATCTGTTTTGCGGCGTGGGCGGCTTTGGGTTGCACTGTGTCACGCCGGATATGAAACTGACCGGAATCGAAATTGCGCCGCAGGCTATTGAATGCGCCCAGCGCTCTGCCGAGGTGCTGGGGCTTGCGGATAATCTCTCATTCCAGGCGCTGGACTCGACACAATTCGCGCTTACACAGCAGGATATCCCGGATCTGGTTTTAGTGAATCCGCCCCGGCGTGGCATTGGCGCGCCGTTGTGCGATTATCTGAGCAATATGGCACCGCGCTGGATTGTCTATTCGAGTTGCAACGCGCAAAGCATGGCGCAGGATGTGCGGCGGATGGCGCAATACCGCATCGTGCGCAGCCAGCTTTTCGATATGTTCCCGCATACCGCGCATTACGAAGTGTTGATGCTGCTGGAAAGGGCAGACGCGTAGACGTGTTCCGATTGCACAGAACGCGCTCAGGGCGCTGGCAGTGAAAAAATTCGGCGGCTGATAGCCGCCGACGTTGTTTATTCAGGGAACCACTGGTCGCTGATTTTCTGATACGTGCCATCGGCTTTGATTGCCGCCAGCGCGTTATTCAGTTTTTCCAGCAGCGCTTTATTGTCCGGGCGCACCGCGATGCCAAGGCCGGTACCGAAGTACTGCGGATCGGTTACTTTCTCGGTCGCTGGGCCCAACTGAGGGTTGGTTTTCAGCCACTCATTCACTACAGCGGTGTCGCCAAATACGCCATCAAGACGGCCACTTTTCAGGTCGATAATGGCGGTCTGGTAGCTGTCGTAAGCCACCGTTTTCACTTCCGGGTGTTTTTCCTGCAAATACTTCTGGTGCGTAGTGCCGTTTTCCATGCCGATGCGCTTGCCTTTAAGCTGATCAAAGCTGGTGTATGCACCTTTTTTCGCAACCACTAACGCCGAGTTGGCGTAGTACGGGTTGGTAAACGTAACCTGTTTGCTGCGCTCCGGCGTGATGTCCATACCTGAAATCACCGCGTCATATTTACGGAACTTCAGCGCCGGAATCAGGCTGTCAAACGCCTGATTCGTGAAGGTGCACTCTGCCTGCATCTGCTTACACAGCGCTTTTGCCAGATCCATGTCAAAGCCGACAATCTGGTTGTTTGCATCCAGAGATTCAAAAGGTGGGTAAGTGGCAGAGGAAGCGAAACGAATTTTTTCTGCTGCGCTGGCGTTGAAGGCGACTGCAGCAAGGGCAGCGGCCAGAAGGTATTTTTTCATTGTGCAGTTCTCGTCTGTCAGTATTATTTTGTGAATGACCGGAAACCGGCTTGTCAGTCACTATGCCATTATTTGAATTTTCATTCAAATATTAAGCATAAATATTGAATTGCAGACGAAAAAAAGCGGGCCACAGCCCGCTTAGCGATTAATTGCGACGTTCAAACGCCAGCGCGCGCCGTTCAATCAGGCGCATCAACAGCGTCAGCAGGCCGTTGACCACCAGATAGACCAGCCCGGCAGCACCAAACACCATCACATCATAGGTACGGCCATACAGCAGCTGGCCGTAGCCCATCACTTCCATCAGCGTAATCGTGTAGGCCAGAGACGTACTCTTGAACACCAGCACCACTTCGTTGGAGTAGGAGGAGAGGGCGCGCTTGAGCGCATAAGGCAGCAAAATAGCCAGCGTATCCTTGCGGCGCATACCCAGTGCCTGACACGACTGCCACTGGCCTTCTGGAATAGCGCGAACCGCACCGTGGAACAGCAACGTTGTGTAAGCGGCGCTGTTGAGCGACAGGGCTATCAGTGCGCATAACCACGGCTCGGACAGCAAATGCCACAGCCACGGATAGTGCTGCAACGACGGGAACTGGCCCGGCCCGTAATAAATCAGGAAGATTTGCACCAGCAACGGCGTGCCGGTGAACAGCGTGATGTAAGCGCGCACCACCAGAGACAGCACCGGCGTTTTCAGCGTCAGGATAACCGTGAAAATCAGCGACAGCACCAGCGCAACCGCAATAGAGGCTACGGTCAGCGTCAGGCTGGTGTGCAGCCCTTTCATCAGCCCCGGTAAATACTCAAGCATCAGCCGGGCCTCCTTTCAAAACGCGTGGCTCGCTGGTCGATATAGCGCAGCACGTATTGACTGATAAGCGTGATAACCAGATAAATCGCCGCCGCGACAATGTACCAGGTGAACGGCTCCTGGGTGCGGGTAGCGATACTTTTGGTTTGCAGCATCAGGTCGTTAACGCTAATCAGTGACACCAGCGCGGTGTCTTTGAGCAGCACCAGCCACTGGTTGCCAAGCCCTGGTAGCGCGTGACGCCACATCTGCGGCATCACCAGGCGAAAGAAAATCGCGCTTTTGCTCATGCCCAGCGCCTGGCCGGATTCCCACTGGCCCTGCGGCACGGCTTTGAGCGCGCCACGCAGCGTTTGTGAGGCGTAGGCGGCATACAGCAGCGAAAGCGCAATCACGCCGCACAAAAACGGACTGACATCAAAGTTATCAATCTGTATCTGAACCGGGATTTGCACAACACCCAGGTTAATCGTAAAGCCGTCAGACAGCAGCAACAGCAGCTGAGAGGAGCCGAAGTAGATAAACAGCACCACCAGAATTTCTGGCAGGCCGCGCAGGAGTGTGACCAGTGCCGTACCCGGCCAGGCCACCGCACGCCATTTTACCGATTCCCACACGGCAAACAGCATTGCCAGTGCAAGACCAATAACGAGCGCGCAAAGCGCAAGGCCGAGGGTTATCCCGGTGGCGCTTGCCAGAGGAAATAATTCGTTCATTCAGGAAGTTACTTCTGGAACCATTTGTTGTAGATGGCCTCGTAGGTGCCGTTTTGTTTTACTTTGTCCAGCGCGTCGTTGAACTTCTGCTGAAGCTCGGTGTTACCCTGGCGCACAGCAATGCCAAGTCCGGTGCCGAAGTAGTCTTTGTCAGTCACTTTCTCACCCACCGGCACCAGTTTCTCGTTGGCTTTGAGCCACTCGGTCACTACTGCCGTGTCACCGAAAACGGCATCAATACGGCCATTTTGCAGATCCAGGCGGGCGTTCTGGTAGCTGTCGTAGGAAACAATGTTAATTTCCGGATGCTTATCGGTGATGAACTTCTGGTGCGTGGTGCCGTTCTGCACGCCAACTTTTTTGCCCTTGAGTTGGTCAATGCTGGTGTATTTGCCATCAATGCTGATGAACAACGCCGAGTTGTCGTAGTACGGTTTCGTGAACAGTACCTGCTTTTCACGCTCAGGCGTGATGTCCATACCGGCCATTGCGGCGTCAATACGACGGAACTTCAGGCTTGGGATCAAGCTGTCAAAAGACTGGTTGCTGAAGGTACAGGTCGCATCAATCTCTTTACACAGTGCGTTTGCCAGATCCACATCGAAGCCCACAATCTTGTTGCTGGCGTCCAGGGTCTCAAACGGAGGATAAGAGGCTTCGGTTGCGAAGCGGATAGTCTGTGCGGCGGTGGCAGAAAGGCTCAGGCTGGCGAGCAGCGCGGCAAGAAGAACTTTTTTCATTGTCATATCCCAATCTATCATCAGTGAGAAAGGTAAGATTTGAACGCCTCGGTCTGCGGCTCGTTAAAGCAGCTCGCATCGCCTTGTTCAACAATATGCCCGTTTTCCATATAGACCACGCGGCTCGCGGTTTTACGCGCCACTTCCACCTCGTGCGTCACGATGACTTGGGTAATATTGGTTTGTGCCAGTTCGCGAATAATGCTGACAATCTGCGCGGTGATCTCCGGGTCCAGCGCCGCCGTAGGTTCGTCAAACAGCAGCACCTGCGGCTCCATCATCAGCGCACGGGCAATCGCCACGCGCTGTTGCTGGCCACCGGAAAGGTGCAGCGGGTAGCGGTCGGCATACGGCGTCAGACGCAGGCGCTCCAGCAGTTTACCGGCGCGGGCGCGACCTTCATCTTTATTCAGTCCCAGCACGCGGCAGGGCGCTTCGATAAGGTTCTGCATTACGGTCAGATGTGGCCACAGATTGTACTGTTGAAACACCATGCCGACGTTCTGGCGCAGTTCACGAATCGCCTTATCACTCGGCGCTTTCGCAAAATTAAAATGATTACCCGCGATGGTCAGCTCGCCTGAGCGCGGCATCTCCAGCAGGTTCAGCACCCGCAGCAGAGAACTCTTACCCGCGCCGCTTGGCCCAAGCAGTACTAAGGTTTCACCCTGGGGGCAACTGAGTGTGATGTCAAACAGCGCCTGGTGTGCGCCGTAAAAGCAATTAATACCGTTTAGTTGAATACTCATGCGTCGCAGTTGAATAGCAATAGAAGCCGCTGATAGTAACCTTCACAGAATAGTTATGCAATATTTGTGCGTTAAAACTAAAAAAACAGCGCCGTAGTGTTAAAAAAGTAGCACAAAATATCGACGTGGGGAGACGGCAGGGATATATGTTAGCGCCTGTGCTCTGCTACCCGACAGTTTACGTGGTTTACCGTCTCTCCCCTGAAACTCAGTGTTTTTCCAGTGATAAACGCAGCGAGCCTGACGGCGCATGGCTTACTGCCCCGAGATAGCGCACATCATCAACGGACCAGCACTGACCAGCGCGCACCATCAGGACTTCATCCTGCCATTGCTGGCTGCCTTTAGTGAGCGTCACGCGCAGCGGAATATTACGGGCATCGGTATTGGGAATGGTAGAGGCGCTGGCGACGCTCGCGCTGTCGATACCGTCATTGCGACTGGAGAACAGGTCCTGTTGCAGGAACGTGTTGGCCTGCGGCGCGCGGCTTTCAGCCTGTAACTGCTGCCACAGTGCGTCGCTCAGGTACGGGCGCAGCCCTGCGAGGTCGCTCAAACCCCGGCTGGGGTGGGCGATGCGGTAATCATAAAACTGCTGTGCCACGCTGTCCGGGCCACCGTCGATACAGGGGCCGCTGCGTACGCCAATATCTTTATAGGCGGGCGTAACGGTGGTGCAGGCGCTGAGCAGCAGCGCGCACGGTGCAATCAAAGTCAGTACGGAGCTTCGCATCATGATTTCCTTATGTTCGACGGGAGGTCAGGGTTTATAGTTAATGCCATAAAAGCATAGCCTGGTCGCGGCAACTTGTGCGGCCAGGCAGCGCTAACGCATTGATCGCTAAAGGAGGAGAAAAAAGTGCAAAAGTCCACAACCCCAACGCTGGAAGGCCACGTTATTGTTGAATACTGCGGTGTGGTAACCGGGGAAGCCATTCTGGGTGCCAATATTTTCCGCGATTTTTTTGCCGGTATCCGCGATATCGTCGGTGGGCGCTCCGGGGCATATGAAAAGGAACTGCGTAAGGCGCGAGAAATTGCATTTCGTGAAATGGAAGAAGAGGCGGCATCTTTCGGTGCAGACGCCATTGTCGGTATTGATATCGATTACGAAACCGTAGGTAAGGACAGCAGCATGCTGATGGTGAGCGTCAGCGGTACGGCGGTGAAAACACGGCGATGAGAAAGAGACTTTGGCTGCTGCTCACGCTGCTACTGGTGGGCTGTGCGGGTGAAAAAGGCGTAGTTGAGCGTGGCGATTATCGTGTGGATACCAACCACCCGGCGCAAAGTGCGTATTCTCGCGCACGCATTCTGGTGATTCACTATACCGCCGGTGAATTTGCCAGCTCGCTGGCAACGCTTGTTGGGCACGATGTCAGCGCCCACTATCTGATTCCCGAAGCGCCGCCTGAGCGCGGCGGCAAGCCGCTGGTCTGGGAGCTGGTCGCGGAAGACAAGCTTGCCTGGCACGCGGGCGTGAGCTACTGGCGCGGTTCAACACGCATTAATGATGTCTCCATTGGCATTGAGCTTGAGAACCAGGGCTACAGCGTGGTGGGCGGCGAAAAGCGTTTTTATCCGTTTGCCGACGCGCAAATTCAGGCACTGGTGCGCGTTGCGCGCGATGTAATTCGCCGTAACGGTATCGCGCCACAAAACGTGGTGGCGCATGCAGATATTGCGCCTCAGCGCAAAGACGACCCGGGGCCGCTATTCCCGTGGCAGGCGCTGGCGCAGGCGGGAATAGGTGCCTGGCCGGACCCGGCGCGGGTGGCGTTTTACTTAAACGGGCGTGCGCCCTCACAGCCGGTGGACCAGGCCTCGCTGCTGGATTTGCTGGCGCGCTATGGCTACGAGGTGTCGGCGCAGATGACGGCGCGTCAGCAGCAGCGCGTGATAGCCGCGTTCCAGATGCACTTTCGCCCGGCGCGTTATGACGGCGTAGCGGATGCACAAACCCAGGCCATTGCCGAGGCGCTGCTGGAGAAGTACGGCCAGGGTTAATGCTCAGGGGGCGGATTGTCGGTCACGACAAAACGGGAAATTTAGCCCATAGCGGGGAGGAGACTGAGGTGTGCGGTTATCTGACCTGAGATGACCTGAAACGAGGTTTTTACGGCGTGTGCCGCTATTGCGACGCACGTCCTGTGCTATCTGAACGTTAACGGTGGAACGTGCCGTGATCGCGCAGCCAGGCGGCAGTTTCTTTAATGCCGTCATCAAGCGCCACCACCGGGCGGTAGCCCAGTTCCGTTTCGGCGCGCGTGGTATCAAGCGTAAAGTTAAAATTGAGCTTTGAAACGCCGTAGTGGGTGAGCACTGGCTCACGCGCGGTTTTACTGCCCAGCCGCTCCAGACTGCGCGCCACCAGGTCCAGCATGGGATAAGGCACTGAGCGGATGCGACAGCGAATGCCCAGTTCAGCAATAAGCCGTTCCACAATCTCGCGCAGCGGCCGCGGTTCCATATTGGTGATGTTGTAAGCCCGCCCGGACGGCAGATTGTCGCAATTTGCCTGGCTTACCAGCCACATCGCATGTACCGCATTTTCGTGATAGGTCATATCGACCAGCGCTTCACCGCCGCGCGGCAGCAGCACGCTGCCGTAATGACGCATCATCTGCACCAGGCGCGGGAAAAAGACGGTATCGTGCGGGCCAAACAGGCTCTGCGGGCGCAGGATAGCGAACCGGGTGCGTGGGTTGGCCTGCGCCATCAGCGTAATCACCTCTTCGCTGGCGGCTTTACTGCGGGCAAACTCATTGGCGTAACGTACCGGGCGAAAGTCTTCGTCAATGGCACGATGGTGGTGGTAGTCGAAGTAGAGCGAAGGCGAAGAGATATGCACGAAAGTGCGAACGCCCCAGGCCACGGCCCATTCGCCGAGACGTCGGGTTGCACGCACATTGGCAAGATCGAAGGCTTCCTGAGTGCCCCACGGCGCGGTGAAACCGGAACAGTGCCATAACGTGTCAACGCCTTCGAGCATCACCCTGGCCTGGGAGGAGACCAGCTCCGTTAAATCCGCATGGATGAACTCCGCGCCCATGCGTTCAAGCAGTTTCCCCATTGCCGCGTTATGCCCGGTTGCGGTAACGCTGATACCGCGACGGCGTAAATATTCGACCGCGCTGCGTCCCAAACCGCTGGTGGCGCCCGTGACCAGTACCTTCATGTCGACCCACTGTTGAGATTGTTGGTTTCGCGGGGCATTCTTTCGTGAATCAGCCCCGGTTGCAATGGTAATTCCCTGAGAATTGGCTGGATTAGCGACGTTTGTTCATCACCTGCGCGGCAAGACGGACAATGCTGTTAGCCATGCCGCGGAAAATAAACAAATGTGCCGGGATCATCAATAACCAGTAAAGCAGACCCGGCGTACCGTGTGGGTGCCACCAGGCACGCACGTCCAGGCTGCGCTTCTTGCCTTCATCGCGGATGGTGAATGACAGGCGGCCCAGCCCCGGCGCCTTCATGCCAAACAGCATTGTCAGTTCCTTTTCGGGTTCCACGATAATCACTTTCCAGCTGTCAACCTTATCGCCTACCTGCAAATTGGTGTGCGCCGGGCGGCCTTTGTCCAGTTTGTGCCCCACCAGCAAATCGAGAAACGCGCGCGTTTTCCAAAGCCCATTGCCAAAGAAGTAGCCTTTGGGGCCGCCAATCTGGTTAACCACTTCCCACAGCGCGCTACTGCTGGCATCGGTGTGTACCGTGCAGCCTGCCTGCTTAGGGTAATAGCCGTACTCCGGGCGCCAGCGGGCAAAGGCCAGCGCGTCGTAACCCCAGTCCTGGGAGTTGACCAGCAGCTTTTCTTCTTCCAGCGTGGAACGGACTGCATCGTCAAAGCTTATCAGCGTTTGCGGGATGAGCGCGCGCAATGCACTGTCGTCGGCCAATAGGTCGTGCTTAAGGCCCTGGATAAGGGCGCGGGCAATGGTGGGTGGCACTGAGGTAATAACGTTAAGGAACCACACCGAAATCCAGCGAGTGGGTAACGGAATCGGGATAAGCGGGCGATGACGGCCGCTGATGGCCATAAAGCGCTCAAACTGCTGCTGATAGCTCAGTACTTCCGGTCCGGCCGCCTCAAACACGCGATGTTCGCTGGCAGGTTGTTCCCCCAGTCCGGTCAGATAAACCAGCAGGTTTTCCAGCGCGATGGGAGTCGTTCGTGAACGCACCCAGCGCGGTGGCGTCAGCACCGGCAGGTTGTAGACCATATCGCGCATTACTTCGAATGCCGCTGAGCCTGCACCCACAATAATGCCGGCGCGCAATTCGGTTACCGGTATGCCAGCTTCGCGCAGCGTGTCCGCAGTGCGCTGGCGGGCGATGAGATGCGCAGAGCTGCGTTCTTCCTGCGGAGGTTGCAGGGAGCTTAAGAAAATGATGTGTTTTACCGGCTGTTCGCGCAGCGCATCACGTAAATGACGGGCGGCCTGTACTTCACGCTCAACGAAGTCGTCGCCATCGCCCATGCTGTGAACCAGATAATACAGGGTGTCGACGCCCGCCAGCGCGGATGCCAGCGTGTGCGGTTTTGCAAGGTCGGCATAGCGGCATTCCACGCCAGGCCAGTTTTGCTTTTGCAGCCATTCAAGGCGGCGTGCGGCGGCGATAACGTGATGACCTGCCGCGCTAAGACGCGGCGTCAGATGCTGGCCAATATAGCCGCTGGCGCCGAGCACCAGAATGGTTCCTGTTTCCTTCATCCCTGGAAAATCCTTTATCGGTTAAGAAAGTGCTGCCAGTGTTGTACGACCTGCTCAAGCTGCGTGCGCTCAACGTCAAGGTGAGTGACAAGGCGCGTTATCGGCGCGGCGTTAAGCAGTACGCCGCGCCGCTTCATATAATCGCCAAGTAGGCCCACATCCTGCGGTTCAACCCGAACAAACAGCATGTTAGTGTCCTGGCGTCTGACATCAGCACCGGCTTCACGCAGTGCGCCGGCAAGCCAGGCGGCATTATCGTGGTCTTCACGCAGGCGTTCAATATGATGGCGCAGCGCATAGCGGCCTGCGGCTGCCAGAATGCCTGCCTGGCGCATGCCACCGCCGGTCATTTTACGCCAGCGCACGGCACGATTAATAAGTTCGCGGCTACCGAGCAGCAGCGATCCCACTGGTGCACCCAACCCTTTAGAAAGACAAATTGTGAAGCTGTCACACTCGCGCGCCACGTCTTCAAGCTCGCAGCCGTATTCCACCACGGCATTAAAAATGCGTGCGCCGTCAACGTGCAGCGCAAGATTGTGCTGCTGAGTAAAATGCCGCGCCGCGCGTAAATATTCCCGCGGCAGCACTTTGCCGTTGTGGGTGTTTTCCAGGCTCAACAGGCGAGTGCGGGCGAAATGGATATCGTCGGCTTTGATTTTGGCGGCGACGGCGTCGAGCGGCAGCGTACCGTCGGGCGCGGCATCGACAGGCTGTGGTTGAATGCTGCCGAGTACCGCAGCACCGCCTGCCTCATACAAATAGTTATGCGCCAGCTGACCGGTAATGTACTCGTCGCCGCGCTGGCAGTGCGAGAGCAGGGCCACCAGATTGGCCTGAGTGCCGGTAGGCAGAAACAGTGCTGCCTCCTTGCCCGCCATTTCTGCGGCCTCACTCTGGAGCGCGTTAACGGTGGGATCGTCCCCGTAAACATCATCGCCGGTGGGAGCCGACATCATGGCGTCCAGCATGGCGCGCGTCGGGCGCGTGACGGTATCGCTGCGTAAATCAATCACGGGGAACTCCTTGTGGCTTATGAATTACGCCTTTTTTACCGGAACCAGTTGGTTTTCGCCAGTTCAACCACCTCGTCGCCACGCCCGCTGATAATGGCGCGCAGCATATACAGGCTGAAACCTTTGGCCTGCTCAAGTTTGATTTGCGGCGGGATAGCCAACTCATCTTTGGCGACTTTCACATCCACCAGCACCGGGCCCGGCAGACTGAAAGCGTGCTCAAGCGCGGCGTTTACGTCCTCGGCTTTTTCCACTCGAATGCCTTTAATACCACAGGCTTCGGCAATGCTGGCAAAATTGGTGTCGTGCAACTCGGTGCCGTCGGTCAGGTAGCCACCGGCCTTCATTTCCATTGCCACAAAACCCAGTACGCTGTTATTGAAGACCACAATTTTGATGGGCAACTGCATCTGTACTACCGATAAAAAGTCGCCCATCAGCATGCTGAAACCACCGTCGCCGCACATCGCTACCACCTGGCGCTCTGGCGCGCAGGCTTTGGCACCGAGTGCCTGTGGCATGGCGTTGGCCATGGAGCCGTGGTTAAACGAACCCAGCAGGCGGCGCTTGCCGTTCATGGCAAGATAGCGTGCGGCCCAGACGGTGGGTGTGCCCACATCGCAGGTAAAAACCGCATCTTGCGCGGCGTAATGGCTGATTTGTTGGGCCAGATACTGGGGGTGAATGCCGTGTTCGCCGGGTTTAGCCAGCGCATCCAGCCCCTTGCGGGCATCGGCGTAATTCTCCAGCGCTTTATCGAGAAAACGGCGATCGGTTTTCTCCTCCAGCATGGGGAGCAGCGCGGCCAGCGTGGCTTTGATGTCGCCCACCAGGGCGATATCCACTTTGCTGTGCGCACCGAGGCTGCCGGGGTTGATATCTATCTGAATAATGCGGGCATCTGTGGGATAAAAGGCGCGATAAGGGAACTGAGTGCCGAGCAGAATTAATGTGTCGGCGTTCATCATCGTGTGGAAACCCGACGAGAAGCCGATAAGCCCGGTCATGCCTACATCGTACGGGTTGTCATACTCGACATGCTCTTTGCCGCGCAGCGCGTGGACAATGGGCGATTTCAGCTTTTCAGCCACCGCCAGCAGTTCGTCGTGCGCGCCCGCGCAGCCGCTACCGCACATCAGCGCAATGTTATTGGCATAGCGCAGTACCTGTGCCAGTTTTTCCAGTTCGGCCTGCTGTGGTACCACCACCGGCTGCGGGGCGGGATACCAGTGACTGCTGGCCGTTTCCGGTGCAGGCTTAAGCGCTACATCACCCGGCAGCACAATGACCGAGACACCGCGGTTGAGCACCGCTTTGCGCAGGGCGATGGCCAGCACCTGCGGGATTTGTTCCGGCGATGACACCAGTTCGCAGTAGTGGCTGCATTCGCGGAATAACTCCTGCGGGTGGGTTTCCTGGAAATAACCGCTGCCGATTTCGCTCGATGGGATATGGGCGGCAATCGCCAGCACCGGTACGTGATTGCGATGGCAGTCGAACAGGCCATTAATCAGGTGCAGGTTACCTGGCCCGCAGGAGCCTGCGCACACGGCCAGTTCGCCGCTGAGTTGGGCCTCGGCCCCGGCGGCAAAGGCAGCCACTTCCTCATGGCGAGTTGGCATCCATTCGATGGTGCCCATGCGGTTAAGACTGTCACTCAGCCCGTTCAGAGAGTCACCAGTAACGCCCCAGATGCGCTTTACGCCCGCCTGTTCAAGGGTTTTGGCAATATAGGCGGCTACGGTTTGTTTCATCACATCTCCTTTGTTGGCTTTTGGCTGATGCGATTAAGCGTAGACGACGAGGAAAGGGATGTGAGGCGAAACGTGCCGCTCCGGTCAGAGCGGCACGGGAGATCAGGCGAGAATAAGGTCGCCCTGCGGGTGGCAGGAGCAGGCCAGTACGTAACCGTCGGCAATCTCCTGGGTGCTCAGCGTGGCGGTACTGGTTACGTTGTAATCGCCGCTGGCGATTTTGGTTTTACAGCAGCCGCACGCACCGGCCCGGCAGGCGGCATTGACCGGCACGCCGTGACTTTCCAGTGCCTCAAGCAGCGTGCTGCCAACCGGTGCGTAAAACTCACGGGCCGGTGAGAGCGTGGAGATTTTCAACCCGCTGGTGGCGGGAGCGGCCAGCGGCGTGAAGAATTTCTCACTCCAGAAGCGGGTGACGCCGAGCGCTCTGACCTGCTCTTCGACAAACGTCATCCACGGCGCCGGGCCGCATGCCATCAAGGTGCGACTTGCCAGTTCCGGCACTGAGGCCAGGTGCTCGCGAGAGATCCGCCCTGGAATAAAACCGTGTACGTTGCCTTCTTCGGCAAACAGCGTCACCGGGTAGTCACGCCATTCGTCGGCAAAAATTACATCCTGCGGTGAGCGTACGCAGTAAATCACCTGCACGTCTGCCAGTGGGCTGTATTTTGCCAGCCAGCGGCGCATGGACATAATCGGCGTGACGCCACAGCCTGCGGCCAGCAGCAGATAGCGGCCTGCCGGGTGCGCGGCACAGGTGAAATCACCCTGTGCGCCGGAGAGCCACAGATAATCACCGCGCTTCACCTCGCGCGTCAGCCAGTGCGAACCCGCGCCGCCGTTAATGCGGCGCACGGTGAGCGTAATGAACGGGCTGACACCTGGCGTGGAGGAGAGCGTGTAGGCGCGCAGTGTGTCGGCACTGTTGCGGATGCTGACCAGCGCGTGCTGGCCTGCTTCGTAGGGATAGGCGTCATGGCAGAACAGCGACAGCGTCCAGACATCCGGCGTTTCCTGTTTAATGTGGTGCACCTGCATGCGGTACGGGCACAGAGAGGTTGGCATCGTCATTGCGTTCTCCTTATGCGCTCAGCATCTGCTGCATGTCCTGCTCCACGCTGGTGACCTGGTGCAGGCCGAATTTCTCATTGAGCACAGCCAGCAGAGTTGGGGTGAAGAAGCCCGGTGCAGTCGGCCCGGTGACGATATTTTTCACACCCAGCGACAGCAGCGTCAGCAGTATCACAATCGCTTTTTGTTCAAACCAGGACAGCACCAGGCTCAGTGGCAGGTCGTTTACGCCGCAGCCGAGTTTTTCGGCCAGCGTAACGGCAAGAATGATAGCGGAATAGGCATCGTTGCACTGTCCGGCGTCAATCAGGCGAGGCAGGCCTTCAATATTGCCGAAGTCCAGTTTGTTGAAGCGGTACTTGCCGCAGGCCAGCGTCAGGATCAGGCAGTCGTCCGGCACGCGGGTGGCGAAATCGGTGAAGTAGCTACGCTCCTCGCGCGCGCCATCGCAGCCGCCAACGAGGAATATATGGCGCAGTTTTTCCCGGCTCACCAGGTCAATAAGAGAATCGGCAGCGCCGAGCAGCGTTTCGCGGCCAAAGCCAACGGTGATGAGGTGCTCGATTTCGCTGTACGGGAAGCCGCTCATTTGTTGTGCCTGGGCAATCACCGGCGCGAAGTCGTCGCCTTCAAGATGGCTCACGCCCGGCCAGCCAACAATGCTGCGTGTCCAGATACGGTCGTCATACGCGCCAACGGTTGGGTCGATGATGCAGTTGGAAGTCATGACTACCGGGCCTGGGAAGCGGGCGAACTCCACCTGCTGGTTCTGCCAGCCGCTGCCGTAGTTGCCGACCAGATGTTTGAATTTGCGCAGCGCCGGGTAGCCGTGGGCAGGCAGCATTTCGCCATGGGTGTAGACGTTAACGCCGGTGCCTTCGGTCTGCACCAGCAGGTTGTAGAGGTCTTTGAGGTCGTGGCCGGAAATCAGAATCGCTTTACCGGCAGTGGGCTTCACATTGACCTGCGTCGGCGTTGGGTGGCCGTATTTATTGGTTTCACCGGCATCCAGAATACTCATCACTTTAAAGTTCATCTGGCCGATTTCCATCGAGCATTCCAGCAGTGCGTTCATGTCGGACGGCCAGGTGCCAAGCCAGGCCATGATGTTATGGTACTGGGCGTAGATGTCGTTATCGTACTGGTCGAGCACATGGGCGTGCTCCATGTAGGCGGCTGCCCCTTTCAGGCCGTAGAGGCACAGCAGGCGCAGGCCGAGAATGTCTTCGCCGATGTCCACTTTGTCACGGTTTGGCATAAAGGCTTCAGCCTGGCGCTGAAGTTCGCCTAGGTCATCGCTCACCAGTTGCAGGTCGGCCATGGGGTTATCAACGTGCGCGTTGGCATCAACAGCCAGGCTTTGGGCTTTCAGGGCCTCGCGCAGGACGATGGCCTGGCGCGCGTAGCCGACGATGCGCACTGAATCGAAGTTGACGTTGGTTAATGTGGAGAAGAACGCGCGTGGCGCGAAGCTGTCAACCTCGTGGCTGATAATGCCCAGCTCACGCGCCTTCACCGCCCAGGCTGACAGGCCCTGTAATGTGGCAATCAGCAGATCCTGAAGATCGGAAGTTTGCGCAGTTTTACCGCACATACCTTGCGCGTAAGAGCAGCCGTCGCCCGCTGGAGTACGAATTGTTTGTTCACATTGCACGCAAAACATGATGACACCTTAAAGTTATATTTAATATACATGTTTAAGGTTAAGACTTCGCCAGGGCAGTGAGAAGGGCTTTATTAAACAATCTGAAGGGAAATTGATTTAACGCAATTTTGGCGACAGCAGGGCTGCCGCCAGTACGTTTTCAGGCGGCGAACAGCGCCATCATCAGCGGGACCAGCAGGCTCAGGATAAAACCGTGCACAATCGCGGGTGGCACCATGTCCACGCCGCCGCTGCGCTGGAGCACCGGCAGCGTGAAGTCCATGGAGGTTGCGCCGCACAACCCCAGCGCGGTGCAGCGGCTGCGGCTGCGGCTGGCAAGGGTGGGAATGAGCATAATTGCCAGCAGCTCGCGTGCCAGGTCGTTAAAGAACGTGGCGCTGCCGATAACCGGGCCGTAAGACTCCGTCATCAAAATACCGGAAAGTGAATACCAGCCGTAGCCAGAGGCCATCGCAAGGCCGGTTTTCAGCGGCAGGCCGAGCAGAAAGGCGTTTACCACGCCCGCCAGCAACGAGGTCACCACGACGACCAGCGCAATCAGGGTACCGCGGCGGTTAAGCAGGATCTGGCGCACGCTCATGCCGCTGCTGCGAAGCTGAATGCCAATCAAAAACAGCAGAAAGATAAGCGTGTATTCGCTGGCGGCCGTTGCGTGGCGTAGCCACTCCAGGCCGCTTAGCCCCAGTAAAAAACCCACGGCCACCACGCCGCACAGCTTGAGCGACTCCAGCGCCATAGCGAGGCGCGAGGGTAGTTTTTCCTGGCGATGCGGGCGCTGCCACGGCATGGCGCGCTCAAGCAGCAGCAGGCCTGCGGCGTTAAACGCCATAATCACCACAATGCTGACCGCGCTGTAATGCAGGATAGCCAGCAGGTTGCTGCTGAGATTATCAAGAAACGCCAGGCTAATGCCCATGAGAAAAAGAATGGCGTACACAATCCAGCTCAGCAGGCGGTTGATGAGCTTTAATACAGACAGCTGGCGCAGCGGGATGAGGTAACCGGCAAACAGCGGGATAAGAATGATTAGCAGACCGGATAACATAGCGCGGCTGTTCCTGGCAAATAAAAGGGCGTACCGACACTACACAAATTGCTAAAGCGAGTAAAGTTGTGAAAATTCAGTGGGGTGAGAAAGAAGAAAGGGCCAGCAGTTGCTGGCCCTCTGACAATCTTAGCTGCGTTTTTCCAGCAGATTGCGATAGATGAAGCCACCCAGGATACCGCCAACAATCGGCATAACCCAGAATAGCCACAGCTGCTGCAGTGCCCAGCCGCCCTGGAAGATGGCAACCGCGGTGCTGCGCGCCGGGTTAACGGAGGTGTTCGTTACCGGGATGCTGATAAGGTGAATCAGGGTCAGTGCCAGGCCGATAGCGATCGGCGCGAAACCCGCCGGCGCGAATTTATCGGTTGAACCCATAATGACAATCAGGAAGCCACAGGTCAGCACAATTTCAATAACAATGGCAGACAACATGGAATACTGGTTCGGTGAGTGCTCACCAAAGCCGTTAGAGGCAAAGCCGCTGGCGGCTGCATCAAAACCGGCTTTACCGCTGGCAATAAGATAAAGAATTGCCGCAGCAGCAATACCGCCAATCACCTGAGCAACGATATAACCAATAACGTCTTTTGCGGCAAAACGACCGCCTGCCCATAAACCTAAGGTCACTGCCGGGTTAAAATGGCCGCCAGAAATATGGCCAACTGCATAAGCCATAGTCAGAACAGTTAAACCAAATGCCAGTGCCACACCTGCAAAACCAATACCTAATTGCGGATAAGCCGCTGCCAGAACCGCGCTACCGCAGCCACCGAATACCAGCCAAAAGGTTCCGAAGAACTCGGCCGCTAATTTTCTGAACATAAACTACCTCTGTATAAATAATGAGACAATGTCCGAGGCAGGATGAATAAGGCAACACTTTCCCGGTCATTGCTTACCATCGCCATCCGGGCGGAGACAATGATGTCCGTAATTTTAAAAACGCTGTCCGCCTCAGGCCAGCGTAATATATTCCACTTATTTGATTTAAAGCAATGCAGATTGCATCCTTTAGCAAATATTCGTTACCTGAAGTATAGAACTTGTTCGGAAATAAGAAATCTCCGTGAGATTATTCTAAGTTTATTTTTTTCACTGGTATGAATTTACGCCAGGAATATTCCATCACCTGGCGTGATTGCCCTTTTTTTATCCATTAGTTGTGCAAATAGTGAGGATATCCTCATCATGGGTGCTCGCTATACTTGGGTTTGTATGTAATAAAAACAAATAAGAAAGACTGCTGTGCCGGAGGAGTGAATGTTTCTTGAACGCGTTGAGATAGTGGGATTTCGCGGCATTAACCGCCTGTCGCTACAGCTTGAACAAAATACGGTACTGATTGGTGAGAACGCCTGGGGTAAATCCAGCCTGTTGGATGCGTTGACGCTGCTGCTGGCGCCGCGCGATGCACTGTACTTTTTTGATGGCGATGATTTTTATTTTCCACCGGGCGACCAGGATAACCGGGAGCGTCATCTGCATATTATTTTGACCTTTCGCGAAACAACGTCTGGCCAGGCGTTTGGCCGCCGCTATCGAGCGTTGTCTGAGGTCTGGAATACATCTGAGGATGAATACCAGCGCATCTATTATCGCCTGGAGGGGGAGCTTGGCGATAATGGCGAAGTACTGACGCTGCGCAGTTTTCTGGATGACAGCGGTGTCGCTCTGGCGCTTGAGGATATCGACCATCTGGCGCGCCAGCTTGTGCGCCTCAATCCGGTGCTGCGCTTGCGCGATGCCCGTTTTATTCGCCGGATACGTGGCGGCTCGGTGCCTGCGGTGCAAGACGCGGGCATTAATGAACCTGAACTGGAGCGGTTAGCGCGTGAGCTGGCGGCAAGGCCGCAGCAGTTGAGTGATGCCCAGCTGCGCCAGGGGCTGTCGGCGATGGTACAACTGCTGGAGCACTATTTTATTGAGCAGGGCAGCGATAATCACTCCCGCCGCCAGCAGCGCAGGCGCTCCCACGACGAGCGGCGCGGCTGGCGCTACCTTGATGTCATCAACCGCATGATAGATAAGCCCAACGGCCGCACGCACCGCATGATTTTGCTCGGTATGTTCTCAACGCTGTTGCAGGCGAAAGGCAATGTTCGCCTCGACAGGGACGCGCGCCCGCTGGTGTTGGTGGAAGATCCGGAAACGCGGCTGCACCCGATTATGCTTTCCGTTGCCTGGCATCTGCTTAACCTGCTGCCGCTACAAAAGATAACCACCACCAACTCCGGCGAGCTACTGTCGCTGACGCCGGTGGAGCAGGTATGTCGTCTGGTGCGTGAATCCGGGCGAGTGGCGGCCTGGCGGCTTGGTCCTGGCGGGATGAACGCCGAGGACAGCCGCCGCATTGCCTTTCATATTCGTTTTAACCGGCCTTCTTCGCTGTTTGCCCGCTGCTGGCTGCTGGTGGAAGGGGAAACGGAAGTCTGGGTGATGAACGAACTGGCGCGCCAGTGCGGCTACCATTTTGATGCCGAAGGCGTGAAGGTGATTGAGTTTGCCCAGTGTGGCTTGCGCCCGCTGATTAAATTCGCCCGCCGGATGGGCATCCAGTGGCATGTGCTGGCCGACGGCGATGAGGCTGGAAAAAAGTATGCAGCGACGGTGCGCGGTTTGCTGGACCAGGACAGCACGCTTGAGCGCGATCATCTTACGCTACTGCCGGCGCTGGATATGGAGCACTTCATGTACCGTCAGGGCTTTGGCGATGTCTATCACCGCGTGGCGCTGATACCTGAAGGCATACCCATGAATATGCGCCGCGTGATAACCAAAGCCATTCACCGCTCATCCAAACCCGACCTGGCGCTGGAAGTGGCAATGGAGGCCGGGCGGCGTGGCGTTGAGGCTGTGCCGTCGCTGCTGCGTAAAATGTTTTCACGGGTTATTTGGCTCGCGCGCGGTCGGGCGGATTAGCCCGGTGTGCAGGCGTTGGTGGAGATCAACGTGACAAAATCTGTTTTGTTGCACGCCCGGACTTGTGTCCGGGCGTGTTGTTTTAGCGCTCGTTAAGTGAGTCGCTAATCGCCTCATTCATGCTCTCCAGCAGCGCGTGGCGGCGGCGATATTCAGCGCGTTTCTTACTCGCAATCTCTTCAAGGGGGCGTTGTTCGGCACAAAGCGGCAGCCAATAGTGACCGTTGTCATCCTGCGTACCGCCGGATTCCTGCCAGAAGGCATCATAGCTGGCAAACAGCATCGCCTCTTTGCTGCGTCGGTAGCGCAGGCTACGGTAAATATGGGTCGCGTTACTGACCGCCATCATCTGCTCAACATCCGCGTGGCGTGCAAGCTGGCGCGCTGCCTCCAGAAGCACGCGTTTAGGAAACAGACCATGGCATTGCTTTGTGGCCTGTTGAATCGCCTGGTGAGGCACGTGAGCTTTTGCGCCCTGTAGACCGCCGATAAACAGCGTTAGCCGGTTTTGCCAGCGGCACAGCGTGAACGTGAGGCGCGCCAGCGCGTCGTTGTTTTCATCATTCATCACCAGTGTGGCTTCACCTTCTTTATCCAGGCTGTGGTCTGCAACCAGCGAAAGACGATATCGACTGTCATTTTTTCCTTCCAGCGTGGCAAGCTGCCAGCCGGTCGGGCTGAGATAGCCCTGCATGGCCTGAACAGGCAAGATACGGTCAAGCCAGGTATAGTGGTCGGTCACGGCCTCCAGCGCCTGGCTGCGCTTAAACCCAACGGCCAGCCAGGGGCGATGCAGACGACAGGGCAGGCACGGCTGAGCGTTAAGTAGCGCGGCACCGTGAGGTGTTTGTGCCAGATGGTTGAGCAGCTGAGCGGTCTTCACTGGCATCACAAGCGAGCGCAGCATAAACTTGCGTCGCCAGCTTACTTTTTGCCACCGACTGCCGGCTGATAACGGCCTGTGACCAGGGCAAGAAACAGCGTCCAGCCGCTGTGTGGTGCAGACTGCGCTGCAGGGAAGAGAGTAATGTGTGACATAACGGAATTATCAGTAGCATGCGAATCTCACGATTAACGCACTGCTATTTTCAACTGTGATGCAACAGTTACGTGGCTATTGCATTAAATACAGTTTCGTTACGTAACTGTTTAGGTTTTGTGGTCCTGTATCCGGACTCGGGGACTCATCAGGAAGGATGTGAATGAAAGTCAGAATTAAAAAACGCTACTGGCTGCTGCTTGCGCTGGTGGTGGGGTTGGCATTGTGGGTCTGGAGTATCCTCAATGCGCCAAAACCGCAGTATCAGACGTTGATTGTGCGCAAGGGTGAACTCAGCCAGAGCGTTCTCGCAACCGGCAAACTCGATGCGCTGAGCAAAGTTGACGTCGGCGCACAGGTGAGCGGCCAGTTAAAAACGCTGTCTGTGGAAATCGGCGACCGGGTGGAAAAAGAGCAACTGCTTGGGGTTATCGACCCCGAGCAGGCGCAGAACCAGATCAAAGAAGTGGAAGCAACGCTGATGGAGTTGCGCGCCCAGCGCGAGCAGGCGCAGGCCGAGATGGCGTTTGCACGCGTGACGCTCGAGCGCCAGCAGGCTCTTGGTAAAACGCAGGCCATATCGCGCCAGGACCTCGACAGCGCAGCAAGAGACCTTGCCGTTAAGCGTGCGCAGCTTGGCACCATTGATGCGCAAATTAAGCGCAATCAGGC
Source organism: Enterobacteriaceae bacterium 4M9 (assembly GCA_010092695.1). Classification (GTDB taxonomy): domain Bacteria; phylum Pseudomonadota; class Gammaproteobacteria; order Enterobacterales; family Enterobacteriaceae; genus Tenebrionibacter. The sequence goes on along the minus strand of JAADJJ010000001.1, from coordinate 3,362,979 downwards.
CTCGCTGGATACCGCCAAAACCAACCTGGAATACACCCGCATTGTGGCACCGATGGCAGGCGAAGTGACGCAAATTACCACGCGCCAGGGCCAGACGGTAATTGCCGCGCAGCAGGCGCCCAACATCCTGACGCTGGCAGATATGAGCACCATGCTGGTGAAAGCCCAGGTTTCCGAGGCCGATATTATTCATCTGCGTCCAGGGCTGAAGGCGTGGTTTACCGTTCTGGGTGACCCGCTGACGCGTTATGAGGGTGTGCTTAAGGACATTCAGCCAACGCCAGAGAAGGTCAATGACGCCATTTTCTATAACGCGCGTTTCGAGGTGCCTAACCCTGAGGGCATTCTGCGCCTGGATATGACGGCGCAGGTACACATTCAGCTTGGCGGTAAGAAAGACGTGCTGACTGTCCCGCTCAGTGCATTGGGTGAGCCGACCGGTGACAGGCGTTACAAAGTGACGCTGCTGCGTAACGGGGAACCGCACGAGCGCGAAATTGTCATTGGCATGCGTAACGACACCCAGGTGGAAGTGGTGAAGGGCCTGGAGGAAGGGGATGAAGTTGTTACAAGCCAGATTGCCCGGGAGAGCAAGCGATGAGTGCATTGCTTGAGCTTAACGATATCCGGCGCAGCTACCCTTCCGGCGACGGTGATGTTGAGGTGCTTAAGGGCATTACTCTGCGCGTTGAAGCTGGCGAAATGGTGGCGATTGTCGGCTCATCCGGCTCGGGTAAATCGACGCTGATGAACATCATCGGCTGCCTGGATAAGCCTACCAGCGGCAGTTACCGCGTAGCGGGCGTCGATGTGGCGCGGCTTAACAGCGATGAACTGGCGCGTCTGCGGCGTGAACATTTTGGCTTTATCTTCCAGCGCTATCATCTGCTGTCGCATCTTAACGCCAGCCAGAACGTCGAAGTGCCTGCGGTTTATGCCGGTATTCCCCTTGCCGAGCGCCACAAGCGCGCCCAGGCGCTGCTGACGCGTCTGGGGCTTGAAGCGCGCACCGGCTATCGGCCCTCTCAGCTTTCCGGCGGCCAGCAGCAGCGGGTCAGTATTGCACGCGCGCTGATGAATGGCGGTGAGGTTATCCTGGCCGATGAGCCTACCGGCGCGCTCGACACCCATTCCGGTGAAGAGGTGATGTCCACGCTCAAAGACTTATGCGCCCGCGGCCATACGGTGATTATCGTCACCCACGATCCAGATGTGGCGGCACAGGCCGGGCGTATTATCGAAATTCGCGACGGTGAGCTTATCAGTAACCCGCCGCCGCCGGGCAACGATGCACAAAGTACGCTTGAGACGCCAGTGCAAAAGGGGGCCTCATGGCGCCAGCTGGTGAGCGGGTTTCGTGAAGCGCTGACGATGGCGTGGCTGGCGATGGCCGCCAACAAAATGCGCACACTCCTGACGATGCTCGGCATTATCATCGGCATTGCCTCAGTGGCGTCTATTGTGATTGTTGGTGATGCTGCGCAGCAGATGGTGCTACAGGATATCCGCTCCATCGGTACCAACACCATTGATGTTTATCCCGGTAAGGATTTTGGTGATGACGATCCCAGCACACAGCAGGCGCTGAAAAATGACGACCTGACCGCCATTGTTAGCCAGCCGTGGGTGCATTCGGCCACGCCGTCAGTATCGAAAAATTTGCGCCTGCGCTACGGCAACCGTGACGCGGCGGCAAGCGTCAACGGCGTAAGTGGTCAGTATTTCAATGTTTACGGCATGGAGTTCAGCCAGGGTGGCCCGTTTAACGACGAGCAGTTGCAAAGCCGAGCGCAGGTGGCGGTGATTGATGAAAATACCCGCCGCCAGCTGTTTCCCGACAAGCTTGACGTAGTGGGTGAAGTGGTACTGGTGGGCAATATGCCGGCCACCATTATTGGTGTGGCGAAGGAAAAGCAGTCGATGTTTGGTAGCAGCAAGGTGCTGCGCGTGTGGCTGCCCTGGAGCACCGTAGCCGGGCGTATCAGCGGGCAAAGCTGGCTCAATACCATCACCGTGCGTGTGAAAGACGGCTACGAGAGTGCTGAGGCCGAAAAGCAGCTGACTCGCCTGCTGGAGTTGCGCCATGGGAAGCGTGATTTTTTCACGTATAACATGGATGAGCTCTTGAAAACGGCAGAAAGGACCACACGTACTCTACAGTTGTTTCTGACGCTGGTGGCGGTGATCTCGCTGCTGGTGGGCGGCATTGGCGTAATGAACATCATGCTGGTGTCCGTGACTGAGCGCACGCGAGAGATTGGTATTCGCATGGCGGTTGGTGCCAGAGCCAGCGACGTGCTGCAACAGTTTTTAATTGAAGCCGTGCTGGTATGTCTGGTGGGCGGGGCCATTGGCGTCATGCTCTCGCTACTGATTGCCTTTGCGCTACAGTTAGTACTGACCGGTTGGTCGATTGGCTTCTCACCGCTGGCGCTGCTGACGGCGTTTATCTGCTCAACGCTGACCGGCGTGTTGTTTGGCTGGTTACCGGCACGCAGCGCGTCGCGGTTGAACCCGATTGACGCACTGGCGCGTGAGTAATAAAAAATGCCAGCCTGCGGGGCTGGCATTTTGACTGCGCGGTGTACACAATTAAGCTAAGCGTAGTCGCAGCTATGCGACCGCTTCTTCTACCTCCACGGGAACAATCACGCTGGCGTGGTTGCCTTTTGGCCCCTGGTGTACATCAAACCTGACGGATTGTCCGGCCTTAAGCGTTCTGTAACCATCCATCTGGATAGTGGAATAGTGGGCGAAGATGTCTTCGCCGCCGCCTTCGGGACAAATAAAACCGAACCCTTTAGCGTTATTGAACCATTTAACAATACCCGTTTCCATGCTTCGACATCCTTAGTAGGTCTTATATAAGTGAGATGGAATCAACCGGTGGGTGAGTTCAGGTTGTTCAAAACCTCGCCAACTCACGATGTTACAATTTAGAGAAATCGAACATTGCGTCAAGTAGCAGACCGGCAGGGGCGGCGAAAAATGGCTCAAAATTTGAAGCGGTTAACGCTATTGGCAATATTGTGACGGCTGTCTCGAATATGCCAGCCGGATAGCAAAACAGGGTCAGGAAACGCAAACCGTAAGCGCGTAGACTGGATGCATGAGAGAGTAGTTAACCTCATATAGACGAACCACAAGACGATGACGGGCGATGGGTAAGACAAACGACTGGCTGGATTTTGACAGCCTGGCAAAAGAGAAGACACGGGAGGCGCTAAAACCGCCATCCATGTATAAAGTTATACTGATGAACGACGATTACACGCCGATGGAATTTGTTATTGACGTGCTGCAAAAGTTCTTTTCTTATGATGTAGAGCGAGCAACGCAACTGATGCTCACCGTTCACTATCAGGGTAAGGCCGTTTGCGGGGTTTACACCGCCGAAGTGGCAGAAACCAAAGTGATGATGGTGAACAAGTATGCGAGGGAACACGAGTATCCGTTGCTGTGTACGCAGGAATTAGCCTGAAGAAGGCAGACAATTATGGGGGTGCCTATGCTCAATCAAGAACTGGAACTCAGTTTAAATATGGCTTTCGCCAGAGCGCGTGAGCACCGACATGAGTTTATGACCGTCGAGCACCTGTTGCTGGCGTTGCTCAGTAACCCGTCCGCCCGGGAGGCGCTGGAAGCCTGCTCGGTAGACCTGGTGGCGTTGCGCCAGGAGCTTGAGGCCTTCATCGAACAAACCACGCCGGTACTGCCGCAAAGCGAAGAAGAGCGCGACACCCAGCCGACGCTCAGCTTTCAGCGTGTACTACAGCGTGCCGTTTTCCACGTCCAGTCGTCCGGGCGCAGCGAAGTCAGCGGTGCCAACGTGCTGGTGGCCATTTTCAGCGAGCAGGAGTCCCAGGCGGCTTACCTGCTGCGCAAACATGAAGTTAGCCGTCTCGACGTCGTGAACTTTATCTCTCACGGTACGCGTAAAGACGATTCCAACCAGGCGCCTGGCGCCGAAAACCCGGTCAGTGACGAGCAGGCAGGCGGGGAGGAACGTATGGAGAACTTCACCACCAATCTTAATCAGCTTGCCCGCGTGGGGGGGATTGACCCGCTGATTGGCCGTGATAAAGAGCTTGAGCGTGCTATTCAGGTGCTGTGCCGCCGTCGCAAAAACAACCCGCTGTTAGTCGGTGAATCCGGCGTCGGGAAAACTGCGATAGCCGAAGGGCTGGCCTGGCGCATCGTTCAGGGCGACGTGCCGGAAGTGATGGCCGATTGCACCCTCTACTCGCTGGATATCGGCTCGCTGCTGGCGGGCACCAAATATCGCGGTGATTTTGAAAAACGCTTTAAGGCGCTGCTTAAGCAACTCGAAGCGGACACCACCAGCATCCTGTTTATTGATGAGATTCACACCATCATTGGTGCCGGTGCGGCCTCAGGCGGCCAGGTTGATGCGGCCAACCTGATTAAACCACTGCTTTCCAGCGGTAAAATCCGCGTAATTGGTTCCACGACCTATCAGGAATTCAGCAATATCTTTGAAAAGGACCGCGCGCTGGCGCGCCGCTTCCAGAAAATTGATATTACTGAGCCGTCGGTTGAAGAAACCGTGCAAATCATCAATGGTCTGAAGCCGAAGTACGAGGCGCACCACGACGTGCGTTACACCGCCAAGGCGGTTCGTGCGGCAGTGGAGCTGTCGGTGAAATACATCAATGACCGTCATCTGCCGGACAAAGCGATTGACGTGATTGATGAAGCCGGGGCGCGTTGCCGTCTGATGCCGGTCAGCAAGCGTCGTAAAACCATCAATGTCAGTGACATTGAGTCGGTGGTGGCGCGCATTGCCCGCGTGCCTGAAAAGAGCATTTCAGCAAGCGATCGCGATACGCTCAAAAACCTGGGCGACCGCTTGAAAATGCTGGTGTTTGGCCAGGATAAAGCGATTGAGGCACTGACCGAGGCCATCAAGATGAGCCGTGCGGGCCTGGGCCATGAGCACAAGCCGGTAGGCTCGTTCCTGTTTGCCGGGCCGACCGGCGTCGGGAAAACCGAGGTGACGGTACAGCTTGCGAAGGCGCTAGGCATTGAGCTTTTGCGTTTCGATATGTCGGAATACATGGAGCGTCACACCGTCAGCCGCCTGATTGGTGCACCTCCGGGTTATGTGGGCTACGACCAGGGCGGGCTGCTGACTGACGCCGTTATCAAACATCCGCACGCGGTGCTGCTGCTTGATGAAATCGAGAAAGCGCATCCGGACGTATTTAACCTGCTGTTGCAGGTGATGGATAACGGGACGCTGACCGACAACAACGGTCGCAAGGCGGATTTCCGCAATGTGGTGCTGGTGATGACCACCAATGCCGGTGTGCGCGAAACCGAGCGTAAGTCGATTGGCCTGATCCATCAGGACAACAGTACGGATGCGCTGGAGGAGATCAAAAAGATCTTTACGCCGGAGTTCCGTAACCGTCTGGATAACATTATCTGGTTCGATCATCTCTCGACAACGGTTATCCACCAGGTGGTTGACAAGTTTATTGTCGAACTTCAGGTGCAGTTGGATGCCAAAGGCGTGTCGCTGGAGGTCAGTCAGGAAGCTCGGGAGTGGCTGGCTGTTAAAGGCTACGATCGCACAATGGGTGCACGTCCGATGTCACGCGTGATTCAGGACAACCTGAAAAAACCGCTCGCCAACGAGCTGCTGTTTGGCTCACTGGTTAACGGTGGCCAGGTTACGGTGTCGCTGGACAAGAAGGAAGACAAGCTCAATTACGACTTCCTGAGCGCTCAGAAGCACAAGCCAGAAGCCGCACACTAACCGTTGCAGGCAACATCATGAAACCGGGTCTGACAGGCCCGGTTTTTTTATGGGCGCAGGAGGTGGCGTTTTCGTAAAACGTGAGCGCAGACGCACGGTTATCTCCGGCGCTATGCGCGGGAACATTGAGGCGTGCAGGTAAGGGCGAGATACTGCGAAGCGTTTAATAAGGCGTTGGGCAGGTATAACGGTGTTGCAGGCGTTATGCTGGAGCATTTATGTGCTCAGGCACAGTGAGGTACAGCAGGGAACGGTATGTAAGATAGTTTTAGCGGTAAATGCACAACAAGCATAAAAGGTGATAACGAATATTATGCGTTTGCGCGGCGGGAGGCCGCAACGCAAAAGGCCGGAATCAACCGGCCCTGAGCGTCATCGCGGGATAAGCGTCATACCTTAACGACTACGGAAGACAATGCGGCCCTTGCTCAGATCGTACGGGGTCAGCTCGACGGTAACTTTGTCGCCTGTCAGGATGCGGATATAGTTTTTACGCATTTTACCGGAGATGTGTGCGGTAACCACGTGCCCGTTTTCCAGTTCTACGCGAAACATGGTGTTAGGCAACGTTTCCAGAACGGTGCCCTGCATTTCAATATTGTCTTCTTTGGCCATCTAATCCTCGGGATGTCACTACCATAGTTTGAACCGGCAAGATAATGCCGAAGTTCACGTATTATGTAAAGAATTGCCGACGATAATGCCGACAAAGCGCACTGCTGCGCATTACCCGTGAGACAGCTGACCTGTTACGGCGATGCGGGCGTATAAGGGGAGCAAAGCGATAAACGGTGGGGCGTTGCCTGTAAATATCCCATACGGCGGCAGGGTAATGTGCGAAGTTTGATTCAGCGCCGACAATTATAACATGGGATGACGGTTAAGGTGGAAAACATTATTCCACAGGCGCAAACAGTATCTGAGGCTGCCAACAGCGCGGTGTCAGCACCTGCAGATGTAAGTTCAGCAGCTGTTGAAGATAGCTGCGCCGCGATATCTCGACAGCGCCCAGAGAAGCCGTGTGGGCATTCAGAACCTGACAGTCGATAAGCTGACCACCCTGGCGCACAAAATACTCGCAGAACACCTTCAGTGCCGTTTTAGAGGCATTCTCCCGACGGCTGAACATCGACTCGCCGCAAAACAATGCACCCTGTGCCACGCCGTACATGCCACCGACCAGTTCATCACCCAGCCAGACCTCAATGGAATGGGCATGCCCAAGTTGGTGAAGTTCTACAAACGCGGCGCTGACTTCAGGCACAATCCAGGTGCCTTCCTCACGATCGCTGGCGCAGCCAGCAACGACCTCGGCAAACGCGTGGTTTAGCGTCACGCGATAAGGGCAGTGGCGCAGGAAATGTTTGAAGCTGCGGCTGATGTGGAATGTGGCTGGGTCCAGCACCGCACGTGGGTCAGGAGACCACCACAAAATAGGGTCGCCCGGAGAGTACCAGGGGAAAATGCCGCGCTGGTAGGCCAGCATCAGGCGCGCCGGGCTAAGATCGCCGCCCAGCGCCAGCAGTCCGTTAGGCTCGCGTAGCGCCACCTCCGGTGAGGGAAACTCAATCGAGTAACGAGAAAGCTGAACCAGACGCATAGTGGTCTCCAGGACAAATCTAAAGCATAATCACAGTTTACAGCTGGCGTAGAAAATGAGAATAGCGCCCGTTGATCATCTTTAGCTGTTCGTGGCTACCTTGTTCAACAATCTGTCCTTCGTCCATCACCGCAATACGGTCGAATGCCGATAAACCGCGCAGGCGATGTGTCACCATAACCAGGGTTTTGTTGACGCAAACCTCATGCAGCAGGTCAAGAATTTGCCCTTCAGTTTGCGTGTCCAGCCCTTCGGTCGGCTCATCAAGCAACATCAGCGGTGCGTCGTGCAGCAGCGCACGAGCGATGGCGAGTCTGCGCAGTTCGCCGCCGGAAAGCGGGCGACCGCCTTCACCGAGCCAGGCATTTAGCCCTTCATCATCCAGCAGTGCTGCCAGTCCAACGCGCTCAAGTGCCGCGCTCAGCATATCGTCCTGGGCATCAGGGCGGGCCAGCAGCAGGTTATCGCGAAGCGTGGCGCTGAACAAATGCACACGCTGCGACACCACGCCAGTAACAGATCGAAGGGTGGCTTCATCATACTGCGCCAGCGGCACGTCGTTGAGCGTGATGTCACCGCTCTGCGGGTCGCGGGCACGGGTCAGCAGCTGTAACAGCGTGGATTTACCACAGCCGGTGCGTCCTAACAGAGCAATGTGTTCACCGCTGGCGATATTCAGTGTCAGATTGAGCAGGGCAGGCTGTGGCTGTGCGGGATAGTGAAAAGTGACGTTATGGATATGAAGTGCCACCGACTGCGGGCGAGCCGGGCCACGGTCAGGGAAATTGACTTCGGGCTGTTGCTCAAGGAGTTGCGTCAGACGCTGGGCCGAGGCCGCGACTTGCCCGAGATGCTGAAAGGCACCCGTAACGGGCGTCAGAGCCTCGAATGCTGCCAGCGCACAGAAGACAAATAGCGCAATAAGCGCGCCCGGCGAGGTGTTACCACCTACGCTGCCTGCACAGAGCCACATAATGGCGATGACGGTAAAACCGGCGATAAGCAGCATCAGCGCCTGAGAAAGAGCGGTGAGCCCTGTCTGGCGGCGCTGGGCCTCAAGCCAGCTCTGTTCTGTCTGTTCAAGCTTCTGGCGCCACTGCGCGCTGGCACCGAAGATGCGTAGCTCCGCCTGGCCGTGCAGCCAGGAGACAAGTTGCTGGCGATAATCACCGCGTAGTTCAGTGAGGGCATTTCCTACCGGGCGCCCGGCCTGCCAGAACAGCGGCGGCAGCAGGAGCAGTGTCAGCAACATAATACCGCCGAGCGTGAAGGCGAGCGACATATCAAGAAAGCTCAGCCCAAATGTCACAACGATAATGGTCACCAGCGCGCCCACCATCGGGGAAATCACGCGCAGATAGAGGTGATCGAGCGCATCGACATCGGCAACCAGGCGGTTAAGCAATTCCCCCTGGCGAAAGCGCTCCAGCCCGGCCGGTGAAAGTGGCAGCAGGCGGCTGAAAGTAAATACCCGCAGATGCTGTAACACACGGAAAGTCGCATCATGGCTGACCAGGCGCTCAAAATAGCGTCCTGCGGTACGAGTGATTGCCGCACCGCGCACGCCTGCGGCAGGCAGCATATAGTTGAAGCTGTAAACCCCAGCAGTACCGGCCAGCGCAGAGGCGGAGAGGAACCAGCCGGATAGCGTCAACAGGCCGATACTGGCAAGCAGCGTGATAATCGCCAGCAGGACGCCAAGCGTCATCAGCCAGCGGTGGCGGCGAAACAGCGTCAGAAAGGGCAGCAGCGCGCGCATTTAAATCTCCTCCAGGTGACAAGCCAGCAACTCGGCAAACGGGCCAGCATGTTGTTCCAGTTCGCTAAAACTGCCCTGTTGTGAAATCTGACCATTCTGCATCACCCAGATGTCGTCCCACGTAGTCAGTGAGTCGAGCCGGTGGGTGACCATCAGCGTAGTCTGGTGACGTGAGGCGGCATCAAGCGCGGTCATAACCAGTCCTTCGCTGTGTGCATCAAGGCTTGCGGCGGGTTCGTCGAGCAGCAGTAGCCCGCAGGGCATCAGTAGTGCGCGCGCCAGTGCCACGCGCTGCGCCTGACCAACGGAAAGGCGCGACGCTTGTTCCCCCAGCGGGGTGTCGACACCCTGAGCCAGCAGCGGCAGGAATTCGCTTACGCAGGCGGCATCGAGTGCAGCACGCAGACATGAATCGGAAACCTCACGTCCCAGCAGGATGTTTTCTCGCACGGTCGCTGCGGGCAGACGTGGGTTTTGCCCAAGCCAGCTCAAATTGCGGTGCAGACTGTCAGGATTGAGGTCGCGCAACTCGTGGCCGTTGAGGGTGACAGAGCCTTCATAAGGTAAAAAGCCGGACAGCAGGCTCACCACCGTACTTTTACCCGCACCGCTGGGGCCAACCAGCGCCACGCGTTTACCCGCAGGCAGACTGAAGGTCAGTGGACCAGCAAGGCGCTTGCCCTGTGCCGAAAGGATATACACCTCATGTGCTTCAATGCTCAACGCGTCGTTGTCTTTAAGCTTATGTACACCGTGCGGAGGGCGTTGCAGCGGGGAGTCGAGAAATTGTTGCAGGCTATCGGCCGCACCGACCGCCTGCGCTTTGGCATGATAAAACGTGCCCAGATCGCGCAGCGGCTGGAAAAACTCAGGCGCCAGAATGAGCGCAAGAAAGCCCGAAAATAGCGTCACCGGCGTGCCGTAGCTGCCAAAATTCAGCTCACCGAGATAGGAGAAGCCGAAATAGACCGCAACCAGCGCGATAGATAGCGAAGCAAAGAATTCCAGCACGCCGGAGGAGAGAAAAGCGAGTCGCAGTACTTCCATTGTGCGCTGACGGAAATCCTGCGAGGCGCGCTCAATATTCTGTGTTTCAGCAGCCCCGCGATGAAACAGGCGCAGCGTTTCCATCCCACGCAGGCGATCGAGAAAATGGCCACTCAGGCGTGACAGAGCCAGAAAATTACGGCGGTTAGCCTCAGCAGCACCCATACCGACCATTGCCATAAAAAGCGGGATCAGCGGGGCAGTGCACAGCAAAATCAGCGCAGCTGCCCAGTTTGAGGGAAAGATAGTCAGCACGATAATGAGCGGCACTGCCGCTGCCAGCGTCATTTGCGGCAGATAGCGGGCATAGAAATCGTGCATGTCTTCGATTTGCTCCAGCACCAGCGTTGCCCAGCTACCAGCCGGTTTGCCTTGAATCCAGGCCGGACCGGCGTCCTGTAGCCTGTCCAGTACCAGTGCACGGATGCGCTGGCGAATATACATACCGGCGCGAACCCCCGCTTTTTCACGCAACCACACCACCCACGCGCGCAGGATAAACACCAGGATGAGCTGCACAAAGGGCAGCAACAATGCCTCGCGTGGAATGTTTTCCATAATCATATGGTGCAGCAGATTAGCCAGCAGCCAGGCCTGGGCGACGATAAGCAGACCGCTAATCACGCCCAGCAGACGCGACAGGTTAAGCCAGCGGCGGGAGATAACGCTTTGTTGTTTCAGCCATTGGCTCAGTTCTTGTTGACGGGTTTTATTCATTGCGTGCCATGCAGGTGAGTGAACAACGGATCGCCGGAGCGGCGAAGGCGCAGCGCAATGTTACATCGTGGCAAAAAGAAAGGCGACTCTCTCGCCGCCTTCATTCACATTTACCGGAAATTATTGATTATCAGCCAACCCATCAAGATAACGTTCGGCGTCCAGCGCGGCCATACAGCCCGTGCCCGCAGAGGTGATTGCCTGACGATAGATATGGTCCATCACGTCGCCGGCGGCAAAGACGCCCGCAATGCTGGTCTGGGTTGCGTTACCGTGAATGCCGGACTGCACTTTGATGTAGCCGTTTTCAAGCTCCAGCTGGCCATCAAAAATAGCCGTGTTGGGGCTGTGGCCGATAGCCACAAACAGACCCGCGACTTCCAGCGACTCGACGTTGTCTGGCTTGTGGGTATCGCGCAGCTTCAGGCCGCTGACGCCCATCTGGTCACCGGTAACTTCATCAAGCGTACGGTTGGTGTGCAGCACAATATTGCCGCTTTCCACTTTATCCATCAGACGCTTAATCAGGATTTTTTCGGCGCGGAAGCTGTCGCGACGGTGAATCAGGTGCACCTCAGAAGCGATGTTGGACAGATACAGCGCTTCTTCTACGGCAGTGTTACCGCCGCCAATCACAGCGACTTTCTGGTTGCGATAGAAAAAACCATCGCAGGTGGCACACGCAGAAACGCCGCGGCCTTTGAAGGCTTCTTCAGACGGCAGACCGAGGTAGCGTGCAGAGGCACCCGTTGCGATGATAAGCGCATCGCAGGTGTATTCGCCGCTATCACCAGTCAGACGGAACGGACGGTTCTGTAAGTCCACTTTATTAATATGGTCGAAAAGAATTTCCGTTTCGAACTTAGCGGCATGTTCATGCATGCGCTCCATCAGCAGCGGACCGGTGAGGTCGTTCGGATCGCCAGGCCAGTTTTCCACTTCAGTGGTGGTGGTGAGCTGACCGCCTTTTTCCATACCGGTAATCAGAACCGGGTTCAGATTGGCGCGAGCGGCGTAGACGGCAGCGGTGTATCCCGCCGGACCAGAGCCGAGTATAAGCAGCTTAGAATGTTTGGCCGTGCCCATGAGATCCTCATTGTTCGTTGGCAGACAGTGCTCTGGATTGTAGGGAATTTACTGGGGCAAAAAAAGGGGAGAGCAATTTTGTTAACGATATGTGTAATCGATACAAACAATCGATTAAGGGAAAAATGAGATGTAGATCGCATAATACAGCGCAAAAAATGCGTTAGTTGCACAGATGGTAAAATGAGGAATTATCTCCAGGAGTAATTAATTTCTGGCACGTTCTACTAAAAAATGATGTTTTGCTTTGACAATCCCCTGCGCATTTGCGAAAACATTCTGGGAAGCAGGTGCATGTATTCGTGCGTCACCCGCACGCAGAATGAAAAGTTATGCACTTTTACCGGGCCACTGACCTCACGGATGGCGTGGACAGACGCCATCCGTGATGCCAGGAGCTGCCTGTGGGGCAACGGTCTTCTTACGACTACCCGGAAACAATGAGCGTTTCAGGGTCATGGCAGGTGAAGGAAGGAATATAGAGAGACAATAATAATGGTAGATAGCAAGAAGCGCCCTGGCAAAGATCTCGACCGTATCGATCGTAATATTCTTAATGAACTGCAAAAAGACGGTCGTATTTCCAACGTTGAGCTTTCAAAACGTGTGGGTCTTTCACCGACCCCGTGTCTTGAGCGCGTGCGTCGCCTGGAGCGACAGGGCTTTATTCAGGGTTATACCGCGCTACTCAACCCTCATTATCTGGATGCATCACTGCTGGTTTTTGTTGAGATAACTCTGAATCGTGGTGCACCGGATGTGTTTGAGCAGTTCAATTCAGCGGTACAGAAACTTGAGGAAATTCAGGAATGCCACCTGGTTTCTGGTGATTTCGACTACCTGCTGAAGACCCGTGTACCCGATATGTCGGCGTATCGTAAGCTGTTAGGGGAAACCCTGCTGCGTCTGCCGGGCGTTAATGACACACGTACTTACGTGGTCATGGAAGAAGTGAAGCAAAGTAATCGCCTGGTGATTAAGACCCGCTAAACACGGAACAACAGGTGCAAAATCGGTGTAGTTTGATTACACTCCTGTTAATCCATACAGCAGCAGTGCCGGGGCGACCCGGCGCTGCTGTCCGTTTTAGCAAAAGGAACCTGGAGAGCCTTTCTTGAGCCAGGAATATACAGAAGATAAAGAAGTCACCATGACAAGGTTAAGCAGTGGACGTCGGCTTTATGAGGCGTTGCTGGTTCTTGTTGCCCTTTTTGCCGTCTACCTGATGGTGGCGCTGCTCAGTTTTAATCCTTCCGACCCCAGTTGGTCGCAGACTGCATGGCATGAGCCTATTCATAATCTCGGTGGTATACCCGGCGCATGGTTTGCCGATACGCTACTTTTTATATTTGGCGTAATGGCCTACACCATTCCCGTGATTATGCTTGGGGGCTGTTGGTTTGCCTGGCTGCGGCGTGATAATGACGAATTCATTGATTATTTTGCGCTGGCGCTGCGCCTGATTGGTGCTCTGGCGCTGGTTGTCTCTGCCTGCGGGTTAGCGGCCATTAACGCTGATGATATCTGGTACTTCGCCTCAGGCGGAGTTATCGGCAGCCTGCTCAGTACCGCGATGATGCCTATGCTAAACAGCATTGGTGGGACTATCGCGCTGCTGTGCGTCTGGGCTGCCGGGCTGACATTATTCACCGGCTGGTCGTGGATAAACATCGCCGAGAAGATTGGCAGCTTTGTCATGATGGTGTTGACGTTTGCGACAAACCGCACGCGCCGTGACAACACCTGGCAGGATGATGAATACGATGACGACGACTATGACGATGACGTAGACGGTGAGGCGAATGACGCGCCGCGCGAGTCTCGTCGTGAACGTTTGCTGAAGATGGCGCGTCTGCGCCGCCAGCGTATAGCCGAAAAATTTGTTAACCCCGTTGCCCGTAAAACTGATGCCGCTTTGTTTTCCGGCAAGCGTATGGACGACGAGGATGATCCGCTATTTGCGACACCGCGCGATGCCGCTGCACCGGACGATGTTTTGTTTTCCGGCAACCGGGCTACGCAGCAGGCACCTGTAGATATCCACGATCCGCTGCTCAGCGGTAGCGCCATCACCGCACCGGTAGCACCGCAGCCCTGGGCTGAAACCGCAGCCGAGGCGCCTGTTATGCCACAGGTACAGATGCCAGCGCCTGATGCTGCGCCGTCTGTTGTCTGGGAGCCTGCGCCGACGACCTCCACACCGGAGCCGCGACTGGCGCCTGCGCCTGAGAGTTATGCGCATGGCGCTGCACCGGTTCATTTACAAAATAATGTCCAGGGCGCCGGGGCGGTACAGCCGCAACACATTGCACAAGAAAGTGTCGCAGAACCCTACCTTCATGCACCTCACGGCATGCCTCCTGAAGCTTACGCTCCAGCTGCACAGAGCGTACCGCCCGCATGGGCGCCACAGCCTGCTATGCCGGGGCAGGGCGCAGTATCCGAGCCGCCACAGTTCACGCCCGCACCGCAGCCGTTTGAGGCAGCAGCGCCGCAACCTGTGCAGGTGCAACAATCTGCCGGGGATAAACAGCAACCTGCAGCAGGAGCCTTTGCCTCGCCATCAGAGCCTGCGGGTGAACCTGAAAAGCCGGTGCGACCGCCGCTTTATTATTTTGAAGAAGTAGAAGAGAAACGCGCGCGTGAGCGCGAGCAACTGGCGGCCTGGTACCAGCCGGTGCCGGATGAGGCGCAACAGTTGCAACAAAATGGGCGAGCTTCTTCCCCTTCATTATCATCAGATATTCCGACGCCTGACCTCAGCGGCACCGCTGCGGCGGTTGAAGGCGCGTTGTCTGAGCAGGCGGCTATTGAAGCTGCCAGGGTTGCTGCTGTTGCCGCACCAATCTTTACCGCCGCCGCTGCGCCGCGTGCACAGGTTAAAGAAGGCATAGGTCCGCAGCTACCGCGCCCAAATCGTGTGCGCGTGCCAACCCGTCGTGAACTGGCATCATCGGCGTTTGGCATTAAATTGCCTTCACAGCGCATGGCTGAGGAGCGCGAGCGCCAGGAAGCCAGCCTGCGCATGGCGCAAACGGCCCACCTGAGTGATGAAGAAGCGGACGCTTTTGAACAGGATGAACTGGGGCGCCAGTTCGCTGCTTCGCAGCAGCAACGTTACGGTGAAGAATACCAGCACGAACAGGGTGCAGAAGCCGAAGATGATGAGTTTACCGATGAGCATGACGAGCTGGCACGCCAGTTTGCGCAAAGTCAGCAGACGCGTTACGGCGCGCAGCAGCAGGTAGCGGACCCTGTGGTATCCCAACCAGCAGAGCAACAGCCTTTCCAAACGGTTCAGGCACAGCAACCCGCCTATCAACCTGCACAACCACAGTATCAACCGGTACAGCCGCAACAGCCGGGCTATCAGCCTGCACAGCAGCAGTATCAGCCGGCGCAGCCCCAGCAGCCAGGCTACCCGCCTGCACAGCAGCAGTATCAGCCGACGCAGCCTCAGCAGCCAGGCTATCAGCCTGCCCAGCAGCAGTACCAGCCCGCGCAGCCGCAACAGCCGGGCTACCCGCCTGCACAGCAGCAGTATCAACCGGCGCAGCCTCAGCAGCCGGGCTATCAGCCTGCCCAGCAGCAGTATCAACCGGCGCAGCCGCAACAGCCGGGCTACCCGCCTGTACAGCAGCAGTATCAGCCAGCGCAGCCTCAGCAGCCGGGTCATCAGCCTGTACAGCCGCAATACCAGGCTGCTCAGTCCCAGGGGTATACGCCCGCTCAGGCCGAACCGCAGGCACAACCGCCAGCCGCACAGCCGAAAGACAGTCTGATCCACCCGTTCCTGATGCGTAACGGTGACGATCGTTCCATGATCAAACCGACTACGCCGTTGCCGTCGCTGGATCTGTTGACGTCACCGCCTGCCGAAGTAGAGCCGGTAGATACCTTCGCCCTTGAGCAGATGGCGCGTCTGGTAGAAGCTCGTCTGGCTGACTTTCGCATTAAGGCCGATGTTGTCAACTATTCACCGGGTCCAGTCATTACTCGCTTTGAGTTGAATCTGGCACCGGGTGTGAAGGCGGCGCGTATCTCGAACCTGTCACGTGACCTGGCGCGTTCGCTGTCAACCGTTGCGGTGCGCGTGGTTGAAGTTATTCCGGGTAAGCCTTATGTCGGACTTGAGTTGCCGAACAAGAAGCGTCAGACCGTTTATCTGCGCGAAGTGCTGGATTGCCAGAAGTTTCGTGATAACCCATCGCCGCTGACGGTGGTGCTGGGTAAAGATATTGCCGGTGATCCGGTGGTAGCCGACTTGCAGAAAATGCCACACCTGTTGGTGGCAGGGACAACCGGTTCCGGTAAGTCGGTGGGGGTTAACGCGATGATCCTCAGCATGCTCTATAAAGCGACACCAGAAGAAGTGCGCTTTATCATGATCGACCCGAAAATGCTGGAGCTTTCTGTCTATGAAGGCATTCCACATTTGCTGACCGAAGTCGTCACTGACATGAAAGATGCTGCTAACGCGCTGCGCTGGAGTGTTAACGAGATGGAGCGTCGCTATAAGCTGATGTCGGCGCTGGGCGTGCGTAACCTTGCCGGTTATAACGAACGCGTGATGGAAGCAGAACGCATGGGACGCCCAATTCCGGATCCGTTCTGGAAGCCTGGCGACAGTATGGATGTTACGCATCCGGTGCTTGAAAAGCTGCCTTACATTGTGGTGCTGGTCGATGAATTTGCCGACCTGATGATGACGGTTGGTAAAAAAGTCGAAGAGCTTATCGCTCGCCTGGCGCAGAAAGCGCGTGCGGCCGGTATCCACCTGGTACTGGCGACCCAGCGTCCGTCTGTGGATGTCATCACTGGCCTGATTAAAGCCAACATCCCGACGCGTATTGCGTTTACCGTATCGAGCAAAATCGACTCTCGCACCATTCTTGACCAGGGCGGCGCAGAATCGCTGCTCGGCATGGGGGATATGCTCTACTCCGGGCCGAACTCGACCACGCCAGTGCGTGTCCACGGTGCGTTTGTTCGCGACCAGGAAGTGCACGCGGTGGTGCAGGACTGGAAAGCGCGCGGGCGTCCGCAGTATGTGGAAGGCATCACCTCGGATGCTCAAAGCGAAGGCGGTACGGGCAGCTTCGACGGTGACGAGGAGCTTGATCCGCTGTTTGACCAGGCGGTGTCGTTTGTGGTGGAAAAACGCAAAGCGTCTATCTCCGGCGTACAGCGTCAGTTCCGTATTGGCTATAACCGTGCAGCGCGTATCATTGAGCAGATGGAAGCTCAGGGTATCGTGAGCCCACAGGGCCATAACGGTAATCGTGAAGTGCTGGCCCCGCCGCCATTTGAATAAACCACATGTTTTGTAAAGAACGGTAACCAGCAGAAAACTCAGTCTTTTCTGCTGTCTATACAGGCATATTCAGGCCACATTGATTGTATCAGGCCCCGTCAGGGGCCGTTGCATAAGGGAACATTATGAAAAAGATTGCGATTGCCTGTGCCTTATTTTCTTCTCTGGCAGTAAGCCAGGCGTGGGCTGACGCAGCCAGTGCGCTGAAAAGCCGTCTGGACAAGGTCAACAGCTTCCATGCCAGCTTTACGCAAAAAGTCACCGATGCAGGTGGCGCTGCCGTGCAGGAAGGTCAGGGTGACCTGTGGGTGAAACGTCCGAATCTTTTCAACTGGCATATGACTCAGCCTGATGAAAGCGTGCTGGTCTCCGATGGTAAAACGCTGTGGTTCTACAATCCGTTTGTTGAGCAGGCAACGGCGACCTGGCTTAAAGATGCCACCAGCAACACGCCGTTTATGTTGATCGCCCGCAACCAAACCAGTGACTGGCAGCAGTACAACATCAATCAGGCTGGTGACAGCTTTGAACTGACGCCAAAAAGTGGCGGCGGTAACCTCAAGCAGTTCACGATTAATGTCAGCAGCAACGGCACTATTAATCAATTCAGTGCGATTGAGCAGGATGGCCAGCAAAGCAGCTATACGCTGAAAACCCAGCAGAATGGCACCGTTGATGCTGCTAAATTCAAATTTACTCCGCCACAGGGCGTGACGGTGGACGACCAACGTCAGTGAGGTTTGAGTGAGTAACCTGTCGCTCGATTTTTCCGAAAACAGCTTCCAGCCTCTGGCCGCGCGCATGCGGCCAGAAAACCTTGCTCAGTATATCGGCCAGCAGCACCTGTTGGCGCCGGGCAAGCCGCTCCCAAAGGCTATTGAGGCCGGACATCTGCACTCTATGATCCTCTGGGGACCGCCCGGTACAGGCAAAACGACGCTGGCAGAAGTGATTGCTCACTATGCTGATGCCGACGTTGAACGCATCTCTGCGGTGACCTCGGGCGTGAAGGAGATTCGGGAAGCTATCGAGCGGGCGCGCCAGAACCGTAACGCAGGTAGACGTACCATTCTGTTTGTGGACGAAGTACATCGCTTTAACAAAAGCCAGCAGGACGCTTTTCTGCCGCATATTGAAGACGGCACCATTACCTTTATTGGTGCGACTACCGAAAACCCGTCGTTTGAACTGAATTCCGCACTGCTGTCGCGCGCGCGCGTTTACCTTCTGAAATCGCTCACCGTTGAAGACATTGAAACAGTCCTTGACCAGGCAATGGAAGATAAAGCACGTGGCTATGGCAGTCAGGATATTGTCCTGCCCGATGAAACGCGCCACGCCATTGCCGAACTGGTGAACGGCGATGCGCGTCGCGCGCTCAATACCCTGGAAATGATGGCCGATATGGCCGACATTGACGATGCGGGCAAACGGGTGCTCAAACCAGAGCTTTTGACCGAAATTGCCGGTGAACGCAGCGCCCGTTTTGATAACAAAGGCGACCGGTTCTACGATCTTATCTCGGCCGTGCATAAATCTGTGCGCGGTTCTTCGCCTGACGGTGCGCTGTACTGGTATGCGCGCATCATCAGCGCCGGCGGCGATCCGCTTTACGTTGCACGCCGCTGCCTGGCGATTGCTTCAGAAGATATTGGTAACGCCGACCCGCGAGCCATGCAGGTGGCGATTGCTGCCTGGGACTGCTTCACGCGAGTTGGTCCGGCAGAAGGCGAAAGGGCAATTGCTCAGGCGCTGGTGTATCTGGCCTGTGCGCCCAAGAGCAACGCCGTGTATACCGCATTCAAAGCGGCAATGGCCGATGCCCGTGAGCGCCCGGACTATGACGTGCCGGTCCATTTGCGTAATGCGCCGACGAAGCTTATGAAAGAAATGGGCTACGGGCAGGAATATCGCTATGCCCATGACGAACCAAACGCCTATGCCGCCGGAGAGAGCTATCTGCCGCCGGAAATGGCGCAAACGCGCTACTATCATCCCACCGCCAGAGGGCTGGAAGGCAAGATTGGTGAAAAGCTCGCCTGGCTTGCGGAACAGGATCAAAATAGCCCGACAAAACGCTACCGCTGATGCGGGCGTTGCGGTAAGGTTACCAGACGTTTCAGTCCGGACGGCGAGGTTAGCCGCTCAGGTGCCTGAAAAGAACACGACTTAACGCGACCGCGGGCTGTGGTCGCGTTTCCTTTTATTATTCGATAAGCACAGGATAAGCATGCTCGATCCCAATCTGCTGCGTAACGAGCCAGACGCAGTCGCTGAAAAACTGGCACGCCGGGGCTTTAAGCTGGATGTTGATAAGCTGCGCGCGCTCGAAGAGCGTCGCAAAGTGCTGCAGGTAAAAACAGAAAACCTGCAGGCAGATCGTAACGCACGATCGAAGTCCATCGGCCAGGCGAAAGCGCGCGGCGAAGACATTGAACCGCTGCGTCTGCAGGTCAATCAGCTGGGCGAAGATCTGGATACGGCTAAAGCCGAGCTGGACGAGCTGCTCAAAGAAATTCGCGATTACGCGCTGACCATCCCGAATATTCCGGATGACTGCGTGCCAGTGGGTAAAGACGAAAACGACAACGTTGAAGTCAGCCGCTGGGGCACACCGCGTACCTTCGATTTTGACGTTCGCGATCATGTGACGCTGGGTGAAATGCACGCCGGGCTGGATTTTGCTGCAGCGGTGAAGCTCACCGGCTCACGCTTTGTGGTGATGAAGGGGCAGATTGCCCGCATGCACCGCGCACTGGCGCAGTTTATGCTGGATTTGCACACCGAACAGCATGGCTACAGTGAAAACTACGTGCCTTACCTGGTTAACCATGACACGCTCTATGGTACCGGTCAGCTGCCGAAATTTGCCGGTGACCTGTTCCACACGCGTCCGCTGGAAGAAGAAGCCGACAGCAGCAACTATGCGCTGATCCCAACGGCAGAAGTGCCTTTGACCAACCTGGTACGCGACGAGATCCTTGAAGAAGAAGCGCTGCCGATCAAAATGACGGCGCACACGCCGTGCTTCCGTTCGGAAGCTGGATCTTACGGGCGTGATACTCGCGGTCTGATCCGTATGCACCAGTTCGATAAAGTGGAAATGGTGCAGATTGCGAACCCGGACAACTCAATGGATGCGCTGGAAGAAATGACCGGCCATGCTGAGAAAGTGCTACAACTGCTGAACCTGCCATACCGTAAAATCATTCTCTGCACGGGCGATATGGGCTTTGGTGCCTGCAAAACCTACGACCTGGAAGTGTGGGTACCGGCGCAGAACACCTACCGTGAGATTTCTTCCTGCTCCAACGTGGGGGATTTCCAGGCACGCCGTATGCAGGCTCGTTGTCGTAGCAAGGCGGACAAGAAAACCCGCCTGGTGCACACGCTGAACGGTTCTGGTCTGGCTGTAGGCCGCACACTGGTTGCGGTGCTGGAAAACTACCAGCAGGCAGACGGACGCATTGAAGTACCTGAAGTGTTACGTCCGTATATGAACGGTCTTGAATACATTGGCTGATGTCGTCAGCAATGAGAAAAGCGCCCTGCGGGGCGCTTTTTTTATTCCTGCATGACCATCTCGTGTGAAGGTGTTCAGCAACAGGTTTTGGCGTTGCCTTATTGTCTCTGGATTTAATCGTTCAGAAGAGAAATAGGCTTCTGTTTAGAGGAGTTAAGTACGTCCTATAGGGCGAAATCGCTACCAGCTGTTAAGCAGATGGTTTTTTACGGTACTTATTGGTTGTGCTGATAGACTTGTGGCACACCACTGAACCAGGGGCCGCACCAGCGATCAATACGGGATAAACCTCTGACGATATGGCCTGCTCTGGTGTATGTCCGACACTCTCTGTTTAGTTTCCTTTTAAACCCCAACTCGCGATTTCCTTATATGCCAGCCTGGCAGACTGCACAAATAGCCTATTCCGTGTTGCAATTGATAAGCAATATCAACGAGTACAGCGCATTGCTTGTGGTTTTTTTGAGCGTTCGTGTTGCTACATAGAAGATGTCTGGTTGTATAACAAATTATATATCGAGCTGTTTTAAGCGTAAAATAAGAATTATTACCTGAATAATTGTGACAAATAGCGAGCTATTCTCGGGTGAATTGATATCTGACAATATTCATTACCTCTTTGGGGGTAACATTCTGCGCACGAGGGAGCAGGAACTCATCAATAAGTATCCGTTAACGGATAATCCGATATCGCTCCTTTCAATTTTCGGGTGGCGCTGTGGCGTCAACCATTTCCTGTAAAGCAATGAGTGTGTCGTTATGAAACAAAATCCCCCCGACGCAATGCTGGCGGCGGAGGTTAGCCGCCGTTCACTGGTGAAAAACACCACCTTGTGCGGGCTTGCTGCCGCCAGCGGTGCGTTGAGCTTGCCGTTCTCACACGGTGTTTTCGCCGCCGATAATTCGTCACAACCGAAGCCCGAAAAAGTAGTCTGGAGCGCCTGTACCGTTAACTGCGGCAGCCGTTGCCCGCTGCGTATGCATGTTGTTGATGGCGAAATCAAATATGTCGAAACCGACAACACCGGTGATGATGACTACGAAGGCCTGCACCAGGTCCGCGCCTGTCTGCGCGGACGCTCCATGCGCCGCCGCGTCTATAACCCCGATCGCCTGAAGTACCCAATGAAGCGGGTGGGCAAACGCGGCGAAGGTAAGTTTGAGCGTATCACCTGGGAGGAGGCGTACGACACCATCGCCAGCAATATGAAGCGCCTGATTAACGACTACGGTAACGAGTCCATTTACCTGAACTACGGTACCGGCACCCTCGGCGGCACGATGACCCGTTCCTGGCCGCCGGGCAACACACTGATTGCCCGCCTGATGAACTGCGTTGGTGGTTACCTCAACCACTACGGCGACTACTCAACAGCACAGATTGCCGAAGGCCTGAACTATACCTACGGCGGTTGGGCAGACGGTAACAGCCCGTCTGATATCGAAAATAGCCAGCTTGTGGTGTTCTTCGGGAATAACCCTGGCGAAACGCGCATGAGCGGCGGCGGCGTAACGTATTACGTCGAACAGGCGCGCCAGAAGTCAAAAGCGCGCATGATAATCATCGATCCGCGCTATACCGATACCGGTGCTGGCCGTGAAGACGAGTGGATCCCGATTCGCCCGGGCACCGATGCCGCACTGGTTGCTGGCCTCGCTTATGTGATGATTGAGGAAAACCTGGTTGACCAGCCGTTCCTTGATAAATACTGCGTGGGTTATGACGAGAAAACGTTGCCCGAAGGCGCACCGGCTAACGCCAGTTATAAGGCTTATATCCTGGGCCAGGGCAATGACGGTGTCGCCAAAACGCCACAGTGGGCATCCACCATTACCGGCATTCCGGCCGAGCGTATTGTGAAGCTGGCGCGCGAAATCGGCACGGCAAAACCGGCCTATATTTGCCAGGGCTGGGGTCCACAGCGTCATGCAAACGGTGAGCTGGTCTCACGTGCCATCGCCATGTTGCCGATTCTGACCGGCAATGTGGGGATCCATGGCGGCAACTCTGGCGCGCGTGAAGGTTCCTACGACCTGCCATTTGTGCGTATGCCAACGCTGGAAAATCCGATTGAAACCAGCATTTCCATGTTCCTGTGGACCGATGCTATCGAGCGTGGTTCGGAAATGACGGCCACTCGCGACGGCGTGCGCGGTAAAGACAAACTCGATGTGCCGATCAAGATGATCTGGAACTACGCGGGCAACTGTCTGATTAACCAGCACTCGCAGATAAACCGTACCCACGACATCCTGCAGGATGACAAGAAGTGCGAGCTGATTGTGGTCATCGACAACCATATGACGTCGTCTGCGAAATACGCAGATATCGTGCTGCCGGACTGCACCGCGTCTGAGCAGATGGACTTCGCGCTGGATGCCTCCTGCGGCAACATGTCTTACGTCATTTTTGCTGACCAGGTAATCAAGCCGCGCTTTGAGTGCAAAACCATCTATGAGATGACCAGCGAGATTGCAAAGCGCATGAATGTGGAGCAGCAGTTTACCGAAGGTCGCACGCAGGAAGGCTGGATGCGCCATCTGTATGCGCTGTCTCAGGCTGAAATTCCAGAACTGCCGGATTTTGAAACCTTCCGCGAGCAGGGGATCTTCAAACAGCGCGATCCTGGTGGTCACCACGTTGCCTATAAAGCATTCCGTGAGGATCCGCAGGCCAATCCGCTGACCACGCCGTCGGGCAAGATTGAAATCTACTCAGCAGAGCTTGCTGAAAAAGCCGCGACCTGGCAGCTGGAAGCGGGCGATGTTATCGATCCGCTGCCGGTACACAGCTCAGGCTTTGAGAACTATGACGATCCGCTTACGGCGCAATATCCGTTGCAGATGACCGGCTTTCATTACAAAGCTCGCGCGCACTCAACCTACGGCAACGTCGATGTGCTGAAGGCGGCCTGCCGTCAGGAAATGTGGATAAACCCAGTGGATGCCAGCCGCCGCGGTATTGCTAATGGCGACATGGTGCGCATCTTCAACGGACGTGGCGAAGTACGCATTGCTGCCAAAGTCACGCCGCGTATTATCCCGGGTGTTGTCGCGCTGGGTGAAGGCGCCTGGTATGCGCCCGATGCGAAGGGGGTGGATCATGCGGGCAGTATCAACGTATTGACCACGCAGCGTCCGTCGCCACTGGCGAAGGGTAATCCATCCCACTCCAACCTGGTTCAGGTTGAGAAGGCGTGAGGAAGAATAAATGACAACCCAGTATGGTTTTTATATTGATTCCAGCCGCTGCACCGGTTGCAAAACCTGCGAGCTGGCCTGTAAAGATTACAAAGATTTAACGCCGGACGTCAGCTTCCGCCGTATTTACGAATACGCAGGCGGTGACTGGCAGGAAGACAACGGCGTCTGGCATCAAAATGTGTTTGCCTACTACCTGTCTATTTCGTGCAACCACTGTGAAGACCCGGCGTGCACCAAAGTGTGCCCGAGTGGTGCCATGCATAAGCGTGAAGACGGTTTTGTGGTCGTTAACGAAGACGTGTGTATCGGTTGCCGCTACTGCCACATGGCCTGCCCGTATGGCGCGCCGCAGTACAATGCGCAGAAAGGCCATATGACCAAATGCGACGGTTGCTACGACCGCGTGGGTAACGGCCAGAAGCCGATTTGCGTGGAGTCTTGCCCGCTGCGTGCACTGGACTTTGGCCCGATTGACGAGCTGCGTGCGCGTCATGGCAACCTCGGTGAAGTGGCGCCGCTGCCGTCAGCGCGCTTTACAAAACCGAATATTGTAATTAAACCCAACGCCAACAGCCGCCCGTGCGGGGATAAAACCGGCTATCTGGCAAACCCGCAGGAGGTGTGAGATGGGAAGTGGATGGCATGAATGGCCGCTGGTCATCTTCACCGTGCTGGGCCAGTGTGTTGCCGGAGCCGTGATTGTGGTCGGGGCAGCGCTGCTGTCGGGCGCACTGAACGATACGCAGCGCCGCAGCGTAGAGCGCAGCATGATTGTGTTGTGGGTACTGATGGGCATTGCCTTTATTGCCTCAGTAGCACACCTGGGTTCACCGCTGCGTGCGTTTAACTCGCTTAACCGTATCGGTCAGTCTGGCCTGAGTAACGAAATTGCCGGTGGCTCGCTGTTTTTTGCCGTCGGTGGTTTCTGGTGGCTGCTGACGGTTATAAACCGCATGCCAGCCGCGCTGGGCCGCATATGGCTTGTTGCGACAATGGTGCTTGGCGTGGTGTTTGTCTGGCTGATGAGCCGTGTCTACAGCACTATTGACACCATCCCGACCTGGAACACCGTCTGGACGCCGGTCGGTTTCTTCCTGACGATGCTTATTGGCGGGCCGCTGCTGGGCTACCTGCTGTTGCGTGCAGGCGGCGTTAAAGGCCGTGGCCTGAACCTGCTGCCGGTTGTCTCGCTGGTCGCGTTGGTGGCGAGCATGGTGGCAATCACGATGCAGAGTGCGGCGCTGCCGGGCATCTCCAGCTCCGTTGCTCAGGCAAGCGCGCTGGTCCCGGATTATGGCATGCTTATCGCACTGCGCGTTGTGCTACTGGCCGCGGCGCTGGCGCTGTGGATTGTGCCTCAGTTCAGGGGCCAGCAGCCGGGTATGGCAACGCTGTCGGTGGCTTTTCTGATGGTGCTGGCCGGTGAGTTTATCGGTCGCGGTATTTTCTACGGGCTGCACATGACCGTGGGGATGGCTATCGCCGGATAAACGCTGAGGTGAGAATTTCTCACCGTGCCATTCAGTGTTAACGCCTCGCTAATGCGGGGCGTTTTTTTATTGTGTCGGGCCTGATTTGTTCCTCAAGAAATATCTTCCTTTCGATGAAATTTTTCGCGTGAGAATGCGTGATGATTAGCCATGAATTGCATTTAATATCAATGTAATAATCTTCATATTTACGCTGCGTTGATGCATGAGGATAAGTATTTTAAATCGTCGTGCGCTAATTTGTGCTCAGGCCCAAAATGGGTGGATTGACAATGTTTTTGCCAGTGGCATGATTCGCACAATTTCCTTTCATCCTCACGGTTGTAAACTCATGTCTGTCTGGACCCGGCCAGTGCTTCTTCTGCTCTGTGGCCTGTTTTTGTTGACCCTCGCTATTGCGGTAATGAACACGCTGGTACCGCTGTGGCTTGCTCATGACCGGCTGCCGACCTGGCAGGTGGGTATGGTCAGCTCGTCCTATTTTACCGGCAACCTCGCGGGCACGCTACTCACCGGGGCGCTTATCAAAAAAATGGGTTTCAACCGCAGCTACTATCTGGCTTCCATTATTTTTGCCGTGGCTTGTGCGGGCCTCGGACTGATGCAGGGCTTCTGGAGCTGGCTTGCCTGGCGTTTTATTGCCGGCGTTGGCTGCGCCATGATTTGGGTGGTAGTAGAAAGCGCGCTGATGTGCAGCGGCACCTCGCGCAACCGCGGTCGCCTGCTGGCGGCCTATATGATGATTTACTACTTCGGTACGGTGGCCGGACAGCTTCTGATTAGTAAAGTACCAACCGGGTTGATGAATGTGCTGCCGTGGGTGACTGCGATGGTGCTGGCGGCAATATTGCCGTTGCTGTTTACTCGTATTGTTAACGCGCAGAACAATGAAGCGGATGCATCAACCCACATGTGGGCGATGCTGCTGCTGCGTCAGGCGCGGTTGGGCGTTAACGGCTGTGTGATTTCCGGTATTGTGCTCGGTTCGTTGTATGGCCTGATGCCACTGTGGCTGAACCACCAGGGTATCAGTGATGCGCATATTGGCTTCTGGATGGCCGTCATGGTCAGCGCGGGGATTATCGGGCAGTGGCCAATAGGACGCCTGGCAGATCGTTACGGGCGTCTGCTGGTGCTGCGTGTGCAGGTGTTTGTCGTCATTCTCGGTGCACTGGCTATGCTTAGCGACGCCGCGATGGGGCCAGCGCTGTTTATCCTGGGAGCCGCGGGTTTTACGCTTTACCCTGTTGCGATGGCCTGGGCATGTGAAAAAGTCGGGCAACATCAGCTGGTGGCGATGAACCAGGCGCTGCTTTTAAGCTATACCATCGGTAGCTTGCTGGGGCCGACGCTGACATCCATGCTCATGCAGAACTACTCTGACGATCTGCTGTTTGTGACTATTGCCAGCGTGTCGTTTATCTATCTGATGATGCTGCTGCGTAAAGCAGGCCAGCATCCCACGCCGGTGGCGCATGCGTAATTGCGCTTAGTGAAGAAAAAGCCTGTCATTAAGACCAATGCCAGTCACTTAAGCATTTTTATGAATAGAAATTCATTTTAATGCTTAAGAATGTGACGCCTTTTTAAGGCCCGAGTCATCGGGCTTTTTTCTTTCCTTGAAACAAATGAGCAGCGCACTCATTCGTTTTTAAGGTGAACAGGCATACAGTGTGGGGTTGCTGACCCCCGCTGAAATCGGCGAGCCGGAGGCGTGAAGACAAGGTCAGACCGCCAGGGATGGCGGGCTGAGGCGACAACATTGCCGGGAGCAATGTTGAACAACGCCGCAAGCGTTGGCCCCGAAGGGGCGAGGCCCAGGGATGGGCCGAGTAAACAGGATGTCGAGTCGAGTCGGCCGCAGGCGCAACGCCGGGAGGTGAGCGCACCGCGAAGCGGCGATTTCCTGGCGGGGCCGCCGGAGATTGCATAGGGCCGCGGTGGCCCTCTTTGCCCGTTCACCGCGAATGAAGTCCCATTTGTTGTCGGGCTTCAAGTGAACGGAACATCCACCACTCCTTAAATGAACAGCATTAGTCATTAAGACAGGCTATTTGAGCAGGAATGAAGACAGGGCGTTGATAACTTCTGGCGCGCTCTCTTCCGTCATCCAGTGGCCGGTGTCTGGCAGAATGGTGCCGGTGAACTGCGCCGGATTGGCGACAAAGCGAGTTTTCATTTCATTTACCAGCACCGTATTCACGCCTTTGGCTCCGGTCAGTGCCATTGACGGAATGTGTAACGTCTTCCCGGCGGCCAGTAATGCTTCGTTCTGCGCAATAGAGCGCGTTTTCGAGTGATAGTAACCGAGGGCCGCGTGTATTTTTTCACGCGTTGAAAACGGCTCAGTCAGTTCACTCAGCAGCGCAGGCGTAAATTTTTCTTTCTTGCCCGCATACGTAGTAATGAAGTAGGAGAAAAATAGCGCCGGATCGGCAGAAATTTGCTTCTCGGCAATATCTCCAAAGCTAAAGTAACCAAAATGCCATCCCAGTCCCGGGCCGTTGGGCGTGTATCCCGGATAGGTGTACATCGCACGGTCAGGGATAGGTGAGTCCATAAAGACGACTTTTTTGACAACGTTGCCCTGGTTTTTCGCAACCAGCGGATAGGACGCAGAGTTCCCCAGATCGTGGCTGACATAATAAATCGGTTTATTACCCACGATTTGTTTAATGGCTGCCAGCAGAATACGGGAGACGTTTTCAGCCGAATAATCATCATTGGCAATCGGAGCAGACTGTCCCAGTCCCGGTAAATCGATAGCGATGACTTTGTTGTTAGCCTTGAATTTTTCCATTACCGGCTCCCACATCTTCCAGGTCGAACCGAATCCGTGGATGAACACAATCGGTGTACCGCTGCTACCGCCTTCCACATAGTGCAGGCGCTGACCCTCAACGTTGATAAACTTGCTGCTCAGCCCTTGTGCCACCGCATACTGGCCGCGTTTTTGCGCTTTTATCAGCCTGAACTGTCGTTGAGATTCCTGTGGCGGAGTGTCAATAGATTTCAGGCCAGGATCGTACTGCGCACGAGCACTGGATGTGGTGCTCAGACTGAGAAGGGTGGCTATCAATACAGGGAGTAATGCAGGTGTCATTTTCATAAGACCAACCTTAAATGGGTGGGAAAGTCGCACTCACTGCCAGGGAGGCAAGATTCAATGGCCGCTTTTCACTATGGCTACGTGCAGATGGCGTAAATCAGTGACTTAGACTTGATGTCATTAAGCCTCTTTGGTGTACTTCGCCGGGCAAGATGTTGCCTGACAGGGTTGCCCAATGTCGCTGCCAGTACACTGCGTCAGACGGTATTCGTATCTGTATGGCCAGTGGCATAAAACAAAGCCTGCCTGCTGGCAGGCTTTGTTGATGCATACAATGCGTTTATTTGAACAGGAATGAAGAGAGTGCGTTGGTTACCCCGGATGCATTCTCTTCCACCATCCAGTGCCCGGTATCCGGCAGAATAATGCCGGTAAACTGTGCCGGGTCAGCCACAAAACGCGCCTTCATCTCTTTAACCAGCACATCGTTGACGCCTTTGGCGCCGGTTAGTGCCATTGAAGGGATGCGCAGCGTTTTACCCGCAGCAAGCAAGGCCTCGTTTTGCTGCACCGAATCTGCGTGTGATTTGTAATAGCCAAATGCCGCACGCAGTCTCGCACGGGTTGAATAAGGCTCGATAAGCTCGCTAAGCAACTCAGGTGTGAAAATCTCTTTCTTACCCGCATAGGTTTTTATGAAGTAAGAGAAGAACAGTGACGGGTCGGCGGCAATTTGTTTCTCAGCAATATCACCGAAGCTGAAATAGCCAAAGTGCCAGCCCAGACCTGGGCCTTGCGGGGTATAGCCGGGATAGGTGAACATCGCGCGGTCAGGAATAGGCGAGTCCATAAATACCGCTTTTTTGATATAGCTGCCCTGGTTGTTTGCGACCAGCGGATAAGAGGCTGAATTCCCCAGATCGTGGCTGACGTAATAAATCTGTTTGCTATCGGTAATTTTTTTGATGGTCGCAAGCAGAATACGCGACACATTTTCAGCCGAATAATCCCCATTGGCAATCGGCGATGACTGGCCCAGCCCTGGTAAGTCGATAGCGATGACTTTATTGTTAGCTTTGAATTTCTCCATCACCGGTTCCCACATTTTCCAGGTGGAACCGAAACCATGGATGAAAATAATCGGCGTGCCGCTGTTACCACCTTCAACATAATGCAGACGTTGACCATTAACGTCGATAAACTTGCTGGTCAGCCCCTTTGCCACGGCATACTGGCCGCGCTTTTGCGCTTTGACCTGGTCAAATCCCCGCTGGGAAACCTGCGGCGGCGTATCAATTGATTTTAGGTTTGGGTCATACTCTGCGCGTGCAGCATGGGTGGCACTCAGACTGACGGCGGTTGCGATAAGGGCGCTCAGTAGTACAGGTTTCATTTTCATCATATCTACCTTCAACGGGCATAAAGTTGAGCGTGCAGCCAGTCTGCCGGAGAGGGCAAATGCGCTGGAAGCGCCGCTCAGCGGCTGCTTTGAATAAGCAGGTAATACCGGATGGCGAAAAGCAGGAAGAGGCCGGCAACCTTTTCTGTAGTGAACGATACATAATGTGATATTCTGGTGTCAATTTTTTTTGTAGCAATCGATACATAAAGTGGTGTGATATGACTAAAGCAACGGCAACCCGAGGAAGACCCCGTTTTTTTGACAGGGATGCGGCTTTGCACAAAGCGATGGATGTGTTCTGGCTCTATGGCTACGAAGGAGCGTCGCTCTCTTTGTTGACCGGGAGTATGGGGATTAAGCCTCCCAGCCTGTACGCCGCTTTCGGCAGCAAAGAAAAGCTGTTTATGGAGGCCGTGGAGCTCTATCTGCGCAAGTACGGCAGCTATCGGGAAATTGCGCTGACCCAGGCACCCGATGCGAAGTCCGGTATTACCGAACTGTTTGAGCGCACTGTTGAACAGTTTTATGCCGAGCACACTCACAAAGGCTGCTTTGTGGTGCTGACTGCTCTGAGTGGACCGCAGGAGAGTGCCGATGTGCAACGTGTACTGAGCGAAGAACGGCGGCGAACGGCGCTGCTGTTCGAGTCGCGCCTGCTGCGCGGGCAGGCAGAAGGTGATGTTGCACAGGACGTAAAAGTTCGCGTGCTGGCAGAGTACTTCACAACGCTGTTTTTTGGTCTGACGGTGCAGATTCGCGACGGCGTTGATGAAGAGACGGTTCGTGGGTTGGTTAAACTTGCGCTGTCGGTGATGTAGCCACCAGGGCACTGACAGTCAACATCTGCCTGGCTATGCAGGTATTATTGATTACGCTCTGAAAGGGCGCACTCAATCCCTGACAAGATGTAAAATTTAAAGCCAAAGCCAACAGGACAAAGCCAAAACGTGTTGCTGGCCAGGCCCACAGGACGTGGTTTTACGCTGGCAATAAAAAGGGCCGGTAAATAACCGGCCCGAGACGCATTGTGTCAGCTGATATCAGTACATCACTTTGTGTCCGTACTGTTCAAGAATGCCTTTCACTCGCTCCATGGTCTCTTTGGACGGCGGTTTTACGCCATCGAGTTTATACTCTTCGCCCATCGCCACCCATTTGTGTTTACCCAGTTCGTGATAGGGCAGCAGTTCGATTTTTTCGACATTGCCCATATCGCGGGTAAATTCGCCCAGACGATGCGCTGAGTCATCATCGTCAGACCAACCGGGCACCACAACATAGCGAATCCAGGTTTTAATCCCTTTGCCCGCCAGATAGCGAGCAAACTCCAGCGTGCGGTGGTTAGAAACCCCAACCAGTAGCTGGTGGACTTCATCGTTCATCTGTTTAAGGTCAAGCATCACCAGGTCGGTGACCTCCAGCAGCTCGTCAATTACCGGATCGTAGCGGCGTACAAAACCGTTGGTATCCAGACAGGTATGGATGCCTTCTTTCCTGCAGGCGCGAAACCAGTCGCGCACAAACTCGGCCTGCAGCATGGCCTCTCCGCCAGACGCGGTGACGCCGCCGCCGGAGGCATTCATAAAGTGGCGGTAGGTGACAACATCGTTCATCAGCTCCTCAACCGTGATTTCCTTCCCGTCGTGGGTATCCCAGGTATCGCGGTTGTGACAGTACAGGCAGCGCATCAGGCAGCCCTGAAAGAACGTGATAAAACGGATGCCTGGCCCGTCAACGGTGCCGCAGGATTCGAAGGAGTGGATTCGACCAATAACTGACATTGCGGTGATATCTCCAGAAATCGCCCATCCTGGGCTTGTGTATGCACAGCTTGAGTTCCGCTGTGTCGAGTCTGTTTTGGCAGTTACCCAAAGTATAGATAGCTGGCAAAGCAGGCTGTTGACTTGATGCATGCGCCTTGCATGAGAGCAGGGCGGCGGTATTAAAAAGGCCCCACCAGGGGGCCTTTATTCTACGCCTTTTCAGCCAGTCCGGGAAATTACATGGACTGAGTGAAAGTACGGGTGATTACGTCCTGCTGCTGCTCTTTAGTCAAAGAGTTGAAGCGAACAGCGTAGCCGGATACACGGATGGTCAGCTGCGGATATTTTTCCGGGTGCTCCATCGCGTCAAGCAGCATTTCGCGGTTCATGACGTTAACGTTGAGGTGCTGACCACCTTCAATGCTGGCTTCGTGGTGGAAGTAACCATCCATCAGGCCTGCAAGGTTAGTTTTACGCACTTCGTCATCTTTACCCAGCGCGTTCGGTACGATGGAGAAGGTATAGGAGATACCATCTTTCGCATAGGCGAACGGCAGTTTAGCAACAGAGGTCAGAGAGGCAACAGCACCTTTCTGGTCACGACCGTGCATCGGGTTAGCACCCGGGCCAAACGGTGCGCCAGCGCGACGGCCGTCCGGGGTGTTACCGGTTTTCTTACCATAAACCACGTTAGAGGTGATGGTCAGAACAGACTGAGTCGGGATAGCGTTGCGGTAGGTTTTCAGTTTCTGAATTTTCTTCATGAAACGTTCAACCAGGTCAACGGCCATATCATCAACGCGTGAGTCGTTGTTACCGAACTGCGGGTATTCACCTTCGATTTCGAAGTCGATAGCCAGGCCATCTTCGTCGCGAATCGGTTTTACTTTGGCGTATTTGATAGCAGACAAGGAGTCAGCCGCAACGGACAGACCAGCGATGCCGCAGGCCATGGTGCGGATAACGTCGCGGTCGTGCAGCGCCATCAGTGAAGCTTCATAGCTGTACTTGTCGTGCATGTAGTGAATCACGTTCAGCGCGGTCACATACTGCTTAGCCAGCCAGTCCATGAAGTGGTCCATGCTGTCCATGACTTCGTCAAAGTTCAGCACGTCACCTTTGATAGGTGCGGTTTTCGGACCCACCTGCATTTTCAGTTTTTCGTCCACGCCGCCGTTGATAGCGTACAGCATGGTTTTCGCCAGGTTTGCACGGGCGCCGAAGAACTGCATTTGCTTACCAACAACCATCGGGCTTACGCAGCATGCGATAGCGTAGTCGTCGTTGTTGAAGTCCGGACGCATCAGGTCATCGTTCTCATACTGCAAAGATGAGGTATCGATGGATACTTTTGCGGCGTATTTCTTGAAGCTCAGCGGCAGTTTTTCAGACCACAGAATGGTGATGTTCGGCTCCGGAGACGGCCCCATAGTGTACAGGGTGTTCAGGAAGCGGAAGCTGCTTTTGGTGACCAGAGTACGGCCATCAACACCCATACCGCCAACAGATTCGGTTGCCCAAATCGGGTCGCCGGAGAACAGCTCATCATATTCCGGGGTACGCAGGAAGCGAACCATACGCAGTTTCATGACCAGGTGGTCAATCATTTCCTGTGCGTCCTGCTCGGTGATTTTACCGGCTTTCAGGTCACGTTCGATGTACACGTCCAGGAAGCTGGATACGCGACCGAAGGACATAGCGGCACCGTTCTGAGACTTAACTGCGGCCAGGTAGCCGAAGTAGGTCCACTGTACAGCTTCCTGAGCGGTGGTTGCCGGACCAGAGATATCGAAGCCATATTTGGCTGCCATCTCTTTGATCTGACCCAGCGCACGGTGCTGTTCAGCAATTTCTTCACGCAGACGGATGGTGTCTTCAAGGTTAACACCGTTTTCCATGTCGGCCTGCAGAGAGCCGAACTGCGCGAATTTGTCTTTCATCAGGAAGTCGATGCCGTACAGCGCAACGCGACGGTAGTCACCGATGATACGGCCACGACCGTAGGCATCCGGCAGACCGGTCAGCACGCCAGATTTACGGCAGCGCAGGATGTCCGGCGTATAAACGTCGAATACACCCTGGTTGTGGGTTTTACGGAAGTCGGTGAAGATTTTCTTTAAAGCAGGGTCCAGCTCGCGGTCATACGCTTTGCAGGAACCTTCAACCATTTTGATGCCGCCAAACGGGATGATAGCGCGCTTAAGCGGTGCTTCCGTCTGCAGGCCAACGATTTTTTCCAGGCTTTTTTCAATGTAGCCGGCATCGTGAGAGGTGATAGTAGAGGCAACGGCGGTGTCAAAGTCAACTGGCGCATGGGTGCGGTTTTCCAGTTTAACGCCTTCCATCACGTTGTCCCACAGGCGGGTAGTTGCATCGGTCGCACCAGCCAGGAAGGACTCGTCACCCTCATACGGGGTGTAGTTTTTCTGGATGAAGTCACGTACGTTAACTTCATTCTGCCAGTCGCCTTTAGCAAAACCGTCCCAGGCTGTGGCTAATTTTTCATTAAGCTCGGACATGTAACACCTACCTTCTAATGTGGAGTTCTGATCTACTGGCAACGGTAACTTAGTGCTTATTGCCGCCGCGCAGATAAATAACCCAGTATGTCAACCCAACCAGTAAACCCCCACCGATGATATTGCCGATTGTTACCGGAATCAGATTGTCGGTGATAAAGTTCATTACGGTCAGATGTGAAAAATTGTCCGGTGAGGAGCCAATAGCGCTCCAGAATTCCGGGGTTGCAAAGTTGCGAATCAGGATGCCCATTGGGATCATAAACATGTTCGCAATACTGTGCTCAAAACCGCAGGCGACAAACATCGCAACCGGGAGCACCATGATTAACGCCTTGTCCGTGAGGCTGCGCCCGGAGTAGCTCATCCAGACCGCGAGGCAAACCATCAGGTTAGCGAGAATGCCAAGGCTTACAGCCTCAACAAAAGTGTGATGGACTTTATGGTCAGCCGTCTGCAGCACATTTAAGCCCCAGGCACCGTTGGCGACCATGTACTGCCCTGAAAGCCAGATTAGCAGGACAAAAAGCAGTGCGCCCACCAGGTTGCCAAAATAGACGTTGGCCCAGTTTTTTGCCAACTGCCCCCAACTGATGCGGCCACTGGCTTTTGCGACAACAATCAGTACGGTGGACGTAAACAGGTCAGCCCCGCAGACAACGCACAAAATCAAACCGAGAGAGAAGCAGATACCGCCAATCAGTTTCGCCATGCCGTAAGGCATACCGGCTGAACCTGTGGTTGCAGTGATATAGAAGACAAACGCGATAGAGATAAAAACGCCTGCGGTAATCGCCAGGAAAAATGTGGTCAACGGTTGTTTCGTTGCCTTATAGACACCCGCTTCTTCAGCAACTTTTGCCATAGCAGGTGGAAGTAACAGATCAAAAGGGTTGTCAGCTTTCACACTAACTCTCTCTTAACTAAATTCGGCGAAATGATACTAACAAAGCATTATAGATGAGAAATTGATGTAGATCATATATCGCCTGGCTGAAAGGCCTGTAAAGAGTGTGTTTATTGCTCTTTTTCAGGTTAACTATTTGATTTATTTAATAAAAATAAATTTTAAATATTATCGCATGAGTTGAATTTTAACTTTGGCTACCTCCCGGAAAAGTTAAATTTATTCATCTTTTGGTGAAAATAAATAACATTATTTCGCGGCGAACAAATAAATGTTCACTCGTAATTAACGCTTAATTTACATTTCATTGGGTGCTGAGAAAAAATAAAAAACGGGGCAATGAAATCGCCCCGTAATATAGCAAAAAAAGACCTACCTCAAAGGGAGTAAATCAATTAATTATCCCTTTTGCCAGAATTTGGCTTTTGCGCGCTGCAGCTTGTCCCACGCCCCGAGCAGCGACTGATGTGCCGGGAAGGCTTTCAAATCAAGATCGACTGGCGGCAGGCCCCAGAATGGCGCTTCACCACTGATGGCGGCACTGGCTGCATCCACGGTTTGCTCACCAAACATGCGCACAAAGGCATGGTGATACTGCAACGGGCTGCGATCTTCTTCCTGTGCCAGCAGCAACAGCGTTTGCAGGCAGCGGTAGAAGCGGGCGCGTTCTTCACTGAACACCGAGGCATTGAACTCCATCGTCCATTCCGTCCAGATAAGCGCCTGCTCAAGATCGCCGCCTGCCAGCGCCAGTAGCGCTTTCAGTTCGCCAATGCGCAGCGTATACCAGCCGTTGTCTTTGCCGGTTGCAAGGCCCAGCAGCTCACGCACGCGGGTGAAATCGTCCAGCCCTTCGTCATCAAACTGCTCAATCAGGCGCAGGTATTGCTCCGGCTGCCATTCGCTGCCCGGCAGGCTCAGAATGGTTTCACGCAGGTGGCTGCCCATACTGTTGTTTGCCAGCCACAGATCTTCTGCCGGATAGATATCGGACATGCCCGGCACCAGAATACGGCAGGCGTAAACGCCCAGGTGCTCGTAGTCAGCGATGTACACTTCTTTGCCTTCTTTAGCGAACACCGCCATCAGCGTGGCGAATTCTTCTTGCGTTGTGCCTGAGAAATCCCAGTCAACAAACGGATAGTCGGCATCCTGTTTAAACATATCCCAGGAAATCAGGCCGCTGGAGTCGATGAAGTGGGTTTCCAGGTTTGCGTGCTCGGCGACCTCTTCGTCATCAAAGGTCGGCGGCGTAAACACGTCTAAATCTTTAAGGCTGCGGCCCTGTAAAAGCTCGGTAACGGTACGCTCCAGTGCCACGCCAAAGTCCGGGTGTGCACCAAAGGAGGCAAAACAGGTGCTGTTTTCAGGGTTAAACAGCACGACGCAAATCACCGGATAGTTGCCACCCAACGAGCCGTCGTAGGCGAAAATCGGGAAACCTTCTGCCTCGAGCTTTTCAATAGAGGCGACAACGCCAGGATAGCGTGCCAGCACCTCTTTGGGGATCTCCGGCAGGCTGATGCTCTCGGCAATAATGCGGTTTTTGATGTGGCGTTCGAAGACTTCGGATAAGCCCTGAACCCGCGCTTCGTTGGCGGTGTTGCCTGCTGACATACCGTTGGAAACATACAGGTTGCCAACGATATTCATCGGAATATAAATGGTCTTTTGGTCTGACTGGCGCACAAACGGCAGGGCGCAGATGCCACGCTCGCTGTTGCCGGTTTGCAAATCAACAAGCATGGAGGCGCTCAGCGCATCATCCGGGTCGTAAAACGCGCGCAAATGCGTGTCCAGAATACCTTCTGGCAGGCTGTCGTCTTCCGGCAACGGGAACCAGCGTTCGTCAGGATAATGCACAAACGGCGCGTTGGCCTGGCTTTCGCCTAACCAGAAATCGGCAAAAAAGTAGTTAGTGGAAAGGCGTTCAAAATATTCGCCCAGCGCCGAGGCCAGCGCCGCTTTTTTGGTCGCGCCTTTGCCGTTGGTAAAGCACAGCGCACACTCTTTGTCGCGAATATGTACCGACCAGACGTTAGGTACCGGGTTTAGCCAGGAGGCTTCTTCTATATGAAAGCCAAGGTCGGCTAACTGTTGCTGGAAGCGAGCGATGGAGTCTTCCAGCGCGGCATCTTTACCGGGGATGAATGTTTGGGTCATAACCTGTCCACTTTGATGGCGTACGCGAAGCGCGCAATGATACGGGCTTTACGATAATAGCGCCATATTCGCCCCCGGCGTGGTGATAAATAAACACTTGCTATGCTCAGAAGTACTCATTTCGCTTCGGAGAACGCAATGAAATCCTTTGATTTACACCGTATGGCCTTCGATAAACTGCCGGTTGATTTCCTGATGGAAGTGGCGCTGCGTAGTTTTTACAGCTTTCTGCTGGTGTTTATCTTTCTCAAAATTACCGGACGGCGCGGCGTGCGCCAGCTATCGCTATTTGAAGTGATTATGATTTTGACGCTAGGCTCAGCAGCAGGCGACGTGGCGCTGTATGACGACACGCCGCTGCTGCCGACACTCGCGGTGTTTATTACCGTTGCGCTGCTCTACCGGCTGATTATCTGGCTGATGGCGCGCAGCGATAAAATGGAAGACTGGCTGGAGGGTAAGCCCATTGCGGTGGTGGAGCAGGGGGAACTGGTATGGGAACGTCTGCATAAGGAACATTTCACTGAGGTGGAATTTTTTATGGCGCTGCGCCAGTCCGGTGTTGAGCATCTCGGTCAGCTAAGGCTTGCCATTCTTGAGAGTGATGGCGGTGTGAGCACCTGGTTTTATCCTGATGAAGAGGTAAAGCCCGGACTTTCAGTGCTGCCTGCGCAGTTTAACCCAAGCTACCGCACCCCGCCGCAGGCTGGCGAATACGCCTGCGGGCACTGTAGCCGTGTTATCACGCTTGCGCCCGGAAGTGATAGCGCTTGCCCGCGCTGCGGCGAACGCAGATGGATACGAGCCTGCCGGACGCTGCGGGTGAGTTGAATACCTTTTCTGCGACATCAGACTTTTTACACAGTGAAACAGGCGGTGTGATTGCGAGCACAATGACTTCCCCTGGGGATTACCCGTTGCAGGCATTCGCAGCGGATGATAAAACCGATGTCCACAGAAAAAATTATTGGCATTAAGGCGTGGTGAGGGAAATGGCTCAGGTCTACAACTTTAGTTCGGGTCCGGCGATGCTGCCGGCAGATGTGCTCAAACTGGCTCAAC